>NZ_JBXAQO010000005.1:0-322082 GCF_058807295.1 Caulobacter sp. GW821-FHT12D05
CCCCCCCCGAGGCCGGGCCAGGACAAGTTCCCCCTCCGGCGCTTCGCGCCACCTCCCCCGTCAGGGGGAGGATCTGGGAGCTACTCCGCGTACAGCGCCAGGGCCTGCAAACACAGCTCCAGGCCCGTCAGGTCCCGCAGCGGGTCCTCGGTGACGATCACGAACAGCCGCCGCGCCTCGCCCCACAGCATGACCGTCTCGGGCAGGCCGTAGTCCTCGATCACGCAGCCGTCGCCGTCGCGCCAGATGTGGTTCTCGTCCAGGGTCGCGCCCAGGATGGCGTCGACGCGGGCCACATACTCGACCTGGAGTTCGCTGGTGATGTTCACATAGGCGAAGGTCGGCTTGCCCAGCCCGGCCAGCACCCCGGCCTCGAACACCGCGCCGGTGTCGGCGCTGGGGCCGCGGAAGGGCGTCAGGTTGATCACCGCCGCATCGGCCTGGCGCAATTGCGCCATGCGGCCGGCGTAGAACTGCCGGGCTTCCAGCTCGTCGCTGCCCTCGCCCGGCGCCATGCGGGTCTGGATCAGGGGCTCGAGGCCGGCGTCCAGGCACAGGGCCCGCTGACGCGCCGCCTGGGCTTCGGAATCGGGGAGCCAGACCTCGGGGCCGGCCAGCCATAGGGAACGGACAGGGCGCATGCGTCTTAGGTCTGGTTCCTGACGTCGACTGTCAATGACTTGTCGGAGAGCGAATGAGGCCTATCGCGCGAAGAACTTTCTGGGCTGGCGGTCTTTTCCTCGCCGCGACGCCGGTTCTGGCCGCCCCGCCGCAGCCCTGGATGGCCTATGAGCGCCGTCTGCGCGGCCTGCTGGACGATCCGCCCGGCGGCGACTTCGATCCCGACTTCGAAGAGACCCTGCTGGACCTCACCAACCTGCTCCGTCGCCGCGAGGGCCCCGCCCCTCTGGCCTTCGACGCTGGCCTGACCCGCGCCGCCCGCGCCCATGCCGCTGACATGGCCGTCACTGGCGTCTTCGACCACGTCACGCGCGAGGGGTATTCCGCCGCCGGCCGCGTCGGCCTGCTGGCCCGCGACCTGGTCGGCGCGCCGGGCGAGAATATCGCCATGCGCCTCAACGCCGCCGGCGCGGTGCGGCCCGACCAGATCATGAACCAGTGGCGCACCAGCCCTGGCCACCGCGCCAACCTGCTGCAGCCGGGCTTCACCCATGTGGGCTACGGCGTGCTGCGCCAGGGGCCGCGCGTCATCGCCGTCGGGGCCTATGCCGAGGTCGCCGCCCGCCTGCCCGGCCCCGCGCCGCTGCGCGTCCGATCCGCCGACGAGATCGCCCGCGCCCTGACCAACGCCGCTCCGACCATCCGCCAGTTCTCGGTCTCCGAGCCCGGCGGCGAGGTGCTGACCACGACCTATGTCGAAGGCCGCCCGCCCAGCGTGCTGCCGCCCGGCGCTTGGCAGCTGCGCCCGCACCTGTCTTCGGGCGAGCACCGCTACCAGGTGGCCTGGGGGCCGGTGTTCGTGCTGGGGTGATCCAAAGCTGTCATCCCGGGCGTAGCGCAGCGAAGACCCGGGACCGCAGCAAACTCAGAGCTTCCGGCGGTCCCGGCTCGGCGCGCTTCGCGCTTGGCCGGGATGACAGTTTTTATTGCGCGACCGCCAGGGTCTCGATGCGGATGTTGACCGCGTCGCCGATCACCCCGGCCGCGCCGGCGCTGCCGAAGGCCTTGCGGCTGATCTGGCCGGTGATGGTGAAGCCCGCCTGTTTCTTCTGCTTGTTGGGCGCCGTGCCGATCTTGTTCAGCTTGACGTCCAGCACGGCCGGCTGGGTCACGCCCATAATCGTCAGGTCGCCGGTGACCTTGGCGGTCGTATCGCCGGTCTTTTCGACCTTGGTCGACTTGAAGGTCATGGTCGGGCTCTTGGCGGCGTTCAGCCAGCGCTCGCCCTTGATGTGCTCGTCGCGAGTGGGGTTGGCGGTCAGCAGACTGTCGACGGTGACCGTGGCCTCGACGCGCGACTTCTCGGGCGCGGCCTCGTCCAGCCAGATCGTGCCTTCCGACTTGGCGAAAATGCCGATGATCGAGGTGAAGCCGAAGCGGTCGATCGTGAAGGTGGTCTCGGTGTGGGCCGGGTCCAGGCCGTAGGCGACCTCGGCGGCGAAGGATGGCGCGGCGGCGGTCGAGACGGCGGCGGTGGCGATCAGGGCGGCGAGCAGGTGTTTCATGGAGGTCTCCCCTGTCCCCAAGCGGGACCGGCGCGAACCTTTCCGCGAGCGGCCAGTCCGCGCAAGCCGGAAACGAAGCCCTCGGCAGCGGCCGAGGGCTTCGCGCCCCTCAGGCGGCCAGTTCAGGCAGCAGCGCGTCCAGCTGCTCGAACTGTTCGGGCAGGCCGGCGGCCGAGCCAGTGATGGCCTCGTCGCAGGCCTCCCGGGTGGGATAGAGCTCGCTGAAGGTCAGCAGGGTCTGACCGCCCTGGTCGTCGAAGGTGACCGTGGTGACCGTGATCTCGCCGGCCTCTTCGTTGGTCCAGACGATTTTCGACGGCGGCGTCACCTCAATGTACTTGCCGAAGAAGGCCATCGAATTGGCCGCATCGTGGCCGAACTCCAGGCGATAGCCGCCGCCGGTGCGGACATCCATCTCGCAGGCCCGCAGCGGCACGCCGATCGACTTGGGCACCCACCAGCGCTGGAACAGCTCCGGCTGGCTCCAGGCCTCGAACACGATGCGCGCCGGGCCGTCGAAGACGCGGGTCACGACCAGCTCCAGGTCGGACTTGCGCTCGACCACCGTCTTATTCTTTGCCGACATTCTGAGCTTCCCTCTGTTTCAATTCCTCGACGATCTCGTCCAGCGCGTCGAAGCGCAGGTCCCAGCGGCGGCGGTAGCGTTCGATCCACGCCGCCTCGTCCTCCAGGCCGCCCACGCCGAGCCGGCAGGTGCGCACGCGCCCGACCTTTTCGGTCACCACCAAGCCGGCTTGTTCCAGCACGCTGACGTGCTTCTTCATGCCCGTGAGGGTCATCTGGAACCGCTCGGCCAGGTCGGTGATCGAGGCCTCGCGACGTCCCAGCTGCTCCAGGACGCCACGCCGGGTGGCGTCCGACAGGGCGGCGAAGGAGGCGTCGAGGCGGGCGGCCGATTGCTGAACCATGTGGTTCAGTATGCATTCGCGCCGAGACCGCGCAAGGCCCAAAACGAAAAGCCCCCGGCCTTTGGGGGCCGGGGGCTCAGCGGGATTACTCTGGTACTGAAGCTTAGTTCTTGGCCTGGTCGACCAGCTTGTTCTTGGCGATCCAGGGCATCATGTCGCGCAGGCGACCGCCGACTTCCTCGATCTGGTGCTCGGCCGCGCGGCGACGCGTGGCCTTGAACGAGGGCTGGCCCACTTGGTTTTCCAGCATGAAGTCACGGACGAACTTGCCCGACTGGATGTCTTCCAGCACGCGCTTCATCTCGGCCTTGGTTTCCGGCGTGATGATGCGCGGACCGGTGACGTACTCGCCGTACTCGGCCGTGTTGCTGATCGAGTAGTTCATGTTGGCGATGCCGCCTTCGTACATGAGGTCGACGATCAGCTTCAGCTCGTGCAGGCACTCGAAGTAGGCCATTTCCGGCGCGTAGCCGGCTTCCACCAGCACTTCGAAGCCGGCGCGGACCAGCTCGACGGTGCCGCCGCACAGGACGGCCTGTTCGCCGAACAGGTCGGTCTCGCACTCTTCGCGGAAGTTGGTCTCGATGATGCCCGAGCGGCCGCCGCCGATGGCCGAGGCGTAGGCCAGGCCGAGGTCGAGGGCGTTGCCGGTGGCGTTGTGGTGCACGGCGATCAGGCAGGGCACGCCGCCGCCCTTCTGGTACTCGCCGCGCACGGTGTGACCCGGGCCCTTCGGCGCGACCATCAGGACGTCGATGGTGTCCTTCGGCTCGATCAGGCCGAAGTGGACGTTCAGGCCGTGGGCGAACAGCAGGGCCGCGCCGTCACGGATGTTGGGGGCGATGTCGTTCTTGTAGATCGCGGCCTGATGCTCGTCCGGCGCCAGGATCATGATCAGGTCGGCCCAGGCGGCGGCTTCGGCCACCGTCATGACCTGCAGGCCTTCGCCTTGCGCCTTCTTGGCGGTCGGCGAACCGGCGCGCAGCGCCACGGCTACGTTCTTGATGCCCGAGTCCCGAAGGTTGAGAGCGTGCGCATGACCTTGCGAACCATAGCCTACGATCGCGATCTTCTTGTCCAAGATGCGGGCGATGTCGGCGTCGCGGTCGTAGTAGACGCGCATGTTTTTTCTCCAGGACTGGTCAATCAGGGCCGCTCGACGCAACGGTAGAGCGACAAAGGCCGGGCGTTTGAGCGTTTTTTTGCCGTTTCGTCAAGGCGAAGCCGAAAGAACGTCGAAATGCCAGGAGCCTTCCGGCCACGTTTTAGGCGCTCGTGCGTTCGTACGCCATGCCGACACCCGAAAAGGACGGCCACGAGCCGCCCAAAGCCGCCATTCGCCCGACCGAACACCGCCCGCTGAGGGTGCTGTTGATCGCCGGTTCGCAGCGCCGCCACAACAGCTGCCCGGGCCTGGATTCCAAGGCCCGCGCCCTGATGCTGCGGATGGCTGCGCGCATGCCGCCGGGCTGGCAGGTCGACACCGAGGACCTGGGCAACCAGCACGGCAAGCCCAAGATCCAGGCCTGCAACGCCTGCGTCAGCTCGTCGATGGCGCTGTGTGTCTATCCCTGCAACTGCTACGGCCCGCGCTCGACCAACCAGCCGGACCTGATGTGGGACCTGGACCTCTATGGACGCCTGGCCCGCGCCGACGCCTGGGCGCTGATCGGGCCCACCAACTGGTACGGGCCGACGACCAACTTCAAGCTGATGTTCGACCGCCTGGTCTGCGCGGCCGGCGGCAATCCCCGCCCCGACCTGATCGACAAGAAGGACACCCTGAAGGCCCAGGCGCTTGAGCGCTCGCCCGAGTGGCAGCAGCTGACCAGGAACCACCTGGAGGGCCGCTCGGCCGGCTTCTTCACCTATTGCGACGGCGGGGCCAACGAACTGGGCAAGGACGGCCGGCCCACCCTGGTGCGGGACAAGGAGTGGTTCGATCCGGCCGAGGAGCCCTATGCGGACGAGCGCCTGGCCTATCAGGGCCTGGTCTGGCAGTGCCGCTACAGCGGGATCGAGGTCCCCGACGAGCTGTGGGTGGCGGGCGTCTTCGGCGAGGGCGTGCCCTATGCCGACGACCAGATCGAGGACGCCATGGCCGACGCCAAGGCCCTGAAACCCTTCGACGCCTGGGCCAGCGCCTTCATCCGCCACGTGGAGAAGAAGGGCGTGGTGGCGACCAAGGACGACGAGCGCGCGGCGCTGTCGACGACCAATGTTTAGCCGCGCAGCTCCAGCCCGTTGCCGTCGGGGTCCTTCAGATAGATCGACACCGACAGGCCCGAGGCGCCGTGGCGCTCGCCCTCGTCGCCCAGTTCGACGCCCTTGGCGACCAGCTCGGCCTTGACCGTCTCCAGGTCGAAGCCTTCGATGGCGATGCAGAAGTGGTCCAGGTTGCGGCCTTCGACGCCCGGCGCGGCCCCGCCTTGCTGGCCCAGGACGCCGTCGATCTCGACCAGGTCGATCAGCGAGGCCCCGGCCCGCAGCTGCGTCATGCCGATCCTGTCCTGCCGGCGCTCCAGCGCGCAGCCGATGACGTCCATATAGAACGCCTCGGCCACGGCGCGGTCGCGCACCCGCAGCACCACGTGGTCGATCCCGGCCGGCTTCATGCGTCTGCTCCCTCGTTCGCGTCGATATAGGCGCGGTCAGGCGCGGCGGAAGGGAAACTGGGCGCGCAGGGCCGGGTTGCGCAGCCACAGGCCGCCCCACATGAACAGACCCAGATAGAGCGAGAACAGCTCGTGGCTGAACAGCGGGTTCTCGACCCGCACCTGGGTGGCCATGGCCCCGCCCAGCAGGCCCGTCATCAGCACCGCACCTAGCAGCGACGTGCGCGGGAAGAGATAGAGCGCCAGGAAGGCCAGCTCCATCAGGCCGATCATCAGGACGTAGTCGGCCTTCCAGCCCAGAGCGACCATGGTCTGCGCCGCCACGGGCATGCCCAGCAGCTTGGGCGCGATCGACGCGCCCAGCATGAAGAGGGCGAAAAGGCCGGTCAGCACGCGGCCGGTCCACACCATGGGGGAAGCTTTCATCGGATCTCTCTCCATCCGGCGGCAAGTCCGCCTTTGGACCGAGGACGGCGCAGCTGCGCCGAAGCCGACATCGCGATGAAAGAAAAAACGGGCGGGCCTCGAAAGAGACCCGCCCGCTGCAATTACCAGAAGAGGTCGTAGTAGACGCTCAGGACCTGGCCGCTCCAGATGTCGACCAGGATGGCGTCGTCGCCGACCCGGACCCACTCGCAGCCGATCGGCGGCAGCGGCAGGCCGTACGCGCCCCAGTTCAGATAGTACGAGCTGCCGTACCAGCCGCCCGGCAGATAGTCGCCGAACGACCAGCTGCGCACATACCAGCCGCGCGGATAGCGGTAGGCCGGGGCGCGGTAGCGCTGGCTCGAGCGGAAGCTCGGGCGGTAGTGGTTGCGGTCGTACTGCGAACGGCCCCGGTCGCGATCACGGTACTGGCCTTGGCCGGGACGACGGTCGTTGCGGTCCCAGCCGCCGCGATTGTCGTTGCGGTCATTGCGATCCCAGCCGCCCGGACGATTGTCGTTCCGGTCGTTGCGGTCCCAACCACCGGGACGGTTGTCGTTGCCCCGATCCGGACGATTGTCGTTGCCGCGCCCACGATTGTCGTCGCGGTTCCAGCCGCCCGGACGGTTGTCGTTGCGGTTCCAGCCGCTGCCGTTGTTCTGCGGCTGTTGCTGGGGTTGCGGCTGAGCCTGGGGCTGCTGCGGTTGCGGCTGTTGCTGCGGACGCTCGCCGCGGTTCCAGTCCGGACGGCCGCCGCGATCGCCGCGGTTGTCGCCCCGATCACCTCGGTTCTCGCCGCGGTTCCAGCCGCCGCCGTTGTTCTGCTGCTGTTGAGGCTGAGGCTGGGCCTGGACCTGCGGACGTTCGCCGCCGCCCCGGTTCCAACCGCCGCCGCCGCGATCACCGCCACGGTCACCACCGCCGCGATCACCGCGTTCAACCCGGCCGCCGCCGTCCCCGCGATCGCCGCGCGGGCCGCCGTCGCGCTGTTCGCGCTGCGCCAGTTGCTGTTGAGCGACCACCGCCCCGGCGGCGCCGGCCTGCGCCGCCGCACCGCCCAGCAAGGAAAGCAGCATGGCGGTCGTGATCAGACGTTTCATTTCGTGCTCCGAAGGGCCTTGAAGCAAAGCCCGGGCTTGTCCCTTGATAGCACTCTCGGACTCGCCCGATGAACCGGGCTTGAACAGACAGAACGCGTGAGGGCCTTCGATGAGCGCGCACTACAACGATGTCGTCGCTTTCTGGCGTGGAGCGGGGCCCAAGAAGTGGTTCGCCAAGGACTCCGCCTTCGACCAGGCCATCATCCTGAAGTTCGAACAGACCCACTACCGCGCCACCATGCGCCGCTACGACAGCTGGGCGCAGACGGCGCTGGGCTCGCTGGCCTTGCTGATCCTGCTGGACCAGTTCCCGCGCAACATGTTCCGCAACACCCCGCACGCCTTCGCCAGCGACCCGCTGGCGCGGATGTTCGCCCGCGAGGCCATCGCCGCCGGCCACGACACCGACCCGACCATCGAGGCGGACCTGCGGCCGTTCTTCTACCTGCCGTTCGAGCACTCGGAATCGCTGGTCGACCAGGAGTTCAGCGTCGAGCTGTTCGCCGCCCTCCAGGCCGACACCGGCGACGAGGAGTCGATGAAGTACGCCCTCATCCATCGCGATATCATCGCCCGGTTTGGTCGCTTCCCCCATCGGAATCCGGGTCTTGGTCGCATAACCACCGACGCCGAGCGCGAATTCCTCGACGAAGGCGGCTTCGCTGGATAGCCGCCCTCCCTGCAAAATTCGCAGGGAAAAGATTCATGAAAACGCTCAACCGGGTGCTGGCGACCAGCATCGCGCTCGTCGTCCTGACGCCCCACGCCGCCTTCGCCCAGGCCAAGCCCAGCAAGGCGCAGAAGATGCAGGTCCAGGCCTCGTCGGAAGTGCCGCACTGCACGCGCAAGATGGGCACGCTGTCGATCGTCGACGGCGATGATCCGCGCGGCTGGACCCAGTACAACCTGGCCTCGCCGCAGAAGGTGCTGCGGGCCATCGTCCAGCGCTCGGGCTGCTTCAACCTGGTCGACCGGGGCGCGGGGCTAGGCGCGGCCGAGAAGGAGCGCGCCATCGGCGGCAATCTTGGCCTGCAGCGCGGCTCCAATGTCGGCCAGGGCCAGGTCAAGGCCGCCGACTACGTGCTGGTGGCCGAGGTCCAGGGCGGCGACAGCAACAGCAGCGGCGCGGCGGCGGGCATCGCCGGGGCCCTGATCGGCGGCCGCGCCGGCGCGCTGATCGGCGGCATCAAGACCAAGAAGGTCGAGGCCAACACCCAGCTGTCGCTGACCAATGTCCGCACCACCGAGACCATGTCGGTGCAGGAAGGCTACGCCGTGAAGAACGACGTCAGCTGGGGCGCGGGCGGCGGCGGGCTGGCCTGGGGCGGCGTCGTGGGCGGCGGCTACGAGGACACCGACATCGGCCGCATCGTCACCCTGGCCTTCATCAACGCCTATTCGAAGATGGTCACGGACCTGGGCGTCCTGGGCGACGCGCCGGCCGCCGCCGCCGCCGCGCCGCAGAAGACCTTCACGACGCTACGCGCGACCAACCTCCGCGCCGCCCCCGCCGCCAACGGCAAGCTGGTCCGCGCGTTGGACCCGGGCATGAACGTCTATCCGACCGGGAACAAGCAGGACGCCTGGTGGGAAGTGGCCGATGAGAACGACAATGTCGGCTGGGTGCTGAACACGGCGCTGCAACCAGCGAAGTGATATCCGTACGGGCCCAATACGTGGGCCCGTACATCTAGAGATTTTGAAGATTTTCCGCTTGGTGAAACTCGAATCTCTGCGGTTGCCGAGAATCGCACGACAAAACGCTCATCCACAGAAGCTGTGGGTAACTCTGTTCATGTTCAGACGTTATCCACAGGTCCTGTTTATATGCGGTGAGTCGGCGACTCGTATTCGTTAAGCGTCGTGTACTGCGTTAAGTACATTGTCGCGCGTGTCCGCGAGACGCTGCAAACCGCACAGGTCAGATAGGCCGGTGCGCAAATGAATATCCACGCTGTTCCGAAAACTCGCATCGATACGACCCATCCAGAATGGCAGTATCTGGAGCTCCTTCAGGATATTTTGGATAACGGCGTGCAGCGTGGCGACCGCACGGGCACCGGCACGCTGGGCGTGTTCGGCCGGCAGATCCGCTTCGACCTGGCCAAGGGCTTCCCGGTCCTGACGACCAAGAAACTGCACCTGCGCTCGATCTTCATCGAGCTGCTGTGGTTCCTGAAGGGCGACACCAACATCGCCTATCTCAAGGACAACGGTGTGCGCATCTGGGACGAGTGGGCCGACGAGAACGGCGACCTCGGCCCCGTCTACGGCAAGCAATGGCGCTCGTGGGCCACGCCCGACGGCCGGGTGATCGACCAGATCAGCAATCTCGTCGAGAACCTGAAGACCAACCCCAACAGCCGCCGCCACATCGTCACGGCCTGGAACCCGGCCGATGTCGACGACATGGCCCTGCCGCCCTGCCACTGCCTGTTCCAGTTCTTCGTCGCCGACGGCAAGCTGTCCTGCCAGCTCTACCAGCGCAGCGCGGACGTGTTCCTGGGCGTGCCGTTCAACATCGCGTCCTACGCCCTGCTGACCCTGATGGTCGCCAAGGTCGTCGGCCTGGAGCCGGGCGAGTTCGTCCACACCTTCGGCGACGCGCACCTCTATCTGAACCACCTGGACCAGGCCCGCGAGCAGCTGACCCGCGAGCCCTTCGATTTCCCGACGCTGAAGATCGCCGACAAGCGCGACCTGTTCGCCTTCGACTACGAGGACTTCACGCTGGAAGGCTACCAGGCCCACCCGCACATCAAGGCCGAGGTCTCGGTTTGATCGGACTCAGCATCGTCGTCGCCCGCGCGGCCAACGGCGTGATCGGTCGTGACGGCGACCTGCCCTGGCGGCTGAAGTCGGACCTGGCGCTGTTCAAGGCCAACACCCTGGGCAAGCCCATCATCATGGGCCGCAAGACCTGGGACAGCCTGCCGCGCAAGCCCCTGCCCGGCCGGACCAATATCGTGCTGTCGCGCGACCAGAGCTTCGAGCCCCAGAACGCGGTGGCCTGCGAGACCTGGATGGAAGCCGTCGAGATCGCCAAGGAACAGGCCTCTGACGACGGGGCCGAGGAGGTCTGCGTGATCGGCGGCCGGGCGCTGTTCGAGCTGGCCCTGCCCAAGGCCAAGCGGCTGTACCTGACCGAGGTCGCCGCCGAGGTCGACGGCGACGTGCATTTCCCGGACTTCGACGAGAGCGCCTGGACCGAGGTCCGGCGCGAGGAACACCCGGCCGGCGAAGGCGACGACCACGCCTTCACCTTCCGGGTTCTGGAGCGACGCTGAGGCGTCAGCCCGGCCTGATTACGACTTCCAGGGCCACTTGATCCCACGCTTGCGTGGGGCCGGGCGCTCCTGCGGCGCCGGAGCGGCTTCGGGCGCCGAGACCTGAGGATTCTTCTCCAGATTGGCCAGCTTGCGGGTCTTCAGGGGCTTGCCCGTGCAGGCCTGGAAGACGACCTCGACCTCGCCGCCCTTGCCGACCTGCGGCATGGCGTATTTGGCCGGGCCGATCCGCTGGGCGGTGACCGTGGTGTCGCCCTTGTCAGTCTTGCCCCAGGCGATCCGCACATGGCTGGCGGTGTCGCCAAAGCGCTTCTGAAGGTCGCGGTCGAAGGTCTTGTGGACCGCCGCGTCGACGACCGGCTGCCACTGCTCGGTCTTCATCGCCGGGCAGCTGGCCCGCGTCGGCATCGCTTCCGACTTCGACCACGGCATCGAGGGCACGGCCGCGCAGCCCGTCAGCATCACCCCCGCCGCCGCGACCGCCATAACAGATACCCGCATACCCAGAATCCCTTGTCCGTATTTCGCCCCACGCTCACCGCGAAATCGTGGCGGGCGCAAGGCCTGACGCGCGCTGACCCGCGCCAATTTGACGCTGCCGCGATTAACCGGCGGCAGTCGCCTGCGCGCGCATTCTGGCCTTCCCAGTGTGGGTGGCCCAATACGGGTGAACAGACGTGAAGCGTAGCACCGAGCCTCTTCTACAGGACGGCCAGACCCTGAGGATCGCGGGCCTGCTCGCGGCCTTCGTGGGGTCGATGGCCTACAGCCTGTTCCTGGCCGGCGCGACCAAGAACCTGCCGTCGATCTGGACCGCCAACGCCGTGCTGATCGCCGGCCTGTTGACCCTAACGGGCCGGGCGCGCTGGATCCTGCTGATCCTGGCCGCCTTGGCCGACGTCGCCGTCGAGCTGGTCGCCGGAGTCGACGTATCGTTCATCCTGGTCGTCGCGCCGCAGGATATCCTGCAGGTGGCGATCACGGCCTGGGGCCTGCACCGCCTGCGACTGACCAACCACATGCGCAGCCCGTGGGGCCTGGCGCGGATCACCGGCGTGGCCACGGTGTTCATCGTCGCCCTGTCGATGATCACCACCGCGACCCTGGCCGTCTCGCAAGGCCGCCCGGCCCTGGACGGCTGGGCCGACTGGATCATGCCCAATGTGCTGGGCCTGATCCTGGCCATGCCGACCACGATCATCCTGATGGATCGCCGCCACAAGCCGCTGTTCGCGGCTTCGGCCTGGCAACTGACGGTGCTGACCCTGCTGGTGGCGCTGACCGCCGTGGCGATCTTCACCTGGGAACCGGCGCTGCAGGCCCTGCTGTTCGCCCCCGCCATGCTGGCCGTGTTCCGGGGCGGACCGCGCGCGGCGGCCATCGTCGTCATCGCCTCGCTGGCCGCCTCGATCCCGGCCGTGCTGCACCGGACGGGCGTCGATCCGGCCGTGGCGCTGTCGCCGCTGCGCCACGTGCTGATCTTCCACGCCATGCTGTTCGCCGTCTGCCTGATGGCGGCCATGATCCTGGAGCGGCAGAAGCGCCTTCAGGCCCTGATGGCCCGCGGCCGCGACATCGCCCGCGCCGCCCAGGCCAGCGCCCAGGCCGCCAACAAGGCCAAGTCCGAGTTCCTGGCCACGATCAGCCACGAGATCCGCACCCCGCTGAACAGCATCCTGGGCTTCGCCGATCTGGTCGCCGACGATCCGGGCCTGTCGCCCGACAGCCGCCGCCGCGTCGACCTGATCGGCCGCTCGGGCCGCTCGCTGGTCGAGATCATCAACGACCTGCTGGACTTCTCGAAGCTGGAAGCCGGCCGGATGGAGCTGGCCCCCGAGCCACTGTCGCCGGCCCTGGTGCTGCGCGACGCCATGGCCATCGCCGCCCCGGCGGCCGAGGCCAAGAGCCTGGACCTGCGGGTCGAGGTGCTCGGCGACGAAGCCGCCCTCTTCAGCCTGGACGAGACCCGCCTGCGCCAGGTGCTGCTGAACCTGGTCTCCAACGCCATCAAGTTCACCCGCGACGGCGCGGTCACCGCCCGCCTGGACCTGGCTGGCGCGCCGGGCCGCGCCCGCTTCGAGGTCACCGACACCGGCATCGGCATCGCACCCGAGGTGCAGGCCCGCCTGTTCCAGCGCTTCACCCAGGCCGACAGCTCGATCAGCCGAGGCTTTGGCGGCACGGGCCTGGGCCTGGCCATCAGCAAGGCGCTGGTCACCCGCATGGGCGGCGAGATCGGCGTCGAGAGCGCGCCGGGCCGCGGCTCATGCTTCTGGGTCGACCTGCCCGTCGAGGCGGCGCAGGCCCTGCCCGTCGCCGAGATCGCCCTGCCCGAGGCGAGCAACACGCGCGGCGCGCGGGTGCTGCTGGTCGACGATCATCCGGTCAATCGTGAGCTGGGCCACGCCCTGCTGGTCCTGGGCGGCCACGAGGTGGTCACCGCCGAGGGCGGGGCCGAGGCCGTCGCCCTGGCGCACGAAGAGGCCTTCGACCTGATCCTGATGGACGTCCACATGCCCGACATGGACGGCCTGGCCGCCACCCGCGCCATCCGCGCCATGAGCGGTCCCGCCCGCGAGACGCCGATCCTGGCGCTCAGCGCCGACGCCATGCCCGAGCAGGTCGCCCGCTGCCTGGCCGCCGGCATGGACGGCCACGTGGCCAAGCCGATCGTCCGGGATGCGCTGCTGGCGGCGGTGGCCCGCTTCACCGCCCAGCCGGTCGAAACCGTCCGGGCGGCTCAGTCGTCGGTGAAGTAGTCGGCGATCGCCGCGTCGACGGTCTCCAGCTCGAACTTCGGCGAGGCGGCGCGCTCCAGGGCCCGGCGGATCTGCCAGGCGCTGCGGCCCACGTGCACGCCCATGCCGCGCAGCTCGGCGACGATGACCTCGCGGGTGGCTTCGTCGACCGACTTGTTGTTCTCCAGCCGCGCCTGGTCCAGCCGCCAGCCGAAGAAGGCGTCGGGCGTCAGCTCGACCACCGCCCCCGGCGCGGGCAGCCACTCGTAGATCGCGCTCTGCTGGTCGACGGCGTGGTCTACATAGTTGGCCAGGCAGTTGCGGTAACGGCGGGCGGCGTCGCGGATGGCGGCCACCGTCTCCAGCGGCCGTAGACGCTCGGTGCCCGGATGGGGCGGCGGCGGCAGTTCGCGGCGGAAGTCCTCGGCGACCAAAGCAAACAAGGCCTTGGGCGTGGGGACGTGGCCCCAGGCCGCGATCCGCTGGGCCAGCAGGTCCGGCGTCAGGCGCTTGGTCAGCACCGCGTGGGCTTCGGCCAACAGCGCGGCCTGGGCCGGGGTGACGCGCAGGGCGACGCCGCCGATCTCACGCAGATCCTTGGGCAAGGCCGTCAGCGCGCGGACCAGGTCCGGCGTGATGGCCTCGGCGTGGCGCAGGGTCTTGGCCGGCGCGGGGTCGACCAGCAGATGGACCAGCGCGCGATAGTCCTCGGGCGCCCAGGCGATCTCGCCCAGGTGTTCGAGCGCCCGGCGCAGACCCTCGGGGGCGACGTCCTCCAGCGCCAGGCGGATGGCCTTGCGCATCGGCAGGTCCATCAGGCGGGTGACGTCGATCGGCGGACCGCCGAGAGGCTCGGCGGCCAGCATCAGGCAGATCAGGTGACGGCGCGCGGCCGTCGCGGTGACGAACGGCGCGTGGGGCGCGGGCCACAGGGCGGCCAACACCTCGGCATAGGGCGGCGCGATCAGGCGCAGCAGGGGCGAGGCGACCAGGGTCGAACTCGCGAGAGACTGGACGGTCATCTAAGAGCTCCGGCGGCGGCCGGAGCGGCCGCGGCTAGCGGTAGGTGCGCAGGGGGCGGGAAGCGGATCGGCGGCGGCGCGAATTCGACGGCGCGCGCCAACCCGCCTTCGGCGGTGCGTTGGTCTGTGCGGCGGCGAGTTTCATGCGGCGGATCGGCTCCTGGAGCGGTGATGAGGGCGTGCTGATCCCACGACTCTCAGGCTCAGGGCAAGCCCCGCGAACACTGTTCTTGCACACGCGGCGCGGCTGTGGCCCGCGCGACACGGTTGGCCGAACGGAACCCTCGCCAGGTTCAAACAGGCGTTTATAGTTACCTCATCGCCCACCAGAGGCGCTCGAGGGAGAGACGCGATGGACATCCAGCTGGTCGCCGACGGCCTGCAATTCCCCGAAGGCCCCGTGGCCATGGCCGACGGCTCGGTGATCCTCACCGAGATCCAGGGCCAGCGCCTGACGCGGGTCTGGCCCGACGGCCGCAAGGAGACCGTGGCCGAGACCGGCGGCGGCCCCAACGGCGCGGCGATCGGCCCGGACGGGGCGATCTATGTCACCAACAACGGCGGCAGCTTCGCCTTCTTCGAGGCCAATGGCCTGAACATCCCCGGCCCTACCCCGCCCAGCCACGAGGGCGGCTATATCCAGCGGGTGGACCTCAAGTCCGGCGCGATCACGACCCTCTACATCGAGTGCGACGGCAAGAAGCTCGTCGGTCCCAACGATCTGGTCTTCGACAAGCAGGGCGGCTTCTGGTTCACCGACCACGGCTGCTCCACGCCGGACGGCAAGAAGTACGGCGCGCTGTACTACGCCCTGCCCGACGGCTCGAAGATCGTCCGCTGGCGCGACCACTTCGTCTCGCCCAACGGCGTGGGCCTCTCGCCCGACGAGAAGACCGTCTACATGGCCGACACCATGCTGGGGCGGCTGTGGTCGTTCGATGTGGCCTCACCCGGCGTGCTGGCCGATCCTCTGCCGCTGATGCCGGGCAACGTCGTCTGCAACCTGCCGGGCTATCAGCTGCTGGACAGCCTGGCCGTCGAGGCCGGCGGCAAGGTCTGCGTGGCGACCATCATCAACGGCGGCATCACCGCCTTCGACCCGGACGGCTCGACCGAGCACTACGCCTTCCCGGACGTGATCGTGACCAACATCTGCTTTGGCGGCGACGACATGCGCGACGCCTGGATCACCGCCTCGGGAACGGGGAAGCTCTACAAGGCCCGTTGGCCGCGTCCGGGGCTGAAGCTGAACTTCAACGCCTGAAATGATGACCTGAATTCACAAGTCCTGGTCCCCGCCACGGCATAGTCTGCCGCCGTGGCGGGCCCATCTGAAGCTCCGTCAAACAACGGAGCCCAGCGATGGACCTGAAACTGAACGACAAGACCGCGCTGGTGACCGGCGCGACCGGCGGCATCGGCCTGGCGATCGCCACGGCCCTGGCCAACGAAGGCGCCACGGTGTTCGTCACCGGCCGCACCCAGGACAAGCTCGACCAGGCCGTGAAGGCCATCGGCGGCAAGGCCAAGGGTGTGCTGGCCGACGCGGCCACCGCCGACGGCGCCGCGCAGATTCTCAAGGCCGTCCCCTCGGTCGACATCCTGGTCAACAACCTGGGCATCTACGAGATGAAGGCCTTCGCCGACATCCCGGACGAGGACTGGCTGAAGCTGTTCGACGTCAACGTGATGAGCGGCGTGCGCCTGTCGCGCGGCTACTTCCCCGGCATGCTGGAGCGCAACTGGGGCCGGGTGATCTTCATCTCGTCGGAGTCGGGTCTCGCGACGCCTGGCGAGATGGTCCACTACGGCATGACCAAGAGCGCCCAACTGGCCGTCGCCCGCGGCATGGCCCAGGCCACCAAGGGCACCGGCGTCACGGTCAACTCCGTCCTGCCCGGCCCGACCCGCGCCGAAGCCATCGCCGACTTCCTGAAAAGCGTCTCGACCAATCCGGACGGCACGACGGCCGAGCATGAAGCCGAGTTCTTCGAGAAGCACCGCTCGGCGTCGCTGCTGCAGCGGATGATCGAGCCGGAAGAGATCGGCAGCCTGGTGGCCTATGTCGCCAGCCCGCTGTCGTCGGCCACCAACGGCGCGTCGCTGAAGGTCGAAGGCGGGCTGGTCACCACGATCGCGTAGAAGCGAAATAGATCCTCCCCCTAGCGGGGGAGGTGTCGGCAAAGCCGACGGAGGGGGAAGAAGCCGGATCGCCCGCTCTTCCCCCTCCGGCCTTCGGCCGCCTCCCCCACGGGGGGAGGGTCTTATTCTTCTCGCAAAAACGTCCCGGCGATCAGCAGGGCCATGGCCAGAAGCGCCAGCAGGCCCGCCACGTACGGCATCCAGGTCATCGTCGCCTCCCTCTGAAGTTCGGGGGCGACGATGGTCCGGGGCCGTCACTACGGACAGCCCCGGAACAGGGGGTATCTAGTACAGCGTACCGAGCGCCGCGCGTTCGAAGTTCTGCAGTTCGTCCTGGCGGCCGTCACGGATCTTCACGACCCACTCCGGATCCTGCAGCAGGGCGCGGCCGACGCCGACCAGGTCGAACTCGCCACGCTCCAGGCGCTCCAGCAGGCCGTCGATCGAGGCGGGCTGGCTGCCCTCCCCGCCGAACGCGGCGATGAACTCGCCCGACAGGCCCACCGAGCCCACCGTGATGGTCGGGGCGCCCGTCAGCTTTTTGGCCCAGCCGGCGAAGTTCAGATCACTGCCCTCGAACTCCGGCTCCCAGAAGCGGCGCTGCGAGCAGTGGAAGATGTCGGCCCCGGCATCGGCCAGCGGCTGCAGCCAGGCTTCCAGCAGTTGCGGCGTCTCGGCGTTCTTGACCGCATAGTCCTGCTGCTTCCACTGCGACAGGCGGATGATCACCGGATAGTCGGGGCCCACGGCGGCGCGGACGGCCTTGAGGATCTCGGCGGCGAACTTGCTGCGCTCAGCGATGCTCGGACCGCCGAAGTGGTCGTCGCGGACGTTGGTGCCGTTCCAGAAGAACTGGTCGATCAGGTAGCCGTGGGCGCCGTGCAGCTCGATGGCGTCGAAGCCCAGGCGCTTGGCGTCGGCGGCGGCCGTGGCGAAGGCGGCAATCGTGTCGGCGACGTCCTCATCGGTCATCGGTTCGGTGAACTGGCCACCGCCGGCCTTGGAGATGCCCGACGGGCTGTCGACCTTGCCCAGGTTCGCGGTGCCCTTGGCCGAACCCACATGCCACAGCTGCGGGGCGATCAGGCCGCCAGCGGCGTGGACTTCCTCGACCACCTTCTTCCAGGCGGCCAGCTCGGCGTCGCCGTGGAAGCGCGGCACGTTGGCGTCGTTCAGCGAGGCGGGACGGGCCACGCCCGTGCCCTCGGTGACGATCAGGCCCACCTGCCCTTCCGCCCGGCGGCGGTAATAGGCGGCGACATCGTCGGTGGCCACGCCGCCCGGCGAGAACGACCGCGTCATCGGCGCCATCACCGTCCGGTTGGGCAGCTTCAGCGACTTGAATTCGAACGGCTTGAACAGGGCGTCGAGCGACATGGGGAATTTCCGAAACAGGATGTGTTGCGCGCGATCCAAACACTTGTTCGGATCTGAGGCTAGTTAGAAATACTGGGGCCTCAAAGCCCCAGCACCATCTTCGCCATGATGTTTCGCTGGATCTCGTTCGACCCCGCGTAGATCGACGCCTTGCGATAGTTGAAATAGGCCGGCGCGGCAGGCGCCGCGTAGTCCGGCCCCGCCCGCAGTTCGTTGCTCTTGGACCAGGGATCCTCGACGAACGGCGCGGCGTAGGTCCCGACGGCTTCCAGCGTCAGCTCGGTAATCGCCTGCTGGTGCTCCGACCCCACGCATTTCAGCATCGAGGACGCCGGGCCAATCGCCTTGCCGGCGGTGCGGGACGAGAAGATCCGCAGTTCGGTGGCGTTCAGCGCCGCCACCTGGATCTCAAGATTGGCGATCTTCTCGCGGAAGTCCCGGTCGTCGATCAGCCGCCCGCCGTCATCGGCCAACTCCAGCGCCGCGATGCGCTTGACCTTCTTCAGCGCGTTCATCAGGCCCGGCGCATAGGCGTTGCCCCGTTCGAACTCGAGCAGGTACTTGGCGTAGGTCCAGCCCTTGTTCTCCTCGCCGATGCGGTTGGCGACCGGCACCCGGACATTGTCGAAGAAGACCTGGTTGATCTCCTGCTCACCGTCGGGCGGACCGTCCAGGGTGACCAGCGGCTTGATCTGGATGCCCGGCGTGTCCATGCGCAGCAGTAGGAACGAGATGCCCTCCTGCGGTTTGCCCTCGGACGAGGTGCGCACCAGGCAGAACATCCAGTCAGCCCACTGGGCGTGGGTGGTCCAGATCTTCGAGCCGTTCAGGACATAGTCGTCGCCGTCGCGCTCGGCCTTCATCTGCAGGGACGCCAGGTCCGAGCCCGACCCCGGCTCCGAATAGCCCTGACACCACCAGATGTCGGACTTCAGGATCGGCGGCAGGTGCTGGGCCTTCTGGGCGTCGGAGCCGAACGCCATGATCACCGGCGCGACCATCTTCAGCCCCATCGGCGACGAGGTCGGCACGCCGGCCAGGCTCATTTCCATGTTGAAGATGTAGCGCTGCGACGGCGAGAAGCCCGCCCCGCCCAGCTCGACGGGCCAGTCGGGCGCCGCCCAACCACGATCCGCCAGCTTCTTCTGCCAGGCCACCTGGCCGGCCTTGTCCAGATAGCCATTCTTGGACTGGCTGAGCTGTTTTTTCAGGCCGTCGTCATAGGCGGTCGCGATCCAGTCGCGGACCTCCTGCTGGAACGCCAGGTCCTCGGGCGAGAAGGCCAGATCCATCGCCGCCTACTCCACGGCGTCCAGATATTCGATCTCGGGACGACCGGCCATGAACGGCCCCATCGCCGCGCCGGCGGCCTTGAAATAGTCGGTCCCGCCGTGGTGCTTCAACGCGTCCTCGGAGGCGTAGAGCTCCAGCACCTTGTAGACGCCCGCCTCGGTCTTGGACTTGGTCAGCTGGTAGACGAGGCAGCCCGGCTCGTTGGCCTTCACCTTGTTCTGCAGATCCAGGAACACCGCCTCGAAATCCGCCGACTTGTCCGGCTGGACCTTCAGAACCGCAACGACACCGATCATGCTGACCTCCCAACGTTTGTTTGAAAGCGAGCATGGGACGGTTGGCGGCGCGGGGCAAGCGCGACGTTCGGGAAGGCGACCTCACCAGGCCTGGCAGGCCGCCTCCGACACTGACGGATCACGCACCCAGGCGTAGCCCTGCACGGTCTTGCCGCCCGGCGCGTCATAGGTTCGGGCCTCTCGCTTCAGGCAAGGACCGAAGGCGTTGTCGCTGGCCTGCAGCGTCTCGCCGCCCAGGATCACGGCCTTGAACTCCTGCTCGGCCTCGGGACCCAGCTCCTTGGTCACCAGGGCGATCCAGGCCTCGTGGTCGAAGCGCTCGCCCTTCTGGCGACGGGCGAACAGCGGCAGCATCAGGTCGTCCAGCTTGCGCGTGCCGCCCGACTTGGCCCGGATGCGGGCGTCCAGGTCGGCGAAGTAGTAGGCGCCGCGCGCATAGGGCATCTCGCGCGCCCGGTTATCGGTGAAGCCGACCTTGGTGATCGCCTCGGCGCTCATGTTGAGGGCCGGGCTGGCGTAATAGGCCTTCATCGCCGCATTGACGTCGCGGGCATAGTCGTCGGCGGTGATGTAGCCGGCCCGCAGCGACAGCAGCCGCGTGTAGTAGCTGGTCAGGCCTTCGCTGAACCAGCTGGACACGCCTTGCGGCGCATCGATGCCGCCGACCCACATGTGGATCATCTCGTGCATGAAGGTGCTGCGCGAGGAGGTCGTCTTGGCGCTGGGCCGGGGCGCGGTCATGAACGAAGCGCCCAGGGCGGTCCCGCCCGCGTTCGGCGGCGGCACGGCCCGGATGAAGACCCGGTAGCGCGGCGGCGGATCCAGATAGCCGAAGAACTTGCCCAGCCAGGTGTAGGCCTTGCCCGCCCAGGCCATCTCGGCGGCCGCGTCGTAGGGCGGCTCTCCCAGCCAGGTGGCGCTGAAGCCGTGGTCGTCCCCTCCGGTCGCGGGATAGCGCCCGGCGGGACCAGCCAGATACCAGCCCTGATAGAGGGCTTGCGGCGGTCCCTTCAGTTCGAAGCTCTTGCCGTCGCCGAAGGTGGCGCTGGCGATCGAGGTGACCGGCAGGTCACCGAGGTCCCACGTCACCTTGCTGACGGTGGTCCTCACGCCCTCGGGCAGGACCAGGAAACCCGCGCCGCTGCCGCTGACGCCGCCGGCGCTCTGGCGGATGCTGAACGGCGGTCCGGGCGGGCCGCCGTCGGGCGTGACCTTGGCGCGATAACTGATCGTGGCGGGGAAGCTCACCGCTCGCTGGGCGCGCCAGTGGCGGAAGTACGGAAAGCCGCCGGGATTGGCCGGGTCGTCCTGCACCGTCAGCGGCACTACGCCCTCGCGGTCGCGCAGCACCAGGCCCTCGACCCGATCGGCGATGCCGGGATTGCCGGCGTAGTTCACCGGCGCGGTCAGGCTGAACGCATCGGCGTTCGCGACGCCACGGACCTCGGACTTGACCTCGATGGCCGTCACCAGCGGACCTCCGTCACGCACGGGCTTCAGCTGGACGAGAAATTCAGGCTTGGCGGTCTGACCGATGGCGTCGCCGCAAAGCACGAAGGCCAGCGCCGCCCCGATGATGATGGAACCTCTCGCCCGCATAGGCCGCGCCTCCCCCAGCAATCTGGAGGACTAGGCTAGTCCGCGTACGGTGCGGTTTCTTTGCAAAGTGATCGGCCGATCCGGCCTATGGCGCATACGCCATGCAGGCGCAGATTACGGCCGCTCGTTCCAGCCGTACGCCACCCACGAGTGGCCGCCGACATTGCGGGCTTCGATCAGGCCGTCCTCGGCCTTGGGCTTGGCCTTGCGGCCACGCAGGGCGAAGGCGGCGATGCCGAACAGCGCGCTGCCGATGAAACCCACGACCACCACGGTCGCCGCGAAGACCACCGCCAGGACCGCTCCGACCACCACCGCGACCGACGTCGCCAGGGCGCCGGCGATCCAGGCCAGGTTCCGCAGGGGCGAAGCATCGACGGTGCTCATCGGGATCCTTTCGTACGCACGCTCATGGTCAACGAAGTTGGTTCACAAGCGCTGAATAGCAACTGAACACCCGCCGGGCTCGGATGAAAAGCCTTTTCCCGTCCTTAGGGTGACGGTCCGGCGAGACAGATTGTCTCGTCAACCCGCCGCGGCCAGCCCCAGTTCCCGACGCTCGCGCATCACGGTCGTGAAGGCGGCGTTGATGGCGGCGGCCTTGCTCTCGGCCAGGGCGATGAAGTCGGCCGGCAGGCCCCGGGCGCGGGCGCGGTCAGGGTGAGCGTTCGAGAGGGCGATCTTCCAGGCCTTGCGCACCGTGGCGTCGTCGGCGTCGGCCGGCACTTCCAGGATGGCGTAGGGATCGTCCTTGCCGACGCCCAGGTGGGTGGCGCGCAGGCGGCGGAACGACAGCGGCGACATGCCGAACAGGTCCGAGACCCGCTCCAGATAGTCCAACTCGTCCTGGGTCACCACGCCGTCCGACTTGGCGATGTGGAACAGGCCGTCGACCACGTCCTCCAGCAGCTGCGGGCAGCTGGAATAACGCTTAGCCAGGCGCTTGGCGTAGCTCTCGAAGCCGTGGGTGGTCTGGCGGGCCAGGTCGTACAGCCGATGGATGTTGGGCTCCGACGCCGGGTCGGGCTGGAACACCTCGGTGAAGGCCTGGAACTCGCTGCCGTCGGCGCGGCCGTCGACCTTGGCCAGCTTGGCCCCCAGCGCGGTGACCGCGGTCGAGAACGCCGGGTCCTCGCCCGGCAGGCCGCCCGGACATTCGGTGCAGTCGGCCAGGTCCAGGCGACGGGCGGCGATGCTCGCGATATTGCGCCAGAAGCTCATGAAGCGCCTCGAATCCAGCGGCGGATGGAAGAAATACGCGTGAAAGGGCGAACCGGATCACCTCGTCACGATGCTTCTAGCACAATGAGAATGATCGTTCACATGACTTTCCCGCAATGCGGCGAAACGTCTGAGCCCTTAAGGTGACCCTGAAGGCGGAGCCATTGGCGGACTTGCTCGTTATGGCTCCGCTTGGCGGGAAACGGCCACGCTACGGTCCCATTCGGGTCCGAAATGCTCTAGTCACTACGCTTCGTATTTCAAAAAGGACCTCCGCCCGCATGGCGAACGCCCTCTTTCTTGCTCTCGCGCTCCTGGCCCAGGACGGCCAAACGGCCCAGGGCCCCAATGCTCCGCCGACCGACGAATATGGCTATGTGGCCTGGTGCTACGGCGCCCTGGGCGGCTACGCCAATCTCTACGACCGCGTGATGCCGGAGGTGACGCGCATCGAGAAGGCGTTCCCGGGTCCCGACGGCGTGGCCGCCTCGCTGAAGACCTATCCGGAGATGCGCACCCAGGCCCAGAAGGACCTCAAGACCTTCTCGTCGGCGATCACGGCGGCCGAGAAGGCCAGCCCGCGCCCGATCTCGGAATATGGCGGCGCGCAGGTGAAGCGCGGCGCGGCGATCTGGCAGGGCTCCGACACGGTCGACAAGGCCCGCCTGGCCCAGATGTGGATGAGCTGGAGCCCGCCCGGCGACTGCGAAAAGCGCGCCAAGACCCTGGAGATGAAGTCCAGCATCCTGGGCAAGGCGCTGAACTACAATGCCGGCTCGGCTGCGACCCAGGCCCCGCAGCCCGCGCCGGAGGCTCCTGCGCCGGTCGCCGAAGCGGCTCCGCCCGCGCCTGCGCCCGTCGCGCCGCCCAAGCCTGAACCCGCCAAGGCCGTCGCGCCCGCCAAGCCGGCGGCGGCGAAGCCCGCTCCGGCCAAGACCGTGAAGGCCGAGACCAAGCCTGCCCCGGCGCCGGCCGCCAAGAAGCTGGCCCCGATCGGCGGCGACGAGATCATCGTCGACCCGGTCAATCCCGTCCCCTGCGCCGGCAGCCTGGTCCCCGCCAAGCGCGGCGGTCGCGACGTGCTGATCTGCAAGAAGGACTAAGGCTCAGCTGGCCGGCAGCAACCCGCTGGCGGCCAGCTTCGAATACCATTGGCAGGACGCCTTGGGCGTCCTGACCCCGGTCTTGCGGTCCATCGCCACCAGGCCGAACTTCGAGGTGTAGCCCAGGTCCCACTCGAAGTTGTCGATCAGGGTCCATTCGAAATAGCCGCGCACGTCGCAGCCGGCCTCGCGGGCGGCCAGCACCGCCTCCAGGTGGCGACGCAGATAGGCGATGCGGAAGTCGTCCTTCAGGATCGCCGGCCGGCTGCCGAACGGATCCGAGCAACCGTTCTCGGTCACCAGCATCTTCGGCGCACCGTACTCGCGGCGCACGCGGTCCAGCACCTCGAACAGGCCCGACGGGTCGATGTGGCGGCCGAAGGCGTCCAGCTCCGCGCCCTTGGGCGGATTGGCCGGGGCGATCTTGCTGGGCGAATTCAGGTCCAGCCGCACATAGGCCGGCGCGTAGTAGTTCACGCCCAGGAAATCGACCGGCTGCTTGACCGTCTTCAGGTCGCCGTCCCGCACGACGCCCTTCAGGAAGTCGTCCATCTCCTTGGGGTAGGTCCCGCGAAACAGCGGATCCAGCCAGGCCTTGTTCCACAGGGCGTCCAGCCCGTCCGAGGCCAGGCGGTTCCAGATCGCCCATGGCCCGCCCGCCGGCCGGCAGGGCTGCAGCGCCATGGTCGTGCCGACGTTCAGCCCGCTCGCCCCGGCCCTCAGGGCCTGCATCGCCAGGCCCTGCCCCAGGTTCATGTGGTGGACGACCTTGCCCAGCAGGTTGATGTCCTTGAGTCCCGGCGCATGCTCGCCCAGCACATGGCCGAAGACGGCATGCACGGCGGCCTCGTTGAGGATGATGTAGTTCTTCAGCCGATCGCCCAGCTTCTCAACCAGGGCGTGGGCGTAGTCGGCGAAGCGCAGCGCGGTGTCGCGATTGGCCCAGCCGCCCTTGGCTTGCAGCCCCTGCGGCAAGTCCCAGTGGAACAGCGTCGCATACGGCGCGATGCCCTTCTCCAGCAGGGCGTCGACCAGTTTCGAGTAGTGGTCGAGACCGGTGGCGTTCACCGCCCCCTCCCCGCTGGGCAGGATCCGCGACCAGCTGATCGAGAAACGCGACGCGTTCAGCGACATCGAGGCCATCGTGTCGACGTCCTCCTGGAAACGGCGATAGCTGTCGGTGGCGACCGTGGCGTCCGAGCCATCTTTGACGTGGCCGGGGACCTTCTCGAACACGTCCCACACGCTGGGCCCGCGCCCGTCGGCGGTCTGCGAACCCTCGGTCTGGAAGGCGGCGGTGGCCACGCCCCAGACGAAGTCCTTGGGGAACTGCCGGCTCTTGGGTTTCAGGTCGGTCTCGTGAGCCCCCTCACAACCCGAAAGCCCCACGGCGGCGCCTCCAAGTGCAAGCGCACCCAGAGCCCGGCGGCTAACGCCTGACCGTTCCATCGTCCCCTCCCTTATGTCGTTGGGGGGAGGATGCGGCGGGGTTGAGAGCTTAGCAATCCTCCCCCTAGCGGCGCCTCTCCCCTGGACTTCTCCCTCGTGTTAAGGTCGTAGCATGAAGCCCGAACCGTCTATCTTTGATGTCGATGACCTCGCGGATGCAGCGGCAGACGCCGAGGGCGTGGCCGATCTTGACGCCGGCCGTGTCGTGACTCACGAGCGCATGAAGGCATGGCTTCTATCGTGGGGCTCCCCCGACGAACTGCCCGCGCCTTCCAAAGACCGTTGAACGTTATCTGGTCGGCTCGGTCGGAGCGCGACCTAGAGAGTATCCGCGCCTACATCGGACAGGTAGCGCCGCTCGCGGCTCAACGGTTCGCCTTGCGCCTAGTCGCGGCGGTGGAAAGCCTCGGCGACCACCCTCACCGAGGCCGGCATGTTCGCGGCAGTGTGCGCGAGTTCGTGGCCATCCCGCCCTATGTCATCCGCTATCGGGTTCGAGCCAGGTTCGTTGAGATCGTGCGGATCAAGCACGGTGCGCAACAGCCCGACTGACGCCTTGCCCGATCAGCGAGTCCGCACCGTCTCGCGCACGCCGGCGATCGCGTCGGCCGGCATCGGGCGGCCCAGCAGGAAGCCCTGGAACTCGGTGACACCCAACTTGATCAGGGCCTCGAACTGGCCTTCGGTCTCGACGCCCTCGGCGGTGGTCTTCAGGCCCAGCGACTTGGCCAGGCTGACGATGGCCGAAGCGACGGCCATGCTCTCGCTGTTGCCCGGCAGGCTGGAGACGAACGAGCGGTCGATCTTCAGTTTGTCGATCGGGTGGCGGCGCAGATAGGCCAGCGAGGCATAGCCGGTGCCGAAGTCGTCCAAGGCCAGGCGGAAGCCCAGCCGCTTGAGGCGGCGCAGGGCCTCGTGGACGCCGTCGCTGTCCTTGAGCAGGGCCGTCTCGGTGATCTCCAGCATGAAGACGTCAGCGCGGGCGCCGGTCTCGGCCAGGGTGGCGACCATCTCGTCGACGAAGCCGGGGCTGGACAGCTGCAGGGCCGAGACGTTGACCGACACCTCCAGGCCCGACCAGCGCAGGCTGTCGTAGCAGGCGCGGCGGAACACGGCCGCGCCGATCTGGCCGATCAGACCGCAGGCCTCGGCCAGGGGGATGAAGATGGCCGGCGAGATGTCGCCGCGCTCGGGATGATGCCAGCGGGCCAGGGCCTCGACCCCGACCATCGCGCCGCGCGCATCGGTCAGGGGCTGGTAGGCCACGGTCAGGGCCTCGCTCTCGATCGCGGTGCGCAGATCGCGCTCCAGGCCCTTTCGCAGGCGCAAAGCCGAGTCCATCTCGGGCTCGAAGAAGCAGAAGCGGCCCCGGCCGCCTTCCTTGGCGCGGTACAGGGCCACGTCGGCCTGGCGCAGCAGCTCGGCCTGGCCCTGGTCGCCGTCGGAAACCACCGCCACGCCCACCGAACACGACAGCTCGGCGCGGCCGATGGTCAGGTCGACCTCGCCCGACAGGCCCTCGACCACGCGCTGGGCCAGGGTGGCCACGCCGGCGGGATTGGTGTCGGGCTGGATGATGGCGAACTCGTCGCCGCCCAGGCGGCAGATGGTGTCGGTCTCGCGGCAGATCTGCTTCAGGCGGCGAGCGACCTCGCGGATCAGCTGGTCGCCGGCGTCGTGGCCGTAGTTGTCGTTGACCTCCTTGAACCGATCCAGGTCGATGCACAGCACCGCCAGGTGCCCCGGCTTGCGGCGCAGCAGGGCGTGGGCGTGGACCAGGCGGTCGGTGAACAGGGTGCGATTGGCCAGGCCCGTCAGCGGATCGTGCAGCGACAGGTGCTTGGCCTCGGCCTCGCTGAGCAGCAGCTTCTTGGCGGCGCGGCGGGTGATGCGGAACAGCAGCAACGAACCGATCACGGCGGCCAGGATGGCGGTGACCAGCATCGGCGTGGCCGACTTCAGCAGCTCCTCGCCCGGCTGGCGCGGGGTCCAGCGCAGGGTGATGCGGCGACCGTCGGCGGACTTGCCCAGGATGGCCTGGGCGGCGCTGGTATGGACCTTGTCGGCCGCGACCACCTCGATATGGGCGTCGTGCAGCAGGAAGCGATCCGAGAAGGTCTTGATCACGCTGTTGGCCACCGGGATGCCGGTCACCAGCAACGGCGCCCGCGCGCTGCGGGTCTTGGCCTTCAGGTCGGGACGGACCAGCGAGACGGTGATCAGCACCGGCTCATTGCCGATCAGCTCCACGCGGCTTTTGTGCACGGCGCGCAGCTGCGCGACCTTCTTGGGATCGGTCTCGATCTTGCGGATGGCGGCGATCAGCGGTGCGGTCGGCGCCGCATAGCGGGCGTAGGTGTCGGGCGCGACGTCCTTGCCGTTGACGTGGCCGTACAGCGGCCGCCCGTCGGCGTCGAGCACGTAGACGACCTTGTAGCCCAGCGCCCCGCCCAGCGAGGCGCCGATGTTCTGGCTGGCCCAGGCCTGGTCGAACTGGTTGTCCAGCTTGATGATCGCCTCGTCCCAGATGACGTAGGGATTGAGGGCGGTCTGGATTTCCTTGCCGCGCTGGCGCAGGCCGTTGCCGACCAGGGTCTGCTCGTACTGGCGCTCGCGGACGTCGGCGTGGCGGGTGGCGACGGTCAGGGCGACACCGGCAAGCAGGATCATGCCCGCCGCCATGCCGGCGATCAGGCCAAAGATCTTCAGCTCGATGTTCCTGCGGTCCATCCCACTCCCCTGGAGGAAGCGGCATCGTCCCTGCGAACGGTTGCGGAAGTCCTTACCCGGACGGGCCTGTGGACAAATTATCGCACGGCGTTACGCGATTTGGGTTTTGGCGCGTCGGCTGCTCGACACACCCGGTCCAGAACGGCCCAATCGCGGTCGGACATGGACGGCTGGCCGGGCCGGATCGCCCGCTTGGCCTTGTCGGCGCGACCGGCCGTGTCGGGGTGGGTCTGGAACCACTCGGCGGCCTGGCGCAGGCGCGGATCGTCGCCGCGATTGGCCAGGCGATCGAAGAAATCGGCCATGCCTCGGGTCGAGATGTGCTCGGCATGCAGGATCTGGATGGCCCGATCGTCGGCCTCGGCCTCCAGCGTGCGGCTGAAGCGGTGATCGGCGAAACCGCCGGCCAGGACGACCAGTTGCTGCCCCGCCCCGCTGCCGCCGCCGACTACGGCGTCCAGCAACAGGCCCGCGCCCATCGAGCGCCAGGCGGCCTGCATGACGTGGCGGCGCTCGACGTGGGCGATCTCGTGGGCCAGAACGGCGGCCAGCTCGTCGGGGCCCCTCGCCTCCTCGATCAGCCGGCCGGTGACCAGGATCGTGCCGCCCGGCAGGGCGAAGGCGTTGACGAACGGCGCGCGGATGGCCCGCACGCGGATCGGGAACGGCGCGTCGGCCGCCTTGCCCAGGCGCTGGCCCAGGTCGTCGAGCAGCGCCGCGGCTTCCGTATCGGTCTTGCAGGGCCGGAACGGCACGGTCAGCTGCTTTTCCATGCTGACGCCGAAGCGGGCTTCCAGCTCGGGCGGGGTATGCCGGGCCAGGGGTCCGGCGGCCATCGGCACGCCGATGAAGACCACCGCCGCCACGGCCAGGCCCGCGCCGATAAGGCCGCCGACCAGGGCCCATTCCCGACCTCGACCACGCCGCTTGATCTCGCCGTGCGAGCGACCGGCCAGGGCGCGCCAGCCTTCCGCCTCCACGATCAGCCGGGCGTCCTCGTCGCCGCGCGACAGGCTGTAGCGGCCGTCAGAACGCAGGGTCTCGCGCACCTCGCGCAGCGGCCAGTCGAGGCCGACGGAAGGATCCTCGACCGCTCGCGCGACAACGCGGCCGCCCTCGACCCCGATCGTCACCGACCAGGGCCGCGCCGTGCGGCCGTCATGCAGCTGCCCCTGCATGTTCCGCCTCAGAAGGGCGAGACGTCGAAGGCGTCGGCCAGGCCCTCGCCGGTCTTGGGTCCGCGCGGCGCCTGGCGGGCATCCGACAGCGGGGCCAGGCCCGCGCTGGTCAGGCGCTGGATCAGGAACTTCGCCGATCGCGCCATGGCCACGGGCTGCAGGAAGCCCAGGGTGAACACCAGGATCAGCAGGTTGGTCAGGGTCAGGCCCAGCAGGGCGCCGGTCTTGACGTCCAAGGCCAGGTTGGCCTCGCCGACATGGATCGAGGCGGCGATCTCACGCAGCACGGCGGCGTGATAGGCGGCCGAGGCGATCACCACGACCAGGGCGTAGACGAAGGCCATGGCGTAGATCTGCAGGATGAAGGTGACGCTGGACGGCCCACCGGGCGTCTGCATGCGCGTCGAGACCATCGCGATGATCACGCCGATCATGGCGAAGTAACCGATCATGCCGACGACCCACGCGATGGCGAACGGGCCGTACAGGTTCTGGCTGTTGGCGCGCTTCCAGGTGATCGGCTGGTCGCCATAGCTCATGCCGCCCCAGATGCGCTCGGCCAGTCGCATGGTCATGGCCGGGGCGAACCACCCGAACGTGACGCCGGTGAGCAGCGCATAACCCAGATAGGTCCAGCCGTAGCTGCCAGCCTTGCCGCGCAGATGGAACCGTACGCCGCGCCAGATCGTGCGGCTGGCCATGTAGCGATAGGTCATGAAGATCGCCATGCCGATCAGCACGAAGGCGGCGATGTAGACCGGGATCAGCAGCAGGGTGAACAGCGGGCTGACGAACTGGATCGCCAGCACCAGCGCCAGGTACGGCACGCCGATGAACAGCGTGGCCAGCAGGAAGCCAAGGAACAGCTCCTTGCCCTTGCCGGTATATTCGAACGGCTCGCCGTTCAGGGTGACGTGCGACCACACCCGGCGGCGCACCTCGGTCTTGCCCCAGAAGCGGTACAGCGTCAGCGTAACGACGTTGAGCAGGCCGTTCTTCAGCGAAAGACCAATGAAGGCCTTGGGCTCGATCGTCTGGCCGAAGGTCAGCGTCTCGCCGGCGGCCGGCGTCGACACCGGCGTAGCGGTCCCGTCCATGAAACTCCTCGAAGGCCCTCGCCCGCCAAGCTTGCGGACGAGGGCGAGCCTCGTGGGAATTTACGGCAGGGTCAACCTTAGATGGCGACTAGCCCCTCCGCGACAGGGCGAACCGATCCTAAGCGAAAGAGCTCTCGACAGCTTCGGGCTGCTGAGACACGACATAGGGCGTCGGCACGACCTGTTGCATGTCCAACGGCTCGGCCGCTGCCTCGTCCGGCCAGCCGTAGTCGTTCTCCTCGGGTGAACCCGGCAGCAGACCTAGTTCGACGAAGGTCCAGAGCTGCACCACCGGGATCAGCCCGACCAGCAGGAAGGCGCCGCCGCGGTTGCGATCGTGGCAGCGGCGGACCAGCGCCGCCAGCAACAGCCAGGTCGTCGCGACGAGGGCGACCCAATAGGCCGCGCTGATCGCCTGTTGCCAGACCGCCCAGCCCGCCTCGGGCCCTTCAAACACCGCCAGCGGATGCCAGTTGGGCAGGCCCACCAGGCTCAGCAGACCTTCGCTGGACACCGGGGCCAGCCCAACCAGCGTCGCGCCGGCCGTGGCCCACCAGAACGTGGAGCGCGGGCCTCGACCTTCGAAGCTCGCCAGTCGCGCAAAATCAGACATCTCAGACCTCGTCCTCAATGGATGTGGACGGGTCGCTGCAAGAAAACAGCCAGAGGTTAAGCGAAATAAACTCTAGATAGCAGGGCGTTTCGCCTCAAAATGGCACGCCCGACCCGCCTCCGCGTACGGAAGCGGGTCAAATCAGGCCGCCGCGTCCCTAGCCCGCGCCGCCGGGTCGTAGTTGAGGATCGGCGACAGCCACTTCTCGGCATAGGCCATGTCCCAGCCCTTGCGGCGGGCGTAGTCCTCGACCTGGTCGGCGTCGACCTTGCCGACGCCGAAATAGTGCGACTGCGGATGGCTGAAATAGAGCCCCGAGACCGCCGCGCCGGGGGTCATGGCGTAGCTCTCGGTCAGCTTCAGCCCGGTGGCGGCTTCCGCGTCCAGCAGCTGGAACAGCGTGCCCTTCTCGGTGTGGTCGGGCTGGGCCGGATAGCCGGGCGCGGGGCGGATGCCCTGGTACTTCTCGGCGATCATCACGTCGGTGTCGGCCGCCTCTTCGGGCGCATAGCCCCACAGCTCGACACGGGCCTTGTAGTGGAGCCACTCGGCGAAGGCTTCCGCCAGGCGGTCGGCCAGGGCCGAGGCCATGATGGCGCTGTAGTCGTCGCCGGCGTCCTTGAACTTTTTGACGATCTCGTCCTCGCCATGGCCGGCGGTGACGGCGAAGCCGCCGACATAGTCGCCGCCCTGACCGATCGGCGCGACGAAGTCCGACAGGGCGACGTTCTGCTTGCTGGCCCCCTTGTCCATCTGCTGGCGCAGGGTGAACAGGCGCGACAGCTCGGTCGTGCGGGTGTCGTCGGTGTAGAGCACGATGTCGTCGCCGTCGGCCTGGGCCGGCCAGAAGCCGATCACGCCCTTGGCCCCGAACCACTTCTCGGCCAGCACCTTGTCGAGCATCTCGCGGGCTTCGCGATAGAGGTCGGTGGCGGCCTGGCCGACCACGTCGTCTTCCAGGATCTGCGGGAAGCGGCCGATCAGCTCCCAGCTGGCGAAGAACGGCGACCAGTCGATGAAGGGCACCAGCTCGTCGAGCGTGGGCTCGAAAGTCCGCGCGCCGATGAAGGCCGGCTTGGGCGGGACATAGCCGTCCCAGTCGATGGCGAACTTCTTCTTGCGGGCGTCGACGATGCTGGTCCGGGCCTTGGCCGTCTGGCCCCGGGCGTACTGCTCGCGGATGCGGACATATTCGGTGCGCGTCTCGGCCTGCAGGCGGTCGCGCTCGGTCGGCGACAAGAGGCCCGACACCACGCCCACCGCCCGGCTGGCGTCCAGCACATAGGTGGTCGAGCCCTTGTGATAGGCCGGCTCGATCTTGACCGCCGTGTGGGTGCGGCTGGTGGTGGCGCCGCCGATCAGCAGCGGGATGGTGAAGCCCTGGCGCTCCATCTCGGCGGCGACGAACACCATCTCGTCCAGCGAGGGCGTGATCAGGCCCGACAGGCCGATCATGTCGACGTTGTGCTTCTTGGCCTCGTCCAGGATGCGGTCGGCCGGGACCATGACGCCCAGGTCGATGACCTCGTAGTTGTTACACTGCAGCACGACGCCGACGATGTTCTTGCCGATGTCGTGGACGTCGCCCTTCACCGTGGCCATCAGGATGCGGCCGGCCTGCTCGCGCGGCTTGCCGGCCTTCTCGGCCTCCATGAACGGCTCCAGCCAGGCCACGGCCTGCTTCATGACACGAGCCGACTTCACCACCTGCGGCAGGAACATCTTGCCCGAGCCGAACAGGTCGCCGACCACGTTCATGCCGTCCATCAGGTGGCCTTCGATGACGTGCAGCGGCCGTTCGACCGACAGGCGCGCCTCTTCGGTGTCCTCGTTGATGAACTCGGTGATGCCGTGGACCAAAGCGTGGGTGATGCGCTCGTTCACCGTGCCTTCGCGCCAGGCCAGGTTGGCGGTCTGGACCTGGCCCTTCTCGCCCTTGTAGCGCGGGGCCATGTCGACCAGGCGCTCGGTGTTGGAGACGTTGGTCCGCTGCGGACGGTTGAGGATCACGTCCTCGACGGCCTCGCGCAGTTCGGGGTCCAGGGCGTCATAGACCGGCAGGTCGCCGGCGTTGACGATGCCCATATCCATACCCGCCTCGATGGCGTGGTACAGGAACACCGAGTGGATCGCCCGGCGCACCGGCTCGTTGCCGCGGAAGCTGAACGACACGTTCGACACCCCGCCCGAAATCCGGGCGTAGGGGCAGCGCTTCTTGATCTCGCGCGTGCCCTCGATGAAGTCGACGGCGTAGTTGTCGTGCTCCTCGATCCCCGTCGCCACGGCGAAGATGTTGGGATCGAAGATGATGTCCTCGGGCGGGAAACCCACCTTGTCGACCAGGATGTTGTAGGCCTTCTCGCAGATCTCGATCTTGCGGGCGGCGGTGTCGGCCTGGCCGACCTCGTCGAAGGCCATCACCACCACGGCCGCGCCGTAGCGCAGGCACAGCTTGGCCTGCTCGATGAACTTGTCCTCGCCTTCCTTCATCGAGATCGAATTGACGATCGCCTTGCCCTGGACGCACTTCAGCCCGGCCTCGATCACCTCCCACTTGGAGCTGTCGATCATCACCGGCACCCGCGCGATGTCGGGCTCGGCCGCCATCAGGTTCAGGTAGGTGATCATCGCCTGCTTGGAGTCGAGCAGGCCCTCGTCCATGTTGACGTCGATGACCTGGGCGCCGGCCTCGACCTGCTGACGCGCGACCGACAGCGCCTCGGGGTAGTTCCCCTCGACGATCAGCTTCTTGAACTTGGCCGAGCCGGTGACGTTGGTGCGCTCACCGATGTTGACGAAGACGGGTCTCATGGTCGGTCCAAACAATTCGCCCCTCCCCTCGATGGGGAGGGGTTGGGGTGGGGTGACGCGGCGGTCAGTCCAACCACGGCGTTCTATTCTGAAGCGCTGTCACCCAATCCCCTACCCCTTCCCCATCAAAGGGGAAGGGAGATGGCGGAAGCGCCGATGACTTAAGCCAACTCGAACGGTTCGAGGCCCGCCAGGCGCATGGCCTTGGGACGCTCGGGGATCTGACGAGGGGTGACGCCGCGCACTTCATCGGCGACGTGACGAATGTGGTCCGGCGTGGTGCCGCAGCAGCCGCCCAGGATGTTGACGAGGCCGTCCTTGGCCCATTCGTGCAGGGCGTGGCCGGTCTCGTGCGGCTCCTCGTCGTACTGGCCCATGGCGTTGGGCAGGCCGGCGTTGGGATAGGCCGCGACCAGGGTGTCGGCGATACGGGCCATCTCGGCGATGTGCGGGCGCATCAGGTCCGCGCCCAGGGCGCAGTTGAAGCCCACGGCGAACGGCTTGCAGTGCTTGATGCTGTTCCAGAACGCCTCAGCCGTCTGGCCCGACAGGGTGCGGCCCGAGCGGTCGGTGATGGTGCCGCTGATCCAGATCGGCAGCTCTTCATGGCCCTCGTCGCGCAGGTCGAGGATGGCCTTGATGGCGGCCTTGCAGTTCAGGGTGTCGGTGATCGTTTCGATCAGGAAGAGATCGACGCCGCCCTTGTACAGCGCATCCACCTGCTGGCGGTAAGCCTCATAGACCTGGTCGAAGGTCACCTTGCGCGCGCCCGGATCGTTCACGTCCGACGACATCGACAGCATGACGTTCAGCGGGCCGATCGAGCCGGCGATGAACTTCGGCGACGCGGGGTTCTCGGCGTTCCAGCGGTCGGCGACCGAGCGGCCGATCTTGGCGCCCTCGAAATTGATGTCCCAGACGTCCTGCTCGCCCAGGTGATAGTCGGCCTGGGCGATGGTGGTGCCCGAGAAGGTGTTGGTCTCGGAGATGTCGGCGCCGGCGGCGAAATAGGCGTCGTGAAGTTCGGCCACGAGATCCGGCCGGGTCAGGCACAGGATGTCGTTATTGCCCTTCATCTGGCCGTTGTAGTCGGCGAAACGATCGGCGCGGTAGTCGACCTCCGACAGACCCTTCTTCTGGAACATCACGCCCCAGGAGCCGTCCAGGATCAGGATCTTCTGCTTGGCGGCGGCCTTGAGGGCAGCCACCCGATTGGCGCGGATGGAAAGGTCGGTCATCGCTTGGCTCCCGGATTGGCGGCCTGCTGGCGCGCCAGTTCCTGGTTGAACCGGGTCTCGTAGCCGTCGACGAAACGGGAGAGTTCGGTGGGGTCGATAAAGGCGTTCGGGTCGCCGCGCAGCAGCTTCTGGCGCTTGGCCAGCAGCTCGCCCTGCTCCTCGTGGCTGGGCAGCACGACGTCGGTCGGGATAGCGCGCATGGCCGCGAAGCTTGCGCGATAATCCGCCACGATGTTGCGGTGGGTCTTGTTACCGACCAGGTGGTTGCCGGCCACCGACAGCGAGCATGGGAAGGTCACGTTCAGCGGCCGGCCCTTCTCGGTCACCGCCATGGTCCAGGTGGTGCAGCCGACGGTGTGGCCGGGCGTCAGGTGGGCGACCAGGGTCGTCTCGCCGACCTTCAGCTTCTGGCCGTCGCCGAAACCCTTGTCGACCTTGACCGCCGGAAAGGGCGTCAGGCCGTTGTCGTTGTCACCGAAGTGTTGGCCCTTCTCCAGGGCCGGCTCGTCCAGGCGTGAGGCCCAGACCTTGGCGGTCGGGATGTCGGCCTTCAGCTGGGCGATGCCGCCGGCGTGGTCGTAGTGGGCGTGGCTGTTGATCAGCACCTTCACGTCGGCCAGCTGGAAGCCCAGCTGCTGGATGCTGCGCTCGATCAGCTTGCCGCCCTCGGCCGACGGACCGCCGTCCAGCAGAACGTGGCCTTCCGACGAGGTGATCAGCCAGGCCGACAGGCCTTCGGAGCCGACATAATAGATGTTGCCGACCACGCGGTACGGCTTGATCGGCTTGACCCAGTTGCTGTTGTCGTCGGCTAGAGCCGGTGACGCGACAGCCGCCAGGGCGAAGGCCAGGGAGATCAGGACGCGCTTCATGCCGCAGCCTCCGCAGGAGCCGGAGCGGTCTCGCGCACGCCCAGCACACGGCAGATGGCGTAGACGAGGTCAGCCCGGTTCAGGGTGTAGAAGTGGAAGTCCTCGAAGCCCTGCTCCTGCAGCTTGGCGCACATCTCGGCGGCGACCGAGCAGGCGATCAGGCGGCGGGTCTCGGCGTCGTCGTCCAGGCCTTCGAACAGGTTGGCCAGCCAGCCCGGGATCGCCGTGCCGCAGGCGGCCGACATCTTCTTCAGGCCGTTGAAGTTGGTCACCGGCATGATCCCCGGCAGGATCGGGATGGTGATCCCAGCCGCGCGGACCTTGTCGACGTAGCGCAGGAAGGCGTCCAGATCGAAGAAGAACTGGCTGATGCCCCGCGTCGCGCCGGCGTCGACCTTCTGCTTCAGCACGTCGATGTCGTGCTCCAGCGACGGGCTTTCCGGATGCTTCTCGGGATAGACTCCGACCAGCACCTCGAACGGCGCGACGCCGCGGATGGCCTTGGTCAGCTCGGTGGCGTTGGCGTAGCCGTCGGCGCGCGGCACATAGACCCCGCCGATGCCGCCCTCGGTCGGCGGCGGGTCTCCGCGCAGCGAGACGATGTGGCGGACACCGGTTTCCCAGTATTCGCGGATCACTTCGTCCACTTCCTCGCGGCTGGCGCCGACGCAGGTCAGGTGGGCGGCGGGCTTGAGGCTGGTCTCGTCCAGGATGCGCTTGACGGTGCGGTGCGTGCGCTCGCGGGTCGAGCCGCCGGCGCCGTAGGTCACCGAGACGAAGGCCGGATCCAGCGGCGCCAGGCGGGTGATCGCCTGCCACAGGTTCTCTTCCATCTGCGGCGTCTTGGGCGGGAAGAACTCGAACGACACGCGCGGACGGCCGGTGCGTTCACCGGCGCGGGCGACGGGACCGATCACGCGGCGGGTGGGCGGAAGGGTCATGCGGCGTTCCTCGCGGCGTTAGCCAGACCGGGACGGCGCGCCGTCCAGATCTTCACGGTCAGGCCCTCATCCGTAGCCGGCGGCAGGGCGATATTGCTTTCCAGCTGCAGACCGGCGGCCTGCAGCCAGGTGACGATCTCGACGTCGTCGAAGCCCAGGCGGCGGTGCTGGTGCACCTCGCGCAGGAACTCATGGTCGTGCGGGGCGAAGTCGGCGATCAGCAGCAGCCCGCCGGGCGTGACCAGCCGCGCGGCCTCGGTCACGGCGTTGGCGGGGTCCGACAGGTAGTGCAGCACCTGGTGCACGGTCACCAGGTCGGCGCAGCCGCCCGGCAGGCCGGTACGGAAGATGTCGCCGTGGCGCAGCTCGCAGCTGACCAGGCCCGCCTTGGCGACCTCGTCGCGGGCGATGTTCAGCATCTGCTGCGACAGGTCCAGGCCCAGGGCGTTGGCGGCGCGCTTGCCCAGCAGGGTCAGCATGCGGCCCGCGCCGGCGCCCAGGTCGACCAGTTCGTCGAACGGCCCCTCGCCGGTCGCGCGCAGGATCGCGGCCTCGACCTCGGCCTCGTCGACATACAGCGAGCGGATCTCGTTCCAGCGCGCGGCGTTGCGAGCGAAATAGGCCTGGGCGTCGGTCGAGCGCTCGGCGCGGACGGCGGCCAGCTTGTCGGCGTCCAGGCGCACGACGGGATCGGTGTCGTCGATCAGGTCCAGGGCCTGCTCGACCAGGAAGCGGCCCGCCGACTTGGCGGCCAGGCGATAGAACACCCAGGCTCCGTCGGGAAAGCGCTCAACCAGGCCGGCCTCGGCCAGCAGCTTCAGGTGCCGCGACACGCGCGGCTGGCTCTGGTCGAGGATGCGGCACAGCTCCAGCACCGACAGCTCCTCGGCCGCCAGCAGGGCCAGGAGCCGCAGTCGCGTGGACTCGCCGGCGGCGCGCAGCACCTCGACGACCTGTTCGGCGGTTAGCTTCATAGGGACATAAAGATATCTTTATGTCCGATTTGGCAAGAGGATATTATGCCCCAGCTTCAGGCTTAGCGGGCTCCCAGAGCTCAATCTTGACCCCTGCGGGATCCAGAAGCCAGGCGAAACGGCCCATGCCGCCTTCGTCCTGCTGGCCCAGCGACTCGACGCCCTCGGCGGCGGCCTTGGCCAGCACGCCGTCGATATCATCGACTATGAAATTGATCATGAACGGCGCGGCCGACGGTGCGAAATATTGGGTGTCGGCGGCGAACGGCGACCAGTTGGTCGTGGTCTTGGGCTGCTTGAAGATCGCCCCGCCCCACGAATGAATGTCGAAGCCCAGCACCCGGGCGTACCAGTCGCGTAGCGCGGCCGGATCCTCAGCCTTGAAGAAAACCCCGCCCAAACCCAGCACCTTGGCCATCGCCTGCTCCCTCAGCCCCGAGGGCACCTTAGCAGAGGCTGCGGCAGCGCGAAGCCCGCACCTCGACAATAAGTCTACATATGTCGATTGACTCATAACTCTACATATATAGTCTGCACATATGACCCGGACTCGAGCCGCCTCCCCGCAGACCCGCGCCGTGCTGGAAGCCCTGATGGCCCAGCCGCAGGCGTGGCGTTACGGCTACGACCTTTCCAAGGAGACGGGCCTGAAGTCCGGCACCCTCTATCCGCTGCTGATGCGCCTGTCCGACCAGGGCCTGCTGGAGGCCGAGTGGCGCGAGCCGCAGCAACCCGGCCGCCCGCCGCGCCACGCCTATCGCCTCACGGCCCAGGGCCTGGCCGCCGCCAACGCCCTGCCCCGTCCCGATCCGTCCGGCCTGGAGGTCCAGCCCGCATGAGCCCGCTCGCCATCCGCCTGCTCGACCACGCCCTGAAGGTCATGCCGCCGGCCCGCCGCGACTGGATGCGCGCCATGCAGGCCGAGCTGGCCTACATCCCCGATCCCCCGGTCGCCATCCTGTTCGCGCTGGGCGGCGTCTGGGCCAGCTACGGCCAGCGGGCGCTCGAGACCCTGACCCTGGCCCGCCTCACCCGCTGGACCCTGGCAGCCGCCGCCCTGATCTGGGCCGGCAGTTACGGCGTCGCCACAGCGCTGATGGTCGCGGTCAAGGCCACGCCGGGGATCACCCCGCAGGACCTCGGCTCGGGACCCGGCACGGCCGCGAACCTGCGGTTCTTCCAGACCTATCCGACGACGCAGCTGGCCGTCTTGCCGGTGGTCGCCGTGCTACTAGCAGCCGGAGCGGTGCTGCTGGTCCGACGCCGGCCCGACGCCTTGCCGCTGCTGGCAATGGCCCTCACCGGCGGCCTGATCGTCGCCATCGCCGACCTCGGCAGGGATTGGCCGTTGGCCTGGTCGGACGGCTGGCTGGTTCCCCTGGTCTGCCTCGCGCCGGTCTGGTGGCTCAGCCGCCGCGCGCCTGACCTGCGCCTGACCTAACCACACTCACCAACCTCGCTCATCCAGCCGAGAGACCCTTCGTCTCCCGCCGATGACGCGCGCCCATGCTTCGGAGATCACCCATGCCCTTCGACCGTCGCCAACTGCTGCTGGGCGGCGCGGCCCTGGCCGCCACGCCGGCTCTCGCCGCCGAGAACAAGACCGCCGACGCCATTGCCCAGCAGTTGCTGGTCGCCAACACCGCACCGGCTCTGTCCCTAGCGGTCGCCCGGCCCGGCGGCGTGCTCTGGTTCAAGGCCCTGGGCAAAGCCGACCTCCAGCTAGACGTCGCCACGACCCCCGCCCATCGCTTCGGCTTGGGCTCAGTCAGCAAGGTCGTCACCGCCACAGCCGCCGCTCGCCTGGTCTCGCGCGGCGTCCTCGACCTGGACGCGCCGATCACGCGCTGGCTGCCCGACCTGCCCGCCCAGCACCGCCAGACCACGCTGCGCCAGCTGTTCACCCACCGCGCCGGCATCCGCCACTACGACCTCCAGCGCGACCTGGGCGCCAAGGCGCCCGGCGGTCCGATCGGCCAGCGCGCCTATCCGTCCAATCGCGAGATTCTGGACATCTTCATCAACGACCCGCTGATCGCGCCGGTCGGGACCAAGGTCGCTTATTCCTCGTACGGCTACACCCTGGCCTCGATCGTCATGGAGACCGCCGCCAAGCAGCCCTTCGTCGCGCTGCTGAAGGCCGAGGTCGGCGCGCCCTTCGGCCTGACCAGCCTGGACAGCGACGACAGCTTCGCCATCAAGCCGGGCCGGGTCAGCGGCTACACCGACGCCAAGCTCTACAAGAGCCTGGGTTATCCGCTCGCCCAGGAGGGCCTGGCCAATTCGCGGCGCGACAATCCGGCCTACAAGTGGGCGGCTGGCGGGCTGATCATGACGCCCTCGGACATGGCCCGCTTCGGCGCGGCGCACCTGGACAGCAAGATCACCAAGGCCGAGCGCGCCCTGCTGTTTACGCCCATGACCGAGAAGACCGGCGCCATGCCGCCGCTGGGCCTGGGCTGGCGCATCGATACGGACGACAAGGGCCGCCCGCGCTGGCACCACGCCGGTTCGGACGAAGGGTCCCGCGCCAGCCTGGTGATCTATCCGGACCTTGGCCTGTCGATCGCCTTCGCCACCAACCTGTTCGCCTCGCCGGGCAATGTGCTGAAGCCCTCGTCGGACCTAGCCGACGCCTTCGCCTAGGTCGCTGGCCCAGGCCTCGGACCAAGCCATCAGCGGCCAAAGAGCGGCGATCAGCTCGGCCCCGCGTGGGCTCAAGCGATAGCCACCCTCGGCTGCCACGATGTCGGCGGCGCGCAATTCTGAGAGCCGGGTGTTCAGCGTGCCGGGCGGCAGTTCGGCCGCCGCCTGCAAAGCGCGGAAGGTCAGCACCCGGCCCTCGCGCAGCTCCCAGACGATCCGCAGCGCCCCGCGACGGCCCAAGAGGTCCAGCGCCGCCATGATCGGCTTGCCGGTCTCCGAGCCGCGAACGGCGCGCCCGGGCAAAGGTGCTTCATTTTTTGTAGCGTCATCGGAATTTTCCATGTTACAAAATTTGTAGCACGGAGGATTTGCTATGTCGCCGAGGATCGAACCCGCTAAGGCCCCCTACCCGCCCAGCGTCGCCCGTACGCTGGAACAGCTGAAGACGCCCGGCGACCAACCGCTGTCGTTGTTCCGCACCCTGGCCCGCGACGAGCGCCTGTTCAGCCGCTTCACCGGCGGCGGCCTGCTCGACCCCGGCCATTTGACCCTGCGCGAGCGCGAGATCGTCATCCACCGCACCTGCGCCCTCAACGGCTGCGGCTATGAGTGGGGCGTGCACGCGGCGATCTTCGCGGGCGCAGCCGGCCTCGACGCCGAGCAGTTGGCGGCCACCGCCGCGCCGGGGATCGCGCCCTGCTGGGGACCGCATGAGGCGTTGCTGATCAGCTTCTGCGACGCCGTCCACGCCCGCGCCGACATCGACGACGCGCTTTGGGCGCGCCTGGAGCAAGCCTTCAGCGAAGAGGCCCGGATCGAGCTGATGATGCTGGCCGGCTTCTACCGAACCGTCAGCCTGCTGGCGAATGGCCTGCGGCTGGCGCCGGAGGGGTTCGCGGCGCCGTTTCCGGCCTAGCCACAGGTCTCCGAGACCTTGGTCCAGATCTCGCGACTCTCGATCACCGTCTCGTTGCCGGGAACCGCGCCGCCGCCCAGGCTGGCCTTCAGCGCGGCCAGTTGCTGCTTGGCGGCCTCGCGCTCTTCCGGCGGACCGGAGCGGATGGCTTCTTCGATCTGGGCGATCACCGGGGCCATGGCGGCATTGGTCTGGGCGGGAACTGGCGCGCCGCCCATCGGGGCCTGGCGGGTCTGGAACGTCCGCTCCCAACGCCCGTCCGCCAGCTTGCGGAAGTTGTCGGAAATCAGTTGCCCGCCCGAACAGGCCGTCTGGTAGGTCGAGCCGCCGCCGGGCAAGGCGTGGAAGGTCCGGGTCATGCAGTTCGACGGGACGGGCGGCGGCGCGCCAGGCCCCTTCACGCACCAGTGGTGGCGGCCCTGCCCCGGATAGGACTGGGTCGTCACCGCGCCGTCGGGACCGGTCTGCTCCACGGTCGCCGCGCCGGTTGCGCCGTCCAGGCGCTGGACGCTCTTCATGACCATCGGCCCTGAGCGCACGGTCATGGTCGTCTCGGAATCGATGCGGTAGTCGCCCGGCGGCGGCGCAACCTGGCCAGCCGCCAGCACCGCAGCAGCCGATGCGAGGGCGACCACGCCGCCGAGCACAAGAGCCCTCATGCGCCTCAGGCCGCGACCGGCGTGGCCAGGGGTTCGCCGTGGAAGTAGCGGCGCAGGTTCTCCAGGGTCAGGCTGACCATGGCCGGGATGCTGTCCAGCGTCGCGCCGGCCGTGTGCGGAGTCAGCACGGTGTGGGGCACGCCCACCCAGCGCGCGGCCGGGGTCGGCTCCTGCGCGTAGACGTCCAGCGCCGCCATGCCCAGCGTACCGGCCTTCAGGGCCTCGATCAGGGCGTCCTCGTCGATCAGCGCGCCGCGCGCGACATTGACGATCAGGCCCTGCGGCCCGACGGCCTCGATGACGGCCTTGTTGATCAGGTGATGGTTCGAGGCGTCCGAACGCGAGCAGACCACCAGCACGTCGCTGTCGCGAGCCAGGGCCAGCAGGCTGTCGGCGCGGGGATAGTCGGTGTCCTTGGGGCGCGGCCCCCACCAGGCGATCTTCATTTCGAAGGCCCGCAGGCGCGCGGCCACCGCCTCGCCGATATAGCCCAGGCCGACGATGCCGACCTTGCGGCCGCGCAGGCCGTGACGCGGGGCCATGCGCTCGGCGTGGGTCCAGTGACCCGAGCGCAGGCGATGGTCGCCCTCGACGATGCCGCGCCAGGCGGCCAGGACCAGGCCCACCGCGTGATCGGCGACGTCGGCGGCGTTGAGGCCCGTCGAGTGGGTCACGGCGATGCCGTGCGCCTTGCACCACGGCACGTCGACGCCGTCATAACCGACGCTGACGCAGGCGATCAGGCCCAGCTGCGACATCTCCGAAAGCATGTCGCGCGACAGCGCGAACTCGCCGGCATGGACGATGGCTCGCACCCGTCGCCCCGGACCGTCCAGGAAGGCCATCCTGTCGGGATAGTCCCACAGCCGATGCACCGTGTAGGCGCCCTCCAGCAGCGGCTGCAGGGGCAGCAGCATCTCGTGCGAGAGCAGGATGTGGGGCTTGTCGGCGGCCGTTTGCGGCATGCATGTCTCCTTGGCGGGACAGTCGTCTTGCGGACTTGAGGCTACTCTTCTGGGAGCGCTTATCCAGAGCTAAGCAGAGGCTTGGCCGATCGCCAGCCCCCTCCCGACGATGTGAAACATCCCGCCAAGAACCCGGCCAAAGCGTGGCGGTTCCCCCTGGCCACGGCAGAGCTGTGAACAACCGGCGTTCCAGCGGGTTTTGCTAGCGGCGCCACAACGGCGCTTCCAGGTCTGGAGAAACCCCGATGTTGACCAAGACGCTCGCCGCGGCCGCGGCGCTTTCGCTGCTGGTCGCCGGCGGCGAGGCCCTCGCCGCCCAGAAGGCCTCGACCACCATGGCCGGCCCCAAGCAGCCGATCCCCTATGATCAACTGAACGCCTACACCAAGGCCTCCGCCAAGACGCGGGCCAGCAAGGACTGGTGGGCGGGCCAGGCCTCGACCGGCATGTCGGCGGATACGTCCGCGACCGCCCCGGCCACGGCCAGCGATCCGGCGACGACGCCGATGCCCGACACCGCCGTGAACCCGACGCCCAGCGCCGCGCCGCCCAGCCTGCCGGTGACCCCGCCGATCAACGCCACGCCGCAGACGGGCGACCCGACCCTGCCGAACCAGCCGGTTCCGGGCGCGCCGGGCGTGCCCCCGACCGAACCGAAGTAGCCTTGATGACCCGGGACGGCCTGGCCGTCCCGGTGGTCACCCGCCGCCGAAGACGAAGTCGGCCTTGTAGTAGCCCTTGGCGGGATCGAGGATGTCGATCGTGAACGGGGCCGAGCCGTCGGCCAGGTCCGCCAGCCAGGCGTCATTGGAGCGCACCATGACGCCCAGGTCGGCCTTCTGCGCCTCCGCCAGCAGCCAGCCGACCATCGCCGCCTTGGTGCCGATGCCTTCACGCCCGTCGCCGCCATAGGTCGCGAAGTAGTCGACGCGCGTGTCGATCATCGCGTGGATCTGGGTGTCCGAAGGCGCGGCGCCGAAGATGGTCTTGTAGGCCTCGCGCGTGGCGTCGACGAAGCTCAGCGACCCGTACTTGGCCAGGAAAGCGTCCTTGCCCTCGCCGTTCTTGCCCAGGTTCACCGCGAAGTTGATGTAGCGGTTCTCCAGATTGAAGCTCTGGTAATAGGCGCTGTTGAGGTTGTTGGCGTTCGGGCCGGTGGGCGAGACCAGATAGTCGATCCCGGCGCTGCCCGGGATCTTCCCGGTGAAGAACTCGTAGGCCAGGGTCGCCACCGAGGTCGTGGCGCCGGCCGCCTTGATGATCTCGGTCACGGCGGCGGCCTGGGTCAGGGCGCCGCTGTCGAGCCGCGCCGACAGGTCGCTCGCCAGCACGCCGCTCGCGCCCCCGGTATTGCGCAGGATATTGCCGACGAAGAACATCATGCCATCGCCGAGCGCGACGGTCTTGTCGCTGTAGCTGATGTATTCGACGTTCCGCACCGTATCGACGCCCTCGTAGTTTTGAGGTGACGACGGCGGCGCGTAAGGGCGACGATCGGCGATCTTCCAGCCATCGCCCGTCCAGGTGACCGTAAAGTCGGTGCTCGCCCCGCGCATCACCACCGTATCGACGCCCTTGCCGCCGTCGATGACGTCGTCGCCTTCCCAGCCGGTGATGACATTGTTGCCAGCATCGCCGGTCAGGCGGTCCGAGGCTGTCGAACCGGTCAGGTTCTCGACGTTCTTGAGCGTTACCCAGGCGCCCTCGGCGATCATTTGCCGATCGGTCCGGCCCAGGTCGATGACGACGCCACCGTCGAAGAACGGGGCCATGATGGTGTCGAAGCCGGCGCCGCCATCGACGGTGTCGCTTCCCGCGCCCACACCCGTCGTCTCGGGCGACAGAACAATGGCGTCGTCGCCATCGTCGCCGAAGAGCTGATCGTCCCCGGATCCGCCAGACACGATGTCGTTGCCGGCCCCGCCGCGCAGCACATCGTTGCCGGCGCCGCCGCTGAGGTTGTCGTCGCCCCCGCGACCTTCGATCAGGTCGTCGCCGTTCTCGCCGTTGAGCTGGTTGTAGCCGTCCGTGCCGCGGAAAACGTCGTTGAACCGGCTGCCGATGATGCTCTCGATACTGATGAAGGTGTCGCGACCTTCGCCTGTCTCCTGGGGCGTCGAGACGGCCAGGTCGACGGTGATCCCGCGCGAGGCGTTGTTGAAGCCCAGGAGGTCGTTGCCCTCGCCGCCATCATAGGTGTCGTCGCCCGCGCTGCTGGCGATGGAGTCGTTGCCGGCGCCAGCCTTGAAGATGTCGTTCCCCGGCGTTCCCAGCAGCGCATCGTCGCCCGCGCTACCCGAAATGACGCCCGCCGGGTCCTTGAGGTTGATCGTCCGGTCCTGGAACTTCAGCGCTTCGACATTGAAAAGCGTGTCGCGGCCCGATTGGAACAGGCCGCTCTGGTCGGTGACGACCCACGAGCCATCCGCCGACTGGGTCATGGAATAGTTGGTCGAGGACCCGCTAAATTCGACGGTGTCGTAGCCGTCGCCGCCATCGACCGTATCGTCGCCGTTGTCGGCGTAGATCACGTCGTCGCCGGCGCCGCCCTTGAGGATGTCGGCGCCACGAGAACCGTACAGCTTGTCGGCATAGGCGCTGCCGATGACCCCTTCGATGGAGATCAGCTTGTCCAGGCCCGCGCCGGTATTCTGCTGGCCCGACAGGAGGAGCTGGATGAACACCGGCCCCAGCGCGCCGGCATAGCTGACGATGTCCGTGCCGTCGCCGCCGTCCAGGACGTCGTCGCCCAAGCCGCCGGTCAGCAGGTCGTCGCCGCCCATGCCGTTCAGCACATCGTCATAGGCGCCGCCCGTCAGCTGGTCCGCGCCCGCCGTGCCGGTCAGGGTCACGCCGGCCTGGGAGGCCAGGGTGATCGACTTGTCCGAGAAGCGCAGCACCTCGATGCCGCGCAGCGTGTCGACGCCGCTATAGGCATAGGCGTAGGTGGCCGGATCGCGCAGGTCCCGCACGGTCAGCGACCCGTCGCTATTGAGGGTCCAGCTGTAGTCCGAGGCGTTGCCGTCGAAGACGGCGGTGTCGTTGCCGGCGCCGCCATCCAGGAAGTCATTGCCGATGGAGCCGCTCAGGACGTCATCGCCCGCGCCGCCCGACAGCTGGTCCGCGCCGTCGGCGCCGTTGATCGTATCGGCGACCCCGGTGCCCACCACGACGTCGTCGCCGGAGCCGGCATAGATCTCGATCCCATTGAGCGTGTACTTGTCGCCGATGACGATACGGTCGCTGTAGTCGCTGCCGTAGCCGCCGTAGAACCGCTCGATATTGGTGATCTTGGATCCGGCGGTTCCCTCCCAATTGCCGGTCATGTCCAGGTCCAGCGCTTCGCCGGATCGGGAGTACCAATCGCCGATCACGAGGGTGTCGATCCCCGCCCCGCCGTCGACGGTGTCCTTGCCGTCGAAGACGATGGTGTCGTCGCCCGCGCCGCCGCTGATCTTGTCCGCGCCCAGGCCGCCATAGATCTTGTCGGCGCCGCCCGAGCCGACGATCGTGTCGTCGCCCGCGTAGCCCCGCAGGATCAGGCCGTTATAGGCCTCGCGGCCCATGATCTCGCCGTAGTAGTAGGTGATCTGGGTGACCAGCCCATCGCCGACGATGATCGTGTCGGCGTCGTTGGAGCCGGAGATGTCGTAGGTATCCTCGACATTGGCGATCGTGCCGCCATTGACCGTGCCGACCCCGCCGCTCCACAGGCCTCGCAGATCGATATTCCAGGCCGACGCGCCGCTGAAGCCCCGCAGGACGTCGCGCCCCGCGCCGCCGTCGATGGTGTCGTTGTAGCTGACATAGAAGGTGTCGTCGCCGTTGCCGCCGTACAGCCAGTCAAGACCCTCGCCGCCCGAAAGGAAGTCGCCGCCATCGCCGCCATAGAGCGTGTCGTTACCGGCATCGCCATTCAGGTTGTCGCCGAGCGCGCCGCCGACGGCGTAGTCGTCTCCGGCGCCCAGGCTCACGCTGAGCCCGTTCGAGCCGTCGGCGGGCCCTGCCCCCCAGATCACCCGATCGGCCATCTGGCTGCCGTTGAACGCCTCGATCTTCTCGACGCCCCGGATCTCGGCGCCGTTGATCAGGCCGGCGCCGCCCGTCCACAGGTTGGTCAGGTCGATGTTCAGGGCTTGCGCGCCGTAGTTGTTCGTTCCCCATTCGAACGACAGGCTGTCCACGCCCGCGCCGCCGTCGATCGCGCGATCGCTGGCGTCGATGATCAGGACGTCGTCGCCCGCGCCGCCGTTCAGCGTGTCGGCGCCGGCCCCGCCCGTAATGTAGTCGCGTCCGCCGCCCCCGGTCAGGACGTCGTCGCCGTCGCCGCCATTGATGGTGTCGCTGCCGCCCCCGCCCGTGAGACGATCAGCGCCGCCGCCGCCGTTCAGCGTCGTCGCGCTGACGTAGGCTTCGCCGACGACGACCGTGTCATTCATCGCGCCGCCGGTGACCAGGCCCAGCACTTCGACCTCGGTGATGCTGAGCCCCGCTGAAGCATACTGGCCGGTCGCCCAGAGCGTGGTCAGGTCGATGTTCAGAGCCGTGGCGTCCGCCACGAAGTTGATCGTGTCACGGCCCGCGCCGCCGATGACCTTGTCGGCCCCCGCGCCCAGATAGAACTGGTCGTCGCCGTCGCCGCCGTCCAGCGTATCGTCGCCAGCCCCGCTATAGAGGCTGTCGTGGCCCATGCCGCCGACCAGCGTTACGCCCGTGGCGCCCGCCTTCATCGTGTCGGATCCCAGGCCGCCGACGATCCGTTCGATGCTGCTCAGGGTGTCGCGCCCCGACGAGATGATGAAGACCGTGCTTTGCGATAGGTCGACGCTCAGATTGTAGTAGATTTGGCTGTAGTCGGCGGTGTCGAAGCCATCCCCGCCGTCGAGGATGTTGTCGCCATTGCCGCCGTCCAGGGTGTCGTCCCCCGCGCCGCCTCGCAGCGTGTCATTGCCATTGCCGCCGAACAGCTTGTTGGCGCCGTTGTCGCCGGTCAGGACGTCGGCGAAGCCGGAGCCCAGCAGGCCTTCGATACCGCTGAGGGTGTCCTGCCCCGACCCGCCGGTGGTCTGGGAGCCCGTCACGGCCAGGCTGACCGTCACCGCCGACGTGGCGTCGTTGTAGTCGGCATAGTCATAGCCCGCGCCGCCATCGAGCACGTCATCCCCCGCGCCGCCGCGCAGGGTGTCGTCACCACCGCCGCCCAGCAGCGTGTCGTTGCCGCCGCCGCCGCTCAACAGATTGGCGCCGCCGTCGCCCGTCAGCTTGTCGTTGAAGGCCGAGCCGGTGAGGTTCTCGATATTGAGCAGCGTGTCCGAACCGGCCCCGCCTGTGGCCTGAGGGCCTGAGATCGTCAGGTCCACGGTCACGCCGGCGGTCGCGTTGCCGTAGTAGGCGGTGTCGACGCCCCCGGCGCCGTCCAGGACATCATCGCCCGCGGTGCTGACCAGGGTGTCGTTGAATGCCGTACCCGTCAGATTCGCCATGTCGTGACCCCGAGCTTGGATCGCGGCGCAGGCTCAAAAGTCACTAACGCCACCTAAAATTGAGCCCAGCTGTGCCCTAAAATTCGAGGTTTCGTCAATCGTACTGACGCCGGAACGCAAAAGGGCGACGGCCTGCGCCGTCGCCCTTCATCCGAGGCCCGAAAGTTCGGCGCCTTAGCGCGCGAACTTCTGGAACTTGATGCGCTTGGGGATGAGGCTGTCGGCGCCCAGGCGGCGCTTCTTGTCCTCTTCGTACATTTCGAAGTTGCCCTCGAACCATTCGACGTGGCTGTCGCCTTCGAAGGCCAGGATGTGGGTCGCCAGGCGGTCCAGGAACCAGCGATCGTGGCTGATGACCACGGCGCAGCCGGCGAACTCTTCCAGCGCCTCTTCCAGGGCCTGCAGGGTTTCGATGTCCAGGTCGTTGGTCGGTTCGTCGAGCAGCAGCAGGTTGCCGCCGGTGGCCAGGGTCTTGGCCAGGTGGACGCGGTTGCGCTCACCGCCCGACAGCAGGCCGACCTTCTTCTGCTGGTCGCCGCCCTTGAAGTTGAACGAGCCCACGTAAGCGCGGCTGTTGATCTCGCGCTTGCCGACGATCATCACGTCGGTGCCGCCGCTGATCTCTTCCCAGATGGTCTTGTTCGGATCCAGGGCGTCACGCGACTGGTCGACATACGAGAGCTTGACGGTCTCGCCGACCTTGACCGTGCCCTGGTCGGGCTGCTCGCGGCCGGTGATCAGCTTGAACAGGGTCGACTTACCGGCGCCGTTCGGGCCGATGACGCCGACGATGCCGTTCGGCGGCAGGCGGAACGACAGGTCCTTGAACAGCACCTTGTCGCCGTACTCCTTCTCGAGACCGTTGACCTCGAGCACCAGGCTGCCCAGGCGCGGGCCGGGCGGGATCTGGATGTGGGCCTGGGTCTGGGCGGCGCGGGCGTTTTCCTGCGCGGCGACCATCTCGTCGTACGACGCCAGACGGGCCTTCGACTTGGACTGACGGGCCTTGGGCGAGCTGCGGACCCATTCCAGTTCGCGGGTGAGCGCGCGCTGGCGGGCTTCCGATTCCGACTGCTCCTGGACGACGCGCTTTTGCTTCTGCTCCAGCCAGCCCGAGTAGTTGCCCTCGTAGGGCACGCCCTTGCCGCGATCCAGTTCCAGGGTCCACTTGGTGACCTGATCCAGGAAGTAACGATCGTGGGTCACCAGGATGACGCAGCCCGGGAACTCTTCCAGGTGATGCTGCAGCCAGGCCACCGACTCGGCGTCCAGGTGGTTGGTCGGTTCGTCGAGCAGCAGCATGTCTGGCTTGCTGAGCAGCAGGCGGGCCAGGGCGATGCGGCGCTTCTCACCGCCCGACAGGTCGGCGATGCTGGCGTCGTTGGGCGGGCAACGCAGGGCGTTGATGGCCATCTCGACCTTGGAATCGATGTCCCACAGGTCCTTGGCGTCGATGACCTCCTGCAGCTTGGTCATCTCCTCCATCAGCTCGTCGGTGTATTCCTCACCCAGCTGAGCCGCGAGCGCGTTGTAGCGGTCGAAGATCTGCTTCTCTTCGCAGTCGGCGATGACGTTGCCCCAGACGTCCAGGGTCGGATCCAGCACGGGCTCCTGCGGGAGGTAGCCGCGCTTGATGCCGTCGGCGGCCTTGGCCTCGCCCGAGAATTCCTTGTCCAGGCCGGCCATGACCTTCAGCAGGGTCGACTTACCCGAGCCGTTGACGCCGACCACGCCGATCTTGGCGTCGGAATAGAAGGACAGCCAGATGTTCTCGAAGACCTTCTTGCCGCCGGGATAGGCCTTGGTCAGGCCCTGCATCTGGAAAATGTATTGCTGCGCCATGAGGGCTCGCGTGCTCGCTGGACGAGGGTTTCGGGGATTGGCCGCTGAAATAGCGGTCCAGGCCGCTTCGCGCAATCGTGGCGGGGTCGGATCGTCCTATCCGCGATAGCGCTACCGTCATGGTTTAGTCGCGTGACTGTCGGACAGCCGACACGCTCCCGTCGCCGCGCCGTCGTGGACCGCTGTTAGCCGAGCTTCCCAGGTCGACGTCTCTCCGCGTCGGCAAGGGGAAAAGAAGCTTATGAAAAACCACCTGATGCTGGGGGCCGCCATCAGCGCGCTCCTCTTCGCCGGCCACGCCTTCGCCGCCGAAACCGCCGCCGACGCCGCCCCGGCCGCCGCGCCCGCCGAGGCTTCCGAAGTCGACGCCGTCATCGTCATCGGCCAAGGCCAGAGCCGCCAGGTCCAGACGCTGAAGGACGACGCCATCGGCCTGGAAGCCGCCGGCACCAGCGCGCTGAAGGCCGTCGACAAGCTGCCGGGCGTCACCTTCCAGTCGGCCGACGCCTTCGGCGCGTACGAGTGGTCGACCCGCATCTCGATCCGTGGCTTCAACCAGAACCAGCTGGGCTTCACCCTGGACGGCGTGCCGCTGGGCGACATGACCTACGGCAACCACAACGGCCTGCACATCAGCCGCGCCACCGCCACCGAGAACATCGGCCGCGTCGAGCTGGCCCAGGGCGCGGGCGCCCTCGGCACCGCCTCGACCTCGAACCTGGGCGGCACGCTGCAGTTCTTCTCGCGCGATCCGTCGGAAAAGATGGGCGGCGAGATCGACCTGACCGGCGGCTCGGACAGCATGCACCGCGTGTTCGGCCGTTTCGAAACCGGCGCCATCGAGCAGCTGGGCGGCCTGCGCGGCTACCTGTCGATCGCCGACCAGAAGGCCGACAAGTGGAAGGGCGGCGGCGAGCAGAAGCAGCGCCAGTACGACCTGAAGGTCGTGATGCCGCTAGGCGAGCGCGGCGACCTGACCGGCTTCTACCACCGCTCGGAACGCCGTGAGCAGGACTACCAGGACCTGTCGTTCGACATGATCCGCCGCCTGGGCCGCAACTGGGACAACACCCAGCCGAACTGGGCCCTGGCCATCGCCGCCGCCCGCGCCTACCAGACCGGGACCGCCCTGCCCGCGCCGTTCGCCACCGTGGACGACGCCTACTACGCCGGCGCCGGCATCCGTGACGACGATCTGTTCGGCGCCAAGCTGAACCTGGACATCACCGACCACGTCAAGCTGGACGTCACCGCCTACGAGCACAAGAACGAGGGCCAGGGCCTGTGGTACACGCCCTACACGGCGACGCCGGGCTTCGGCACGGCCGGCTCTGACGCCGCCCCGCTGTCGATCCGCACCACCGAGTACGACATCAGCCGCGGCGGCATCACCGGCGGCCTGACGATCGACATCGGCGCCCACCGCATCGGCGTCGGCGGCTGGCACGAGATCAACCACTTCAACCAGGCCCGCCGCTTCTACGGCGAGACGATCTCCAAGCCCTCGCGCGACGCGCTGGACTTCCAGGAGAACCCGTTCTTCACCCAGTGGCAGTACCGCTTCGAGACCAAGACCACGGTCGCCCACCTGGAAGACGAGTGGACGATCAGCGACGCCTTCAAGATCAATTTCGGCTTCAAGTCGATCAAGGTGACCAACGCGGTGACCACCGTCGTCGGCAACCCGCTGTCGGGCGAGATCCAGAGCAAGGACAACTTCCTGCCGCAGGCCGGCTTCGTCTGGAAGGCCACGCCTGACTTCGAAATCTTCGGCGGCTACACCGAGAACATGGGCGCCTACGTCTCGGCGGCCACCTCGGGTCCGTTCAGCTCGCTGAACCAGGACAACGTCAACTACGTCGCCACCAAGCTGAAGCCGGAAAGCTCCAAGACCTTCGAAGCCGGCGCGCGCTATCGCACCGACCGCTTCCAGGGCGTGGCCGCCGTCTATCAAGTGGCCTTCGACAACCGCATCCTGGCGGTGCAGCAGGGTTCGTCGATCCAGGGCAACGCCCCGGTGCTGTCGAACGTCGGCTCGGTCGAGACCAAGGGCGTCGAGCTGGCCGGCACCTATCGCATCACCGACGCCTGGAGCCTGTACGGCGCCTACACCTACAACGACTCCAAGTACGACAACGACGTCGTCTCGCTGGACGGCAAGCTGCAGGCCCGCACCAAGGGCAAGACCGTGGTCAACACGCCCAAGAACATCTTCAAGGGCGAGATCGCGTTCGACCAGGCCGGCTTCTTCGGCAAGCTGGGCGTGGCCTATACCGACAAGCGTTACTACACCTACGAGAACATCGGCGGTGAAGTCCCCTCGACCACGGTCGCCGACCTGACGGTGGGCTATCGCTTCGCCGAGGACAGCTGGGGCAAGGGCTTCGAGGTCCAGGCCAATGTCACCAACCTGACCGACAAGGACTACATCTCGACCATCGGTTCGGGCGGTTTCGTCAACAGCGACACCAAGGGTGAAGCCATGACGGTCCTGCCGGCCGCGCCGCGTCAATTCTACGTGTCGATCAAGAAGACGTTCTAAGGTCCGTCAGGATCGAAACGACGAAGGCCGGGAGGGAAACCTCCCGGCCTTTTTCGTGCGCGGTGCGCCTAGGCCGCGACGGCCTCTGGTTTGACCTTCGCCTTGGGCCTCTTGCGCTTGGGCACGCCCGTCGGGTTGCCCCAGAAGGTCACGACCGCCAGCGTGCCCAGCAGGGTCATCGTCAGGCCCGAGACCGTCATCACCAGGCGATAGGGCAGACCGCCGACCTTGGCCGCGTGCAGCGGGAAGTCGAGATTGGCGATACGCGAGCCCAGCGGCATGGCTTGGGCGTCGCGGCTGCCGACCATCTTGCCGGTGGCCGGATCGAACCAGGCCATGCTGCGGCCGTTGGGCAGCCACTCGGCCTGTTGGCGCAGGCGGATGCCGATCAGCCCGCCCGCTTTGGCCGGCAGGCCGATGGTCCGCACCTCGGCGCCGGGGAAGCGGGCCTGGGCCTGGCCGATGACCTGGGTCCAGTCCAGGTCCTTGGCCAGCTTGCCGCCCTTGATCTTCGGCGCGGCCGAGGCCTTCTCCATCACCGCCGCCGACGAGAACGGCTCGCGCAGGGCTTGTGAGAACCACTTCAGGTTCATCGCCGCGCCGGTGGTCAGCGACAGGATCAGCAGCGGCGCGATCAGCACGCCCAGGTCGCGGTGATGATGGACGATGGCCGCCCGCTTCATCATCCGGGGCCAAAGACGGATGTGGAACATCCGCCGCGTCGGCCACCACAGGATCAGGCCGGTGATCACGAAACCCAGACCCGCCAGGCCGGCGATCCCGCCGACGATCTCGCCCGCGTCGCCGTTGAACAGGTGGTGGTGGAAGTCGAAGATCCAGACCTCGGGCCGGGCCCAGTTGGAGGTCCAGGCCTGGACGATGTTCCCGTCCTGGTCGGCGAAGGCCGCCTGCTGTTCCTTCTTGTAGGCCAGCTTGTGCAGGCCCATCCGCTCGGTCGCCAGGACGATCGAGCGCGGCCGGTCCTTAGCGGCGAAGACCTTGGTCGCCATCGCCCCCAGGGTCGCCGCGTCCTGGCGCTGCACGTCGGCGGCGTGGGGCACGGTGGCGCGCAGGAAGGCGTCTTCGTGCACCAGCAGCGCGCCGGTGAAGCCCAGGAGCGCCAGCAGCAATCCGATCAGGCCGCCGGTCCAGCGGTGCAGCAGGCGCAGGGTCTTCATCAGAAACGGGCTTCCCAGCCGAGGGTCACGGTGCGGCCGCGACCGGCGTAGATCTTGTCCTTGGTCGGCAGGCTGGTGTCCGAATAATAGGTCAGGTACTGCTTGTCGAAGAGGTTCTGGACGCCCAGCGACACCGCCCCGACCGGCAGTTCGTACCGCACGAAGGCGTCGGCGACCGTGTAGCCCTCGAAGTCGTCCTTCACGAGCGCGGTCTGCATGTTGCGCGAGATGTACTTCTGCACCTGGGCGCGCACGGCCCACTTGCCGGTGCGGTAGTCTGCGGCCAGGTTCAGGCGGTCGGGCGAGATGTTCGCGCCGTCCAGATAGGTGTCCAGCGTCCCATCCGCGTTGGTGTCGGTCTTGCCGCGCAAGCGGGCATAGCCGGTCGAGACGTCCAGACCCTCGATCGGGGTCTTGGCCTTGACGTTCACTTCCAGGCCCTCGATGGCGACCTTCTGGCGCTGGACGTCGAAGATGCCGCCGGCGTTCTTGACCAGCAGCTGGCCCAGGTCGGACGAGGACCAGAAATAGGCGACGCTGGCGTCAAACGGGCCGCGCTTGTACTCGGCGCCCAGTTCGCGGTTGTTCGACACGATCGGCTCGACGGCCAGGTAGGTGTCGACATCGACATTGGCGACATTGATGGCGCGCAGGATGCGGCCGACGTCCGGCACGGTGTAACCCTCGGCATAGCTGCCATAGAAGCGGATGCCGTGGGCCGGCTCGAACACGACGCCGCCGTTGGCCAGGGTGGCCTTGAAGTCGGGATTACCGCCGCCGACCTTGCGCGCGCCGTAGAAGGCCAAGGTGGTGAAGTCGTTGACCTTCAGCTGGACGTTCTCGAAGCGCAGGCCGCCGGCCAGCCGCAGCTTGCCGTCGAACAGGGCGTAGTTGCCCTGCACGAACGGGGCGACGCTCTCGAACTTGGTCGGTGGCACCCAGGCGCGGCCGGTCGCGACCAGCAGCTGGGCGGTGGTGTCGGTCAGGGCGTCGACGCCGACGGTGGCCGTCAGGTCCTTGATGCCCGGCACGGTGCGCTCGTAGTTCACGCGCGCGCCCAGCTTGCGCGAGCGGTTCGAGGACTGGTCGAACAGCGTGCCGTTCGGGGCGATGCTGACGTCCTGGAAGGTGGCGTTCTTGTCGCCGCCGAAGGTGTCGCGCGAGCGGTTGAAGAACAGCTGGGCGGTGAAGTTGCCGCCATAGAGGTCGCTGGTCAGCTGGGCCGAGACGGTCTCGACGCGGTTGGCGGCCGGGATGCCGGGCACGACGCCGCGATAGGCGGTGGTGGGCAGGCGCGTGGCGCGATTGCCGTCGGTGGGCGCAACGGCCGTGCCGGTGACGGTCACATAGTCGCCGTCGCCCTTCAGCTCGAAGCGGTTGGCGACCAGGTCCAGGCGGGTGTTCTCGGCGATCTGCCAGCCGAAGCGACCGAACACCGACAGGGTCTTGGAGTCCTGGACGTCGCCCTGGGTGTTGTCCATGCCGATGCGGCGGCCATTGGCGTCGTAGAAGGCGCCGCGCGCGTCATAGGCGACGCCGACCGTGGCGTCGAAATCCCCTTCCCGCCAGCCGACCAGGCCGGCCAGCTTGCCGCCCATGGCGTCACCCAGCTTGTGGGCCAGGGTGGTCTGGGCCAGGACCTTGCCCGAGACGCCGTCCCGCAGCGGCGGGCCGACCGTCACCTGGTTCACCACGCCGCCGGTGGCGCCGATGCCCTGCAGGGCGTTGGAGCCGTAGATCAGCTCGACGCGGTCGATGAAGAACGGGTCGATCGTATAGCCGTCGCGCGAGCCATCGCGGATCGGGGTCGACTGCGGAATGCCGTTGATGGCGTACAGCGGCGAGCGGCCGCGCAGGCTCTCGCCCGAGCCCGACAGCTTCTGGCGCGTGGGCGAGAACGACGGCGACAGGGTCGAGATGGCGTCGACGATCGAGCCGCCGATGGCGACCTGCTGGCCCAGGGTCTCGTTGTTGATCACGTCCACCGTCAGCGGCAGGGCGCTGGCCGGCAGGCTGGTGCGTGCGGCGGTGATCACCACCTGGTCGACGTCAGTCGTGCTCGCGCCCGACTGGGCGTGGGCGGCGGTGGCGCAGGCCAAGGCCAGCAAGGAGACGGCGGCGAGACGGGCGGCTTGAGACGACATGGGCGGATCCGGGCAACGAAGGTCCGGCGGCGGGTATAACTTTTGCGATTGATTTGCAATATCGGACGTCGAAATGGCGACGCTTCGGCGTCATGACCTCCGGGGTCATTTCGCGTTCGCGCCGCCCGCGCTACCCCAGTTCACAGATGTAACTCGGGGAGAGATCCATGACCTTCGGACGCAGAACCTTCCTGGCGGGCGCGGGCGCCCTGGCCGCCTCCACCGCCTTCGCCGCCCCGGCCAAGCCGCGCCGGATCATCGACGTGCACATGCACGCCTATCCGGCGACGACGGTCTTCGACGACCCGATCGTCAATCCGATCACCGGCAAAAAGAGCCCGATCCGCACCGGCGTCGACCACATGGAAGCCTGCATCGCCGAGATGAAGCGCCGCAACGTGGTCATGGGCGTGGTCAGCGGTGGCGACGGCGACCGGCTGAAGGCGGCGACCGACTGGCACGATCGCGACCCGGCCCGCTTCATCGCCGGCGCCGGCGTGCGCGGCTCGGACGACACCCCGCTGCCGCCGCTGGACGTGCTGCGCAAGGCCTTCGCCGACGGCAGCATCAAGGTGCTGGGCGAGGTCACCGCGCAATATGCCGGCCTACCTTTGGGCGATCCCAAGTACGAGCCCTACCTGGCCCTGGCCGAGGAGTTCGACATCCCCGTGGCCCTGCACACCGGCTCCATGCCGGGCGGCACGACCTTCGACGCCTGCTGCCGCACGGCGCGGGCCCGGCTGGGCAACCCGGAATATGTCGAGGAAGCGCTGAACCGGCATCCCAAGCTGCGCCTGAACCTGATGCACGGCGGCTGGCCCTATCTGGGCGAGACCATCGCCATCCTGATGCTGTATCCGAACGTCAATCTGGACACCGGCGCCCTGGCCTGGCTGCTGCCGCGTCCGGCCTTCCACGGCATCCTGCGCCAGCTGGTCGAGGCAGGTCACAGCAAGCGGATCATGTTCGGCTCGGACCACATGTTCTGGCCCGACGCCATCGGCCTGTCGATCGACGCGGTCGAGGCCGCGACCTTCCTCACCGAGGATCAGAAGCAGGACATCTTCTTCAACAACGCGGCCAAGTTCTACAAACTGCCGGTAACCTGATTTCACCCCGTGCCAGCGGTGACACGCAAAAGAAAAGCCCGGCCAAAACGACCGGGCTGAAAGTTTATAGGGAGGAAACGCCCAGGAAGGGCAGAGGCGCTCGGCGCCTCACGGGATGCTGATAGCGCTACCATCAGTGTAGATGCAAGCGATTCCTGACCGGCGCGGCGACCTGCCGCACTTTGATCGCTCGCGACGCTTTACGGCGCGGCCTGGAGGTCATACCAATGTTACCGCTACCGACAGCAAGTCGGGGCGGGAGAAAACGCTGATGAAGATGTTCGCGCGGCCTGCGTTGATCGCCGCTGGTCTGGCCTTTGCGCTTGCCCTGCCCGCCCATGCCGAGACCCCCAAGAGCCTTAAGTGGGTCGGCAGCTGGGCCAGCGCCCAGATGGCGCCGGACGCCAAGAACAGCCTGGCGCCTGAGGACTATCCCGACGCCACCCTGCGCCAGGTCGTGCGGCTGTCGATCGGCGGCGACAAGATCCGCGTGCGGCTGTCGAACGCCTTCGGGACCCAGCCCCTGACCATCAAGGCCGCCCGCGTGGCGGTCTCGGCGGCCCTGAACAGCGCCCGCATCGAACCGTCCACCGACCGCGCCCTGACCTTCTCGGGCCGCGCCGAGGTGACCATCCCGGCCGGCGCCGACTACTGGTCCGATCCGATGACGCTGAAGGTCACGCCGCTGACCAGCCTGGCCATCAGCCTGCACTATCCCGCCGCGCCCAGCGTCCAGACGGGCCACCCCGGCTCGCGGGCGACGTCCTACGTCCTGGCCGGCGACCACACCGCCGACGCCGATCTGCCGGGGGCCAAGACCGCCGACCGCTGGTTCCAGATCTCCAGCGTCGACGTGGTCTCGCAGAAGGCTGGCGCGATCGTGGCGTTCGGCGACAGCATCACCGACGGCTATGGTGTCCAGCCCAACACCAACCTGCGCTGGACCGACGGCCTGCTGGAGCGCCTCAAGGGCAAGAACCTGGGCATTCTCAATCTCGGCATCGGCGGCAACCGCGTGCTGCTCGATGGCCTGGGCCCCAACGCCCTGGCGCGGTTCGAGCGCGACGTCCTCAGCCAGGCCGGCGTCACCCACGTGATCCTGCTGGAGGGTGTCAACGACCTGGGCGTCCTGACCCGCGACGCGCCCGCGACGCCGGAAGCCCACAAGGCGCTCGTGGAGCAGGTCACCGGCGCCTACCGCCAGATGATCACCCGCGCCCGCGCCAGGGGGATCAAGGTCATCGGCGCGACCATCCTGCCCTATTCCGGCTCGGCCTATTACCACCCCGGCCCGGAGAGCGAGGCCGACCGCCAGGCGATCAACGCCTTCATCCGCGCGCCCGGAAACTTCGACGGCGTCATCGACTGGGACAAGGCCCTGCGCGACCCGGCCCGCCCGACCTATCTGCTGAAGACCTATGACAATGACGGCCTTCACCCCAATCTGGCCGGCTACAAGGCCATGGCGGACGCGATTCCGCTGAGCCTGTTCGAGAGCAAATAAGCCATGCGCATCGTCCTCGCCGCCGCCCTCGCCCTGGTCGCCACGACGGCTCACGCCGCTGACAAGCCCGTCATCGCCTTCACCTGGGACGACCTTCCCGCCCACGCGGCTATGCCGTCCGGCGTGACCCGCACCCAGATCGCGACCGATCTGCTGAAGGCCTCGGCCGAGGCCAAGGCGCCGGCATTCGGCTTCATCAACGGCGTCCAGACCGAGCGCGAACCCGGCTCCGACGCGGCCCTGAAGCTGTGGCGCGAAGCTGGCCAGCCGCTGGGCAACCACGGCTGGTCGCACCAGAACCTGGCCAGCCTGACGCCCGAGCAGTTCGCGGACGAGGCCGCCAAGAACGAGCCGATGTTGAAAGACCTGATGGCCGGTCAGGACTGGCGCTGGCTGCGCTTTCCGTTCCTGTCGGAAGGCGACACGCCCGAGAAGCGCCTGGCCGTCCGCGCCTGGCTGGCGGCCAACCAGTACAAGATCGCCAGCGTCACCATGAGCTTCGGCGACTGGGCCTTCAGCGATCCTTACGCCCGCTGCGTGGCCAAGAACGACCAGGCCGCCATCGCCCAGCTGGAGACGATCTATCTGGACGGCGCGGCGGCCGTCGCCGACCGCTCGCGCGCCATGGCCAAGACCCTGTACGGCAAGGACATCCCCTATGTCCTCTTGATGCACGGCGGCGCCTTCGAGGCCCGCATGGCCACGCGCCTGTTCAAGCTCTACCAGGACAAGGGCTACGGCTTCACCACGCTGGAGAAGGCCGAGGGCCACCCGTTCTACAAGACAGACGTGGACCCCAGCCTGCCGCCCGAGCCCACCACCCTGGAGGACGCCTTGAAGGCCAAAGGCCTGCCGGTCCCGGCCCAACCCATCGACTTGGCGGCGGTGCAAGGGATGTGTCGCTAAAGGCCGTTGCAGCGCTGAAACACATTCCCTGCTGACAACGGCGACGCTCGCGCATAGCGTCCCGCGCCATGATCAAGCCCTCGCTCACGGCGCTCGCGGCCGTCCTCGCCCTGTCCACGCCGGCTTTGGCGGAAAAACTCACCCCGGAACGGGTTTTCGCCGATCCCAGCCTGTCGGGTCCCACCGCCAAGGGCGTGGCCCTGTCGCCGGACGGCAAGCGGGTCACCTACCTGAAGGGCAAGCCGGAAGCGGCCAACGTCCAGGACCTGTGGGCCGCCGACGTCAAGGGCGGCGAGCCCTATCGCCTGATTGACAGCGCCGCCCTGTCCTCAGGCGCCAAGGAGCTGTCGGAAGCCGAGAAGGCCCGCCGCGAACGCGCCCGCGTCTCGGCCCGCGGCATCGTCGAGTACAGCTGGGACAAGCAGGGCCGCTTCATCCTGGTCCCGCTGGACGGCGACCTCTATCTGGACAGCGTCGCCGACGGCAAGGTCACCCGCCTGACCGAAACGCCGGGCGATGAGGTCGACGCCAAGGTCTCACCCAAGGGCGGCTTCGTCAGCTACGTCCGCGACCAGAACCTCTACATCAAGCCGCTGGCAGGCGGGGCCGAAACGGCCCTGACCACCGAGGGCAAGGACACCCTGTCGTTCGGCGTCGCAGAGTTCGTGGTGCAGGAAGAGCTGGACCGCTTCACCGGCTACTGGTGGAGCCCGGACGAGAGCCGCATCGTCTATACCCGCGTCGACGAGAGCACCGTCGACGTCGTGCCGCGCGCCGACATCGGTCCCGGCGGCGCCACTGTGGTCGAGCAGCGCTATCCGCGCGCCGGCCGCCCCAACGCCGTCGTCGAGCTGTTCGTTCGCGACCTGGCCTCGGGCCAGGTCCGCAAGCTGGATTTGGGCGCCAACAAGGACATCTACCTGGCCCGCGTCGACTGGTCGGCCGACGGCAAGACCGTCTACGCCCAGCGTCTGTCGCGCGACCAGAAAACCATCGACCTGATCGCCTTCGACGCCACCACCGGCGCGGCCAAGACGCTCGTCACCGACACCGACGCCCACTGGGTCGAGGCGCGCGACGACTTCTATCCGCTGAAGGACGGCAGCTTCCTGTGGTCGTCGGAGAAGGACGGCAACACCCACCTCTATCGCTACGCCGCAGACGGCAAGCAGATCGCCCAGATCACCAAAGGCGATTGGCCGATGGCCGGGCTGGAAGGCGTCGACGAGGACCGCAAGGTGGCGATCTTCATCGCCTCGATCGACACGCCGATCGAGCGCCGCCTGTACGAGGTGTCCTACGCCAAGCCGGGCAAGCCCAAGGCCCTGACCTCGGCCGGCGGCTGGTGGTCGGCCAAGGTCGCCGCCAGCGGCGGCGCCTTCGCCGGCACCTATGAAGACCCCAAGACCCCGCCGCAGACCGCGCTGTACGACAACACCGGCAAGCGCGTGCGCTGGATCGAGGAAAACAAGCTGGCCGAGGGTCACCCCTACTGGCCCTACGCCTCGACCCTGCCGGTTCCGGAATACGGCTCGCTGAAGGCCGCCGACGGCGAGACCCTGTACTACGAGATCCTCAAGCCGCAGAACTTCGACGCCAGCAAGAAGTACCCGGCTCTGCTGGCGGTCTATGGCGGCCCGCACGCCCAGCAGGTCAAGCGCACCTGGCAGAGCGTGTCCGAGCGCACCTATCTGGAAGCCGGCTATGTCGTCTTCCGGATCGACAACCGCGGCAGCGGCAGCCGCTCGGCCAAGTTCATGCGCGCCCTGGATCGCAACCTGGGCACGGTCGAGGTCGAGGACCAGCTGCTGGGCGCCAAGTTCCTGGCCGGCCTTCCTTACGTCGACCCCGACAAGCTGGGCGTGATGGGCTGGTCGTACGGCGGCTTCATGACCCTGATGCTGCTGACCGCCGACAACACCCCGTTCAAGGCTGGCGCGGCCGGCGCCCCGCCGACCGAGTGGGGCCTGTACGACACGGCCTATACCGAGCGCTACATGGGCAAGCCGGACGAGAACAAGGCCGGCTACGCCTATTCGGATCTCAACACCCGGATCGGCAAGCTGGCGCCCGGCAGCCTGCTGCTGCTGCACGGCATGGCCGACGACAACGTCATCTTCGAGAACAGCACCCGGCTAATGTCGGCCCTGCAGGCCAAGGCCATCCCGTTCGAGATGGCGCTCTACCCCGGCGAGCGTCACAGCGCGCCGCGCAGCAAGACGAAGGGCCTCAGTGTGCTGACGAAGCACCTGGAGTTCTTCGACCGCAAGCTCAAGGGCCAATAGGCCCTGCGCGCCGTCCGCGTCCTTTAAGGGCGCGGGCGGCCTGCGACACCCTGCCCGCCCCCATTGACCTTATGTCGCAGGGTGCTCGGGCCGGGTACAGCTTATGGTTATCGGCGCTGGTTCAGGAAAAACGCGCCAATGACCAAGACCACCGAAGCCGCCGTCGAATGGCTGATCGAGACCGTCAAGGTCGCGCTCGAGGAAGGGCGCGCCACCGAGACCGAGCTCGAAGAGTGGCTGCTGGCCGCCATCCTGCTGGAAGAAATGGCCATCGAGGAGCAGCAGGACGATCAGGAAGCCCGCACGTTCGGGGCCTGGTTCGCCCAGGCTAGCGGGACGCTGCACTAGCCTTCCACGTCTCGGCGTCCAGGCTCAGATAGACGCTGTCGCACCATTCTTCCCCGACCAGCCAGGTCTTTTCCTTCCGTCCCGTCTCGACAAACCCCAGGCGCGTCAGCAGCTTAAGGCTGGCGTCGTTGCGCGGGTCCACGTCCGCGATCGCCTGTGGTCGTGACGCGAGGCCGCGATCCAGCACCGTGCTCAGCGCCTCGCGCGCGAAGCCCCGGCCCCAGTGGTCGGGATGGAAGATAAAACCAACCTCCGGATATCGATAGAAGCCGGCCTTGCCGATCACGGCGCCGTCGTGCTCGACGACGAAGTCCTCGCCCTCGGCGGGGTCGATGGCGATCATGCCGGCCAGCCACTCCCGTGACTGCTCCAGCGTCGCATGCGGCGGCGTCGACCAGTACCGCGTGGCGCGCGGATCGCTCAGGATCGCATGGATCGCATGGATCGCCAGGAGGTCCTCCTCGCGAGCGGGGCGCAGCAACAGCCGTTCGGTGCGAAGCGTGGTCATGCGGTTCAGCTAGCACGACAGCCGCTTGACTTCCGTAGCGAAAGAAAACGAACCTTCGTTTCATGACCAACTACACCGACCTCGTCGCCGCCATCACCGCCACCGACACGGGCTTTTCCGCCCACGTCTCCGACGACTGGAAGCAGGGCCGCACCACCTATGGCGGCCTCAGCGCGGCGCTGTGCGTCGAGGCGGCCCAGCGAGCGTTCCCGGAGGCGCCGCCGCTGCGCTCGGCCCAGTTCGCCTTCGTCGGCCCGGCGGCCGGTGAGCTGTCGATGCAGGTCAGGACCTTGCGCCAAGGCAAGTCGACCCTGTTCGCCAGCGTCGACCTGGTCGGTGAGCAGGGCGTGGCCACCCACGGGACCCTGACCTTCGGCGCGGGCCGCGAGTCACACATTCCGGCCTATGCCGACGCCCCCTGCCCCGCCGTCGCACCGCCCGATCAGTGCGAGCCGTTCCACAAGGGCGACACCAGCCAGGCGCCCAGCTTCATCCGCCAGTTCGACTTCCGCGTCGCCGGCGGCGGGCGGCCGGGCACGGGCGAGCCGCCGGAATATCTGCTGTGGATCCGCCACCGCGATGCGGCCGCGACCTCGCTCTCGGCCCTGATCGCCCTAGGCGACGCCCCGCCGCCGCCGGCCATGACTCTGTTCCAGAAGTTCGGCCCGATCTCGACCATGACCTGGGCGCTGGATGTGGTCGGCCTGCCCGGTGAGGACGACGACGGCTGGCGCCTGCTGCGCAGCAAGTCCAAGACCATCGCCGAGGGTTATTCGACGCAAGAGATGCACCTGTGGGACAGCCGTGGCCGCCCGCTGATCCTGGCGCGGCAGAACGTGGCGATCTTCGTCTGAAGAGCCGCCCTCGCCCTTCGACAAGCTCAGGGTGAGGGCTACTTTTGAGGCTCTTCAGTAGAAACCTCACCCTGAGCTTGTCGAAGGGCGAGGTTTCGGGCCAGGGTCCCGATCCTAGTTCGGGGAAACGCTCATGACCAAGATCGCCTGCCTGGCTGGCGCGGCCGCTCTCGCGCTGCTCGCCGGGGCCGCTCACGCCCAGACCGCCGAAGAGGCGACCAAGAGCTATCTGGCGGTCATCAAGGACAAGAACCCCGTCCTGAATGCGGTCATCGCGGTGAACCCCAACGCCCTGACCGACGCCAAGGCCCTGGACGCCGAGCGCAAGGCCGGCAAGGTCCGCTCGCCCCTGCACGGCGTCCCGATCCTGCTGAAGGACAATGTCGAGAGCGCCGATCCCCTGGCCACCACCGCTGGCTCGCTGGCGCTGAAGGACAATGTCACCGGCCGCGACGCGCCCATCGCCAAGCGCCTGCGTGACGCGGGCCTGGTCATGCTGGGCAAGGCCAACCTGTCGGAATGGGCCAATATCCGCTCGTCCAAGTCGATCAGCGGCTGGAGCGCGGTGGGCGGCACGGTGCGCAATCCCTACGTCCTGGACCGCAGCGCCTGCGGCTCGTCCAGCGGCTCGGGTTCGGCGGTGGCGGCGGGCCTGGCGCCCCTGGCCATCGGCACCGAGACCGACGGCTCGATCACCTGCCCCGCAGCGATCAACGGCCTGGTGGGTCTGAAGCCGACCGTGGGCCTGGTCTCGCGCACCCACATCGTGCCGATCAGCCACAGCCAGGACACCGCCGGCCCGATGACCACCACGGTCGAAGACGCCGCCAAGGTGCTGACCGTCATCGCCGGCAGCGACCCCGCCGACCCGGCCACCAAGGAGGCCGACGCCCGCAAGACCGACTATGCCGCCGGCCTGTCCAAGGACGCGCTGAAGGGCGTCAAGCTGGCGGTCGCCCGGTTCTACACCGGCTACTCGCCCAAGCTGGATGTGGTGTTCGAGCAGGCCCTGAAGGAACTGCAGGCCCAGGGCGCGATCCTGGTTGACGTGAAGGAGTTCGACGAAGGCCCGATCGGCAAGGCCGAGGGGACGGTGCTCTATACCGAGCTGAAGGCCGACATGGCCGCCTACCTGGCCTCGACCGACCCGAAGAAGGTGCCCAGCCGCACGCTGGCCGACCTGATCGCCTTCAACAAGGCCACCCCCAAGGAGTTCGAATGGTTCGGCCAGGAGAGCTTCGAGCGGGCCGAAAAGACAAAGGGCCTGACCGATCCTGAGTACCTGAAGGCCCTGGCGGACTCCAAGCGCCTGGCCGGCCCGGAAGGGATCGACAAGATCCTGAAGGACACCGGCGCGGTCGCCATCATCGCCCCGACCACCGGCCCGGCCTGGACCATCGATCCGCTGAACGGCGACAACTATGGCGGCTCGTCGACCACCCTGCCCGCCGTGGCCGGCTATCCGCACCTGACCGTGCCGATGGGCGCCGTCACCGGCCTGCCGGTGGGCCTGTCGTTCATCGGCCCGGCCTGGAGCGAGAAGCTGCTGCTGAACCTGGGCTACGCCTATGAGCAGGCGACGCACCACCGCAAGCCGCCGCAGTTCTTGAAGACGATCGCGCCGTAGACCGGAGCCGACATCACCCCTAGGTTGATCTTCCTAACGCCCAGCTTTCGTCATATTACGATTGTAAATGACAAGGCATAACAGGTCAGGGAGATCGGCCATGGTTCGTCGCAGTCTTCGTTTCGCGGGCGTCAGTATCCTGTCCCTGGCCGTGGTCGGCGCGTCGCCGGCCTCGGCCCTGCCCGTCCCCGGCGACGGCGTGGTGACGCCGCAGGCCTGCGCGGCCCTGGGCTTCGCGGCGCCCTCGAGCCGTGACGATGTCGTCGTGTCGGGAGTCCGCAAGCGCGTGTCCGGCGTCACCGGCCGAGCTCCTGTCGCGGAGTATTCAGCCCGGGTCGGCGCGCCGCCGCCCCCTCCGCCACCGCCACCTCCGCCGCCGCCGTCAGCGGCGAACATGACGCCTCCGCCGCCGCTGCCGATCCCCCCAGTCCAATCGCGCTTCACCGCCCCGGCGATCATCAGCGGATCGCCGCACGTGCCCACGGCGATGGACACCGAGCGCTACCCCAACGCGGCCGCCAACCCGGTCAAGCGCGTGGCCGAGGAGCCGGTCTCGACCTTCTCGATCGACGTCGACACGGCCGCCTACGCCAACACCCGCCGCTTCCTCAACGACGGCAGCGCCCCGCCGCGCGACGCCATCCGGGTCGAGGAGCTGGTGAACTATTTCGACTATGGCTACGCCCGCCCAGCCAGCGCCGAGACGCCGTTCCGCGCCACGGTGGCGGTCGCCCCCTCGCCGTGGTCAAAGGAGCGCCAGATCCTGCATATCGGCCTGCAAGGCTATGCGACGCCGCGCACCGACGCGCCGCCGCTGAACCTCGTTTTCCTGGTCGACACCTCGGGCTCGATGATGGGGGCCGACCGCCTGCCGCTGGCCCAGAAGGCGCTGAACGTGCTGATCGACCAGCTGCGGCCGCAGGACCGGGTCTCGATGGTCGCCTATGCCGGCTCGGCCGGCGCGGTGCTGTCGCCCACCGACGGCCGTTCGAAGCTGAAGATGCGCTGCGCCCTGGGCGCGCTGCAGGCGGGCGGCTCCACGGCCGGCGGCCAGGGGCTGGAACTGGCCTACGCCCTGGCCAAACAGAACTTCACCAAGGGGTCGGTCAACCGGGTGATCCTGGTCACCGACGGCGACTTCAATGTCGGCATCTCCGACCCGACGCGGCTGAAGGACTTCGTCGCCGACCAGCGCAAGAGCGGCGTCTATCTGTCGGTCTACGGCTTCGGACGCGGCAACTACAACGACACGATGATGCAGGCCCTGGCCCAGAACGGCAACGGCGTGGCCGCCTATGTCGACACCCTGAACGAGGCCCGCAAGCTGCTGCGCGACGACTTCCAGGCCAGCCTGTTCCCGATCGCCGACGACGTGAAGATCCAGGTCGAGTTCAATCCCGCGCGGGTCGCGGAGTACCGCCTGATCGGCTACGAGACGCGCCTGCTGAACCGCGAGGACTTCAACAACGACCAGGTCGACGCCGGCGAGGTCGGCTCGGGCGCGTCGGTGACGGCGCTGTACGAGATCACCCCGGTCGGCGCGCGACCCTCGTCGGATCCGCTGCGCTATGGCGAGCAGAAGACCGCGCCCGTCGCGAGCGGCGAGCTGGCCTTCCTCAAGGTGCGCTACAAGCCGCCGGGCGGCACGACCTCGAAGCTGATCGAGCGTCCGATCGGCAAGGCGGACACCTTCGCCAGCCTGTCGGCGGCGCCGGAATCCACACGGTTCGCGGTAGCGGTCGCCGCCTACGGCCAGAAGCTGCGCGGCGATCCGTGGGTGGACGAGGGCTTCGACTGGCCGGCCGTCACGGCGCTGGCCCAAGGCGCGCGCGGCGAAGACCCCGACGGCCTGCGGGCGGAGTTCGTGCAGCTGACCAAGGCCGCGCGAGACGTGAAGGCGCGGTAGCCCCTCATCCGCTTATCCCCGCGAAAGCGGGGACCCAAGCCGAGCCAACCTATTTCGCCTTCCTAGGCCTTGTGCCTAGGACCCATGGGTCGGCTTGGTTTGGGCGTTCCGGGTGAACTCCGCCAGCGCGGGCGATCACCTGATCGGCTCATCGGCCACGGAGCGATGGGTCCTAGGCACAAGGCCTAGGAAAGCAGGATGGGGTGGACAGGCCGCTTGGGTCCCCGCTTTCGCGGGGATGCACGGTGATTGAGCCTACGGAACCTTCGGCCGGATCGTGTCGATCGGCGGCGGGGGCGGCGTCACCTTGTGCGGGTTCGGCGCCGAGGGTGGCGGCGGGCCGATCGGTCCGGGGTGATACGGCGGATAGGGCTGGACGCAGGCCGCCAGGGCGAAGGCGGCCAGGCTCAGGACCAGAAGCGGCCTCAGCATCGCGGATCGCGACCCGAAGGACCGCCCAGGCCCAGGCCCGACCGGAAGCAGCGGTTCTCGTAGCGCGGATCCCACACTTCGGTGCGGCCGTCGCTGCGGGTGAACTGCCAGCGCTCACCGCGATCGTCGCGGCCCGAGATGCTGACCTGGCCCGGACGGTCCGAAGTCACGCCATAAGACTCGCGCGTGATGCCATCCACCGCGCAGGACGAGACCAGGCCCGGATGGCTGAGATCGCCGGTCAGGCCCGCGGCCGAACCGGTCTGGGCGTTGTAGGCCGCCACGTCGGTGCCGCCGCCACGCCCGCCGCCGACGAACACCTGGGTGCCCGTGGTGCTGTCATAGGTCATGATGTCCGGCGCCTGGCCGATGATCGGCGCGCCGCAGATGTCGCGGCGCTTGGGACCGCCCTGCCCCGGCTGGGCCGAAGCCTGAGCCGCGACCAGGGTCGAGGCGAGGATGACGGCGGCGGTCAGACCGCGAACCAGCTTGCTCATTTGGGGGCTCCCCCTTGCTGAAGCGTCCGGTATGGGCGCGGGCCGCCGGCCAGGCCGGACGCAGCGGCGTCGTCAGCCAGTTCCGGCGGCGGGTTGGACGCGGCCATCGGCGGCGCGGCCCCGATCGAGTCGGCGGGCCAATAGGTGTCGTAGTCCAGGCGGGCGCGGTCGCGCTGGGTGCGATAGAGCTCCGGCGCCTCGAACCACGGACGGCAGGTCAGCTCGCCGTCGAAGAAGCCGCTGACCAGGGCCTTGCAGCCTTCCGGGCGGGCATAGATGCGGTTGTCGACGGCGCGGATCTGGCCGCCGGCGTCGGCATAGATGCCCGAGCGCATGACGCCGACGATCTTGTTGTGGCTGGCATAGGCGATGCCCGAGGCGACGTAGAGGCCGACATCGACCGCTTCCAGCTCGCCGTCGTTGAGGCGCAGATTGGCGTTCTCGACCGTCACGGCCCAGTCGCTGTCGCGGACCACGGGGCGCAGCAGGGTCGTCTCGTCGCCGCCGCCGATATAGACGCCGCGCGAGAAGCCATCGACGTACAGGCCGTCGATGGTCACCAGCTGCTGGCGGTTCATGCCGCTGATCACGAAGCCGGCCGAGTTGCGGGTGCGCGACGAGCCGGTCCAGTCGCCCAGGCGGACGATGCGGATGTCGCGCAGGCGGCTGTCGCCCGCTGTCTCGAAGGCGCCGCCGATGGCGGTGGCGGCGATCTCGACGTTCGAGGCCATGATCGTGCCGGTCGCCTTGACCACCGCCGAGCGGGTGCGGCCGATGAAGACGGCGTTGGAGAGTTCGATGCGGCTGTCGCCGATGTCGAAGGCCGAGGCGTCGCCGTCATAGCGGACGTTGACGTCCTTCAGGGCGATCTCGGTGGCGCGGCCGACGATGCACGAGGCCGAACCGCCGCGACGCGACTCGATGCCCAGGCCTTCCAGCACCACGAACTGCACGCCCGGCGCGATCTTGATGCAGGGCTGGTCGGCCGGGGCCACCAGGATCGGACGGCCCGGCCCCGGCGTGTAGTTGCGGACCACGATCGTCACCGACTGGGTGATGTTCAGCGACTCGACACAGGCCCCGCCCTCGCTGGAGGTCAGGGTGATGGTGTCGCCGTCATAGAGGCGCGCCAGGGTGTCGGACACTTGGCCCGGATAGGCGTAGTCGCAGTTGATCTCGCGCGAGACGTACCCGCCGCCGCCGGGACCATAGCCGCCGCCGTTGCTGATCGCGCACCGGCCGCTGCGCGTGCGGTAGTAGCCGCGCGGACAAGGCCTGGGCTTGGCGTAGCGAACCTTGCAGCCGTGCGAGAGGTTGGGCTGGATCAGCAGGCCGAAACACGGGCGGATCTGCTGGTCGATCTTGGCGTCGGGCGAGGCGAAGGCGACCTCGGGGGCGGCGGCCGCCACGCCCAGGATCAGGGCGGCCCAAAGCGCCATCAGGCGGCTGAGGCGCAGCATCAGTAGTCCCTTTCGCTATACGGACGACCGCGATCGGCCGCGGGCCGGGGCGGACGCGAAACCTGGGCCAGCAGCTGTTGCAGGCGGTAGGCCGACGGCTTGAAGCCCGAGAGGGCCCCGTCCAGCTGGTAGACCACCGCCTTGGCGCGGTCCTGGTCGGCCACGCCCTGCAGGCCCAGGGAGAAGAAGGTCGACATGGCGTACTTGGCCTCGGCCGAACCCTGGCGCTCGGCTTCCGAGTACCAGTGATAAGCGCGGGCGTAGTCGCGCGGCACGCCCACGCCTTCGGAGTACATCACCGCCAGCACCAGCTGGGCCTTGGACGAGCCGTTGACCGCCGCGTACTGGATGGCCCGCACCTTCTCGATCGCGGCCAGGCGCCCAGTGGCGGGACGGCCCAGCATGCTCTGCAGCGTCTGGGCGTCGTTCACGGTCAGCAGCTTCTCGTCCAGCATCGGCGCCGGGATGACCCGCAGATAGGTCAGGGCCTCGGCCACGTGGACGAAGGGCAGTTCGTTGATCCGGCTGAGCGCGGCCTCGCGGGCCTCGCCCGACAGGTCCGACTCGTCGGAATGCGGCACGCCCGAGTCGGGCGATTCCGGCGGATAGAACTCGTAGGTCGGGATCCAGCGCTTGGCCTTGGTCTCGACGAACGAGCCGTAGGACGCGCGCTGCGGCGAGGACCGCTCGAAATCCTTCAGCATCACATAGGCCGACACGTCGCCCGTCTGCACCGCCAGGTAGTTGTAGAGATAGGCGTCGACGTCGTTGCGGCGGAACAGGTCCAGGGCCGCCGGGGCGCCGGGCGTGCTGGGTTTGCCGTAGGCTTCGATGGCCTGGAGGTTGTCCGAAGGCTCGCCATACGGGCCGAAATAGCCGTCGTGGATGCGCGCCAGGGTGCGGAAGCCATCCGCGCCCTGCGCCGACAGCACGTAGATCACGCGGTTGCGGACCTTCTCGCGCTCTTCGGTCGACATGCGCGACAGCAGGCGGTCGAGGGCCCCATAGGCGCTGCGGCGCTCGAAGGCGCGGCAGTCGTCGAAGCGCGAGACGGCGCGTGATTCCTTACCGCGACGCTCATAGGCCGCGATCGGGGCATAGCCGCCCGAATTGGACAGGGCCATGGCGTACCAGACGGCCGCCTCGACCGGGTCTTCCAGGTTCTTGTCGACCGCGCGTTGGCCTTCGTACCGGCGGGCCAGCTCCAGCTGGGCGAAGAAATCGCCGCGGAAGCCGCCCTGGCGCAGGGCGCGAATTTCTTGCTGCTGCTGATTGAACTGGCCCGAAACGCCCTGCGCCGCCTGCGGGCGCGGGCAAGCGCTGGCGCGCTTGTGGAACCAGAAGCTTGGGCCTGTGTCGCAACCAACGAGGGGAATCACCACCGCCGCCACGATCGCGCCCACCGGGGCGCGACGCAGCCAGACGGAACGACCGGCGAAAGCACGCCCGGCCGCTTCGCGGAGCATCGCAAGGCGCGCAAAAGCGTCGCCGGCCTGCCGCATGAATCCCCCTTCAGCCCAGCCCGTTAACCATAAAACAACGATCTCTCATGTGCCCGGCAGCGAGCACTGTCAAGGTCAGCTCAACCCAACCGGGGATGAAGTCTTTGTCACCACAGTCGAGGTTCGCTCGTGAGGCGAATTTCCGGGATTTCCCGGCATTTCGCTGACGTCGGAACATCTGAGAGAAGCGTCGAGAAGCCGACGGCAGTCTTAAACCGCCGCCGACTCTCTCATAGCGGAGCTAGACGAAGATTCGACGAAATCAGCGACCGCCCCTAACGACCAGTGGGCATGTCCTTGAAGGCCACGTCCTTGTCGACGCGCACATCGCCGGGCAATCCGAGCACCCGTTCGGCGATGATGTTCTTGAGGATTTCGTCCGTGCCGCCGGCGATGCGCAGGCCCGGCGCCCACATCAGGCTCTGCTGGAATGCCGCCTCGGCCGGGGCCTGGTCGGGATCGGAGAGGATGCCGTACTGGTCCTCCATCTCGACGGCGGTGTTGGCCAGCTCCTGCAGCTGGTTGGCCGAGATGATCTTGCCGATCGAGCTTTCCGGCCCCGGCGTCTGGCCGCGCGACAGGGCGGTCATGGTGCGGAAGCGGGTGAACTTCAGCCCCTCGGACTGGACGTACCAGTCGGCCAGCTTCTCGCGGAACGCCTGGTCCTTCAGCGCCGGACCGGCAGCGCCCGCCAGGTCGCGCGCCAGCTTCATGATCTCGCGGTAGTTCGGGCCGGCCGAGCCGCCCACGGCCAGCCGCTCGTTCATCAGGGTGACCAGGGCCACCTTCCAGCCCTCGCCGACCTCGCCCAGGCGCTGGCTGTCCTTGACCCGCAGGTCGGTGAAATAGACCTCGTTGAACTCGCGGCCGCCCGACATCTGGTGGATCGGCCGGCACTCGACGGCGGCGTCGCGCATGTCGATCCAGAACATGGTCAGGCCCTTGTGCTTGGGCACATCGGGATCGGTCCGGGTCAGCAGAATGCCGTAGTCGCAATAGTGGGCGCCGGTGGTCCAGACCTTCTGGCCGTTGATCACCCACTCGTCGCCGTCCTTGATGGCGCGTGTCCGCAAAGCGGCCACGTCCGAGCCGCCGGCCGGTTCGGAGAACAGCTGGCACCAGATCTCCTCGCCCTTCACTGCCGGCGAGACGAAGCGTTTCTTGGTCTCGCCGTCGGCGAAGGCCATGACCGTGGGCACGCACATGCCCAGGCCGATCGTGAAGTAGCCGTAGCCCAGGCCGGCCTTGCCCTCTTCCTGGCCGAAGATCACCGACTGGATCGGCGTGCCGCCGCCCCCGCCGATGGCCGCGGGCCAGGTGATGCAGGCATAGCCGGCCCCGGCCTTGGTCGCCTGCCAGTCCTTGGCGGCGGCCATGTGCTCGGGCGTGTTGGGCTTCAGCTCGCCGAACTTGGCGCGGTGCGCGGCGGCGTTCTCGGCGAGCCAGGCGCGAGCCTTTTCGCGGTAGGCGGCTTCTTCGGGGGAGTCGTTGAAATCCATGGTCCTCGCGCTCCCTTAAGCCGCGTTCTTCTGTTCGAGCTGGCTGACCAGCCGCTCCTTCCAGACCTTGGGCGCGCCGGCGACCAGGCTGAGCTGCCGCGAACGGCGGTAGTAGAGGTGGCAGTCGACGTCCCAGGTGAAGCCCATGCCGCCGTGGACCTGGATGCTTTCCTTGCTGGCGAACCAGAAGGCTTCCGAGGCCGCGATCCGCGCCGCCGAGGCCGCGATCGGCAGCTCCGGCGCATCGTCGTTCAGGGCCCAGGCGCCGTAATAGGCGTTGGAGCGGGCGACCTCGTTCTTGACGTACATGTCGGCCAGCTTGTGCTTGATCGCCTGGTAGCCGGCGATGACGCGGCCAAAGGCGTAGCGGCCGAGCGCGTACTCCTTGGCCATCTCCAGGCAGCGGTCGGCGCCGCCCAGCTGTTCGAAGGCCAGCAGCACGGCGGCGCGGTCCAGGATCGCCTGGACGATGTCGAAGCCGGCGCCGGCCTCGCCCACCCGCTCGGCGACCGCGCCGTCGAAGGTGAGCTTGGCCACGCCGCGCGTGGGATCCAGGCTCTTGAGCGTCTCGCGCTTCACGCCGGCCTGATTCAGGTCGACCAGGAACAGGCCCGGACGGCCGCCTTCGCTGGCCAGCACCAAGGCGACATCGGCGACGTCGCCGTCGGTCACGGGGATCTTGGTCCCGGTCAGCTTGCCGCCCTCGACCCGGCTCTGCAGCGTGTTGGGGCCGACCACACCGGGACCTTCCGAGGTCGCCAGGGCGCCGATCAGCTCACCGGCGGCGATGCGCGGCAGGATGGCCGCCTTCTGGCCATCGGTCCCGAAGGCCATGATGCCCTCAGCCAGGCAATAGACGGTGGAGGCGAACGGGATCGGCGCGACGACGCGGCCCAGTTCCTCGGCGATGGCGCACAGCTCGACGCGGCCCAGGCCCAGGCCACCGTGTTCCTCGGGGATCGACGCGCCCAGCCAGCCCTGCTCGGCCACGCCCTTCCAAAGCTTCTCGTCGAACGAGCGGTCGGCGTTGTCCAAGACACCCCGCACGACGGCGACGTCGCAATGGGCGGCGAGGAACTTGCGCGCCTCGTCCTTCAGGAACTTCTGGTCGTCCGAATAATCGAAATCCACGAGCGCTTCTCCCTGGACCGGACTCTGACGGCCGATCTCGGGAACCACACTGAACGACGTTCACGCGAAGGGAAAGATTGACCCGGCGTCAAGAATTTCAGGTTCTTATGGCCGCCTTTCATATGCGTTCGGACGTTACCTCACGGCATGGCCAAGACCGTCTTCCAGAAGAACCAGAGGGTGTGGGTCGAGAGCGTCGGCTGCTGGGCGACGGTCGACAAGATCGTGCCCATCTGGGCCAAGGGCTTCGACGAGCCCGTGCGCGTCACCTACGACGTCGGCCTGAACCGCGAGTTCCTGGCCCACGAGCTGAAGGCCGAGGACAAGGTCGATCCGCAGGAAGGCGGCCTGACCTCCAACTGGCGCGTGCTGCGGGCTCGCAACAAGTGGCAGCAGGAGAACGACTGCGCCCATCACCCCTACCCCGGAACCTATCCGGTGGTGGTCACCGACGCCCAGGACTGGGGCGGCTGGCGCACGCCGGGGGCCGAGTACGACCGCGACCCGCACAAGATGGAATACCAGGCCCGCCTGATCGCCAGCGCCCCGCGCCTGCACGCCATCGCCCGCGAGCTCTTCACCCTGGTCGCCGACAACCCCGAGGACGCCCCGCCGGCCCTGGCCGAGCTGGCCCAGAAGATCGCGGCGATCGAGCGTTACCTGCAGGAAGCGCCGGCGGCGGGACCGGTCTCGGAGTAGCGCCGGATTTTCGTTACTCTGCTCGCGCCCGGCGGTCCCGCCGGACGAGCAAAGGGACGATCACGATGGTGAAAAAGCATACGGCGCGTTGCGCTTGCGACGCCGTCCAGTTCGAGTTCGACGCCGATCCCGACTTCATCGCCATGTGCCACTGCCTGGACTGCAAAAAGGCGTCCGGCGGCGAGGCGGCGGTGTTCTTCGGCATTCCCGCCGACGACTTCACCGTGACCAAAGGCGAGGTCCGGGCCTTCCACTACATCGCCGACTCCGGTGGCCACCTGGACCGCAATGTCTGCAAGGCCTGCGGCGCGCGGCTGTTCACCAGCAATCTCGACACCTTCCCCGGCGCGGTGTTCGTCCAGTTGGGCGCGCTGGACGACCCGGCGGGCTTTGGCCCCAAGCTGGAGATGTTCACCAAGCGCCGCCTGCCCTGGGTGAAGGCGCTGGACCTTCCCCAGTTCGAGGCGATGCCGGGGTAGGTCGCGGGACCGAAAACCTCGTCCTTCGACAGGTTCAGGATGAGGTTTTCTACTGAACCGCCCTAACAGTAGTCCTCATCCTGAGCTTGTCGAAGGACGAGGACGGCTCCGCTAGAACCGTCGGCCAAAGCCCACCGACGCCACCAGCGGGTCCAGCTTGACCTTGGACGTCAGCGCGCCGCCGTTGATGCTGGCGTCGGTGTCGAACCACACCTTCTTGACGTCGATGTTGAGGCTGTAGGCGGCGTTGATCGGGATGTCGGCGCCGGCTTGCAGGGCGTAGCCGAAGCCGTTGTCCAGATCGACGGTGAAGCCGTTCTGGTCCTTGCCGCTGTAGAACAGCATGTAGTTCAGCCCCGCCCCGACATAGGGACTGAAGCGCGCGCCCGGCAGCGGGTGGTATTGCAGCGAGACGACCGGCGGCAGGACCCAGGTCTTGTGGACCGCGACGTCGGTCCCCGCTCCGACCGCCTTCACGGTGTGTTGGGTCGTGCCGGCGATCACCTCGAGCGCCAGCTTGTCGGTGAGGAAGTAGCTGAGGCCGATGGTCGGCTTGATGTCGTCCTTGACGTCGGCCTTCAGGCCCGTGGCCGCGCCAGCGGCGGTGACGATCGGATCGCCGGCCTTCGGCGCGACGTCGGTGAGGCGGACGTTCAGGACGATGTCGCCCTTGGCTTTGGGCGAGATCTGTTGCGCCAGGACGGGCGTCGCGCCCAGGCCGGCCGCCACCGTCAGGGCCAGGAAAAGCTTGGTGGTCATCGGTATCCCCTTTCGACCTTTGCTGTCGAAAGGGGTTTGCGCCCGCGTTCAGGTAGGCTCGTTGACCCGCCTCAAAAGACCATAATAATTTTGCGGCTATTCCGCCGCCACGTCCGGCTTGGCCTTGAAGTTCCCCTTCTTCCAGGCCTGCCACAGCACCACCGCCGCCGTCAGGGTCCCCACTACCATGGCCGGCAGAGAGGCCTCGGGACCGAAGGCGCCGCCGCTCAGGAACTCTGGCGCGCCGGGCTTGGGCTTGCTGACCAGCCAGCTCTCGACCACCGGGATGCCCGAGACCGAAGCGCCCCAGACCCAGCCTTGGGTGAAGTTCCAGGCCGCGTGGACGCCGATCGACATCCACAGGCGTCCGGTCAGCAGATAGAAGCCGGCCAGCATCAGGCCCGCCTCGATGGCGATGGCGGCGGCGGCGACCGGGCTGGCGTTGGGATTGGCCAGGTGCAGCGCCCCGAACAGCGCCGCCTGCAGCACCAGGGCCGGCCAGATCCCGAAGGCGCGCATGAGCAGGCGCAGGACGATGGCCCGCATCATCAGCTCCTCCATGACCCCCGACTCGACGGCCATGGCGATCGTGCCCCAGGCCGAGGCCGGGCGCGGACCGCTGATCTCGTAGACGCCCAGCGCGTAGAGCCCGGCCACCGCCGCACTCAGCATGGCCGCCCCGACTGCGAGGCCGATGGCCAGCTCGGCCGGCGCCTCGCGCAGGTTCAGCTCCTGCGGCCAGCGCCCCTCGGCCAGCCAGACGATGACGCCGTAGAGACCAAGGCCCGCCACGCAGATCGCCGTGACTTCCAGCACCTCCAGCAGGTGGCCGCCGTTCGTGAACAGCGGATTGCCGACGGCTTGTGCGCCCGCATAGACGAGGCTGAAGACGATGAAGAGCAGCACCATCCAGCCGGTCGCCCGTAGCCAGCGCAGCGGTCCCGGATGCAGGAACCGCCTGCGCCCGACTTCCAGTCCGCTCTCCGCCATATCGCTGCTCCCCCCGGTCGATCCGAGCCGCAACCAGCCAATAATTCGACCTTGGCTGCAAGGTCCTCTCGCGGTGGCCCGTTCGGGGGATTAAGTAGGATGGATGCGCACAGACACGCCCCAGCCGATCCGCCTGGCCGACTATCGTCCGTTCCCGTTCGCCATCGAGACCACCCGCCTGATCTTCGACCTGCACCCGTCGCAGACGCGCGTGAAGGCCGAGCTGGCGGTGCGCCGCACTGGCGACAAGCACGAGCCCCTGGTGCTGGACGGCGAGCGGCTGAAGCTGCTGTCGATCGCCATCGACGGTCAGGCCCTGAGCGCCAACCAGTACACGATCGATCCCGAGCGCCTGACCCTGCCGGAGGTCCCCGACCAGTTCGTCCTGACCACCGAGGTCGAGATCGATCCGTCGGCCAACAAAGCCCTGATGGGCCTCTACATGTCGGGCGGCCGCTTCTGCACCCAGTGCGAGGCCGAGGGCTTCCGCACCATCACCTTCTTCCCCGACCGGCCGGACGTGCTGAGCCGCTACAGCGTGCGCATCGAGGCCGACCGCCGGTTCACGCACCTGCTGAGCAACGGCAACCTGGTCGGCAACGGCGTCGTGAGCGGCAACCGCTTCTTCGCCGAGTGGGAGGACCCCTTCCCCAAGCCCTGCTACCTGTTCGCCCTGGTGGCCGGCGACCTGGACGTGCTGCCCGACAAGTTCATCACCATGAGCGGCCGCGAAGTGTCCCTGCGGATCTTCGTCGACCCCGGCCAGGCCTCGCGCGCGGCCTACGCCCTGGACAGCCTGAAGCGGGCCATGAAGTGGGACGAGGAGGTGTTTGGCCGCGAATACGACCTCGACCTGTTCATGATCGTGGCGGTGCGCGACTTCAATTTCGGGGCCATGGAGAACAAGGGGCTGAACATCTTCAACAGCTCCCTGCTGCTGGCCGACCCGCAGACCGCCACCGACCTGGACTATGAGCGCATCGAGGCGGTCGTGGCCCACGAATACTTCCACAACTGGACCGGCAACCGCATCACCTGCCGCGACTGGTTCCAGCTGTGCCTGAAGGAAGGTTTCACGGTCTTCCGCGACCAGACCTTCAGCGCCGACATGCGCGGCGAAGCGGTCCAGCGGATCAAGGAAGTGCGGGCCCTGCGCGCGCGCCAGTTCGCTGAGGACGCCGGCCCCCTGGCCCACCCGGTGCGCCCCTCCAGCTATCTGAAGATCGACAACTTCTACACCGCGACGATCTACGAGAAGGGCTCGGAGATCATCCGCATGCTCAAGACGATCGTCGGCCCAGCAGCCTTCCGGGCCGGCAGCGATCTCTATTTCCAGCGTCACGACGGCCAGGCGACCACGGTCGAGGCCTTCATTGCCTGTTTCGCCGAAGCCTCGGGCCGCGACCTCACCAATTTCTTCGCCTGGTACGAACAGGCCGGCACCCCGTCGGTCACGGTCGACACCGTCTATGACGAGGCCGCCCGGGCCGTCACCCTGACCTTGACCCAGTCCACCGCCCCCACCCCGGGCCAGCCGACCAAGAAGGCGCTGCCGATCCCGGTCGCCATTGGCCTGCTGTCCGCCGACGGCGCGGTGCTGCGCGACACCGAGGTGGTGCTGCTGGATAAGGACACTCTGACGGTCCGCTGGGACGGCGTGGAAAGCACGCCGGTGTTGTCGGCCCTGCGCGGCTTCTCGGCCCCGGTGAAGCTGACCACCAACGCCCGCCCGTCGGATCGCTATGTGCTGTTCGGCTCGGATCCGGATCTCTTCAACCGCTGGGAAGCCGGCCAGACCCTGGCCCTGGACCTGATCCTGGCGCGCGCGGCCGGCCAGCCTGACGAGGTCGGCGAAGAGCGCTACGCCGAAGCGCTGGGCAAGGCCCTGGTCGACGACGCGGCCGAGCCGACCTTCAAGGCCTTGCTGCTGGCCCTGCCGTCGGAGCCGGGTCTGGCGCTAGCTCTGGACGCGGCCGATCCCGCCGCCATCCACGAGGCGCGCGGCCAACTGCGGGCCCGCATCGCCGTGCATCTGGGCGATCTGCTGCGGGGCCTGCATGGCCAGATGCAGAGCGCCGGGGAGTTCTCGGAAAGCGCCGAGGCCGCCGGTCGCCGCGCCTTGCGCAACGCCTGCGCCGAGATGCTGTCCGCCGACCCGCATGCCGAGAATCTCGAGCGGCTGGTGGGCCACTACATCTCGTCGGGCAACATGACCGACAACGTCGGCAGCCTGTACGCCCTGATGCTCAGCGGCGACCCGCAGCGCGACATCGCCCTGGCCAACTTCCATGGCGCGTGGCGCAAGGAGCCGCTGGTCCTGGACAAGTGGTTCTCGGTGCAGGCCTACGATCCATCCGAGGCGGCTCTGGACCGGGTGATCGCCCTGACCAAGCATCCCGATTTCGAGCCCACCAATCCCAACCGCCTGCGGGCCCTGGTCTCGACCTTCGCCAACTCCAACCCGGCGCGATTCCATGACCCCAGCGGCGCGGGTTACCGCTTCCTGGCCGACCAGATTCTGGCGGTGGACAGCTTCAACCCGATGACCGCCGCGCGGCTGATCGAGCCCCTGGGCAGCTGGCGGCGCTACCGTCCGGAGTTGGGTCAGCTGATGCGCGAGCAGCTGGAGCGCGTCGCGGCCCATCCAGACCTGTCCAAGAACGTTTTGGAGCTGGCGACCAAGGCCTTGGCCTGAAAGAGGATTTCATGAGTCGCCGCCCCTTGGGGTTGCGACCAATGGGCTCACAAGCACGGAATCCGCCTTTCCGGCGGTGACGCGGTCGCAGCGCGTACGGTAGATTCACCATCTTGGCGAAGTGACTCGCCGCGTGAATCCGGGAGCCGGGCGTTTTGGACAGGGGCATGGCGAGACACGGGGGGCCGGCGGCTGCCGGACCGGCCGCGCCCGTTGCCGTGCGCGCCAAGTCCGTCCAGGCGCCGTCCCAAGCCTTCGTTCGCATCGCGATCCTGGCGGCCCTGCTGCTGCTGGCCGTCTACACCGCCTTCGGCGTCAAGCGCCTGCAGGACGAGGCTACGGCCCAGCCAGGCGGTGCGCCACTTTCAGCCAAGGCAGGACTCATCGCCGGCCGCGTCGAGACCGGCCTGGCCGCCCAGCGCGCCGGCCTCTCGGCCGCCGCCGACCTGCTCAAGCGTGATCCCGGCGCGACCATGGACGCGGCCGAGACCGCCCTGCGCGCCGCCGGTGGCGAGGCCGCGGCCGTCGCCGTGGTGAGCCCCAGCGGCGTGGTCGCCGTCTCGGGCCGCGACGACGGCGCTGACTGGAAATCCGCCGCCCAGGCCGCCGCCGCCTCGGGTCGCACCACCTGGACCGGCTCGGTCGGCGACAGCGGTCGGCTGTACGTCGCCACCGCCGCCACCTTGGACAAGACCCGCGCCTTCGTGATCGCCAGCGGCGACGCCACACGCCTGATCGAGGATCCAGAGAAGGGCGACAGCGGCGCCCTGGCCCTGCCCGGCGGCAAGCTGATCGCCGCCCGCGGCCGTGGCGCCCAGGGCGCTACGACCCTGCGCGAGGCCTTCGCCCTGGCGGTCGAGGACCTGGGCGACGGCCCCGTCGCCGTGCGCGGCCAAGCCGTCGACGGCGCCGCCCTGGATCTGGCCGTCCGCCCCGTGGCCGAGGGCGCCCTGCTGGTCCTGGCCGCCTCGCCCACCCGCTCGGTCGCCAACCTGGACCGCCAGGTGATGGAAGGCGCCTTCACCCTGCTGGCCCCGCTGGCTGTCGGCATCGCCCTGGCGCTGCTGCTAATGGTCCAGAGCCGCAAGGCCGAGCGCGCCCACCGTGAATTCATCGACAGCGAGCAGCGCTTCCGCCTGGCCGTCGAGGCCGCCCGCTGCGGCATCTGGGAATGGGACCTGAACGCCGACCAGGTGTTCCTGTCCGACGTCACCGGCGCGATGTTCGGCTGGGGCGGCGGCGGCGTCGTCTCGGGCCAGGATCTCCTGGAACGCATCTCGATCGATCACCGCGAGCGCGTGCGCCAGGCGCTGGCCAATGCCGCCATGTACGGCGCCTTCGACGTCTCGTTCCGCGTTCCGGCCGCCGAACAGGGCGGCCGCTCGTTGTGGATCGACGCCCGTGGCCAGGGCTTCGGCAAGCCCGGCGCCGACGGCTATGTCCGCATCATCGGCGTGGCCCTGGACGTCACTGAGGAGCGCATCGCCCAGGCCCGCGCCCAGGCCGCCGAGAACCGCCTGCGTGACGCCATCGAAAGCGTGTCGGAAGCCTTCGTCCTGTGGGATCGCCAGGGCCGGCTGCTGATGTGCAACCGCAACTACCGCAGCGTCTTCTCGCTGGAGCCCAAGCTGCTCAAGCCCGGCGCCGCCCGCGCCGAGGTCAACCGCTTCGCCGCCCTGGCCATCAAGCAGGACCACCCTGCTCCCGACGGCGCCAAGGGCGTGCGCGAGGCCGAGCTGATGGACGGCCGCTGGATCCAGATCAGCGAGCGCCGCACGGCTGAAGGCGGCCTGGTCATGACCGCCGCCGACATCACGGCCATCAAGACGCAAGAAGAGGCTCGCCGCCTCAACGAGGAGCAGTTGCAGGGCGCCATCAACGGCCTGGAGCGCTCCCAGGAGCAGCTGGCCGAACTGGCCCGCAAGTACGAGACCGAGAAGGTCAAGGCCGAGAGCGCCAACAAGGCCAAGAGCGAGTTCCTGGCCAACATGTCCCACGAGCTGCGCACGCCGCTGAACGCCATCAACGGCTTCTCCGAGATCATGATGAACGAGATGTTCGGCGAGCTGGGCGACAAGCGCTACAAGGGCTACAGCCAGGACATCCACTCGTCGGGCCAGCACCTGCTGGCGCTGATCAACGACATCCTCGACATGTCGAAGATCGAAGCCGGCAAGATGAACCTCAAGTTCGAGCCGATGCACCTGGAGGACGTGGCCGAGGACGCCGTCCGCCTGATCCGCAACCGCGCCGAGGCCGCCGGCCTGAAACTCAACATCGAGTTCCCGCACCTGCCCGAGATCGAGGCCGACTACCGTGCGGTCAAGCAGGTGCTGCTGAACCTGCTGTCGAACGCCATCAAGTTCACCCCGCGCGCCGGCAGCGTCACCGTCCGCGCCGAGGTCCGCCGCGACCCGTTCGGCGACATGGTCAAGGTGTCGGTCACCGACACCGGCATCGGCATCGCCAAGGAAGACCTGGCGCGCCTGGCCAAGCCCTTCGAGCAGGTCGAGAGCCAGTTCTCCAAGACCACCCAAGGCACGGGCCTCGGCCTGGCCCTGACCAAGTCGCTGATCACCATGCACGACGGCGCGCTGGAAATGCACAGCCAGCCTGGCGAGGGCACCACGGTCAGCTTTACGCTCCCGGTGCGCCAGAGCGACCACAAGGCGACGCGGGACTTCGTGGCGGCCTAAGGGGAACTGCCAACGCCCTCAGGAGCTAAGCCTCCGCTTTGAGGGAAGTCTTGATGACCGGCGCCACGATCAAACGCGACCTGCGGACCGGTCGGTCGCTTTGGGCCGACAGCCCTGGACTGGGCGTGCCGGTGCGTGCGCTGACCAGCGCGATCAGCGTCGACGTCGCCATTGTCGGCGCGGGGATCAGCGGCGCCTTCATGGCCCATGAGCTGTCGAAGGACCACTCGGTCGCTGTGCTGGACCGTCGCGCGCCCCTGATGGGGTCGACCGTAGCGTCGACCGCCCTGCTGCAGTGGGAGATCGACCTTCCCCTCACCGCGCTCGCCAAGAAGATCGGCGCGGCCAAGGCCAGGCGAGCCTATCTCAGGTCCCGTCAGGCGGTGGACGCCCTGAAACGGATCGTGGCCGAAGAGCGCATTGTCTGCGGCCTGAAGGACAAGTCATCGCTCTACCTGGCCGGCGACGCCTACGGCCATCGCGCGCTGGAGGCCGAGGCGCTGGCCCGGGCCGAGATCGGCCTCGACAGCCAGTATCTGAGCGCCGCCACGTTGCGCGAGCGGTTCGGGGTAGAGCGAACCGGCGCCATCCTCTCAAGCGGTTCGGCCAGCGGCGACCCGGCCCGGCTGGCGGCCGCGCTGCTGAGGCGGGCCCACGCGCGTGGCGCTCGCATCTGGTCGCCCGTCGAGGTGCTGCAGGCGGTCAGCGATCCCGATGGCGTGACCCTGTTGACCGATACCGGTCACGCGGTCCGGGCGAAGTCGGTGGTGTTCTGTTGCGGATACGAGTTCCCCAAGGGTGTTCCAACGCCAGGGGCCGAGATCATCTCGACCTGGGCGATCGCCTCCAAGCCGCGTCAGCGCTGCCCCGCCTGGCTGAGGGATATGCTGGTCTGGGAGGCGTCCGATCCCTACCTCTATTTGCGCATGGGCGGCGACGGCCGGCTGATCGTCGGCGGCGAGGACGAAGCCTCGATGACGGCGCATCAGGACAAGGCCAAGCTGAAGCGCAAGGGCCAGGTCATCGCCGCCAAGCTGCAGAGGCTGTTGCCCTACGCAGCGTTCGAGCCCGACTACGGCTGGGCCGGCGCCTTTGGCGAAAGCACGACGGGCCTGCCCAGCATCGGCCCCGTGGAAAGCATGGACCACACCTGGGCCGTCATGGGCTTCGGCGGCAACGGCATCACCTATTCGGTCATCGCATCCCAGATCGTCGCGGCCGAGGTGCGGGGCGAACGCGATCTGGACGCGGATCTCTACAGGGCCTGACCTGAGCGATAACGTCGCCCCACCAATTCTAACTTTTCTGAAATATTACTTGCGTTTCATAGACTTAATTCGAAGTCATGAAGCACTCGTAACGGGTATTCGGCGCTGCCTGAGACTACACCCTCATTCAACGGATCGCCGCCGCAGGCGACCACAACAAAGACTAGAGGGACATTAGTCATGAACAAGATCGTCAGCCGCATCGCCGCCGTCGCCGCCCTGGCCCTGGCCGCCACTCCGATCATCGGCCTGACCGCCGCTCACGCCGCGGAGCCGGCCCAGCCGGTGGCCCGCATCCTGGTCGGCGACCTGACCCTGTCGAGCCCGGCCGACGCCCGCGAATTCGAGCGCCGCGCCACCCTGGCTGGGGCCCGCGTCTGCGCCGGCAAGGGCCTGCGTGGTCTGACGGCTCGGGGCTGCCGCATGGACTTCGCCATCGACGTCAAGGACGCCATGACCGAGCAGCAGATCGCCGACCTGAAGGTCGCCCAGCGCGCCGGCGCCCACACCGCCTTCGCCTTGAACTAAGCTAGCCCCGACGCATCCATGCCGCGACCGCCCAGGCATGGGCGTCGTGGCGGAGGGCCACCACCGCGTCACGCGGGTCCAGCCACACCAGCTGGTGGTCGTCCTCGATCTTCAGGCCCGGCTTCTCGCCGGTGACCTTCACGACATAGATACCGCCGAAGTTCCGGACAGGCTCACCGTCGGACTTCAGAAAGTGCTGCGACACCGTCTCGATCAGGGACCCGGCCTGGACCACCAGGCCGGTCTCCTCGCCGAACTCGCGGGCGACAGCTTCCTCTTCGGTCTCATCGCCATCCACCGCCCCGCCGGGCAGGTCGAAGTACGGCGCCTTGCCGGGCTTGGTGACCTGGGCCAGGGCGATCTTGCCCTGCCCGTTCTCGGCCACCCCGAAGGCGGCGCGGCGATCGCGATAGGTCAGCCCTTCTCCGGGCGTCCCGAAAGCCAGCATTCGCGCCTCAGTCCTTGCCGTAGAGGTCGAACCACGGATCGGCCTTGCCGGCCGCGACGTCGGCGACGCTGATCTCGGGGCGGTAGCCGATCTTGCCGTTGGCGCTTTCACGCCAGGCGTCGGTCACCAGGTCGCGCAGGGCCGTGGCGCCGGCCGCGATGCGGGTGCGGACAAAGCTCTTGGCGCGGTCGTCGGTGGCGACCATGCCGCCGGCCTTTTCCAGCTGGTACAGCGGCTCGGTCTGCTTCCAGGTGTCGGTCAGATAGCCGACGACGCGGGTCTCGATCGAGCAGTCGCAGGCCTTGTAAGCCGGCACCAGCGCCTTGACCGACGCTTCGTCGCCCACGGCCGCGGCCAGCGGGCCTTCGAACGAACCGTGCGTCTGGCGCGAGTTGGTGTAGCCGTTCGGGTTCGGATAATCGCCCCAGCCGTTGTAGTGCACCGACAGGTGCAGCGGCTGGCTGGCGTCGCCGACATAGTGGGCCCAGACGCCCAGGTCGCGCAGCAGCAGTTGCTCGCGACGCTTCAGGTCGGCCTTGTAATAGAGCAGCCGGGTCTTGTTCTTCTCGATCTTCACGGCGGCCGTCAGGATGCGCCAGTAGGTGAAGTCCTTCACCAGCTGTTGGTAGCCGTCGATGATCGAATACGGCAGGTAGCCGGCCTTCCAGCTATCCTGTCCGGCGGCGCGCAGCGCAGTCTCGTAGTCGGCGCGCGTGGGCGGCAGGGTCGCCACCGTGAACATCGGCCCCCCGTACATCCGGCCCTGATCGTCGAGGTCCAGGAAGTGGGCGCTGTCGCGGTCGGTGTCATGGATCTTGCCCGAGCCCTTCCAGCGGTCCGGCTCGCGGGCGTATTCGCCGATCGCGGCAATGCCTTCCGGCGTGCGCAGGAAGGCCGGCACGTCCGCCGGCAGGCTCTTGGCGCCGACGACGCCCACCACGCGGTGGCCCGAGGCGCCCCAGGCGAAGGCCGAAGCGGCCGGCGCCGATAGGGCGGCGGCAAGGACGAGGACTTTCAGGCTGGTCGACAGACGCAAGGGGGAGGCTCCCAGAGATCAGATAATGCCGAGCGCGGTCTCCATCCGCCCCACCCAGGCCTGCACGGCCGGATACTGCGAAAGGTCGAACCCGCCCTCGTGCGCCACGCGGGTGTAAGCCACCAGGGCGATGTCCGCCAGGGTGAGACGCTCGCCGACCAGAAAGGGCGTTTGTTTCAGCTGTGTTTCCAGGCGCGCCAGGGCCGCGTCGCCGCGCTCGATCAGCCGGGGTTCCAGGCTGTCGCGGCTCTTGCCCAGATAGGCCATCTGGAAGCGGGCCACCGCCACATAGGGCTCGTGGCTGTACTGCTCCCAGAACAGCCACTCGAACATCTTGGCGCGGTCATAGGCGTCGGCCGGGATCAGCACCGAGCCCTCGGCCAGGTGCAGCATGATGGCGTTGGACTGCGACAGCGGCCGACCGTCCTCCAGGATCACCATCGGGACCTGGCCGGCGGGGTTCAGGGCCAGGAACTCCGGCGTGCGGCTCTGGGCCTTCAGGATGTCGGTCTCGATCCAGTCGAACGGCAGATGCAGCCGCTCGGCCGTCCACTTCACCTTTAGGCAATTGCCGGAAATCGAGTCGCCGTAGATGCGCAGAGTCATGCGGGTTCCTCCAGTGAAGCTCTTCAAACCGAAAAAAGTGAGTCTTTACAGCGCAGTTTCAAGCCTCTGAATCCTTGCCGCTTTTTCGCGCACTGAGCGAGCTTGGCCGCGGGTGCGACGCCTGCCGGGGTTGTCACGCCTCCGTGATCGGGCTACCCAGACGCCGCCCGACAGACACGCCGATAAGAGGACCCCCTCGATGCGACGCAAGCTCGCCGGAATTTTGGCCACCGCGGTCATCTCCGCACTCGCCATTCCCGCTCTCGCCCATGCCGCCGATGAAGCGCCCGCCACGGCCGCGCGTCCGGACCCGCTGGGCGACCTGATCAGCACGGCCCTGGGCGGCGGCCTGCCGGGCTCGGTCGAGTTCAAGATGCGGGCGACGATGTATCACGCGGGCGCCAAGGGCATCCGCGCGCTCGACTCGCTGGGCTGCAAGGTCGCGGCCATGCGCACCGTCGCGGTCGATCCCAAGGTGATCCCGCGCCGCACCGTGATCTTCATCAAGGAAACCGTCGGCCTGCCGATGCCCGACGGCGGCACCCACGACGGCTACTGGTACGCCTCCGACATCGGCGGCGCGATCAAGGGCCTGAAGCTGGACCTCTTCAGCGGCGTCGGCGCGGCTTCGATGAAGGCGCTGGGCGGCCTGGACCTGTCCAGCCTGTCGGTCAGCACGGTCGGCCAGTTCAAGGGCTGCCCGCCGCAGTAAAAGCCCCTTATCCGCCCATCCCCGCGAAAGCGGGGACCCAAGCTGACGTTGGGCTTGTGGCGCGGACTGGAAATCCCCTTCAAACTCGGCTTGGATCCCCGCTTTCGCGGGGATGTTCGGTTTGGGGGGCGTATGCGCAAATTATCGATGGCCTTGGTGTCGGCCGCTGTCCTGGCTACCGCCGCCCCCGCCCATGCCAACGACCTCCCCCGCCTGAAGGCCCGCGCGACCGCCGTCTCGATCACCCGCGACGACTGGGGCATCGCCCACATCCACGGCAAGACCGACGCCGACGCGGTGTTCGGCATGGCCTACGCCCAGGCCGAGGACGACTTCAACCGGGTCGAGACCAACTTCATGACCTCGCTGGGCCGCACGGCCGAGGCGGAGGGCGAGAAGGCGATCTGGGCCGACCTGCGCCAGAAGCTGTTCATCGATCCGGCGGTGCTGAAGGCCGACTACGCCAAGAGCCCGGCCTGGCTGAAGGCGCTGATGAACGGCTGGGCCGACGGGCTGAACTTCTACCTGGCCACCCATCCGAACGTGAAGCCGCGCGTCATCACCCGGTTCGAGCCCTGGATGGCGCTCAGCTTCTCGGAAGGCAGCATCGGCGGCGACATCGAGCGCGTGGCCCTGACCCAGCTGGAGGCCTTCTACGGCCAGCAGAAGTTGGCCATGACCGCCGACGAGAAGGGTCTGCTGTTCAAGGAGCCCAAGGGCTCGAACGGCATGGCCATCGCGCCCAAGCTGACGCTGGAGGGCCACGCCCTGCTGCTGATCAACCCGCACACCAGCTTCTTCTTCCGGTCCGAGATGCAGGTCAGCAGCGACCAGGGCCTGAACGCTTATGGCGCCACGACCTGGGGCCAGTTCTTCATCTACCAGGGCTTCAATGCTCACGCGGGATGGATGCACACCTCCAGCGGTGTCGATGTGGTCGACGAGTTCGCCGAGACGATCGTCGAGAAGGACGGCCAGCGGTTCTACAACTACGGCAAGGAATTGCGCCCGCTGAAGAGCGAGGTCATCGCCGTCCCCTACCGCGCCGCCAACGGATCGATGGCGGAAAAGCGCTTCACCGTCTTCAAGACCCACCACGGCCCGATCGTCCGCGAAGAGGGCGGCAAGTGGATCAGCATCGCCCTGATGAACAAGCCGGTCGCGGCCCTGGAGCAGTCGTTCCTGCGCACCAAGGCCACGGATCTCGCCAGCTTCATGAAGGTGGCCGAGCTGAAGGCCAACTCCTCGAACAACACCCTGTTCGCCGACAGCAAGGGCGAGATCGCCTATCTGCACCCGCAGTTCATTCCGGTGCGCGACGACCGCTTCGACTACACCAAGCCGGTCGACGGTTCAGACCCGGCCACGGACTGGAAGGGCCTGCACGCCCTGAAGGACGCCCCGCACGTGGTGAACCCACCCAACGGCTGGACCTTCAACACCAATAACTGGCCCTATACGGCCGCCGGCCCCTACAGCCCGAAGAAGGCTGACTATCCGAAATACATGGACACCTTCGGCGAGAACCCGCGCGGCCTCCATGCCGAGCTGGTGCTGAAGGACGCCAAGAACCTCACCCTGGGCGGCCTGATCGACAAGGCCTACGACCCGTACCTGACCGCCTTCGCCCGCCTGATCCCGACGCTGGTCGCGGCCGATGACGTCGCGCCCGATCCCAAGCTGGCCGAGCAGGTCGCGGCCCTGAAGGCCTGGGATTGCAAGTGGTCGGCCCGCTCGACGCAGACCTCGCTGGCCGTGTTCTGGGGCGAAGCGATGTGGGCCAAGGCCGCGCCGGCCGCCAAGGCCCAGGGGCTCAACACGTACGACTACATGGCCGACAAGCTGACGCCGGCCGACAAGCTGGCCGCCCTGGCCGAAGCCTCGGATCGCCTGACCGCCGACTTCGGGTCGTGGAAGACGCCGTGGGGCGAGATCAACCGCTTCCAGCGTAACGATGCGGCGATCGTGCAGACGTTCGATGACAGCAAACCGAGCATCCCGGTGGCCTTTACCTCGGCCCAGTGGGGCTCACTGGCCTCGTTCGGGGCCAAGCGCTGGCCGGGGACGAAGAAGTACTACGGCACCCTGGGCAACAGCTTCGTGGCCGTCGTGCAGTTCGGCGACAAGGTCCGGGCCCGCGCCGTCTCGGCCGGCGGCGAAAGCGGCGATCCCGCCTCCCCGCACTTCAACGACCAGGCTCTGCGCTACAGCCTGGGCAATCTGCGCGACGTGTATTTCTACCCCGAGGACCTGAAGCCGCACGCCGTGAAGACGTATCGTCCCGGGCAATAGGCATGGATCTGATCAGCCTGCCCGTCTCGCCCTTCGCGGCGCGGGTCCGCATCGCGATCTATGCCAAGGGATTGCCGATCGACCTGATCCCGCCGCCTGCCAACTGGCGCGACAGTTCCCACTTTCGCGATCTGAGCCCGACCGGTCGCATCCCGGTGCTGCTGGACGAACGCGGCCCCATCTGGGAGTCCGCGGTCGTGCTGGAATATCTGGAGGAGCGGTTTCCGGACGCGCCGTCCCTGATGCCCATCGACGCCTTCGACCGGGCGATGGCCCGGCTGATCGTGCGTCACGTCGATCTGTATCTGATGCCGCCGATGGTTCTCCTGGCCCAGCCGCGCACCGACGCGGCCAGCGCCCGTCGCGCGGTCGAGGAGCTGCTCAACGGCGTCACGATGTTGGACGATCTGGTGAAGGGACCGCGATATGCCCTGGGCGACCGGCTCACGATCGCCGACTGCGCCCTGGCGCCCGCCCTCTTCGCCGCCCGCGTGACGGCCGAGCGCCTCGAGATGGACCTGATCGAGCCGGGGTCGATCGTCGACGCCTATGCCCGACTTTCACGCGAAGACCTGTCCGTGGGACGCGTGATCGACGAGATGGAGCAAGGCCTGCGCCATCTGGTTCAGGTCAGCTAGAAGAGGCGTCATCCCGCGAGGGGGCTGAAGGGCGGGATGACGCCACGCGCCCTCTAGAACCGGATCACGGCTCCGAGGCTCAGGCGCGTCTCGCTGCCGTCCAGCTTGACCTTGTCGCCGGTCGAGAAGTTGGCGGTCTTGTCGTCGTACTTCACCCGCAGCAGCTCGCCGCGCATGGCCAGGTTGGCGGTCAGCTGCTGCTCGTAGCCGATGCCGTAGACCAGGCCCTTCTCGGTGAGCTTCTTCTTGGAGCCCAGGATCGAGGCCTCGACCTTGCGGCGCTCGAGCCCGACCTTGGCGTACAGCAGGGCGTCGTCGGCCACGACGAAGCCGGCGCGTGCGGCGACGCCGTAGCGCAGACCCGGATCGATGGTGACCTTGTTACCCGCCAGGCTGCGCGAGGCCTTGCCGCCGCCCGCGCCCAGGCTGGCCTCGCCGCCCAGATACAGGCCCTCGCCGACCACCGCGCCATAGCCCAGGAAGCCGCCGTATTCGAAGCCGGTCTTGTTGGCCTTGCCCGAGGCGGGCGTCCCGGTCTTGGGCGTGAAGTCCAGCCGGGTCTTGGGCTTGCCGTAGCCGACCTCGGCGCCGCCGTAGAAGCCGGTCAGGGTGTTCACCGGTTGCTCCTGGGCCAGGGCAGGCGCGGCGACGCCCAGCAGGGCCGCGGCGATGATCGTGGTTTTCAGCATGGGAGAGACTCCACCTTCGTTAATGTCGCCGGTCGGGAGGCCGGCTTGAGGTGCAGCCTTGGTGGCGGCGGGCCATGGAGGGTCCGCGCACGAAGTGTGGAGGCCGTGTGGGCGCGACCTTAAGAGTAATTCATTTGCCAGAATGGTGGTCCGCGGGCCTTGGCTAGGCTGGCGGGATGTCCGCGAGGCCTCCACGGAACCTCGACAGTCGCGCGCCAGGATCGCCCGCTCACACCGCAGGACGGAAGAATGGAAAACGCGCTGATCTGCGTGGTCGAGGACGACCCCGACATCGCCCGCATCCTGCAGACCTATCTGGAGCGCGAACGCCTGCGGGTGATCTGCGCCGCCGACGGCGAGACCGCCCTGCAGCAGCATCGCAGCCTGAACCCCGACCTGCTGCTGCTGGACGTCAACGTGCCCAAGAAGGACGGCTACGCCGTGCTGGCCGAGGTGCGGCGGCGCGGCGATACGCCGGTGATCTTCGCCACCGCCATGGCCGAGGACATCGACCGCCTGACCGGCCTGCGGATGGGCGCCGACGACTATGTGGTCAAGCCGTTCAACCCTGCCGAGGTCGTGGCCCGCGTGAAGGCGGTGCTGCGCCGGACCAGCGGAGGCGGCCGGGCCGAGCTGCTGCGCCACGGGCCGATCGAGGCGGACCTCTCCGCGCACATCGCCCGCGTGGTCGATCCTGGCGCCGGCGCGACGGCGCTGAACCTGACGCTCAGCGAATTTCGCATCCTGGTGCAGTTCCTCAACGCCCCGATGCGCGTGCTGACCCGCAGCGAAATCCTCGACGCCTGCCTGCCCGACAGCGACGCCCTGGAGCGCACGGTCGACAGCCACGTCAGCAACCTGCGCCGCAAGCTGGAGGCGGCCGGCGCGGTCGGTTTTGTCGTCGTCGTGCGCGGTGTCGGCTATCGCCTGGCGGCCGGCGCGTGAAGGCCGCCCCCACCCTGGCCGGCCGCCTGGGCACGGCCATTGCCTGGATGCTGGCCTGCGCCGTCGTGTTCATCGCCACCGCCTCGGCCGGCCTCGACAAGTTGATCGAGCTTGAGATCAAGAGCCGCCAGACGCCGCGCCTGCTGCACGCCATCGAGGTGCTGGACAAGAACCAGGTCCCGTCGAACGCGGACATGCTGCTGCTGATCCAGACCATGGCGGTCGAGCAACCCCGCGCCATGATCCTCAGCTATGCCGGCGTCGCCCTGCTCTCGCTGGCGGTCATCGCCGTCTATGTCTGGATCGCCCGGCGCATCGCCAACCGCTTCGCCGCGCCGGTCCTGGCCGTGGCCGAGGGCGCCAAGAAGATCGGCGCCGGCGACTTCAGCCACCGCATCGCCTCGCCGCCCAAACTGACCCGCGAGCTGCAAGGCCTGGTCGACGGCTTCAACGCCCAGGCCGAGGCGCTGGAGGGCTCGGAGCGGCGCATGCGCTTTCAGACCGCCGCTGTCGCCCACGAGCTGCGCACGCCGCTGACCGTGCTGAACGGCTACATCCAGGGCGCGCTGGACGGCGTCTTCCCGCGCGATGACGCCCACATGCGGATCCTGCTGACCCAGGTCAGCGACCTCTCCCGGATCATCGACGACCTGCGCACCGTCAGCCTGGCCTCGACCGGCGCCCTGGGCCTGGAGGTCGCCGACTGCGACCTGGCCGAGGAGACGCGGTCGGTGCTGCATGCCCTGACCCCGCAGTTCGCAGCGGCGGAGATGCGGGTCGAGACGACGCTGGCGCCCGCTCTGGTCCGTGCCGATCCCGCGCGCATCCGGCAGATGCTGCGCGCCGTGCTGGAGAATGCCCGCCGCTACGCCGCCGAGGGTGGCCGCCTGACGGTCAGCACCTTCACGGAGAACGCCGAGTGCGTGCTGCGGATCGACGATCGTGGTCCCGGCTTCCCGGCGGACCATCGCGCGTTCGAGGGCTTCTGGCGCGCGGACCTGTCCCGCACGCGAGCCACCGGCGGTTCGGGCCTGGGGCTGTCGGTGGTCAAGGCCCTGGCCGACGCCCACGACGGCGAGGTGACGATCACCAATCGCCGCAACGGCGGGGCGCGGGTCGAGCTGCGGTTCCTGGCGCGCGAAGAGGCCATACGCCTCGCGCTACCGCGCCTGGTGGCGGTCTAGATGTCGCCGCCGACGTTCGAGGCCACGCCGGGGGCGCGGGCGACGTGGATGCCGCACTCGGTCTTCTCCTGGCCTTGCCAGCGGCCCGAGCGACCGTCTTCCGACGGCTTGGTGCAGGGCCAGCAGCCGATCGAGGCATAGCCCTGCTCCACCAGCGGGTGGGACGGCAGGTTGTGCTCGGCGACATAGGCATCCAGCTCGGCCTTGGACCAGTTGGCCAGCGGGTTGAACTTCAGCTTGCCCTCGGCCTCCTCAACCACGGGCAGGCTCAGGCGGTCGCCGCCGTGGAAGCGCTTGCGGCCGGTGATCCAGGCGTCGAAGCCGCCCAGCGCGCGGTCCAGCGGCAACACCTTGCGGATGTGGCAGCAGCCGTCGACGCTGGTGCGCCACAGGTCCGAATTCGGGTCCTGGGTCGCCAGGTCCGCAAAGGCCGGGCGCAGGTCGCGCACGTCAGTCAGGCCAAACCGGGCGGCCAGGTTCTTGCGGTAGTCCAGGGTCTGGCCAAACAGCATGCCGGTGTCGAGGAACAGCACCGGAATGGTCGGCGACACCTGCGAAACCAGGTGCAGCAGCACGGCTGACTCCGCCCCGAAGGACGAGACCAGGGTCAGCCGGTCGCCGAAGTGGTCATAGGCCGCCCGCAGGACGGTCAGGGGATGGGCGTCACGCAGCTCGGCGCCCAGCCGGGCCGCGAGGCCTGCCGCGGTCCCGCCGATCTGGTCGTACGCCATCAGCCTGCCCTCTCCTCGAACGCCACCTGTCGGTCATCCGCGGCGCGTTGATAGACGTGGCGGAAGCGGCTGGCCGCCTTGGTCCAGGCTTCGGGCGTCGCGCCATCGTTCGGCTCGAAGGCGTCGAAGCCGCAGCGGACCATGAAGCCGGCCTGCTCCTGCAGCACGTCGCCGACGGCGCGGATCTGGCCTTCGTACTTGAAGCGCTCGCGCAGCAGGCGGGCCGAGGTATAGGCGCGGCCGTCGCGGTATTTCGGGAAGGCCAGGGCCACCACCGCGATGCGCGGCAGGTCATAGGCCAGGACCTCGACCTCCTGGTCGGACTCGATGCGCACGCCGACGCGGCGGCTGTTCGACGCCAGCAGGGCGTCGCCCTCGGCCTCGAAGCGGGCCAGCGACAGGATCACGTCGCCGCTCTCGGGGATGGCGTCCTCGTCGGTGACGTTGACGAAGGCGTTCTCGGCCCAGCGGGCCTCGCCGTTAGCCAGCTCAATCAGCTTGGGCATAGACAGCCTCCTTGAAGGGCTCGAGGCCGACGCGGCGATAGGTGTCGAGGAAGCGCTCGCCGTCGGTGCGGACGGTGAGATAGGCGCCGACCAGCTGGTCAACGGCCGTGGCCACCTTGTCCGCCGGCAGCGCCGGGCCCAGGATCTTGCCGATCGAGGCGTCTTCCGCGCCCGAACCGCCCAGCGACAGCTGGTAGAATTCCTCGCCCTTCTTATCGACGCCCAGGACGCCGATGTGGGCCACGTGGTGGTGACCGCAGGCGTTGATGCAGCCGCTGATCTTGATCTTCAGCTCGCCGACGTTCTCGGCGCGATCGGGATCGGCGAACTGGCGGGCGATGTCCTGGGCGATCGGGATCGCGCGGGCATTGGCCAGAGCGCAGTAGTCCAGGCCCGGGCAGGCGATGATGTCGCTGATCAGGTCGATGTTCGCCGTCGCCAGCCCCTTGGCCTGCAGCGCCGCGAACACGGTCGGCAGGTCGTCCAGCTTGATGTGCGGCAGGACGAGGTTCTGGGCGTGGGTCACCCGCACGTCGTTGAAGCCATAGCGCTCGGCCAGGTCGGCGACGACGTTCAGCTGCTCGGTCGTGGCGTCGCCCGGCGTCTGCTCCTGGGCCTTCAGCGAGATCTCGACGATCGCATAGCCCGGCTGCTTGTGGGCGCGGACGTTGTTGCGGACGAAGCGAGCGAAGGCGCTGTCCTTGGCCTTGGCCAATTCGAAAGCTTCCGACGTGGCCGGCAGGGTTTCGAACGGGGTCTGGGCGAACGAGGCGCGGATGCGATCCAGCTCGGCGGCGGGCAGGTCGGCGCGGTCGGCGTCGATCTTCTCCCACTCTTCCTGGACCTGGCGGGCGAACTCCTCGGCGCCCAGGGCGGCGACCAGGATCTTGATGCGGGCCTTGTAGATATTGTCGCGACGGCCGTGGCGGTTGTAGACGCGCAGGATCGCTTCCAGGTAGCTCAGCAGCCGGTCGGTCGGCAGGAACTCCTTGATGGTCGGGCCGACATAGGGCGTGCGCCCCTGCCCGCCGCCGACGATCACCTCGAAGCCCAGCGCGCCGTCGCGGCCCTGGCGCATCAAGAGGCCGATGTCGTGCACCTTGGCCGCCGTGCGGTCCTTGGCCGAGGCCGTGATGGCGATCTTGAACTTGCGCGGCAGGAACGAGAATTCCGGGTGCAGCGTCGACCACTGGCGGATCACTTCCGACCACACGCGCGGATCGTCGACCTCTTCCGACGTCGCGCCGGCATAGGGGTCCGAGGTGGTGTTGCGGATGCAGTTGCCGCTGGTCTGGATGGCGTGCAGGTCCACCTCGGCCAGCTTGTCCAGGATGTCGGGCGCATCCTTCAGCTTGATCCAGTTGAACTGGATGTTCTGGCGCGTGGTGAAGTGGCCGTAGCCCTTGTCGTAGTCACGGGCGATCTCGGCCAGACGGCGCACCTGGGCCGGGTTCAGCGAACCGTACGGCACCGCGACCCGCAGCATGTAGGCGTGCAGCTGCAGATAAAGGCCGTTCATCAGGCGCAGCGGCTTGAACTGGTCCTCGGTCAGCTCGCCGGCCAGGCGGCGGGCGACCTGGCCGCGGAACTCGTTCGAGCGGTCCTGCAGGAACTCTTTGTCGATGATGTCGTACTGGTACATCGCTCTACTTCCTGCGGATCAGGTCGACGCGGCCGGTCGAGCGCGCCGCGCCCGAGGCGTGACGCAGGGCCTCGATGACGTCGCCGCCTTCAGCCTGCTTGCCATGCGTGAGTTCGTTGGTGGGGCCCAGCGCCCGGATGCGCTCGCGGTAGCTGACCGGCGCCCAGTGACCTTCCGAGGGGGTCAGGTCGATCGGATAGACGTCGACGACCACGGTCGGCTGGCCCTTTCCGGTGGCGACGGCGGCTTCGAGCTCGGCTTCGCCGCTCTCGTCGAACAGCTGCGCGTCCCCAAAACGCTCGACCCACTGGCCGGCCTTCCAGAACACGACGTCACCGTCGAGCAGGCGGTTGGCGGTGATAGCTTTCATGAACGCGAGCTCCGCTCGAACAGGGCGGTTTGAGAGATAGGATCGATCACCGGCACGGTGTCGGCCATGGCCATCGACTCGCCGACCATCAGCAGCGCCGGGCCCTTAACGCCCTGCGCCGCGTCGGCCAAGCCCGACAGGGTGGTGAGGATGCGGCGCTCGTCGGCGCGGCTGGCGTTTTCGACGATCAGAGCCGGGGTCGAACCCGCACGCCCAGCAGTCGTCAGACGTTCGGCGATCACAGCGGCGGTCGAGACGCCCATATAGACGACGACGGTCTGGTTCGGACGGGCCAGCGAGGCCCAGTCCAGGTCCGGCTCGCCATGCGCGGCGTGACCGGTGACGAAGGTCACAGCTTGCGCCGCGCCGCGATGGGTCAGGGGCGCGCCGGCGCCGGCGCTGGCGGCCAGGGCGGCGGTGACGCCGGGCACCACGTGGCACTCGACGCCGGCTTCGCGGCAAGCCAGCAGCTCCTCGCCGCCACGACCGAACAGGAACGGGTCGCCGCCCTTCAGGCGCACCACATTCAGGCCGTCCAGGGCCAGGGCCACGATCAGCTGGTTGATGTCGTCCTGCGGCAGGGTGTGGCGCGACTTGCGCTTGGCCACGTTGATGCGACGGGCGCGGCTGGGCGCCAGGTCCAGGATCTCGTCGGAGACCAGGCCGTCATGCACCACCACGTCGGCGGCGCGCAGGGCGTTGAAGGCGCGGAAGGTCAGGAGGTCCGGATCGCCGGGACCAGCGCCCACGAGCCACACCGCGCCGAGCGCACGATTGGCCCGCGTCCCGCCAACGACGACGAGACCGGGCTTGCTGCGACGGGCCGGCTGGCGGGCCATGGGCTTTAAGAACCTCTATCAAGGCGCTTGGAATAAAACGGTAGAACGCAACGCGGGGTCGCCCTTAACAGACGACCCCGCAAGCGCCCACTGACGAAAAGGGCCAATCCGTCAGCGAACGCTTGCAAAGTCGTCGCGAAGGGCTCAATTCGCAAACAAGGACTTCTGCCGGGGCGTTCAGTAAAACTCATGGAAAGACCCAACGAGCGCCGCCGCCTGCCGCCGCTGAACGCGCTGCGCGCCTTCGAGGCCGCCGCTCGCCATCTGAACTTCAGCCGCGCCGCCGACGAGCTGTCGGTCACGCCCGGCGCCGTCAGCCAGCAGATCCAGAATCTGGAAGACTATGTCGGCGCGGCCCTGTTCAAGCGCACGCCCAAGGGCCTGCTGCTGACCGACGCGGCCCAGACCGCCCTGCCCGCCCTGCGCGAGGCGTTCGACCGCCTGGCCGAGGCCGCCTCCCTGCTGACCGCCGCCGTCGACGGCCGCCGCCTGACCCTGACCGCCGCCCCCTCGTTCGCCGCCAAGTGGCTGGTGCCGCGCCTGGGCAAGTTCGAGCAGGCTCATCCGCAGGTCGACGTCTGGCTGTCGGCCGGCATGGAGGTCGTGGACTTCGCCACCGGCGAGGTCGACATGGCCATCCGCTACGGCTCGGGTCGTTATCCGGGCCTGGAAGTCATCCGGCTGATGCACGAAACCGTCGTGCCGGTCGCCAGCCCCGAGTTGCTGGAAGCCAACGCCCTGGAGCGCCCCGAGGACCTGGCCCACCACATCCTGCTGCATGACGGCTCGCCCGACGCCGACGACAGCTGCCCCGACTGGGCGATGTGGCTGGCGGCGCGCGGCATCAAGGGCGTCGACGGGGCGCGCGGTCCGCGCTTCAACCAGTCCAGCCTGGTCATCGAAGCCGCCGCCAACGGCCGCGGCATCGCCCTGGCCAAGCGCACCCTGGCCCAGGCCGACCTCGATTCCGGGCGCCTGGTGATCCCGTTCGAAGCCTCCACGGCGGTCGACTTCGCCTATTACGTCGTCCACCCCAAGGCCAAGGGCCGCCTGCCGCAGGTGAAGGCCTTCGTGACCTGGCTGCGCAGCGAGGCCGAGGCGCATGAGGCTGCGCTGCTGACCATGGACAATGGATCGGGGATTTAAGCCCTTACGGTACTGGTTTCCGGCGTCGGAACCGGCTTAAAGGAGCCCATGAAAATCACGACTCTCACAGTCGACGAGCACCTCGCTCCCGCCGACTGCCAGACCATGGCCGATGTGCGCCAGGGCGTGGACGCCCTGGACCGGGCCCTGGTTCAGCTCCTGACCGAGCGTCAGGGCTTCATGGACGCCGCGGCCCGCATCAAGGCCGACCGCTCCAAGGTGTTCGACCGCGCGCGGATCGAGGACGTGGTCGAGAAGGTGAAAGCCGCCGCCCGCGAGTCCGGCCTGTCGGAAGCCATCGCCGAGCCCGTCTGGCGCACGCTGATCGACCGCTGCATCGCCTACGAATACGACAGCTGGGACAAGACCAAGGGCTGAGGAAAGCGCCCCCTCGCGGGGGCGCGCCCGCTCTTAGTTCCCGTCGATCATCCGGCCCAGGCCACCCAGGATCGAGCCTTCGCCCTGGTTACCGCCCTGGCCTTGCGCGGCCTGCATCATGCGGCCGGCCAGGCGCGCGAACGGCAGCGACTGGATCCAGACCTTCCCCGGACCGCGCAGGCGGGCGAAGAACAGACCCTCGCCGCCAAACAGCACGCTCTTGACGCCGCCGGCCATGACCAGGTCGAAGTCGACGCCCGGCGTATAGGCGGCCAGGCAGCCCGTATCGACGTGCAGCTCCTCGCCCGGACCCAGTTCACGCTCGACCAGCGTGCCGCCCATCTGCACGAACACCCAGCCGTCGCCTTCCAGGCGCTGCATGATGAAGCCCTCGCCGCCGAACAGGCCGGTCATCATCCGCTTCTGGAAGTGGATGCCGATCGACACGCCGCGCGCGGCAGCCAGGAAGCTGTCCTTCTGGCAGATCAGCGTCCCGCCCAGCTGGCCCAGGTTCAGCGGCAGAATGGTGCCCGGCGTCGGCGAGGCGAAGGCCACGCGCGCCTTGCCCTGACCGGTGTGGGTGAAGACGGTGGTGAACAGGCTCTCGCCGGTCACCAGGCGCTTGCCCGCGCCCAAGAGCTTGCCCATGAAGCCGCCGCCCTGATCGGCCGAGCCGTCGCCAAAGACGGTGGTCATCTGGACGCTGGCGTCCTTCCACACGAACGCGCCGGCCTCGGCCACGGCGCTCTCGCCGGGATCCAGCTCGATCTCGACGAACTGCAGGTCCTCGCCCTTGATCTCGAAGTCGATATCGTCGGCGACGCTGGCGCTGCGGGTGTGGCTCCAGGGACTGGTCGGCATGGGGGAGAGCTCCTCGTGTCTAGAACACCGTTCTTAGCGATCCCGCGCCCGCGCCGCCAATTACGCTTCCTTTAAATGCGCTTCCCTTAGGGCGGTCATGCCAGCGGACCAATCTGGTCATACCATTGGTCCGACAAATGGCGCCGCTCCGTCCTGCACCCGAAATGCGTACGGACGACCAAACTTTCCCTCGAAATTAGGCGCATCAACTCACTTGACCACTGGGCGCGCTTCCAATGCGCGCGCGGCCTATCCGCACCCTTGGGTTTGGCCTGACCAAGTGGTCGCCCCATTCTCGCAAGTGGCATTACCAATTCTTGACAACGTCACGAACTGGTCGGATAAGTCCTCTCAAGGGCGCCATCTCAGTGCGCCGGGGGAGGCACTCTCATGATCCATGCACGCAATTCTTTTGCTCTTCGCGCGGCCCTGCTGGCCTCGTGCGCGGCCCTGGCCGTCGGCTCGGCCGCCCAGGCGCGCCAAGCCGCGCCGGCTTCGAATGCGCAACAGCCGGAAACGGAAACCGTCGACGCTGTTGTGGTAACCGGTTTCCGCCAGGCCTACGCCAACGCCATCGCGACCAAGCGCGAGACCCTGGAAATCTCGGACGGCATCTCGTCGGACGGCCTGGGCCGCTTCCCTGACCTGAACGTCGGTGAAGCCATCCAGCGCATCCCGGGCGTCCAGATCAACCGCGAAGCCGGCAGCCGTAACGCCACGATCAGCCTGCGCGGCCTGCCGGGCAGCTTTGCCCGCACCACGCTGAACGGCGGCGCGTTCGCCGACCCGATCCTGAACGGCTCGACCCCGCTGGGCGCCTTCAACTCCGACATTTTCACGGCGATCAACGTCATCAAGTCGCCGTCCGCCTCGAACCTGGCCGGCGGCCTGTCGGGCAATGTCGACCTGCGCATCAACCCGGCCCTGGCCCGCAAGGACGGCGGCTTCGCCAAGCTGTCCTACGAGTACAATGACCTGGGCAACCTGGGCAGCCCGCTGGCCTCGCTGGGCTACAACAAGCACCTGACCGACGACTTCGCCGTGTTCGGCGTCGTGGCCTGGAAGGACGAGAAGTTCCGCCGCGACTCGATCACCGTGAACTCGTGGGGCAACCGCATCGGCGGCATCCAGCTGGGCAACCAGGCGGCCGTCGTGAACGCCCAGGGCGCTTACGTCCCGGGCGCCAACCCGGCCTATGACGCCATGCAGGCCGCCCTGCCCGACAGCTACAAGGCGCAGTTCGCGCCCGGCCTGGCCCCGGTCTACTATCCCAGCCAGACCCGCCAGCTGGTGAAGTTCAACCGCGGTTCGACCCTCTCGGCCGCGACCGGCTTCGAATGGCGCATCAACGAAGAGTGGAAGTTCGGCGCCAACGGCTTCATCACCAAGCGCAAGCTGGATGAGGCCACCAACAACCTGCTCTATATCGACGCGGGTCCGGGCAACAACACCTTCACCGGCCTGACCGCCACCTCGGCCGTCGCCAAGATCAGCAACCTGGGCGCGCCCTACATCGTCCAGACGCCGAACGGTCCGCGCGCCTACATCAACAGCTTCAAGGCCGAGAACATCAACACGTTCGACTCGGTCCGCTCCGAGCCGGCCGAGAACCAGACCTGGGCCATCAACCCCACCGTCGAGTTCAAGAACGACGAGTGGAAGGCCAACGCCAACCTGACCGTCTCGCGCGCCAAGGCCTACGCCAACCAGATCGAGTTCGACGTCGTCCAGAACCCCTATCGCAACCTGGGCACGGCCGGCCTGAACGGCATCGTGGCCACGGTGTTCACGGGCGGCGCCAACCTCGGCGACTACACGGCGACCCTGATCACGCCGCACGCCACCCACCTGCCGACCGGCGGCTTCCTGATCCCGGCGACCAACACCGCCCCGACCCAGGCCGGCGCCCAGATGCCGGGCCAGAGCGCCACGACGGCCGCCGACCGCTTCGGCGTCACCGGCACCAACGGCCAGGCCGACAACGTGCTGGACTCGTTCCAGGTCGACTTCGAGCGCTCGCTGGACGGCTTTGTGAACGCGTTCCAGTTCGGCGGTCGCGCCGAGCACAACAAGTTCACCTCGATCGGCTCGCGCAACACCGCCCTGGGCGCCCAGACCCAGAACATCACGCCGGACATGGCCTACCAGCTGTCGTACGCCAACGACTTCTTCGGCGGTAAGGCCGGCGGCGCCACGTCCAACTGGATGAACGTCGACGTCAACCGGATCCTGAAGGCGATCACGCCGGTCAACACCAACCTGCGCACGACGCTGAACCCGAACGGACTGCCCGACCAGTTCCTGCTGGGCTCGCCCGGCGTGTTCCTGACCCCGTACGGCGTGGTGAACAACTACACGGACGGCAACTACTGGAACAACAACTTCAGCAACCAGAACGACGTCTTCTCGGCCTATGTCGCCGCCAAGTTCAAGGGCGACCTGTTCAACATCCCGGTCCGCGGCACGGTCGGCACGCGCTATGAAAAGACCGAGCAGAAGATCGTCGCGCTGAACTGTAAGAACTGCACCACGGCGCTGTCGAACCAGACCGGCGCGATCAACCACTCGCTGTCGACCACCACCACCAAGAACACCTTCGACTACTGGCTGCCGTCGGCGATCATCATGGCCGACCTGCGCGACGATCTGGTGTTCCGCGCCGCCGCCTACCGCACCTATGTGCGTCCGCAACCGCGCGACAACGTGCCCACCACCTTCGTGCAGGTGCCGGTCGACGTGAACCCGCCGGTCGACCCGGTCTACACCGTCACCCTGGGCGCCACGGACATCAAGCCGTACACCTCGGACTCCTACGACATGTCGCTGGAGTGGTATAACCGTCCGGGCGGCCTGATCTCGCTGGCGGCCTACCGCAAGGAAGTGAAGGGCTATATCGGCCCGATCACCGACCAGTCGATCCTGTGCCCGGCCAACGGCAAGATCCCCGGCATCGACGTCGACCTGGGCACCCTGCGCATCGACAACTCGGCCGGCACCCCGCGCTGCGTCAGCTCGAACAAGTTCGTCGGCGCGGCCGGCGCGACGGCTCCGCTGGTCGAGGCCCGCGTCAATGTCACCGGCAAGACCAACCAGTCGCCGATGACCGTCACCGGCCTCGAGTTCAACATCCAACAGAACCTGGATTTCCTGCCGGGCTTCTGGAAGAACTTCGGCGGCGCGTTCAACTACTCGTATACGAAGATCGACGGCAAGGACACGGCGGGCAACAAGATCACCCTGCCCAGCGTCTCCAAGAACAACATCAACGTCATCGGTTACTACGAAGCCAAGTGGGGCGGCCTGCGCCTGGTCTACAACTGGCGTGACAAGTACGACCTGGCCGCCGGCAACTCGTTCGTCGGCGACGCTCGCACCGTCAAGGCCCGCAGCCAGCTGGACGCCTCGGCCTCGTTCAACGTCACCGAAGACCTGACGGTCTCGGTCGACGCGTTCAACCTGACCGACGCCCAGCGCGCCGAGTACGAGAACGACCCGAACCTGCCGCGCTTCATCGACTACGACGGCCGCACCTACCAGGTGACCATCCGCGCGAAGTTCTAGGACCCGCGCACTACAATCTCACTCCTCCTGCGGGGGCCGAAGTTCGCTTCGGCCCCTTTCTTTATGCTCAGCCCTTCAGGGAGCGCAGCGCCTGCTCGTGGACGTAGGCGGCGATATCGAGCAGCGCGACGTCCAGGGCCGTCTTGACCGCGTCCAGGCTCTCCTCGCCCGCCTCGCAGCGTTCGCAGACCTCGCCCAGCTGGACAGCCCCGACGCCGCGCGCCGCGCCCTTCACCGTGTGGACCGCGTCCCTCCAGCCGGGATGGGTGGAATCCAGCATCGGGGTCCACAGCGCGGCCTGTTCGCGAAACAGCGCCAGCACCTCTTCGACCACCCCGGAATCCCCCGCCGCGAACCCTTCCAGGTAAGCGAAATCCACAGCTCCGCTAATATCTCGTCTGGCCATGAAAAAAGCGCTTGCGCTCCCAAAATCATTGCGTATGTTCCGCGCCTCGCCGCCGGGGCTCGCAAGTGCTTCGGACCGTCGAATGGGTGTATAGCTCAGTTGGTAGAGCAGCTGACTCTTAATCAGCGGGTCGTAGGTTCGAATCCTACTACACCCACCATTCTCTCGAAAATTCAGTAGTTTACCGGGGGCCGCGCAAGCGGCCGAGAGCCCCGGCGCATCCGCGCGAACGCTCCGTATTCCGCGAGAAAAGACGGCTTTCCGACATCCAAGCGGAGCCATATCGCGGCGAGATCATTTCAGCTCTGAAAACCGGCGCACACGTTAGGCCTCTAGGGATTCTAGACCGTCAGCTTTCTTGACGGTCTCCCCGAGGCGGCCCGTTGCGCCGCCTGCTCATGCCGCGCTGGTCGCGGCCGGCTCGAAGGCTGACGATGACTGACCTCCACGCCCCGCGTACGCCTCCGCGCCGTCGGACGCTGATCCTCGGCGGGCTGATCGCCATTCTCGCCCTGGTCGGCGTCGTCTGGCTGGCCTGGACCCTGCTGCACAGCGACAAGGGCGAAGGCGGCGGCCAAGGGGGTGGCGGCTTTGGTAGTGGCGGCGGTCGGCGTGGTCCGGCCAGCACCGTGGCGGTGGCCACGGCCAGCGCCACCGACCTGCCGATCATCATCGAGGCCCTGGGCACGGTGAAGCCGGCCGCGACCGTGACCGTGCGTCCGCAGGTGGGCGGCACGATCACCCAGGTGATGTTCCGCGAAGGCCAGACGGTCTCGCGCGGCCAGGCCCTGGTTCAGATCGATCCCCGCCCCTACCAGATGTCGCTGCTGCAGGCGCAGGGCAACCAGACCCGCGACGAGGCCCAGCTGGCCGCCGCGCGCCTGACCCTGACCCGCTACCAGACCTTGCTGGCCCAGGACTCGATCGCCCGCCAGGAGGTCGACAACCAGGCCGCCACGGTCAAGCAGCTAGAAGGCACCGTGATGGCCGACCGCGCCGCCGTCGGCACCGCGCGCCTGAACCTGGGCTTTGCCCGCATCGTCGCCCCCGTCAGCGGCCGCGTGGGCCTGCGCGTCGTGGACGTCGGCAACTATATCGGCGCGGGCGACGCGACCGGCGTGGCCGTGATCACCACCGTCTCGCCGATCGATGTCGAGTTCACCGTCCCGCAGGACGACGTGCCGCGCATCGCCGCCCGCCAGGGCCGCGCCAATGTGCCGGTCACCGCCCTGGACCGCACCCGCACCCAGACCCTGGACCGTGGGACCTTCTCCACGCTCGACAACCTGGTCGACACCGGCACCGGCACCGTGAAGGCCAAGGCCCGCTTCGCCAACAGCGGCGGGACGCTGTTCCCCAGCCAGTTCGTCAATGTCCGCATGGAGCTGGACACCATCCGCGGCGCGATCGTCGTACCGGCCACGGCCGTGCGCCAGAGCAGCGACGGCTCATTCGTGTGGCTGCTGAACGCCGACCGCACCGTCAAGAAGACCCCGGTGAAGACCGGCCAGGCCACCGGCGTCCAGGTGCAGATCACCGAAGGCCTCAAGGCCGGCGACAAGGTCATCACCGAAGGCGGCGACCGCCTGCGCGACGGCGGCAAGGTCCAGCTGCCGGGCGCCCGTCCGCAAGGCCAGGGTAAGGGTGAAGGCCAGCGTGGCGAGCGCCGCAAGCGTGAAGGCGGCCAAGGCGGCGAAGGTCGTCGTCAGCGTCCGGAATAGTCCCGACGATGAACCCCTCGCGTCCCTTCATCCAGCGGCCGGTCGCCACGGCCCTGTTCATGGCGGCCATCGTCCTGGCGGGCCTGGTCGGCTTCCGGCTGCTGCCGCTGTCGGCCCTGCCCCAGGTCGACTATCCCACCATCCAGGTCCAGACCCTCTATCCCGGGGCCAGCCCCGAGGTGATGAGCCAGACCGTCACCGCCCCGCTGGAACGCCAGCTGGGCGAGATGTCGGGCCTGGCCCGGATGAGCTCGGTCAGCACGGCCGGCGCCTCGATCGTCACCCTGCAGTTCAATCTGGGTGAGACCCTCGACGTCGCCGAGCAGGAGGTGCAGGCGGCCATCAACGCCAGCGGCTCGCTGCTTCCCGCCGACCTGCCCGCGCCGCCGGTCTACGCCAAGGTCAATCCGGCTGACGCGCCGGTGCTGACCCTGGCCATCACCTCCGACACCCTGCCGCTGACCGAGGTGCAGAACCTGGTCAACACCCGCCTGGCCCAGAAAATCAGCCAGGTCTCGGGCGTCGGTCTCGTGAGCCTCTCCGGCGGCCAGCGTCCCGCCATGCGCATCCAGGCCGATACGCAAGCCATGGCCAGCTACGGCCTAACCCTGTCGGACGTGCAGACCGCGATCAGCGCCAGCAACGCCAACAGCGCCAAGGGCAGCTTCGACGGCCCCACCCGCAGCTACACGATCAACGCCAACGACCAGCTGCTGTCCGTCGAAGACTACAAGAACCTGATCGTCAGCTATAAGGACGGCGCGCCGATCCGCCTGTCGGACATCGCCCAGGTCGTCGAGAGCGCCGAGAACACCCGCCTGGGCGCCTGGGCCGACAAGACCCCCGCCATCATCGTCAACGTCCAGCGCCAGCCCGGCGCCAACGTCATCAAGACCGTCGACGCCATCAAGGCCAAGCTGCCAGAGCTGCAAGCCGGCCTGCCCGCCACCCTGGACGTCCGTGTCCTGGCCGACCGCACCACCGGCATCCGCGCCTCGGTGCACCATGTCGAGATGGAGCTGCTGCTGGCCGTGGCGCTGGTGGTGCTGGTGATCTTCTTCTTCCTGCACAGCCTGCGCGCGACGGTGATCGCCAGCCTGGCCGTGCCGATCTCGCTGATCGGCTCGTGCGGGGTGATGTACCTGATGGGCTTCTCGCTGAACAATCTCAGCCTGATGGCCCTGACCATCGCTACCGGCTTCGTCGTCGACGACGCCATCGTGATGATCGAGAACATCACCCGCCACCTCGAGAAGGGCGAGAAGCCCATGGCGGCGGCGTTGAAGGGCGCGCGCGAGATCGGCTTCACGATCATCTCGCTGACCATCTCGCTGATCGCCGTGCTGATCCCGCTCCTCTTCATGGGCGACGTCGTGGGCCGCCTGTTCCGCGAGTTCGCCATCAGCCTGGCCATCACCATCCTGATCTCGGCCGTGGTCTCCCTGACCCTCACCCCGATGCTGTCGGCCCGCTGGCTCAAGCCCCACGAAGGCGAGAACGCTAAGGGCCTTAGCAAGAAGGCCCAGGATCTCTTCGAGCGTGTCGAGGCCCGCTACGAGAAGGCCCTGGCCTGGGTGCTGCTGCGCCAGAAAGCCACCCTGGTCGTCGCCGTCCTGACCCTGGTGCTGACCGGCCTGCTCTACATGGTCATCCCCAAGGGCCTGTTCCCCACCCAGGACACCGGGCAACTGCAAGCCCGCACCGAGATGTCCCAGTCGGTCAGCTACGACCGCATGGCGGCCCTGCAGCAGCAGGCGGCCGAGGCGATCATGGACGACCCGGCCGTCGAGAACGTCGCCTCGTTCATCGGGGTCGACGGCGCGAACAACGCCATGCTTCACACCGGCCAGATGCAGATCAACCTGAAACCCGACCGCTCGGGCTCGCAGGAGAAGATCATGCAGCGGCTGCGCCAGCGCGTGGCCGAGGTGCCGGGTGTGACGCTGTACCTGCAGCCCACCCAGGACCTGACCATCGACGCCGAGACGGGTCCCACCCAGTTCCGCCTGTCGCTGGAAGGCGCCGACACCGCCACCATCAAGGAGTGGGCCGGCAAGCTGACCGCCGAGCTGGCGCACGTGAAGGCCGTCCGCAACGTCTACAGCGACGCCTCGGCGACCGGCCAGGCGGCCTATGTCGACATCGATCGCGACACCGCCGCGCGCCTGTCGATCACCGCCTCGGACGTCGACGACGCCCTCTACAGCGCCTTCGGCCAACGGATCGTCTCGACCATCTTCACCGAGACCAACCAGTATCGGGTGATCCTGGAGGCCAAGCCCGGCGTCCTGACCGACCCGACCACCCTGGGCAATCTGAACCTCAAGACCGGTGGCGGCGCCCCTGCCCCGCTGTCGGCGTTCTCGACGATCAAGACGCAAGCCTCGCCGCTGCAGGTGACCCACGTCGCCCAGTTCCCGGCCACCACGATCGGCTTCGACACCGCGCCGGGCGTCTCGCTGGGCCACGCGGTCGACGAGATCCGCAAGGCCATGACCCGGATCGAGATGCCGACCGCCGTCACCCACACCTTCCTGGGCGCGGCCGGGGCCTATCAGAACTCGCTGTCCAACCAGCTGTGGCTGATCCTGGCGGCCGTGGTCTGCGTCTACATCGTGCTGGGCGTGCTCTATGAGAGCTACATCCACCCGCTGACCATCCTGTCGACCCTGCCCTCGGCCGGCGTCGGCGCGCTGCTGGCCCTGTGGATCACCGGCAACGACCTGGGCGTCATCGGGATCATCGGCATCATCCTGCTGATCGGCATCGTCAAGAAGAACGCGATCATGATGATCGACTTCGCCATCGACGCCGAACGCACCGAGGGCAAGAGCCCGCACGACGCCATCTTCCAGGCCGCCGTGCTGCGCTTCCGCCCAATCCTGATGACCACCCTGGCGGCCCTGTTCGCGGCCGTGCCGCTGATGCTGGGCTTTGGCGAAGGCGCCGAGCTGCGCCGGCCGCTGGGCATCGCCATCTTCGGCGGCCTGCTGCTGAGCCAGCTGCTGACCATCTTCACGACCCCGGTCGTTTATCTGGCCTTCGACCGCCTGGCCCCGGCGGCCAAGCACAAGGCGCATGACGACGAACCGCATCCGGACCGCATCGATCCGGACCCGATCCCGGGGGCGCCGTCGTGAACCTGTCCGGGCCCTTCATCCGGCGGCCGGTCGCCACCATCCTGCTGACCATCGGCGTGGCGCTGGCGGGGATCTTCGCCTTCTTCGTGCTGCCGGTCTCGCCCCTGCCGCAGGTGGACTTCCCGACCATCTCGGTGTCGGCCAACCTGTCGGGGGCCAGTCCCGAGACCATGGCCTCCAGCGTCGCCACGCCGCTGGAACGCCGGCTGGGCACGATCTCGGGCGTCAACGAAATGACGTCGCAGAGCTCGACCGGCTCTTCCCGGGTCACTCTGCAGTTCGACCTGAACCGCAAGATCGACGGCGCCGCGCGCGAGGTGCAGGCCGCGATCAACGCCGCCCGCGCCGACCTGCCGGCCACGCTGCGCAGCAACCCGACCTATCGCAAGATGAACCCGTCGGACGCGCCGGTGATCATCCTGGCCCTGACCTCCAACACCAAGACGCCGGGCCAGATCTACGACGCGGTGTCCAACATCGTCGCCCAGCGCATCGCTCAGGTGACCGGCGTCGGCGACGTCGAGATCGGCGGCGGCTCGCTGCCGGCCGTGCGGATCTCGGCCAATCCGTTCCTGCTGAACCAGTACGGCGTGGCCATGGAGGACGTCCGCGCGGCGATCCAGTCGGCCAACGCCAACCGCCCCAAGGGCGCGCTGGAGGGCAACGGCCAGCGCTACCAGATCTACACCACCGGCGCGGGCCGCAAGGCCGCCGACTATGCCGGCCTGGTCGTCGCCTGGCGCGGCGGCGCAGCCATCCGCCTGTCGGACGTGGCCGAGGTCACCGACAGCGTCGCCGACACCCGCACCCTGGGCCTGTTCAACGGCAAGCCGGCCATCATCGTCCTGATCACCGCCCAGCCCGGCGCCAACATCATCCAGACGGTCGACAGCGTCCGCGCGGCCCTGCCCGAGCTGCGCGCCCAGCTGCCCAGCGACATCACCGTCGACGTGGCCAGCGACCGCACCAACTCGATCCGCGCCTCTCTGCACGAGATCGAGGTCACCCTGCTGATCTCGATCGTCCTGGTCATCGTGGTGGTCAGCGTCTTCCTGCGCAGCGCCCGCGCGACCTTCATCCCAGCGGCGGCGACCATCGTCTCGCTGCTAGGGACGTTCGGGGTGATGTATCTGCTGGGCTTTTCCCTCAACAACCTCAGCCTGATGGCCATCACGGTGGCGACCGGCTTCGTGGTCGATGACGCCATCGTCGTGCTGGAGAACACCGCCCGTCACATCGAGAAGGGCATGGACCGCTTCGCCGCCGCCCTGCTGGGCGCGCGCGAGGTGGGCTTCACAGTGCTGTCGATCAGCATCTCGCTGGTCGCGGTGTTCATCCCCCTGCTGTTCATGGGCGGTCAGGTCGGGCGGCTGTTCCGCGAGTTCGCCGTCACCCTGTCGGCGGCGGTGCTGATCTCGCTGGTCATCAGCCTGACCACCACACCGATGATGTGCGCCTACCTGCTGCGTCCCGAAAAGAAGGAGAAGGAAGGCCGCCTGGCCCGCTTCTTCGAGGCCGCCTTCAACCGCGTGCACAAGATGTACGAGCACAGCCTCGATTGGGCCCTGGCCGCCAAGCCGCTGGTGATCCTGATCCTGGTCGCGGTCATCGCCATGACCGCCTGGCTCTATATCGCCGTGCCCAAGGGCTTCTTCCCGCAGCAGGACAGCGGCCAGCTGAACGCCGGCATCCGCGCCGACCAATCGGTCTCGTCCCAGGCCATGCAGAAGAAGCTGCGCCAGGTGGTGAACATCATCCACAAGGACCCCGCCGTCGACACCGTGGTCGGCTTCACCGGCGGCGGCCGGGCCGGCGGCGGCTTCCTGTTCGTGAACCTGAAACCGATCGGCGAGCGCAAGGAAAAGGGCTCCGAGGTCATCGCCCGCCTGCGGCCGCAGCTGCAGAAGGTCACCGGCCTCAACGTCTTCCTGAACCCGGTGCAGGACCTGCGCATGGGCGGCCGGCAGAGCAACTCGACCTACCAGTACACCCTGACCAGCGACTCCAGCGCCGCCCTCAAGGAATGGGCCGGCAAGCTGGCCGAGGCGATGAAGAGCCACGACGACGTGCTGACCGACGTCGATTCCGACCAGCAGGAGAACGGCGTCGAGACCCTGGTGACCATCGACCGCGACAGCGCCTCGCGCCTGGGGATCACGCCGCGCGCGGTCGACAACGCGCTGTACAACGCCTTCGGCCAGCGCCAGGTCGCGACCATCTACGAGGACGTCAACCAGTACGCCGTGATCCTGGAGTGGCAGCAGAAGTTCGCCCAGGGTCCCGAGGCGCTGAACGACGTCCACGTGCCGACCCGCCCCTCGGGGACGGCGACGGCGACCGGCCCCAGCGTCAATCCGGCCCTGCGCGACCAGTCGACCGGCTCGGCCCTGAACACTGCCGCCACGGCCATGACGCCGCTGCCGGCCATCGCCAGCGTCTCGCAAAACGCCACCCCGACCTCGGTCAATCACCAGAATGGCGAGCTGGCCACGACGGTCTCGTTCAACCTGGCCGAGGGCAAGTCGCTGAGCGACGCCCAGGCCGCCGTCGCGGCAGCTGAGGCCGAGATCGGCATGCCGACCAGCGTGCGCGGCAGCTTCCAGGGCCAGGCCCGCCAGGCCAACGACCAGATGAAGCAGCAGCCGCTGCTGATCCTGGCCGCGATCGTGGCGATCTACATCGTGCTGGGCATTCTCTACGAGAGCTACGTCCACCCGATCACGGTGCTCAGCACCCTGCCCGCCGCCGGCGTCGGGGCGGTCATCGCCCTGCTGATCTTCAAGATGGAGTTCTCGATCATCGCTCTGATCGGGGTCTTCCTGCTGCTGGGGATCGTCAAAAAGAACGCCATCCTGATCATCGACTTCGCGCTGGACGCCCAGCGCAGCCGAGGGCTCACGGCTCAAGAGGCCGCCCGCGAGGCCAGCCTGCTGCGCTTCCGCCCGATCCTGATGACCACCCTGGCCGCGGCCCTGGGCGCCCTGCCCCTGGCCATCGGCTTTGGCGAAGGCGCCGAGCTGCGTCGCCCGCTGGGCGTGGCCATCATCGGCGGCCTGATCGCCAGCCAGCTCCTGACCCTGATCACCACCCCCGTGGTCTATGTCTATCTCGACCGTCTGCGCGGCAAGGCGCGCGACAAGGACGAGCGGCATCTGACCCACCACGCGCCGGAACCCGCATGACGCATCGTCTTTCACACCTCATCGGCGCCGTCTCGCTGCTCGCCCTGGGCGCCTGCTCGCTGACGCCGGCCTACGAGACCCCCGCTCTGAAGTCGGCCCCGCCGGCCCAGTTCAAAGCCATGGAGGGCTGGAAGACCGCCACGCCGGCCGACCACCTGGATCGTGGCGACTGGTGGACGCTGTTGGGCGATCCGCAGCTCAATGCGCTGGCCGAGCGGGTGAAGGTGGACAACCAGACCATCGCCGCCGCCGAGGCCGCTTATCGCCAGGCCCGCGCGCTTGTTCGCGAGCAGCGCGCCGGCCTGTTCCCCAGCATCGACCTGTCGGGCTCGGCCACCAAGTCGGGCGGCGGCGGCACCAAGACCACGACGTCGGCCGGCGGCGCCACCAGCGCCGGCGACACCCAGCGTTATCAGGTCGGCATCGGCGCCAGCTGGGAGCCCGACGTCTGGGGCCGCATTCGCGCCGGCATCAGCGGCGCCAAGGCCTCGGCGGAAGCCAGCGAGGCCGACCTCGCCGCCGCCCGCCTTTCGGCGCAGGGCGAGCTGGCCACCAGCTATCTGGGCCTGCGCCGCGCCGACGCCGAGATCGCCATGGTCCAGGCCACGGTCGAGGGCTACCAGCGCGCGCTCCAGATCACCACCAACCGCTACAACGCCGCCATCGCGCCCAAGTCCGACGTGCTGCAAGCCCAGGCCCAGCTGGCCAACGCCCAGTCGACCTTGGAGGGCCTGGTCCAGGACCGCACGGCCTTCGAGAACGCCATCGCCGTGCTGGTGGGTGAGCCGGCCAGCAACTTCCGCCTGGCGGCCGACGCCAGCTGGAAGCCGGTCGTGCCGGAAATCCCGGTCGGCGTGCCCTCGGCCCTGCTGGAGCGCCGTCCCGACGTCGCGGCCGCCGAGCGCCGTGTCGCCGCCGCCAACAGCGACATCGGCGTGGCTCGCGCCGCCTTCTTCCCGACCTTCAACCTCAGCGCCGACGGTCGCTCGACCGCCAGCAAGCTGGGCGACCTGTTCGCGACCTCGGCCAATACCTGGTCGCTGGGCCTGACGGCGGCCCAGACCCTGTTCGACGCCGGCGCCCGCCGCGCGCAGGTGGCCCAGAGCCGCGCCGCCTATGACCAGACCGCCGCCAACTATCGTCAGACGGCGCTGCAGGCCTTCGAGGACGTCGAGAACCAGCTGACCGCCGCCCGCACCCTGGAGCGGCAGTACGCCCTGCAACTAACCGCCTCCCAAGCCGCCGACCAGACCGAGCAGATGCTGCTGAACCAGTACAAGGCCGGCCAGGTCGCCTACACCGACGTGGTCGCGGCCCAGGCCTCGGCCCTGTCGGCGCGGCGGACGCTGGTGACCACGGCGGTGTCGCGCCAGACAACGGCGGTGGCGCTGGTCCAAGCCCTGGGCGGCGGCTGGCGCTGAAAACTTGTTGAGGCTCCCGCCGCGCGACTCTAACACTTGTTTGAGCGCACGATCGGGAGCCTGAGCATGACGACCGCCTATCTCTGTGACGGGATCCGCACCCCGATCGGTCGTTATGGCGGCGCACTGTCCAAGGTGCGGGCCGATGACCTGGCCGCGATCCCGCTGAAGGCCCTGGCGGCGCGCAATACCGGCCTCGATCTGGAAGCCATCGACGAGGTGGTGCTGGGCTGCGCCAACCAGGCCGGCGAGGACAACCGCAACGTCGCCCGGATGGGGCTGCTGCTGGCGGGCTATCCGGTCTCCGTGGCGGGGGTGACCGTCAACCGCCTCTGCGCCTCGGGCCTGGAAGCCATCGGCTACGCCGCCCGCGCCATCCTGTCGGGCCACAACGACCTCGTCATCGCCGGCGGCGTCGAGAGCATGAGCCGCGCCCCGTTCGTGATGGGCAAGGCCGACAGCGCCTTCGCCCGCAACGCCGAGATCTTCGACACCACCATCGGCTGGCGGTTCATCAACCCCGCCATGCGCAAGGCCTACGGCGTCGACTCCATGCCAGAGACCGCCGAGAACGTGGCCGCCGACTACGGCGTCAGCCGCGCGGACCAGGACGCCTTCGCCCTGCGCAGCCAGCAGCGGGCGGCGGCCGCTCAAGCGAGCGGCTTCCTGGCCGGCGAGATCACGCCCGTCGAGATCGCCGGCAAGACCGGCCCGACCATCGTCGATGGCGACGAGCACCCGCGCGAGACCACCATCGAGGCCCTGACCAAGCTAAAGCCCGTCGTCCGCGAGGGCGGCACGATTACTGCTGGCAACGCCTCGGGCGTCAACGACGGCGCGGTGGCTCTGATCGTCGCCTCCGAGGAGGCGGTGAAGCGCCACGGCCTAACGCCGCGCGCGCGGATCACCGGCTACGCCACGGCGGGTGTGCCGCCACGCGTGATGGGCATCGGCCCCGTGCCAGCGGTTCAGAAGCTGCTGGCCAAGACCGGCCTCTCGATTGGTGACTTCGACACCGTCGAGCTGAACGAGGCCTTCGCCGCCCAGGGTCTGGCCGTCCTGCGCCAGCTGGGCCTGCCCGACGACGGCGCCCACGTGAACCCGAACGGCGGCGCCATCGCCCTGGGCCACCCGCTGGGCGCGTCCGGCGCACGTCTAGTGCTGACCGCCCTGCGGCAGCTGGAAGCCACCGGCGGCAAGCGCGGTCTCGCCACCCTGTGCATCGGCGTCGGCCAGGGCGCGGCGCTGTCGTTCGAGCGCGTCTAGTGGACGCCGAGCTGATCGAGGCCCTGCGCCAGACAGTCCGCGCCCTATGCCGCGACTTCCCACCGCCCTACTGGCGCGCCTTGGATCGCGAGAAGGCCTATCCGACCGACTTCGTGGCCGCCATGACCAAGGCCGGCCTGCTGGGCGTGCTGATCCCCGAGGAATATGGCGGCGGCGGTCTGGGCCTGACGGCCGCGGCGGCGATCCTGGAGGAGGTCCACGCCAGCGGCGGCAACGCGGCTGCCCTGCACGCCCAGATGTACACCATGGGCACGGTCCTGCGGCATGGCTCAACGGCGCAGAAGGAAACCTGGCTGCCGAGGATCGCCGACGGCTCGATCCGCCTGCAGGCCTTCGGGGTCACCGAGCCCACGGCAGGCACCGACACCACCTCGATCTCGACCTTCGCCCGGCGCGAGGGGGATGCCTATGTCATCAACGGCCAGAAGGTCTGGACCAGCCGCGCCGAGCACTCCGACCTGATGGTCCTCTTGGCCCGCACCACGCCCAAGGACCAGGTGACCCGCAAGAGCGAGGGCCTGTCCGTCTTCCTGGTCGACATGCGCGAGGCCAAAGGCCGTGGACTGACGATCAAGCCGATCGCCACCATGCTGAACCACGCCACCACCGAGGTCTTCTTCGACAACCTGGTGATCCCCTCGGGCAGCCTGATCGGCGAGGAAGGCAAGGGCTTCCGCTACATCCTGGACGGCATGAACGCCGAACGGATCCTGATCGGGGCCGAGTGCCTGGGCGACGCCGCCTGGCTGATCGGCAAGGCGCGGGACTACGCCAACAGCCGCGTCGTGTTCGGCCGGCCGATCGGCCAGAACCAGGGCGTGCAGTTCCCGATCGCCCGCGCCTACGCCCAGGCCCACGCCGCGCGGCTCACCATCTACGACGCGGCCGCCCGCTATGACGCTGGCCAGCCGTGCGGCGAGCAGGCCAATATCGGCAAGATGCTGGCCTCCGAGGCCTCGTGGGTCGCCGCCGATATGTGCCTGCAGACCCATGGCGGCTTCGGCTTCGCCGAGGAATACGACATCGAGCGCAAGTTCCGCGAGACGCGCCTCTATCAGGTGGCCCCGATCTCGACGAACCTGATCCTGGCCTACGTCGCCGAGCACGTGCTCGGCCTGCCCCGATCGTACTGATGATCCTGGCGGCTTCGGATCTGGCGCGGCTGGCGGCGTTGCTCGACCGTCCCAAAGCGCCGGCGGAGGTCCCACCGGCCTGGCACTGGGCGTGCTTGGCCAAGCCGGTCCGGCGCTCCGACCTTGGCCCGGACGGTCATCCCCGGCGTGATCCGTCGCTGCCGCCTCGGCGGATGTTCGCGGCGGCGGACATGACCTTCGCCGGCCCACTGCTGCCGGGCGTGGAAACCGAACTCGTCGAGACGATAGCCGCCGTCGAGGAGAAGGCCGGCGCCAGCGGCCCGCTGACCTTCGTCACCGTCGATCGCGCATTCAGCCAGGCCGGCGCGGTTCGCGTCACCGAGCGCCAGACCATCGTCTACACCGCCGCCCCGCCCGCGCCCCGGACGCCCGACACAGAGCTCCCGCCCGCCGAGTGGAGCCGCGAGACGCCGACCGATCCGGTATTGCTGTTTGCCTTCTCGGCGGCGACCTCGAACAGCCACCGCATCCACTATGACCAGGCCTACACGCACGAGGAGGGCTACCCGGACCTCGTCGTCCACGGCCCGCTGATCGCCCTGCTGCTGCTGGAGGCCATGCCGGCGCGGCCAATCTCGCGCTTCGCGTTCCGAGCCCTGAAGCCCGCCTTCGTCGGCGAGACGATCACCGCCCACGGGCGCCTGGTCGATGACGGCGCGGAGCTGTGGGCGACCACCAACGGCGCGGTGCTGATGAAGGCCAAGGCGACCTTCTAGGCCGCCCTACTCCTCCAGCGTCGACGTATCGAAGCCGTGATACAGCGACAGGAAGCGGAACGGGTGGCCCGCCACATATTCCTTGAACATCACGTTGTTGATGTCGCTGTTGGTGTCGAAGGCGCCGACCTTGGCGCCCGGGACTTGCACCGCCAGGTGGGCGCGGGCCAGGTTCAGGGCGACCTGGTCGATCCAGCGGGTGACGACCCCGCGCGACAGCCGGTCGTCCAGATAGGCCCGCAGCCAGCGCAGCAGCACCGACGTCGCCTCGGTCGGGCGCGCCAACACCAGGTTAGCGGTGATGCGCGAGCCGGCCTGCATGTTGCGCTCGTTCTCGTTGATCACGAGGTCGGCGTCCGCCCACTGTTCCAAGAGGTCGGCCACGCCCCGTTGCAGCAGCAGGTCGATATCGGACACGAACACCGGCCGCTGCAGCAGGTCCAGCAGCGCGCCCAGGCGCTGGAACCGCACCGACTGATAATGCGCGACCGGGATCTCGATCAGGCCCTTGGGCGGCGCCTCGTAGCACTTGATCGTCACGCTCGAGGCGTCGAAGTCGTCGCCCGTGAAGACGATGCGCGGGTCGTCGATGCGCACCGTCGCGGCGGCCTGCGCCAGGCGCTCGGCGCCGCCGATCACGTGGATCACCACCAGGAACGGCACGTCGCCGTGCTTGATCACCGACAGGGCCAGCCAGCGGGCATAGAGCTCGACATACCGCTCGTCGGCGGCGGCGAAGAACACCACCTGGGCGCCCAGGGCGTCGGCGTGGGCCTTGAGCCCTTCGCCGTCCAGCGTCTTGCCGTCGCCGGTCAGGAAGGTCTGTGGCGCATCCTGCGGCGCGGGCGGCGTCGGGCCATCCAGGTTCGCGCCGGTCAGGGCGTCGATCACGGCGCTGTAGTGGTGGATCCAGTCGACCCACTCCTCGCCGGGCGAGTCGACGTCCATGGCCCCCGCCTCGGCCAGGATCAGCTCGAACAGCTCCAGCCGCTCGCGGGTCGGGTGCTCGCACAGGATCAGGCTGGCGGCGTCGTGATAGTATTTCATCCGGCCCAGCGGATGCAGCTTGGTGTGTTCGCGGGCCTGGGCCAGGGCCTGGACCAGCTGGCCTTCGATATCGACCTTGGACGAGGCCGGCGCTAGCTGAGGCGCGGCGCTGGCCTCGACGCCCTCGAAGAAGCGGCCCAGCAGGGTCTGCATCGGGACGCGCGGCAGCAGGGCCTCCTCCCCGCCCAGGATTTCGAAGCGCAGGCCTCCGCGCCAGCCGACCTGCAGCTCGAACCGATCCGTGGCCTGCTCCCAGACGGCCTCGCCCGGGAACACCAGGTGCTCGATCTGCGAGGTCTTGGGAGCCAGGGCCAGGATGCCGTCGATATGGTCGACGCCCCAGCGGTGATGGGCGAAGCCGCGGTGCGGCCCCTCGACCTTCAACACCTCCAGATAGCGCGACGGCATGGTGATCCAGCCCGCCTCGGCCAGCAGCGGCAGGCGCTCCAGCAGGACCGAGGGCCGCGCCATCATCTGCACCACGTGCAGGGCGACGACATAGTCAAAGCGGCCCTCGCGCGCCACGCGCGCCAGGATGGCGCGATAGGTCTCCGGGTCGGACAGGTCGCCGGCGAACTCGGCGCCGGTCCCGCCCAAGACGGCGTCGCACAGCTCGGCCGGCCAGCCGGGCGGGCCGCCGCCGATCAGCAGGATCCGAAAGCCCGGATCCTGAGCCTTGCGACGCCGCAGATAGTCCATCAGACCATTCAGGGCGTTCAGGACCGTCAGGCGGCCGAACTGCGCGGGACGGGCCGAAGTCGGAGCGAACAGCGCCCCCATCTCCGGCGCGACGTCGACCGGAACCTGCGTCACGCCGCGCCGCCGTCCCAGAGGCGGCCGTCGGCGGGAATGGCCTTGACGCTGTGCCGGCGGGCCAGCTCGGCGCGGTATAGCGCGTGCAGGTCAGCCTCGGACTGCATCTCGCGCTCATCGCGGTCCAGCGCCAGGCCGATCTCGAGATAGGTCTTGAGATTGGCGAGGTTCGGCTGCGGCCGCTGGCCGGCCTGGTACTCGGCGATCATCTCGCCGTAGAGCTCCTCCAGTTTGCCTGCCAGCAGGTTCATGTCGAACAGCACGCAGGTGTCGCGATTGGCGTCCAACTGGGCGCGCAGGGCGCGGGCCTTGTCGGGATTGGCGCCCAGCTCGACGGCCTTCTCGACATAGGCCTGGGAACTGTCGACGACCAACTCGGGCAGGCCGGCGCTGCGCACCAGGCTGCCGCAGACGCGCGAGGCGAAGCTCTTGCCCGACCAGGTCAGGACCGGCACGGCCATCCACAGCGCGTCCGAAGCCGTGGTGTGGGCGCCATAAGGGGTGGTGTCCAGGAACAGGTCCGCCAGGCGGTAGCGCGCCAGGTGGAAGGCGTTCTGGAGCTTCTGCGCGAAGACCAGGCGGGTGCGGTCCACGCCTCGCGCCTGGGCCGCGTCGCGCAGCCGGCCGTTGGTCTCGGGATTGTTGTCCAGCAGCCAGAGCACGCTGCCGGGCGTGCGCTTGAGGATCTCCATCCAGCGGTCGAAGACGAAGGGCGTGATCTTCTGCGTGCCGTTGAAGCAGCAGAAGACGAAGGCGTCCTCGGGCAGGCCGACCTCGGTCCGCGTCGGCGTGGCGTCGTTGACCTTCCGGCGGCGGTCGTTGGGCTGGTAGCAGGGGATCCGGCGCACGGCCTCGGAGTAATAGAGCTCCATCTCCGGCGGGATGATCCACGGGTCGGCGACGATGTAGTGGTGGTAGTCGCTGCCCATCGTGCCCGGATAGCCCAGCCAGTTGACCAGGATCGGGGCCGGACGGCGGGCGAAGACGGCCGTGCGGGCGTCGCGGGTGTGGCCGTTGACGTCGACCAGGATGTCGATGCCGTCGTCGGCGATCCGCTGGGCGGCCTCTTCGTCCGACATCGGACGGATGTCGGTGAAGTGCTCGACCGAGGCGCGGATGCGGGTGTTCAGGCCGTCGCTGGACTCGGGGCCGCAGTAGTAGGCGAAGACCTCGACCTTGGCCTTGTCGTGCATCTCAAACAGTTCGGCCATCAGATAGCCGACGGCGTGGTCGCGCAGGTCCGACGAGATGTAGCCGATGCGCGGACGGCGGCCCTGGATGTCGATGGGCGCGTCGCGGCGGTCGCTGCGGATCTGCTCGGGCGTGACTTTCACTTCACGCTCGATGAAGTGGTTGCCGGCGCTGAGCAGCAGCAGCGGGTCGTCGGTATAGGCCGAGGTCGACAGCGGATTGACACCGCGCAGCAGGGTCTCGCGGCTCAAGCGCTCGGTCGGCTGCAGGGCCGGCCACTTGCACTGGGCCAGGCGAGTGGCGACCAGCTGGCCGATCACCTCCTCGGCGGTGGGATCCAGGTCGGCGGCGCGCATCAGCGCCAGCTCGGCGCGGGCGGGCTGCGAGATCTCGCCCAGCAGGCGGGCAATCTGCTTCAGGCAGGTGAAGGCGTAGCTGACGCCCATGCCGCTGGGCACGACACTGCGGTTGGCGCCGGTCTCCCAGGTGGCGATGGCCATTTCGTGCAGGCCGGCCCGCTCCTGCAGGCCACCCAGATTGACATAGGCCGGCATGAAGTCGGCGTTCAGGGCGATCGCCTGCTCCAGCGAGCCCGCCGCGCCTGAATTGTCGCCCAGGGCCGATTGCAGGATCGCCCGGTTGAACAGCGCCACGCACAGCTGCGGGTGTTCGGCGTTGAACTTGATCCAGACCTTGTAAGCCTGGTCGGCGAGGGCCGGCTGCCCCCCCGCCCCCAGCTGCGCGGCTACGGTGATCACCTCGCCGAGCGGGCAACCCTCTGCGGTAAGCTTGCTGAGCAGATCCAGCGTATCGACGTCGGCCATTGTCTTCCTGGTACCGATAAGCGGCGTGGGACAGGCGCGCGCAAAGGCGACGCGCGAGTCGGCGCAACGCGATCATGGCATGGGGCTGGGGGCTCGACCAATGGCCGAGAGACGATCCGCCGCCCGCGCCCAAGGGCGCAGGCGGCGGCCGTTATCAGGTCGCGTTCAGGTACGAGACGATCTGGGCGTCGCTCAGGCTCTGCACCTGGCTTTGCGTCAGAGAGTTCGCCTGGGTCGGCGTCATCGCTTCGATGTTCGTCGTCGACAGGAAGTCCAGCTGGGTCGAGGTCAGACCCGGTATTTGGCTCGTTTCCAGCTGGCCGATCTGGGTGGTGCTCAGCGACGCGATCACGTCGGTCGACAGCTGGGCCAGTTGGGTGGTGGCCAGCGAGGCCAGCTGCGTGCCGGCCAGGTCGGCCACGTCCGTCGCCGTCAGGCCCTTCAGCTGCGAGGCCGTCAGAGCCTTGACCTGGGACGTGGTCAGCGACGCGCTCTGGGTGGCGTCGAGAGCCGAGAGGTTGGCCGACGAGATCGACTGCAGCTGCTGGGTGGTCAGCGCGCCGATCTGGGTGCCGACGAACTGGCCCACGTCGGTGGTGTTCATCGCACTGAGCTGGGTCGTGGTGATGGCCTTGACCTGCGTCTCGTTCAGAGCGGCCACCTGGGTGTCGCTCAGGCTCGAGAACGTTGTCGCGGTCATCGCCGCGACCTGGGTCGTGGCCAGGGCGCCGATCTGGGTCACCGACAGCTCGCCCGCCTGGGTCGCGTTGAGCAGAACCACCTGAGCGGTGTTCAGCGCGCCGATCTGGGCCGTGGTCAGTTCGCCGATATCGGTCGCCGACAGACCCTTCACCTGGTCGCCCGTGAGCGCCTTGATGTGGGTGGTGGCCAGCGAGCCCATCTGGGTCGCGTCCATCGCCGACAGGTTGGTCACGGACAGGGCGACCAGCTGGCTGGTGGCCAGGGACTGGATCATCCCGGTCGTCAGCTCGCTGATGTCGGTCGTCGTCAGGTTCTTCATCTGATCGACGGTGATGCCCTTGATCTGCGTGGCGTTCAGCCCCGCCATCTGGGTGGCGTCCATGGCCGAGAAGGCCGAGGTCGTCAGCGCGCCGATCTGAGCCGCCGACAGCGCCTGGATCTGGGTGTCCGCCAGCTCGCCGATGTCGGTGGTCGTCAGGCCCTTCATGTGGGCGGTCGTCAGGCCCTTCAGCTGCGTCGCGGTCAAGACCGCCACTTGCGTGCTGTTCAGGCTCGAGAAGCCGCCCGAGGTCATGCCGGCCAGCTGGGTCGAGGTCAGCGCCTGGACCTGGGTGTCGGCCATGGCCCCGATGCTGGTAGCATTCAGACCGGCCATCTGGCTGGTCGTCAGGCCCTTGACCTGATCGGTGCTCAGGGCGCCGATCTGGGTGTCGCTCAGCAGGTTGATGTTCGTCGACGAGATCGCCGAGATCTGGCTGGAGGTCAGACCGCTGATCTGGGTCGTCGACAGCTCTTGCAGCTGGGTCGAGGCCAGGGCCCCGACCTGCAGGTTCGAGAGCGCGCCGATCTGGGTCGACGACAGCTCATCGATGTCGGTGACCGACAGACCCTTCAGCTGCGAGGCCGAGAGCGCCTGGATCTGGGTATTGGCCAGGACCGCGACCTGGGTGTCGGCCAGGGCCGAGACGCTGGCCGCCGACAGGTTCTTGATCTGGTCGACGGTCAGGGCCGCGATCTGGGTCGTCGTGAACTCGCCCACATCCGTCGCGTTCAGGGCCGCGATCTGGCTGGTGGCGATGCTCTTGATCTGAGTGACCGTGAGCGCCGCGACCTGCGTGGCGTCCAGCGCCGAGAAGCTGCCCGTGGTCATGGCCGACAGCTGCGTGCCGGTCAGCGCCTTGACCTGGGTGTCGGCCAGCTCGGCGATGTCGGTCGTCGTCAGGTTCTTAACCTGCAGGGTGGTGAGACCCTTGATCTGCGACTCGTTGAGCGCCGCCATCTGCGTGCCGTCCAGGGCCGAGAAGGCCGTGGTCGTCAGCGCCGACAGTTGGGTGGCGCTCAGCGCGGCGATCTGGGTGTTGGCCAGTTCGGCGACATCCGCGGCGCGCAGCGCGCCGGCCTGCTGGGTCGTCAGACCCTTCAGCTGGTTGGCGGTCAGCGACCCCATCTGGGTGGCGTCCAGAGCCTGGAGGGCCGAGGTCGTCAGACCCGCGATCTGGGTCGAGCCCAGGGAGCCGATCTGGGTCGTCGACAGCTGCGCGGCCTGGGTCGTGGCCAGGGCGGTAACCTGAGCCGTGCTCAGGGCCGCGATCTGGGTGTCGACCAGCTCGCCGATGTCGGTGGTGTTCAGACCTTGGATCTGCGCGTTCGACAGACCCTTGATCTGGGTGACCGTCAGCGAAGCCATCTGGGTCGCATCGAGCGCCGACAGGTTGCTGGTCGTCAGCGCGGCCAGCTGGCTGGAGCTCAGGGCCTGGATCTGCGTGGTCGCCAGCTCACCGATGTCGGTGGTGGTCATGTTCTTCAGCTGGTCGACCGTGATGCCCTTGACCTGGGTGGCGGTCAGCGAGCCGAACTGGGTGGCGTCCAGGGCCTGGAAGGCCGTGGTCGTCAGGGCGGCGATCTGAGAGGTCGACAGCGCCTGGAGCTGAGTGGTCGCCAGATCGCCGACGTCCGTCGTCGTCATGTTCTTCAGCTGGGTCGCCGTGATGCCCTTGACCTGGTCGGCCGAGAGCGCGGCGACCTGGGTCCCGTTCAGGGCCGAGAAGCTGGTCGTCGTCAGGGCGCCAATCTGCGCGGTCGACAGCGCCTGCACCTGGGTGTCCGCCAGGGCGGCGACGTTGGTGCTGGTCAGAGCGGCCGCCTGCTGGGCGGTCAGGCCCTTGAGCTGAGCCGTCGTCAGCGCGCCGATCTGGGTGTCGTTCAGCAGCTGGACGTTGGTGGTCGAAATCGCACCCAGCTGGGTGGACGTCAGGCCGCCGATCTGGGTCGTCGACAGTTCCTGCACCTGGGTACCGGCCAGCGAACCGATCTGCAGGGCCGACAGCGCGCCGACTTGAGCCGAGCTCAGTTCGTCGATGTCGGTGACCGACAGACCCTTCAGCTGGGTCGCCGAGAGCGCCTGGATCTGGGTGTTGGCCAGGGCCGCGACCTGGGTGTCGGCCAGGGCCGAGACGCTGGCCGCCGACAGGCTCTTGATCTGGTCGGCGCTCAGGGCGGCGACCTGGGTCGTCGCCAGCTCACCGATGTCGGTGGCCGACAGGTTCTTGAGCTGCGTGGCCGTGACCGCCTTCATCTGGGTCACGCTCAGCGACGCGACCTGGGTGGCGTCCAGGGCCGAGAAGGCCGTGTCGGTCAGGGCCGCGATCTGCGAGGTGGTCAGCTGCGAGACCTGGGTCGTCGTCAGCTCGCCGATGTCGGTCGTGGTCAGCGCCTTGAGCTGGCTGGCCGTGATCCCCTTGATCTGGGTCTCGTTCAGCGTCGCCATCTGGGTGGCGCTCAGCGCCGAGAAGCTGCCGGTCGACAGGGCGGCCAGCTGCGTCGCCGCCAGGGCGGCCACCTGGGTGTCGGCCAGTTCGCCGACGTCCGTCGCGCTCAGCGCGGCCAGCTGGCTGGTCGTCAGACCCTTCATCTGGGTCGTCGCCAGCGCGCCCACCTGGGTGGCGTCCCAGGCCGCGAACTTGGTCGCGCCCAGTGCGCCGATCAGCGTGGTGCTGAGGCCCTGGATCTGGGTCGTGGTCAGGTCATTGACGTTCAGCGCGGCGATCTGGACGGCCGACAGCGCGCCGACCTGGGTATCGGCCAGTTCGCTGATGTCGGTGGTCGACAGGCCGCTCAGCTGGCTGGTCGTCAGGCCCTTCATCTGGGTGACCGTCAGGGCCGCGGACTGGGTCGCGTCCAGCGCCGACAGGTTCGTGGGGGTCAGGCTCTTGACCTGGTCGACGCTCAGGGCGCCGATCTGGGTCGTGGTCAGTTCGGCGACGTCGGTCGTGCTCAGGTTCTTTACCTGATCCAGCGTCACGCCCTTCAACTGGGCGGTCGTCAGCGCGCTGAACTGGGTGGCGTCCAGAGCCGAGAAGCTGGTCGTCGTCAGCGCGGCGATCTGCGAGGTGGTCAGCTGGCCGACCTGCGTCGTCGTCAGCTCACCCATGTCGGTGGCGTTCAGCGCCTTGATCTGGCTGGCCGTGATCGCCTTGACCTGGGTCTCGTTCAGGGCCGCCACCTGGGTGGCGTTCAGGGACGAGAAGGCGCCGGTCGACAGAGCGGCCAGCTGCGTCGCCGCCAGGGCGCCGACCTGGGTGTCGGCCAGAGCGCTGACATTGGTGGTCGTCAGGGCGGCCGCCTGCTGCGCGGTCAGGCCCTTGAGCTGCCCCGCCGTCAGCGCGCCCAGCTGGGTCGAGTCCATCAGCGTCAGGTTGGTCGAGGTGATCGCGCCAAGCTGCGTCGAGGTCAGGCCGCCGATCTGGGTGGTCGACAGTTCCTGCACCTGGGTCGAGGCCAGGCCGGTGATCTGGGCGGCCGTCAGCGCGCCGATCTGGGCCGACGACAGCTCGTCGATATCGGTGGTCGTCAGGCTCTTCAGCTGGGTGGCGTTCAGCGCCTGCAGCTGGGTGTTGACCAGCGCCGACACCTGGGTGGAGTCCATCGCCGAGATGTTGGCGGCCGACAGGCTCTTGATCTGGTCGACGGTCAGCGAACCGATCTGGGTCGAGGTGAACTCGCCGATGTCGGTGGTCGACAGGTTCTTCAGCTGGGTGGCCGTCAAGGCCTTGATCTGCGTCGTTTCCAGCGCCGCGACCTGCGTCGCGTTCAGCGCCGAGAAGCCGGTGTCGGTCAGTTGCGACACCTGACCGGTCGTCAGCGCCTTCACCTGCGTATCGGCGAGCTCGCCGATGTCCGTCGCCGACATGGCGCGCAGCTGGCTGGTCGTGAGACTCTTCATTTGAGTCTCGCTCAGCGCCGCCACCTGGGTGCCGTCCAGGGCCGTGAAGGCCGTGGTGGTCAGCGCCGCCAGTTGGGTCGTGACCAGGGCCGCGACCTGGGTCGTGGCCAGTTCGGCGACGTCGGCCGCGTTCAGACCCTTAACCTGGTCGACGGTCAGGCCCTTGATCTGAGCCGCGGTCAGGGCGCCGACCTGGGTGGCGTCCATCGCGGAGAAGTTGCTGGCCGAGAACGCGCCCACCTGGCTCGCGCTCAGCGCGCCGATCTGGGTGACCGACAGGCTCTTCACCGCGGTCTGATTCAGCGCCGCCAGCTGGGCGTTCGACATCGCCTGGACTTGGGTGTCGGCCAGTTCGCCGATATCCGTCCCGCTCAGCGCACCGAGCTGGGCAGTCGTCAGACCCTTGATCTGGGTGCTCGTCAGGACCGCGACCTGGGTGTCGGCCAGGGCCGAGATGTTGCTCGTGGAGAGCGTCTTGATCTGGTCGGCGGTCAGGGCGCCGATCTGGGTCGTCGTCAGCTCACCGATGTCGGTGGTCGACAGGCCCTGCAGCTGGCTGGTCGTCAGACCCTTGATCTGAGACGTCGTCAGGGCCGCCATCTGGGTGGCGTCCATCGCCGACAGGCTGCCGGTCGTCATCGCGCTGAGCTGCGCCGTCGACAGCGACGAGATCTGGGTCGTCGACAGCTCACCGACGTCGGTGGCGTTCAGGCCCTTGATCTGGCTGGCGGTCAGGCCCTTCAGCTGGTCGGTCGTGATGGCCGCCATCTGGGTGCCGTTCAGCGCCGAGAAGCTGGTCGAGGTGATCGCGCCCAGCTGGGCGGCGGACAGCGCGCCGACCTGGGTGTCGGCCAGATTGCCGACATTGGTGGTCGTCAGGGCGCCCAGCTGCTGGGTCGTCATGCCCTTCAGCTGCAGCGCGCTCAGCGAACCCATCTGGGTGGAGTCCATCACGACGAGGTTGCTCGTCGTGATCGCGCCCACCTGGGCCGAGGTCAGGCCGCCGATCTGGGTCGCCGACAGCGCATTGACCTGCGTCGAGGCCAGGACCGCGATCTGCGAGGTCGTCATGGCGCCCACCTGGGCCGCCGACAGCTCGCCGATATCCGTGGCGTTCAGCGCCTTGACCTGATTGACCGTCAGGGCCGCCATCTGGGTGGTGGCCAGCTGGGCGACCTGAGTGGAGCTCAGGGCCGAGACGTTGCCGGTCGTCAGGTTCTTGATCTGGTCGACGGTCAGGGCGGCGACCTGGGTGTCGGCCAGCTCGCCGATGTCGGTCGCGCTCAGCGCCGCCACCTGCTGGGTGGTCAGGCCCTTGATCTGGGTCGTGGCCAGCGCGGCGACCTGCGTCTCGTTCAGCGCCGAGATATTACCGGTCGTGATGCTGGTCAGCTGGGTGGTGTTCAGCGCGGCGACCTGGGTGGCCGTCAGCTCACCGATGTCGGTGGTCGTCAGCGCCTTCAGCTGGCTGACGGTGATGCCCTTGACCTGGTCGGTCGACAGGGCGGCCACCTGGGTGAGGTCCAGGCCCGAGAAGGCGCTGGTGGTGAGCGCGCCCAGTTGGGCGGCGCTCAGCGCGCCCACCTGGGTGTTGGCCAGCTCGCTGACATTGGTCGCGTCGAGCGCGGCGAGCTGTTGGGTGGTCACCGCCTTGATCTGGGTCTCGGTCAGCGAACCGACCTGGGTGACGTCCAGCGCCTTGAAGGCCGAGGTCGACAGGGCCGCGACCTGGGTCGTGGCCAGGGCCGCGACCTGGGTCGTCGCCAGGGCGGAGGCCTGGGTCGTCGCCAGCAGCGCGACCTGCGCGGTGGTCAGCGAGCCGATCTGGCCCGTGGTGAACTCACCGATGTCGGTGGCGTTCAGCGCCTTGACCTGGTCGGCGGTGACGGCCTTGATCTGGTTGGCCGACAGGCCAGCCACCTGGGTGGCGTCCAGGGCCGAGAAGCTGGCGGGCTTCAGCGAGGCGATCTGCTGGGTCGTCAGGGCGCCGACCTGGGCGGCCGAGAGCTCGCCGACGTCGGTGGCGTTCAGCCCGTTGATCTGGCTGGTCGTCAGCGATGCGATCTGGTTGGTGCTGAGGACCGAGATCTGGGTCCCGTCCATCGCCGAGATGTTGGTGGCCGTCAGCGCGGTCAGGCGGTCGGTCGACAGATAGCTGATCTGGGTGCCCGACATCTCGCCGATGTCGGTGGTCGAGAGCGCCTTCACCTGCGCGACGGTCAGGCCCTTGACCTGGCTCTCATTGAGCTGGCCGACCTGGGTGCCGTCCAGCCCCGAGAAGTTGGTGGTCGACAAAGCGCCGATCTGGGTCGAGCTGAGGACCGCGATGTGCGAGGTGTCCAGCGCCGCCAGCTGGGTCGAGGTGAGCGCGGAAACCTGGTTGGTCGAAAGCTGGGTGAGCTGGGTGACGTCGAAGGTCACCGAAGTGGCGAACTTCGGGATCTGCGTCGTGGTGAGCGCCTTGACCTGGGTCGCGCTGAGCGCGGCGACCTGGGTGTCGGCGAGCGCGCCGATGCCCGTCGCGCTGATCGCGGCGATCTGGGATCCGTTGAGGGACTGAATGTCCGTGGTCGACAGACCTTGGATGGCCGTGACCGACAGAGCGGTAATCTGCCCAACCGAGAGACTCGAGATCGCCATACATTCATCCTTGCTGATGAACGCGCCCCAGCGCGCGCTCGAAGCAATTTGAAGACGCCCCCCACAACGCAAGCGCCTCAATCAAGCCACACTACGGCCCGACGGGCGTAACCTTATTTCCTTTCCAAGTCCTTTCAACGAGACATGCGGCCGCAGACGACGTTTGTGCGTTCGCACACCTCTAGACGCGGAAACTTCGGACGCATGAAGTCCGAAAAATCCTTACAAGACAAGGGCGATCAGCAAAGCTCGCGAAAACCACGCCTATGCCTGCCCCCACAAGATTCTCCTAACGGGCGACTAATGCAGTGGGGTTTTGGAGGCTTTTTGAGCCCGAAACGGCTCCTCGCGGCCGTTTACGGTTGAGCACGCGATTCGCGAGACACCCTCTACCCAACCGGGAGAAGCTCGAAACTGGCGACCAATCCGTCGACCGAGGAGCTGGAAATCCAGACGTCGAATACTCCGGGTTCGGCGATCCAGTACTCGTTGTCGCCGACGAACATCAGGTGCTGTCGCTTCAGCTCGAACCGCACCTCCCGCTCAGCGCCCGGCGCCAGGGAGACCCGCTGGAAGCCCTTCAGCTCGCGCACCGGCCGGGTGCGGCTGGCGACACGGTCCCGGATGTACAGCTGGACGACGTGGTCGCCGTGCAGGTTGCCGCTGTTCTTGACCTTGGCGGTCACGTGCAGCGTGTCGTTCCAGGCCAGGCGCGGCGTCGACAACTTCATGTCGGTGACGTCGAAGCGCGTGTAGCTGAGGCCAAAGCCGAACGGATACAGCGCGTCGTTGCGGATCGAGCGCCAGCGCGCCTTGTATTCCTGGCCGTTCGGGTCGGAAGGCGCCGGGCGGCCGGTGGTGCGGCCGTTGTAGAAGAACGGCTCCTGGCCGCTGTCGATCGGGAAGCTGACCGGCAGCTTGCCCGAGGGGTTCACGGCGCCGAACACCACGTCGGCGACGGCGTTGCCCATCTCGCTGCCCAGGAACCAGGTGGCCAGGATCGCCGGCGCGTCGCGGACCACGCCCTCCAGCTGGATGGCGCGGCCATGGCGCAGCAGAACGATCACCGGCTTGCCCGTGGCGGCGATGGCTTCCGCCAGGCGCATCTGGACGGGCGGGATGCGGATGTCGGTGCGCGACTTGGCCTCGCCCGTCATGTCCTGGCTCTCGCCGATCGCCAGCAGCACGATGTCGGCGGCCTGGGCGGCGGCCACGGCGCGCTCGAAGCCGCCGGCGATGGTCGTCTCGACCTCGCAGCCGCGCTCGACGATCAGGCTGTTCGGGTCGGCCAGCTGGGCGCGCAGGCCGGTGGCCAGGTCGACGTTCAGGCGGCGATCGGCGAAGAAGCCGCCCCAGGCGCCCAGCACGTTGTCGCGGTCGTCCGCGAACGGACCGATCAGCGCCAGGCGCTTGCCGGCCTTAGGCAGCGGCAGCAGCGCCCGGTCGTTCTTCAGGAGCACGATCGACCGCGCGCCGGACTCCCGGCTCAGCGCGCGCATGGCCGGCGTGGCGGTGTGCTGGGCTTCCGCCTGCGGATCCAGCGAGCGATAGGGATTGTCGAAGAGGCCGATCGCCTCCTTCAGGGCCAGCACCCGGCGCACCGAGGCGTCGACCACCGCCATCGGCACCGCGCCCGAGGCGACCAGCTCCGGCAGGTAGCGCATGTAGAGGCCGCTCTGCATGCTCATGTCGACCCCGGCCAGGATGGCCAGACGGGCGGCGTCGCGGTCGTCGGCGGCGAAGCCGTGGGCCACCAGCTCCTGGTCGGCCGTGTAGTCCGAGATCACGACACCCTTGAAGCCCCACTCCCCGCGCAGGATGTCGGTCAGCAGCATCTTGTTGGCCGTCGCCGGGATGCCGTTGACGTCGTTGAAGGCCGACATGGTCGTCAGGGCGCCGGCCGCGAAGGCGGCCTGGAACGGCGGCAGGTGCACCTCGCGCAGGGTGGCGTCCGACAGCTCGACCGAGTTGTACTCCAGGCCCGCCGTCACCGCGCCATAGGCGGCGAAGTGCTTGGGCGTAGCCAGCATGCTGTCGTCGGCCTTCAGGTCCTTGCCCTGGAAGCCGCGCACCCGGGCGGCGGCCAGCACCTCGCCCAGGAACACGTCCTCGCCCGAGCCCTCGGCCACCCGGCCCCAGCGCTGGTCGCGGGCCACGTCGACCATCGGCGCGAAGGTCCAGTGCAGGCCGGCGGCCGTGGCCTCCAGCGCCGTGGCGCGGGCCGTGCGCTCGGCCAGGTGCGGGTCGAAGCTGGCGGCCTCGGCCAGCGGGATCGGGAACACGGTGCGGAAACCGTGGATCACGTCGGCGGCAAACAGCAGCGGGATCTTCAGGCGCGAGCCCTCGATCGCGGCCTTCTGGGTGTCGCGGGCCGCCTGGGCGCCGACGCCGTTGAACAGCGCGCCGATCCGGCCCGCCTTGACCTCGGCGGTCAGGGTCTGGGCGTTGCGGATATTGACCAACGGGTTCATGTCGCCGATCGGCGGGCGGATCATGTCGGCGAAGACCGACAGCTGGCCGGCCTTCTCCTCGATCGTCATCTGGGCCAGCAGACGCTCGACGCGGTCAGAGGCGCGGGCGAAGGCCTTGGGGGCGGTGACGGCCAGGCCCGCCAGGGCGGCCGCGCCGGACAGGAAGGCGCGTCGGTTCGGCCCGGCAGGGCCGCCGTTCGTCGTCTTCAAGATCATGGAATCCCCCGGGGACGCTTCAACAGGCCGGCAAAATTGCCGCTAACGTCGCCCGGCGCAACCGCGCTCGCCTATTCGGCGGGGTGCAATTCAGCTTCGGCCGGGACGCGAGCGGCGTTGTAGGTTTCCAGGTCCAGGATCCCTTCCCGCTTGGCCACGATGGTCGGGACCAGGGCCTGGCCGGCGACGTTCACGGCGGTGCGGCCCATGTCCAGGATCGGGTCGATGGCCAAGAGCAGGCCGACGCCTTCCAGCGGCAGGCCCAGGGTCGACAGGGTCAGGGTCAGCATCACCGTCGCGCCGGTCAGGCCCGCCGTGGCGGCCGAGCCGATCACCGAGACGAAGACGATCAGGAAGTAGTCCGACCAGGCCAGGTGCACGCCGAAGAACTGGGCCACGAAGATAGCCGAGATCGCCGGATAAATGGCCGCGCAGCCATCCATCTTGGTGGTCGCGCCGAACGGCACGGCGAAGGCGGCATAGGCGCGCGGCACGCCCAGGCTGGTCTCGGTCACGGCCTCGGTCACCGGCAGGGTGCCGACCGACGAACGCGAGACGAAGCCCAGCTGGATCGCCGGCCAGGCGCCCTGGAAGAACTTCACGGGGTTCAGGCCATTCAGCGCCAGGATGGTCGGGTAGACGACCAGCAGCACCAAGGCCAGGCCGATATAGATCGCGCCGGTGAAGGCCCCCAGTTGGCCCAGCGTGGTCCAGCCGTATTGCGCGACGGCGTTGCCGAACAGGCCGATGGTGCCGATCGGCGTCAGGCGGATCACCCACCACAGCACCTTGCGCACGATCGCGAGCGCAGAGGCGTTGAACTTCAGGAAGGCCTCGCCCGCCTCGCCGACCTTCAGGGCCGCGACGCCGGTGACCAGCGAGATGACCACGATCTGCAGGACGTTGAACGACAGGCCCGTCGTCGCCGCGCCGTCGGTGATCTTGGTCGAGGCGGCCAGACCCAGGATGTTGCCGGGGACCAGGCCGGTCAGGAAGTCCAGCCACGAGCCGTGGGTCTTGGGCGCCTTGGCGGCGGCGGCCTCGACCGTGGTGTGCAAGCCGGGCTGCAGGATCAGGCCCAGGGCGATGCCGATCAGCACCGCGATCAGGGCGGTGACGGCGAACCAGAACAGGGTGCGCCACACCAGGCGGGCGGCGTTCTGCAGCTGGGCGATGTTGGCGATCGAGGCGACGATAGCCGTGAACACCAGCGGCGGCACCAGCACACGCAGCAGCTGGACGAAGATCGCGCCGACCTGATGCAGCGTCTCGGCCAGGGCGTAGCCCGCCTGCCCTTCCGCCGGTCCCAGGTTGCGCGCCAGCAGGCCCAGCCCCAGGCCGATGGCCATGGCGGCCAGAACCTGGAACCCGAACCCGCTGATGAAGCGGCTGCTCTTGGCTGCGGCCATGGTCGATCCTCGACGAAACTAACTCGGCCATAAATGTCGTGCGCCACGGTGGGAATTACGAGCGCGGTTTTTCGGAAGGCCCTGAGAGGAAAACTGATCTGCCTAAAGACGCGGCAGCAACTTCTCGTGATGCTCGTCCCGCCCCCTCGACAGGACTCAGCCGGAGATCGCAACTGCGGGCGCGACAGACGGGGGCGAAACATGCGGGTGGCGGACTATGCGAGCGCGGCGACGGTCGAGGCGCCCGCGATCAAGTCCACACGCGCCGTCGGGCCGGACCTGCTGCGCGCTCTCGCCGTCCTCATGGTCATGCTGTGGCACCTGCCCCGCCCCGCGCGCGTCGGCGTGCTGCCGGATGTGTGGCCCTGGGGTTGGCTGGGCGTCGACGTGTTCTTCGTACTGTCGGGCTACCTGATTGGCGGCCAGCTGATGGCGCGGATCGCCAAGGGCCAGGGCGTCGATTTCGCCGACTTCTACCTGCGTCGCGCCTTCCGGATCCTGCCGGCGTTCCTCGTGATCCTGGCGCTGTACCTGCTGGTCCCGACCATGCGTGAGGGCAAGGACATGCTGCCCGCCTGGCGGTTCCTGACCTTCAGCATGAACTGGAACCTCGACGGCAAGGCGACCGGCACCTTCAGCTCAGCGTGGTCGCTGTGCGTGGAGGAGTACTTCTACCTGTTGGCGCCGCTGGTGCTGCTGGCGCTACGCGGCCGGGCCCGGTGGATCGCCCTGGCCGTGGCCGGCGTGATCCTGGTCGGCGGCATGGCGCTGCGGGCCGGGCTGTACCCGTCCGTGGCCGGCGCGCCATGGAACGTCTCCATGGCCAAGCTCTACTATCCGACCTGGGTGCGGCTGGACGGGCTGCTGCTGGGTGTGCTGTTGGCGGCAGGGCGCGCCTTCCGTCCTCAGGCCATGGCCCGCTGGCTGCCGGCCTGGGCGGCGCTGCTCGGAGGCCTTGCGGTCCTGACCGGCGCGCTGCTCGTCATCAAGGATCAAGGCCCCGCGTTGGACTTCGTGGGCTCGACTTTCGGCTATCCGCTGTTCTCGCTGGCCTGCGCCCTGCTGCTGTCGGCCTCGCTGGACGCCGAGCCGTGGCTAGCGAAGATCCCCCTGCCCGGCGTCGCGGGCTTGGCGACGCTGTCCTACAGCCTCTACCTCGTTCACAAGCCGGTCTACACTCTAGACAAGGCCTGGCTAGGTTCTGAGGCGCTGGCAGGCTGGCCAGCCTTCGCGCTCTACGCCTGCACGGCGCTGACGGCCGCCCTGGCCCTGCACTACGCGATCGAGCGACCGTTCCTGAAGCTGCGGGACCGCGTCCTGCGGCGCTAGCCCTTCAGCCGCACCTTCACCGTCGTCGACAGGCCCGGCCGTAGGCGCGCCACCTCGGCCTGGCCCGGATCGATGCGGATGCGCACCGGCACGCGCTGGACGATCTTGGTGAAGTTGCCCGTGCCTGGCTCGAACGGCAGCAGCGAGAATTGCGAGCCCGAGCCCGGCGCGAAGCTGTCGACATGGCCCTTCAGCGTCTTGCCGCCCAAGGCGTCGACCTTGATCGTCGCTTCCTGGCCCGGCAGCATGCGGTCGACCTGGGTCTCCTTGAAGTTGGCGACGACGTACAGCGCCCGCGTCGGCACGATGGTCATCAGCCGGGTGCCGGGCTGGACGTAGTCGCCGGGCTCGGCCTGACGGTCGCCGACCACGCCGTCGATCGGCGAGACGATCACCGTATGGGTCTGGTCCTGACGCGCCAGGATCAGGGCGGCCTGGGCGCGGGCCACGGCGGCCTCGGCCTGGGCCAGGTTGGCCGACAGGGTGGCGCGCTTGGCGGCCGTGACGGCGGCCTGGTCCTGGCTGACCGAGAGCTGGGCGCGGCTACGATCGGCGACCGACTGGGCCCCGACGGCGGCGGCGCGGAAGCGCTCGACGTCGCGCCGGGCCACCGCGCCGCTGTCGGCGAGGTCCTCGTAGCGCTTGCGGTCGGCCTGGGCGCGGACGTTCTCGGCGTCGGCGGCGGCGATCGCGGTCTGGGCGGCGCGGATGTTGGAGCCGGCCAGGCGCTGCTCGGCGTCCAGGGAGATCAAGGCGGCGCGGGCGCTGGCGGCGACGGCTTCGGCATTGGCGATGTCGGCCTGGGCCGAGACCACGCGGGCGTCGAACTCCTCGGGATCGATGCGGACCAAGGGCTCGCCGCGCTTGACCGTCTGGTTGTGGGCGACCAGTACCTGAGACACCAGCCCCCGCACCCGCGGCGCGACGCTGGAGCTGTCGGCCTGCAGATAGGCCGCGTCGGTCGAGACCGAGCCCTTGGGCATGGCGATCAGCGCCGCGCCGCCGGCGGCCACGACGATCGCGCCGCCCACGGCCAGCACGGTCTTGCGCGAGAATGGCGCCTTCTTGGCCTTGGCGGCGGGAGTCTCGACGAGACCTTCCTTGCCAAACCCTTCCTTGAATGTGGCGTCGGTCATTGGGCGGCCTCCAGGCCGAGGCGGCGCTTCAGGTGCGTCCGCGAGCGTTCGAGAATGGCGTCGGAGTGATCGGCGTCGGGCTCGGCGCGCGCCAGGGTCAGCGCGCCGACAAGCTCGGCCAGGGTCGAGCTGGCCTCGTCCTCGGCATGGTCGCGGCCCAGGGCGGCCAGGTGCGTGGCGATGATCCCGGTCAGATGCGCCACGCCCTTGGCGTAGCGTTCACGGGAAGCTTCCGACAGGCGCGGCGCGTCCACTGCGAGATACGGCAGCGGACAGCCGCCGGACCGCGAATCCCGGTGACGAGCCGACAGGTAGAAGTCGATATAGCCGGTCAGGGCCTCGCGCGGGGGCGCGCCCTTGACCTTCTCCAGCATCACCGTTGGCCCGCCCTCGAACATGTGGGCGATGGCGTCGGCGACGAAGGCCTCCTTGGACGGAAAGTGGGCGTAGAAGCCGCCGTGCGTCAGGCCCGCGCGGGCCATGACCCCGGCCACGCCCAGGCGGTGCGGCCCCTCTTCGCGGATGGCCTTGGCGGCCTCGTCCAGCACCTTCTGGCGGGTGCGCGCCTTGTGTTCGGTGTCGTAGCGCATCTTGCGGCCTCGGTTACATGACGCATATAATATTATGACCATCATATTTTCAAGGGGTGCCCCATGGCGAGCCGACCACCGATCGACCCAGGCGCCCTGCCCGACCGGACCAAGTTCCTGATCTTCGGCGTGATGGCGTTCGGCCAGTTCATGGCGCTGATCGACATCCAGATCGTCGCCGCCTCGCTGAACGACGTGCAGGCGGGGCTATCGGCTGGCCCCGACGAGATCAGCTGGGTGCAGACCGGCTACCTGATGGCCGAGCTGGTGATGATCCCGTTCGCGGCGTTCCTGGCCCAGGCGCTGTCCACGCGCTGGCTGTTTGCTTTGTCGGCCGGCCTGTTCACGATCTCATCGGCCCTGTGCGGCATGGCCTGGGACATCGACTCGATGATCCTGTTCCGCATCCTGCAGGGCTTCACCGGCGGGGCGATGGTGCCGACGGTCTTCGCCACCGGTTTCGCGATGTTCTCCGGACCGCAGCGGGCGATGATCCCGGCGATCCTGGGCATGGTCTCGGTGCTGGCCCCGACGCTGGGCCCGACGGTCGGCGGCTGGCTCACCGACGCCATCGGCTGGCGCTCGATCTTCTACATCAACATCGTGCCGGGCGCGCTCGTCACCCTGCTGGCGATCAACGTTATCAAGGTCGACCGCCCGAACCTCTCGATGCTCAAGAAGATCGACTATTCGCACCTGGCGGCGATGGCGATCTTCCTGGGCGGGCTGGAGTATGTGCTGGAAGAAGGCCCCCGAAAGCAGTGGTTCGAAGACACCGGCATCGCCATCGCCGCTTGGGTGACGGTCGTGGCCTTCGCCCTGTTCATCGAGCGTTCGTTCCGGTCCGGCGGCCCCGTCGTGAAGCTGTCGCCGTTCCGCAAGCCGACCTTCGCCTTCGCCTGCCTGTTCAACCTGGTGATCGGCTTCGGTCTGTATTCGTCGACCTATCTGATCCCCGTCTTCCTGGGCCGGGTGCGCGGCTATGACAGCCTGGAGATCGGCACGACCGTCTTCGTCACCGGCATCGCCCAGATCCTGTCGACCGTGATCGCCGCGCGGCTGTCGACCAAGGTCGATCCACGCATCACCGTCAGCATCGGCCTGACCCTGTTCGCCGCCGCCCTGTGGCTGACCTCGCACATGACGTCGGAGTGGGGCTTCATGGCCTTGCTGGCCCCGCAGGCCCTGCGCGGCTTCGCGATCATGCTGTGCATCGTGCCCAGCGTGACCCTGGCCCTGGGCGGGTTCGAGATGGCCGAGCTGCGCTACGCCTCGGGCCTGTTCAACCTGATGCGCAATCTGGGCGGCGCGATCGGCATCGCCGTCGTCAACACCTGGTTGGGCGACAATGCCCGCATCCATGTGGCCCGCTTCGGCGAGGCCCTGGGCCAGGCCGGCCGCTCGGGGACCGACGCCCTGTCGACCCTGGCCGCCCGCATCGCCGAACGCACGCCCGACGCCGCCCAGGCCGCGCTGATCCTGCAAGGCGAGTTGGCCAAGGTGGTCGGCCGCGAGGCCCTGACCCTGGCCTTCAACGACGTCTTCCGGGTGATGGCGGTGCTGTTCCTCGCGGCGCTGGTCATGGCCCCGTTCTGCAAGCCCCCGCCCCTGGCCGGCGCCAAGCCGCCGCCGGATGCGCACTGACAAAAAATCCCCCGGGAAGACGTGCTTCCCGGGGGTGCTTGCAGGTAGTTCTTTGAAGTCCTTCGAGAGGCTTAGTGGCCGCCGGCCACGCCTTCCTCGATCTCGTGGGTCGGGGCCTTCTTGGCCACGATCGCGAACCACAGGACGTAGAGGTAACAAACCAGCGGGGCGATGAAGCCCATCGAGATCGAGCCGGTCAGCTCCTCGATCTTGGCGAAGGCCAGCGGCAGGAAGGCGCCGCCGACGATGGCCATGCACAGCAGGCCCGAGGTCGCCGAGGTCGGCGCCGACGAGCGTTGCAGGGTCAGGGTGAAGATGGTCGGGAACATGATCGAGTTGAACAGGCCGATCAGCAGCGCCGCGAAGGCCGGGATCAGGCCGCTGGTCAGCGGGGCCGAAGCCAGCAGCAGGTTCACCGTGCCGGCATGGGCGGTCGGGGTCATGTCCTTGGTCACGATGACGACCAGGCACAGGGCGATGGCGCCCACGGCCACGGCGGTCAGCAGGGCGTAGTCCTTGATCTTCCGCAGCAGGGCCGAACCGGCGAAGCGGCCGATCATGGCGAAGACCATGTAGAAGGTGGTCAGCTTGCCGGCCTGCTCGGACGGAATGTCCAGGATGCGCGACTGCTCCAGGAACAGCAGCAGGTGCAGCGAGATCGCGACCTCAGCGCCGACGTACAGGAAGATGCCGATCGCGCCCAGGTTCGCCCACTTCGAGGTCAGGGCCGTGAACGGATTGACCAGGTGGCCGGTCTTGGGCGCGGCGTCGGTGATCTTCTGGCGGACCAGGAAGATCAGCAGGATGAACAGCGCCAGGCCCACGCCGATGGCGAGGTAGACGTTCGAGACGAAGCCCAGGGCCTGCTCGCGCATGGCCTGGGTGATCACCACGTCCTTGGTGAAGATCTCGCCCTTCAGCAGGAAGTTGGCGCCGAACCACAGGCCGCAGGCCGCGCCCAGCGAGTTGAACGCTTGCGACAGGTTCAGGCGGAACGACGACTCTTCAGGCTTGCCCATCGAGGCGATCAGCGGGTTGGCGGCCACCTGCAGCAGGGTCACGCCCGAGGCCATGACGAACAGGCCGACCAGGAAGACGCCGAAGGTGTGCAGCTTGGCCGCGGCGATGGCGATGAAGCAGCCGGCGACGATGCCGCCCAGGCCGACCATCACCGAGCGGGCGTAGCCCAGCTTGGACAGGAACGCCGCCGACGGCAGCGACATGATCCCGTAAGCGATGAAGAAGGCAAAGCCCGTCAGGCTGGCTTCGACGGGGCTCAGGGTGAAGACGGTCTTGAAGGTCTTCAGCAGCGGGTCGAGCAGGTTGGTGACCAGCGCCCAGATGAAGAACAGGCAGGTCACATAGACGACGGCCAGCTTGACGCCGTTGCCCTTGGTCGTGGATTTCGCGATCGCGGCGTCGGTCATCGGACGGCGCCCTCGAGGCTGTATTTTACCGCAATCACTCCACCACTCCCTAAGCGACGATGTTGTTGAGTCCGTCTTTTCGCGGACGCGCCATTCACCGGAAGCGTGACAACGTTGTCAACCATACTCGTGGTTTTTCCACGATTGTTAGCGGTACCATTGGAACCTGTTTGCCTCGTCCTCGCTGTTCTCAGCGGGATAGGAGCAAAACATGTCCGTCGTGGTGATCCTGTTTATGACCAGCCTGTTCGTGCTGGCGGCCATGGTCGGCCTGGCCGACGCGCTGGTGCACTTCGTGTGCTGGAGCTTCAGCCGCCTGACCGAGCCGAAGGACCACGCCGAGACGGCTCAGCCGCCCGCGCAGGGAATCACGGCGTAGCGGTCAGCGGTCCGCCAGGCGCTGCCCGAGGCGTCGGTAAGCTCCAGGACGTAGGGCGCTTTCGGCGCCCAGTCGCGCGCCTTCAGGGTCGGGTCCAGCTGCCCTTCATCGTTCCAAAGCGGACGGACGATCCAGGCCGGTGCGTCCGAGACCGCGCAAAAGGCGCGGACGTTTTCCGGCTTCGGCTGCGGCATCCGTTGCGCCGCGACGGTCTGGGTGCGCATCCAGTCGTGACCGACCAGACCCTCCGCCTGCAACCGCTTCGCGCGCGCCGCCAGCTCCATCGCCAGCGGGCGGGAGAACACCACGCCGGCGCTCTGCTCCTTGCTGGACCAGGTCGGTCGGCCCATCAGCTGCCACGGCTCGACATCGCCCGACACCCAGAGCACCGCGCCGGGCCTTGAAGCGGTCAGGGCGACCAGGGCGGCATCCCTGTCCTCATCGCGATGCCGGACATTGGCCGAGCGATCGTCCCACAGCGCCACGGCCAGCAGGCTGAGCGTGGCGACGGCCGCGATACGAACGGGGACCGCCGGCGCCGCCCAGTCCCGCGCCAACCACACGCCGACGACCAGGACAATGGCCAGACCCGGCAGATCGCTGCTCCAGACGTATCCCTGGCTGAACGGCCAGGCGACCGGCAGGCGCTCCAGGGCGTTGACCAGGGCTACGCTGCGCAGACCGCCATAAAACAGCGCCGACACGGCCAGCAGGCCGACGGCCGCCGCCGCGTACAGGCTGGGTCGGCTGTAGCGCATCTTGTCGCCGACCAGCACGAACAACAGGCCGACCAGCGCCAGGCTCGTCCCCAGGCCTCCGACCTCGCGGAACATCCAGGCCGAGCCCAGGAAGGCCAGGCCCAGCAGACCCGACGGCCCGCGCCGGGGCAGCTGCGCGCACAGCAGGGCCAGCGACACGGCCGCCAGCACCGCCATCGGCTCCAGCATCCGCCAGGCCTGGACCTGCAGGAACAGCAGCAGCGACAGGCGATCGCCCAGCAGCGCGGTGACGGCGACGCCGACCAGGCCGGCGATCAGAGCACCCAGCGCCAGGCGACGCGGCGCGCCGCTCAGCAGGAAAGCGCCGGCCGCCAGGGTGCAGGCCTGAACCGCCATGCGGCTCCAGGTCTCGATCGGCCATAGCGAGGGAAACAGGATCGGACTGCGCGCCGCGACCACCGCCCGCCAGTCGGGATCCATGACGGTGACGATACGCTCGGCGACGGGCAGGTGCAGCAGGCCCGCGACCGTGACGGCGGCGATGCCCGCCAGCCCCGCCCACAGCCAGCGGCGATCCTCGAAACACAGCGCCAGGCCGATGGCCGCCGCCGCGCACAGGCCCATGATCGGATGGAACAGCATGCCCAGCACGCAGAGGCCCAAGCCCATGAACCGACGGCCGGACAGATAGCTCGCCATGCCCAGAAAGCCCGCCGCCTCGGCCAGGGCGCGCGGCGTGGCGTAGGGTTCGCCGAAACCGATGACGTCCAGCGGGCCATACAGCGCCGGCAAGGCGACGGCGAACAGCAAGGCGGCCCAGCGCAGGCCCGGCGAACGGTCCGCCAGCAGCTTTCCAACCAGCAAGGCCAGAGCCGCGAACCACGCCGCCAGGGTGACGATGACAATGGCCATCGCCCCGCCCGACAGGCCCAGCGCCGCGACCAGCTTGGCCAGCAGCGGCGTGTACAGGCTGAACCCGAACTGCCCATCGTGGACGAACATCAGGTCCTTGCCGACCCCGGCGGGATCCAGCTTGGCCAGGGCGTCGGCGACATACAGGCGACCGTCATGGCGCACGCCCTGGTACGGGCGGCTTAGCAGGAAGACGCCGAACGCGGCCAGCAGGCTTAAGGCTTTGTCGCGCCGGCTCACGGCTGGACGGGGTCGACGCGCGGGGCCTTGAACAGCAGCGCCCGGCGGACGGTGAAGTTGAAGAGGAAGACGATCCCCGCGGTCGGGATCTTGGCCAGGCCCGGGGTCATGCGCAGCACCTCGACCCACAGCGCCATCAGGCCCTGGGTCAGGATCAGGCCGGCCAGGCCCACGCCGATGAAGCCGACGAACTCGCGGCGCCGATCGGCGACCGGACGGTGGCGGAACACCACCGAGATCGACAGCAGATAGGTGACGGCGATGCCGCTGGTGAAGCCCGTCCCCGAGGCGACCAGATAGTTCACGCCTAGCGCCGTCAGTCCGAGCAGCACGCCATAGTCCAGGCCCAGCGCCAGGGCGCTGGCCAGGCCGTACAGCGCCAGCTCACGCAGCCCCTCGGGCACGAGCCTCCAGAGCCGCGTCATGATCAGGCGGCGACCTTCTTCGGGACCATCCGTTCGCTGCGCAGCGCCTCGCGAGCGCCGGAGACGCCGGCCTCGCTATATTCGGCGTCCTCGTTGACCTCCCACACGTCGTGCAGGGTCTCGCCGGCGATGATGTTCTCGGCGGTCAGGACGCCGGTCATCATGGCGTGGTCCTGGTTGTTGTACTTGTGCATGCCGTTGCGGCCGACCAGGTGCAGGCCCGGGAAGTGCATCTTCAGGTCCAGGCGGATCATCTTGATGTGCTCGGCATAGGCGTCGTCATAGACCGGATAGGCCTTGTGCTGGCGCACCACGCAGGCGTCGTAGACGTCGGCCGGATCCATCAGGCCGATCTTGGCGATCTCGCGCTTGGCCTGGGCGACCAGGTCCTCGTCCGAGGTGGTCCAGAGGCCGTCGCCCTCGAAGCAGAAATATTCCAGGCCCAGGCACGTCGAGACGCCGTCCGGGATCATCTCCGGCGACCACGAGCGGAAGTTCTGCACGCGGCCGACCTTCACCGACGGGTCGTGGATATAGATCCAGTTGTCGGGCAGCTCCTTCTGCGGCTTGCCGATCAGCACCACGGTCAGGAAGTCGCGGTACATCAGCTCGCCGGCGTGGAAGACGCTGATCGGGGTGGGCGAAACCGCCTGCATCAGCTCGCGGATCGGAGCCGAGGAGACGACCTCGTTCGCCGTGTAGATCTCTTTCTTGCCGTCCGCGCTGGTCACCGAGACGGTCCAGATCTTGGCCAGCTTGTCGTAGTGCAGGCCATCGACCTTGCGGCCCATGCGGACCACGCCGCCCAGGGCGGTGATCTTTTCGGCGCAGGCTTCCCACATCATGCCGGGGCCCTTGCGCGGGTAGCGGAAGCTCTCGATCAGGGTCTTGGGCGAACCCTCGACGCCTGCCTTGGCCTTAACGCCCAGCGAGCGCTTGACGCCGTCGATGATGGCGGCGGCCAGATCCAGGCCCTTGATGCGCTGGCTGGCCCAGTCGGCCGAGATCTCGTCGCAGCTCATGCCCCACACCTTCTCGGTGTAGGTCTTAAAGAAGATCGAGAACAGCTTCTCGCCGAACTGGTTGCGGACCCATTCGTGGAAGGTGGTCGGCTTGGCGATCGGGTTCAGCTTGGCCCAGCCGAACGAGGCCATGCACTTGGTCGCCGTCCAGACGCCCAGATTGGCCAGGGCCTCGAAGGCCTTCAGCGGATAGGCGTAGAACTTCTCGCGGTAATAGATGCGCGACAGGCGCGGGCGGTCGATGAAGTCGTCGGGCAGGATCTCGTTCCACAGGTCGACGATCTCCTTGCTCTTCGAGAAGAAGCGGTGACCGCCGATGTCGAACTTGAAGCCCTTGTAGTCGACCGTGCGGCTGATGCCGCCGACATAGGTCGGATCCATCTCCAGCACGGTCACGCCGCGGCCGGCCTTGGCCAGGGTGTAGGCGGTCGTCAGGCCGGCCGGTCCGGCGCCGATCACCAAGGTTTCCACGTGCTGGGCCATCCGCCCCTCCGATCCCATTTCAGTACAGAATGGGGCGGGATGGTTAAGGCCAGGTCCTCACGCGTGGTGAATCCAGGTTAATCGTGAATCCGAGACGATCGGTCGCGGCTCAGGTTGCAAGCGCCGCCGCCCACTTGGCGAAGGCCAACCACAGCGGGTTTTGCCAGACGAACAGGATGCCCACCGTCGCCCCCAGAACGACCACCCCGCCCGCCAACGTCGAGCGATGCACTCGGCGGTCGGTAACCACGTCCCAGACCACAAGCGCGACCGTGTAGATGTTCGGCAGAAAGAACGCCCCGATCAGGAACGGGATGAACGGCATCCGGGCGAAGGCGGCGCCGATCATGGCGGCCATGCCCAGGATCATCAGCCGCTTGTGCGCCGCCGGACTGCGGCGCAGGGCCAGGGCCGTCAGGAACAGGCCCGAGCAGCCGACCATGGAGAGCAGCGGCAGCGCCATCATCATGAACGGATCGAACGGCATCCCCGCCAGGCGCTTGGAGAGGTTCAGCCCGGTCAGCGTTCCGACCACGATCATGGCCAGCACGGTAGGCAGGCCGACCAGGCCCAGCTTCATGTGCAGGTCCCTTCGCCCCGCCGCCACGAAGCCGACCTGGACCATGAAGAGGACGATCCAGGCGCTGAACAGCATGGCGTGGACATGCACCAGGGCGGACGGCGGCAAGACCATCGGCTGCGGCGGCAACAGGGCGCGGAAGTAGTAGGTGCGGCCAAAGCCGATCAGCACGGCCAGCAGCATGCTGGCGGCCAGAGCGGCGAAGAAGACCCGCTCGCCGGAAAGCTTCCGGGCGGAAGCCCTGCCCGAGGAAATGGGGATGTCGATAGGCATGTCGGCTGGTCTCCTGGCCGCTTGGCGTCAGCGGCCGGGATCGCAGCGAGGTCGCCTGATGGACAGGACGGCGAACCGATGATTGCCTGATGAAACGCCGACCAAGACGCGGTAAGGCGAAGCTCGACGATGTGCTCGGGGAACGCGCGTTGGGAGACGACCAAAAACCGATCGATCTGGCGCGCGCGGCCGACTTCGCGATCGGCGGCGTTTCGGTGCGCCCGTCTCTGCGCCAGGTCATCGAGGCCGATGGCCGCGAGACGGTGCTGGAGCCGCGCGTCATGCAGGTGCTGGTCGCCCTGGCCGACGCGAACGGCGCCATCGTCAGCCGCGACGACCTCACCCTCCGCTGCTGGTCGGGCCGTATCGTCGGCGAAGACGCCATCAACCGGGTGATCTCGCGCCTGCGCCGCCTGGCCGACGAGACCGGCGCCTTCCGCATCGAGACCATCACCAAAGTCGGCTACCGGCTGCTGGTCGAGGGCCAGGCTGAAACCGCGGCGCAGGCCCCTGCCCGCCTCGACCGTCGCCTGCTGATCGCCAGCGGCGCGGCGGGCGTCGTCGCGATCGGCGCGGGCGCGCTGCTGGGCCGCCGCTGGCTCAAGCCCGCCAAGCCCGACGTCATGCCGCTGATCGTCCAGGCCACCACCGCCCTGGAGCAGGGCACGGCCGAGAGCAACGACCAGGCGATCGGCCTGCTCAAGCGCGCTGTCGAGCTCAGCCCCAACGACGAGATCGCCTGGGGCGTTCTGGCCTTCTGCTACGCCGCCGCCGTCCAGCGCCGCTCACCCCAGATGCAGGCCGACCTGATCGCCAGGGCCCGCGAGGCGGCGCGCCGCGCCGACGCGCTCCATCCCGGCGATCCGAACGCGCGGGCGGCGATCATCCTGCTGGAGCCGGGCCTGCGCCACTGGGCCGTGTCCGAGCGCGCCCTGCGCGACCTGATCAAGGACCACCCCGAGAACCTGCCCGCCCGCATGATGCTGGCCGAGGTGCTGGGATCGGTCGGTCGCTGGCGCGAATGCGCGGCCCTGTACGACACGGTCGACACCGCCAACAACCCGACGCCCGGCCGCGTGCAGCGCCAGGTCCAGGCCCTGTGGTCGGCGGGACGGCTGCAGGAGGCCGACCGGGCGATCGCGCGCGCCGTGTCGATGTACCCCACCCACTTCGCGGTGTGGTTCACCCACTTCCACCTGCTGCTCTACACAGGCCGCGCCAGAGAAGCCCTGGCCAAGGTCGATAACCTGGAAGGCCGCCCCGAGACCGTCGAAGAGAGCAACTTCCAGCTCATCCGTCAGGTCGCCAAGGGCATGGTCACCCGCGTCCCGGCCGACATCGACGCCGCCGTCGAGCGCATCCAGGCCTCGGCCCGCGAAGGCGCCGGCCATGCCGAGAATGCGATTCAGTTCGCCTCCGCCTTAGGACGAACCGACGTGGCCTTCGAGATCAGCCAGGCCTACTTCTTCGGGCGTGGCTTCGTGGTGCCGGATATCCGGTTCGAGATGCGCCAGAAGGCCTTCACGCCGCTGGCCGACCGCCGGACCAACTTCCTGTTCTTCCCGTCCGCGGCGGGGATGCGCGGCGATCCGCGCTTTGCCCAGCTAACTGAGGCCCTGGGCCTGGCCGCCTATTGGCGCGAGATGAAGACCCGGCCCGACTACCAAGTCGTCTAGTCGACAAGTCTGCATCCTTCCGGCGGTGAGCCGCGTTGTGAAGCCCGAGGGACCTTCACTGGCGAGGATCACATGCCACGTCTTATCGTTATCGGCCTGGCCGTCGGCGCCATGGCTCTTCCCGCCATGATGGCGCCGACCGACGCGAACGCCGCGTCGTGCCGCAGCCGCAAGGCCACCGGCACCGTGATCGGCGGCCTGGGCGGCGCCCTGGTCGGCAACGCCATCTCCAAGGGCGGCGCCGGTCTGCTGATCGGCGGCGTCGGCGGCGCCCTGGTCGGCCGCGAGATCGGCAAGAGCGGCTGCCATCGCACCCGCACGGCCTACTACAACTCCGGCTCCAGTTCGCGCGGCTATGCGCCGTCGCCCCAGGCCCAACCCGTCCGTCAGGTCTATTACGACCACATGGGCAATCCGGTCGCCAGCGGCACGGTCCAGAACGGGACCTTCCAGCAGGTGTCCAGCACCGCGCCCTCCGGCGGCTCGTGCCGCGACGCGACGATCTCCTACTACGACGACCGCGGCCGTCTCAGCTCGCGCGCCGTCCAGATCTGCCCCCGCTGACGCTCACACGCACGGAAGACCACAAGATGATCCGCAAACCCGTGATGGCCGTTCTGGCCCTCGCTACCCTCGGCCTCGCCGCGTGCGAGAATGGCCATGACAGTATGGCCAATCCGAAGATCTGCGCCGACTTCAAGACCGCGCCCGGCGCCACCGCCGCGGCCGATCCGTCGATGCCGGTCGAGGAATGCACGCGCCGCTGGGCCTACAGCCTGGCCGGTTCGAAGGACAGCGCCGAGGTCGTGGCCGACGCCGTGGTCGCCGCCTGCGCCGCCCAGCTCAGCAAGTGGAACCAGGCCTCGCTGGGCCAGTCCGCGGCCGGCAGCGGCGAGCAGGCGCTGAGCCTGACCACTGGCCAGCCGACCAACCCGCTGGCCGAACACAGCGCCTTCGCCCAGGGCCGCGCCCTGCTCTATGTGGTCCAGGCCCGCGCCGGCCGCTGCAAGGCCCCGCCGATCGAGAACGGCGCCCCGACGGGGCTCTAAGGCGGGTCTCTAGTCCTCAAGGTCTCCCTGTGGCAGATGTGGCGGCGGACACCGCTCCACATCGGGCACGCGCACCGCCGCCCCTGCCCCTTCCCTCAGGGAGACCGCGAGCGATGACCTCATCGACCTCGAACATCACGTTCGGCCGCCTGGCCGCGTCCGCCTTCACGCGCGACATCCAAGCTGCCTACGCCTTCTATCGCGACGTCCTGGGCTTCTCGAAGGCCTTCGAGAACGGCCAGCCGGTCGGCTTCATGATCCTGGAAAAGGACAGCGCCGAGCTGCATCTGAGCCAGGTCAAGGACCACAAGCCCTCGACCACCAACATCGCCCACCTGATCGTCGACGATGTCGACGCGCTGCACGATCACCTGGTCGCGGCCGGCGTTCGGATCATCAAGTCATTGGCCGACAAGGACTACGGCCTGAGGGCCTTCGTCTTCGCCGATCCGGACGGCAACCGCATCGATGTCGGCCAGCCGATCGGCGGCGAGAAACCGCCCGAGGCGCGCTGCTTCGAGCACAAGAACCTGGCAGGCATCAGCTTCGTCGATTGCCGCTTAGCCGGCGCACGGTTCGACAACGTCAACCTGGCGGACGCGACCTTCACCGACATCAATCTCAGCGGCGCGCGCTTGACCAACGTCAATCTCAAGGGCGTCGCCATCGACGACGCCAATATCGAGGGGCTGACGATCTACGGCATCGACATCCACGCCCTGGTGCAGGGCGAGCTGGCGAAGCGGCGCTAGGCCTTCCCAACTAGGCTTGGGCGGCGCGCTCCCACTCGAGGAACTCAGGCGTCTGCAGCAGGCGGTCAGCATAGGCCTGGGCCGCGCCGGCGTCGCCGTAGTCCGCCAGCTTGATCTCATAGGTGCGGAAGCGCGTCGCCACCGGCGTCCAGAAGGCGTCGGCGATCGACCATTCGCCGAGCAGGAACGGCCCGCCCGAGCGCGCCAGCAGCTGGTTCCAGCGCTCGACGATCTTGCGTACGTCCTTCTGGGTGGCTTCCGAGATGTCCAGCTTGTGCGGCGCGACGTCCAGCGCCATCGCGCACTCGCCGCGCAGCGCCTGGAAGCCCGAGTGCATCTCGGACGCCGTCGAACGGGCCAGGGCGCGCAGGACCGGATCGGCCGGCCACAGCTTGGCGTCCGGGAACTTCTCGGCCAGGTACTCGCAGATCGCCAGCGAGTCCCAGACCACCAGGTCGCCGTCCTTCAGGGCCGGGGCCAGCTTGCTGGGCGAGATCTTGCCGATCTCGGCGGTCGTCACCTCGCCCTGGCGCAGCGTGACTTCGATTTCCTGGAACGCCGCGCCGGTGCGCTTGAGCGCCAGCCACGGGCGCAGAGACCAGCTGGACCAGGCCTTGGTGCCGATGACGAGTTCCATGGCGCGCGCTCCCTCGATGCAAATGCCGGATGGCGCTTGGCCTTACCTTGCGTCTAAGGTCGCCTCAACGATTAGAACAAATGTTTGAGGGAGAGAGTCCATGGCGGAACCCGCCACGCCGTCGCCCGTGATCGCGCCCGTATCCTCGGGCTATCGACGATACGCCCTCTGGGTGCTGCTGATCATCTACACCCTGAACTTCCTGGACCGGCAGGTGGTCAACATCCTGGCCGAGCCGATCAAGCGCGACCTGGGCCTCGCCGACTGGCAGCTGGGCATGATGACCGGCCTGGCCTTCGCCATCTTCTACACCGTGCTGGGCATCCCGATCGCCCGCATCGCCGAGACCAAGAACCGGCCCTACATCATCGGCGCCTCGGTCGCCGCCTGGAGCGCCTTCACGGTGCTGTGCGGCTTCACCCAGAACTTCTGGCAACTGATCCTGGCCCGCATCGGCGTGGGCGTCGGCGAGGCCGGCTGCACGCCGCCAGCCCACTCGCTGATCACCGACTACGTGCCCAAGGAAAAGCGGGCCAGCGCCATCGCCTTCTATTCGATCGGCACGCCGCTGGGCACGCTGGCGGGCATGGCCATGGGTGGGCTAGTCGCCGACGCCTATGGCTGGCGCGTGGCCTTCATGGTCGCTGGCGCGCCCGGCGTCCTGTTCGCCCTGGTCGCGGCCTTCACCCTGATCGAGCCGCGCAAGCAACTGGCCGCCGAGATGGCCGCCCGCGCCAGCTCGCAGATCAGCTTCGCCGCCGCCCTGGCGGTGCTGGCCACCAAGAAGACCTTCTGGCTGGTGGCCCTGGCCGCCTCGATCAAGGCCTTCATCGGCTATGGCCACGCGCCGTTCACCGCCTCGTTCTTCTTCCGCAACCACGGACCGGAACTGACCCAGCTGGCTGCGAACGTCGGCCTGAAGCCGGCGGGGTTCTTAGGCCTGGCTCTGGGCCTGATCGGCGGCACGGCCGGGGTCATCGGCGCCTGGCTGGGCGGGGTCTTCGCCGACCGTCTGGGGGCCAAGGACCTGCGGGCCTATGTGACCGTGCCGGCGATCGCCTCACTGATCACCATCCCGATCTACATTGTCGCCGTCAGCCTGGACGCGCCGATGACCGCCATCGGCCTCCTGGCCATCAACGCCCTGCTCGGGACGCTGTGGTACGGCCCGGTCTACGCCACGGCCCAGAGCATCGTCGATCCGGCCCTGCGCGCCACGGCCTCGGCCGTGCTGTTGCTGATCATCAACCTGATCGGCCTGGGTCTGGGCCCCGTAGCCGTCGGCCTGCTCAGCGACGTGCTGGCCGGCCACATGGGCCTGGGCGAAGCCCAAGGCGTGCGCTGGGCGCTGATCGTTTCGGCCACCCTGGGCCTGGCCGCTTTTGGCCTGTTCTGGGCCGCGCGGAACAGCATCCGGGAAGAGATGGTCGCCTAGGAATCCAGAGCGCCGGAGGCTTGCGAAATAGCCTCTGGCGCTTTGCCTTCCGCTCCGTCACAGTCCCCTCAAGCAATTAGAACAAATGTTTGAAGGGAGAGAGTCAGTATGGCCGACGCGCGTGCGTCCGGCGGCGATCGGCCGCTTTATTCCAATAGCTACAAGGCCGCGGTGCTGGGCCTTTTACTCGCCACCTACACCTTCAACTTCATCGATCGGACGATCATCGCCACCATCGGTCAGGCCATCAAGGTCGACCTGAAGCTGACCGACACCCAGCTGGGCCTGCTGGGCGGCCTCTACTTCGCCCTGCTCTATACGATCCTGGGCATCCCGATCGCCCGCCTGGCCGAGCGCTGGAACCGGGTGACGATCATCTCGGTGTCGCTGGTCGTCTGGTCGGGCTTCACCGCCCTGTGCGGCGCGGCCACCAGCTTCGCCCAGCTGGCCCTCTTCCGCTTCGGCGTCGGCGTCGGCGAGGCCGGCTGCTCGCCGCCCAGCCACTCGCTGATCAGCGACTACTACGAGCCCAAGAAGCGCGCCTCGGCCCTGTCGATCTATTCGTTCGGCATCCCGCTGGGCACCATGTTCGGCGCGGTGGCCGGCGGCTGGCTGGCCCAGGAGTTCAGCTGGCGCGTGGCCTTCGTCATCGTCGGCCTGCCCGGCATCATCCTGGCCCTGATCGTCAAGCTGGTGGTCAAGGAACCGCCGCGCGGTCACTCCGAAATCGTCGAGCGCCCGCTCGAGGCCGAGAACGTCGTCGTCGAGCCCGCGCCCAAGCCGGCCTTCTCGCTGGCCACCGAGTTCGCCGAGCTGTGGGCGGTCTTCAAGATCCTGTTCTTCAAGTGGCCCGTGCTGAACATGGTGCTGGGCGTGACCATCGCCTCGTTCGGCTCGTACGGCTCGGGCGCCTTCGTGCCGTCCTATTTCGTGCGCGCTTTCGGCCTAGGGCTGGCTCAAGTGGGCCTGATCACCGGCCTGATCGGTGGCTTCTCCGCCGGCGTCGGCACCCTGGTCGGCGGTTTCCTCAGCGACTGGGCCGGCAAGCGCAGCGTCAAATGGTACGCCTGGGTCCCCGCCATCGGCCTGATCATCTGCACGCCGATCTATATCCTCGCCTACCTCCAGACCGACTGGAAGGCGACGGCGATGATCCTGCTGGTCCCCGGCATCTTCCACTACGTCTACCTGGCCCCGACCTTTGCCGTGGTCCAAAACTCGGTGGAGCCGCGCCGGCGGGCCACCGCCACGGCCCTGCTGTTCTTCTTCCTCAATCTGATCGCCCTGGGCGGCGGGCCGGTCTTCACCGGCTGGCTGATCGACCATCTGGCGCAGTACCACTTCAACACCCCCGACGCGGCCGGCGTGGTCCACAGCGTGCTGGCCTCATTCGGCGTCGAAGGCGGCCAGAACTTCGCGGCGACCTGCCCCGGCGGCATCGCTCCCAAGGGTTCGGCGCCCGAGCTGGCAGCCCAGTGCCGCACGACCCTGGCTCTGTCCAGCCAGCAGGGCATCATCGTCTCGCTGTGCTTCTACGCCTGGGCCGGCGTCCACTACGCCCTGGCCGCGATCGGCATGGTCAAGCACATGAAGGAACGCGAAGCGGCGTAAGTAATAAGCCTCTTCCCTTGACTCCGGGGGCGGTCGGGCCGAAACGGCCGCCCCATGATCAGCCGCTACGCCCGCCCCGAAGCCGCCGCCATTTGGTCCAGCCAGACCAAGTACAAAATCTGGTTCGAGATCGAGGCCCACGCCGCCGACGCCATGGCCGAGATCGGGACCATCCCGAAGCTCGCCGCCGAGACGATCTGGGAAAAGGGCCGCGACGCGGTCTGGGACAGCGACCGCATCGACGAGATCGAGCGCGTCACCAAGCATGACGTCATCGCCTTCCTGACCCACGTGTCGGAAATCGTCGGTCCGGAAGCCCGCTTCCTGCACCAGGGCATGACCAGCAGCGACGTGCTGGACACCTGTTTCGCCGTGCAGCTCAGCAAGGCCACCGACCTGCTGCTGGAAGACGTCGACCTGGTCCTGGCCGCCCTGAAGCGCCGCGCGCTCGAGCACAAGATGACCGTCTGCGTCGGTCGCAGCCACGGCATCCACGCCGAACCCCTGACCTTCGGCCTGAAGCTGGCCGGCTACTACGCCGAGTTCCAGCGCGCCAAGGAGCGCCTGGCGATGGCCAAGTTCGAGATCGCCACCTGCGCGATCTCGGGCGCCGTCGGCACCTTCGCCAATGTCGACCCGCGCGTCGAACAGCACGTGGCCGACAAGATGGGCTTGGCCGTCGAGCCGGTCTCGACCCAGGTGATCCCGCGTGACCGCCATGCCGCCTATTTCGCGGCCCTGGGCGTCGTCGCCTCGTCGGTCGAGCGCCTGGCCACCGAGATCCGCCACCTGCAGCGCACCGAGGTGCTGGAAGCCGAAGAGCCGTTCGATCCGGGCCAGAAGGGCTCGTCGGCCATGCCGCACAAGCGCAACCCGATCCTGACCGAGAACCTGACCGGCCTGGCCCGTCTGGTCCGCTCGGCCGTGATCCCGGCGATGGAAAACGTCGCCCTCTGGCACGAGCGCGACATCAGCCACTCGTCGGTCGAGCGCGGCATCGGCCCCGACGCCACCATCCACCTCGACTTCGCCCTGCGCCGCCTGGCCGGGGTCATCGAGCGCTTCAACATCTATCCCGACAACATGGCCAAGAACCTGGACAAGCTGGGCGGCCTGGTCTTCTCGCAACGGGTCATGCTGGCCCTGACGCAGGAAGGCGTGTCGCGCGAGGACGCCTATGCCGCCGTGCAGGGCAACTCGATGAAGGTGTGGCGCGGCGAGGGTCGGTTCATCGACTTCCTCAAGGCCGACCCGGTGGTCTCCAAGGCCCTGTCGGACGAGGTGCTCGAGGAGCTGTTCGACTTCGGCTACCACACCAAGAACGTCGACGTGATCTTCAAGCGCGTCTTCGGCGAGCAAGCCTGACGCCTTGCGCAAGGCAGGCTTTCCAGCGGTCGTCGACGCCGATACGCGCGTCCTGATCCTGGGCAGCCTGCCGGGCGAGGCCTCGCTGGCCGTCCAGCAGTACTACGGCAATCCCAGGAACGCCTTCTGGCGGTTGATGGAGGGCGTGCTTGGTGCGCCCCTCGTCCCGCTGGCCTATGAGGATCGCCTGGCCGCGTTGCTGGCCGACGGCGTCGGCCTATGGGACGTGATCGCCGAAGCCGAGCGGCCGGGCAGCTTGGATGCGGCGATCCGCGATCCGGCGGCGAATGATCTTCTCCAGCTCATCGAGACGCTACCCGCGCTACAGGCCGTCGCCTTCAACGGCGGCACGGCCGCCAAACTGGGCGGCCGGCTGATCGGCGAGCGCATCCCGACGATCGCCCTGCCCTCCTCGTCACCGGCGCATGCGGCGATGACGTTCGAGCGGAAGACGCAGGCGTGGGCTGCGCTTCGCTCCTTCCTCAGTGCGTCTTGTCCGTCTTGAAGTTGATCACGTGATAGACCGCATCCGTGGTCCCCACGTTCTTCAGCGCATGCGGGCTGTTGCTGGCGTTGAACACCACCCCGCCCGGGCCGACCTTCTTCCAGACCCCGCCGGACAGCACCTCGACCTCACCCTCGCGGATGATCACCAGTTCCTCGTTCGGATGGGTGTGGGGCGCGTGTGAGCTGAGGCCCGGCTTCAGGGTCGTGACGTGCATCTCCAACTCGTCCAGCGTCGCGGTCGGGCCGCGCGTGATCTGGGCGTAGGCGCCGACGTCGGTGGGGTGGGACTTGATCTCGTCCCAGCGCCAGACGGAAGGGCCCAGCAGCGCCGGCTTGGGGGCCTGGGCGACGGCGACGCCGGCCAGGGTCAGGGCCACGGCGCCAACGGCGATGGCCAGGTCTCGTTTGGTGATCATAAGCGTCGTCCTAGAACGTGTACGGCTTGCGCTGCGGGCGGCTGAGCATGGCGTTGGCGGCGTCGTCGCCAATGAAGCGCTCGGCCTTGGGATCCCACTTCAAGCGACGGCCGGTCTTCATGGCCGTGTGGTGCAGCAGGCAGGTGGTGCAGGCGCGGTGACCGACCTCGGCCGGGGCCGACGGAGGCTTCCGGCTCTTGATCGAGTCCAGCCAGTCGCCGTGCTGCTCCTCGGACTTGCGCAGGTGGATTTCGTTCGGACCGATCACGCTGTCCAGGATCTTGGGATTGCTCGCGGCCAGGGCCGGCATCGGCTTCTGGCCGAAGCTGGGATCGCTGGACGTCACGGCCGCGTCACGGGCGACGAAGATCCAGCCCTCGGTGCCGATGAACTTCACCCCGTTCGGGAAGTCGCCCGAGATGTCCATGGTCACGCCGTTGGCGTAGCGGGCGTGGGTCAGGAACTTGCCGTGGACGTTCCACAGGCCGCTGGTCGGGAACTCGGCCGAGCCCCAGATCTCGACGGGACCGGAGTGCTCCATGTCCATGCCCCAGTGGGCGGTGTCGACGTGGTGGGCGCCCCAGCCGGTGATCATGCCGGCCCCGAACTGCTCGCAGCGCAGCCAGCCCGGTCGGCTGAAGTCAGCCTGCGGATGGACCCGCATCTCGGTGTAGTAGGCCTCCGGCGTGGACCCCAGCCAGGCGTCGTAGTTCAGATTGGCCGGGATCGGCTGTTGCGGGGCCTCGGGGCCGGACGGGTCGCCCGGCAGGCCGACTTCGACATGCTTCAGCTGGCCGATGCGGCCGTTGCGGACCAGCTCGCAGGCGCGGCGGAACTGCGGCCACGGCTTGTCCGAGCGCTGCTGCGAGCCGATCTGCAGGATGCGGCCGGTGGCGGCCACGGCGTCGGCCATGGTCCGCCCCTCGGCGATGGTCAGCGAGGCCGGCTTCTGCAGATAGACGTCCTTGCCGGCCTTGACCGCGTGGACGGCCAGGATGGCGTGCTGGTGGTCGGGCGTGGCGATGATGACGGCGTCGATGTCCTTGGCGGCCAGCACCTCGTGATGGTCGGCATAGGTCCGGGCGCTGTCCCAGGGGCGGCCGAACTTCTTGCTGTAGGTCTCGTCGACCAGCTGCTTGCCCAGGGCCAGGCGCTTGGAGTCGAGGTCGCAGACCGCCAGGATCTGGGCGTGGTCGTATTTGAAGGTCTCGGCCATGTCGTGGCCGCGAGCGATGCGGCCGACGCCGATGACGCCGATGTTGATGCGGTTGGACGGCGCGTTCTGGCCGAAGACCGTGGCCGGCACGATGGTTGGGAAGGCGATGCCGGCGGCGAGGACGCCACGACGGGTGAGGCTGCTCATCGTCATCTCCCTTAGGCCAGCACAGGCTTGGTGGCGTTCTTCTGGGCGGTCAGCACCAGTTCGGCGGCCAGCAGGGCCTGCTCCTGGTCCTGGGCGACCGAGGTGCGCTCGACGATGTCGGTGACGAACTGAGGGCCGAACGGCAGCTGGACCTGGCTGCAGTCGATGTAGCGGGCCTGCTTCTTGTCGACGATAAGCAGGTGGTTGGCGCCCGGCCGGCCCGTCGGATCGATATATTTGCGCAGCTCGATATAGCCCTCGGTGCCGAGGATGAAGAGCCGCCCGTCACCCCAGACGCCCAGGCCGTCGGGCGTGTACCAGTCGACCCGTACATAGCCCGTGCCGCCGTCGCCGACGGCGGTCAGGTCGCCGAAGTCCTCGAACTTGGGATGGTCGGTATTGGCGATGTTGCCGGTCTGGCTGGCGACGATCTTGGCGGTCTTGCTGCCGGTGTAGAACAGGAACTGGTCGGCCTGGTGCGAGCCGATATCGGTGAGGATGCCGCCGTAGCGGGCCTTGTCCCAGAACCAGTCCGGTCGGCCCTGGCCGATACGGTGCGGGGCCAGGTTCACCGTCTGCACGACCTTACCAATCGCGCCGGCGTGAACCAACTCACCGGCCTTGATCGCCGAGGGCACTTCCAGCCGTTCGGAGTACATGATCGCGTACTTGCGGCCGGTCTTCTTCACCGCCGCGCGCACCTGGGCCAGTTGCTCCAGGGTGATGATGCCGGGCTTGTCGGCCAGGTAGTCCTTGCCGGCGGCCATCACCTTCAGGCCCAGCGGCGTGCGCTGGTCGGGGATCGGCGCGGCGGCGACCAGCTGGACCGACTTGTCGTTGAGGATCTGGTCGATGCTGGCGGCCACGGGGACATCGCCGTGCTGCTTCTTGAAGTCGGCCAGCTGCTTGGCGTCGTTGTTGTAGGCGTAGACCCACACGCACTCGCCGCCGCCCCGCTTCACGGCGGCGGTCATGCTCATGATGTGGTAGTGGTCGAGGCCGATCACCGCGAACTTGATCTTGTGCTTGGCGGTCAGGGCCGGACCAGGCGCGGCGACCTCCTGAGCGATGGCGGCTCCGCTGGCCAAAGCCGCGCCGCCCAGTCCCGCCGCCATCAACACGGCTCGGCGACTTGCGAGATCGTTCATCGGTTTCCTCCACGCGTCAGCTTGCCTGACCACTCATTGACAGTGATCAGACCACTAAAACGTCAGGTCGAAAATCCCCTTTTAGGTCGTAGCCGCTCAACCACTGGCTTCGTCTCACATTACGGGAAATTCATCTGCGCCCGGCCCGCGGTTGGGGCAGCATCCCTGCACTTTGAGGGGCATTGGGATCCAACACATGCGCATCTTCCTGCTGGCCGCCGTTTCGGCGGTGGCGATCTCCAGCTCGGCCTTCGCCGCCGAAAAGCCGATGTACGGCGCCTGGGGCGTCGACCTGACGGCCCGCGACACCGCCGTGAAGCCCGGCGACGACTTCAACAAGTACGCCAATGGCGGCTGGGAGAAGAAGACCACCATCCCGGCCGACCAGCCCTCGGCGGGCGTCGGCTATGACGTCTTCAACCGCTCGCAGGACCAGTTGCGCACCCTGATCGAGACGGCCGACGCCTCGACCCAGATCGGCGGGCTGTACAAGAGCTTCTTCGACGAAGCCAAGGTCGAGCAGGTCGACGACGCGGCGTTGAAGGTCGACCTGGCCGCCGTCGCCGCCGTCTCGTCCAAGGCCGATATGGCCAAGGCGATGGGCCAGGCCCACGGCGGTTTCGGCCCGGACCTGTTCTCGCTGGACATCTATCCGGACGCCAAGAACCCCGAGCTCAACACCCTGTATATCGGCCAATCGGGACTGGGCCTGCCCGACCGCGACTACTATCTGACCGACGGCTTCAAGCCGCAGCTGGCGGCCTACACCGCCTTCGCCGAGCGGGCGCTGAAGATGGCCGGCTATGCCGACCCGGCCAAGTCGGCCGCCGACGTCGTGGCCTTCGAGACCGCCATCGCCAAGGTCAGCTGGCCGGTCGCCGAGCGCCGCGACATCGACAAGGTCTACAACCCCGTCAGCCTGGACGAGCTGAAGGCCTATGCCCCAGAGGTTCCGTGGACGGATTACCTGGCCGCCGCCGGGATCACCGGGCGAAACCAGCTGGTGCTGGGCGAGAAGACCGCCGTCCGCGACATCGCCAAGCTGTTCGCCGCCACGCCGTTGGACACCCTGAAGGCCTGGCGCGCGGTGCAGGGCGTGCAGGAAATGTCGCCGTACCTGTCCAAGCGCTTCGTCGACAGCCGCTTCGAATATATCAAGGTGCTGAGCGGCCAGTCCCAGATCCGTCCCCGCTGGCGGCGCGGCGTCACCCTGGTGGACGGCAGCCTGGGCGAGCTGGTCGGCCAGGCCTATGTCGCCAAGTATTTCCCGCCCTCGTCCAAGGCCCAGATGCAGGAGCTGATCGCCAATCTGAAGGTGGCGATGGCAGAGCGCATCCAGAAGGCCCCGTGGATGGCCCCGGCCACCAAGCAGGCTGCCCTGACCAAGCTCTCGAAAATGTCGGTGATGGTCGGTTATCCCGATAAGTGGCGCGACTATTCGGGCCTGAAGATCGACGCGGGCGACCTGTACGGCAACGTCCGCCGCAGCGGCCAGTTCGAGTGGGCCTACACCCTCAAGGACCTGGGCCAGCCGGTCGATCACGGCAAGTGGGCCATGAACCCGCAGACCGTGAACGCCTATAACGGCGGGCTGGAGAACAAGATCGTGTTCCCGGCCGGCATCCTGCAGGCCCCCTATTTCGACCCGGCGGCGGATGCGGCGGTGAACTATGGCGCGATCGGCGCGGTGATCGGTCACGAGATCAGCCACGGCTTCGATGATCAGGGTCGCAAGATCGACGACACCGGCAAGCTGCGCGACTGGTGGACCGCCGAGGACGCCAAGCGCTTCGAGGAACAGGCCGCGGTGCTGGGCGGCCAATACGGGACCTACGAGCCGGTGCCGGGCATGAAGATCAACCCGGCCCTGACCATGGGCGAGAACATCGCCGACCTGGCCGGCCTGCAGGTGGCCTATGACGCCTATCACGCCGCGCTGAAGGGCAAGCCCGCCGCGACCATCGACGGCATGACCGGCGACCAGCGCTTCTTCCTGGCCTTCGCCCAGGCCTGGCAGGACAAGTCGCGCGACGATTCTCTGAAGCAGCAGATGGCGTCCGATCCGCATTCGCCGTCGAACTTCCGGGTCATTGGCCCGACGCGCAATGTCGACGCCTGGTACTCGGCCTTCGGCGTCAAGCCGGGCGACAAGTTCTACCTGCCGCCGGAAAAGCGCTCGCGCATCTGGTAGGGACCAAAGAAAAGGGCCGCTCTTTCGAGCGGCCCTTGTTCGTTCGGCTTAGGACGAGACCTTACTCGCCGGCCTTGAGCTGCTCGCGGGCGACGGCCAGCAGTTCCTGCATCTTCATGCGGACTTCGCCTTCCGACGCGGCGACGCCCGAGCCCGACAGGTCTTGGAAGACCTTGCGCAGCACGTCCTCGTCGCCCGGCTGTTCGAAGTCGGACTTGACCACGGCGCGCGCATATTCATCGACCGTCGCCAGGCCCATCAGGCCGGCCGCCCATTCGCCCAGCAGGCGGTTGCGACGGGCGGTCGCCTTGAATTCCAGTTCCTGGTCGTGCGCGAACTTGCGTTCGAAACCCTGTTCGCGTTCGTCGAAGGTGGTCATGAAGGCCCCAAAGTCGTCTAAGCGGGCTGCATATCCTTTGCCGCTCTCCGCCGCAATCGGCGGATAAGCCGCAGGCGACGTTTCCGGCTCTAGCATAGACCAAAACCACCCAGGTTTGTTTGCGCGGCCGCGCTCATTCGGGTAGGTTCCATAAGATATTTAGTGAGCGGCCTTGAGTCGAATGCCGTGCGCAGCTATCCGCCGCGCGCGCTTTTCGTTTTCTTCGGTGGGGCGCACGCTTTCCAGAAGGGCCTCGACGAGAGCCATGACGACCCGTCGCAAGAAGATCTACGAAGGCAAGGCCAAGATCTTGTACGAGGGGCCCGAGCCCGGCACCCTGATCCAGTACTTCAAGGACGACGCCACGGCCTTCAACGCCCAGAAGAAGGCGATCCTGGAAGGCAAGGGCGTCATCAACAACCGGATCAGCGAGTACATCATGACTCGCCTGAACGGGATCGGCGTCCAGAACCACTTCATTCGGCGCCTGAACCTGCGCGAACAGCTGATCAAGGAAGTCGAGATCGTCCCGCTCGAGGTCGTGGTGCGCAACATCGCCGCCGGCTCGATCGCCACGCGCCTGGGCCTGACCGAGGGTCAGCCCCTGCCCCGCTCGATCATCGAATTCTACTACAAGGATGACAAGCTGGGCGACCCGATGGTCTCCGAGGAGCACATCACGGCGTTCAACTGGGCCGCGACCCAGGAGATCGATGACATGATGGCCATGGCCCTGCGGGTGAACGACTATCTGTCGGGCCTGTTCAGCGCCGTCGGCATCACCCTGGTGGACTTCAAGGTCGAGTTCGGCCGCATCTACGAAGGCGACTTCTCGCGGATCATCCTGGCCGACGAGATCAGCCCCGACAGCTGCCGCCTGTGGGACTCGACGACCAACGAGAAGCTGGACAAGGACCGCTTCCGTCGCGACCTGGGCAATGTCATCGAAAGCTATACCGAGGTGGCCCGCCGCCTGGGGATCATGAAGGAAATGCCGACCGTCATCCAAGGCGGCGTGCACTAAAGCCTTCGATCAAAGTGAGCGCGAAGCCTAGAGGCCGCGCGGGGAGAACCTGTCAGTGAAAGCCACCGTCCACGTGTTCCTGAAGCCCGGCGTGCTCGACGTCCAGGGCAAGGCTGTCGAGAACGCCCTGCACGGCCTGGGCTGGCCGTCGGTCAAGGAGGCCCGCGTGGGCCGCGTGATCGAGTTCGATCTGGACGCCACGGACGCCAAGGCCGCCGAGGCCGAGGTCAAGACCATGTGCGAGAAGCTGCTGGCCAACACGGTCATCGAAAGCTACCGCATCGACATCGCCTAAACGGCCAAACATGGGGCGGATTTAATCCGCCCCGCCCCTTTCGATCGCAGCTTCGCCACACAATGTTCGGCGAGCACTGACGAAAGGGAGAGCGTCGATGAGCGCGAAGTTTCACCTGGCCGAGGTCAATGTCGGACGCCTGCGGGCGCCCATCGACCATCCGATGATCAAGGACTTCGCCGACAATCTCGACCGCATCAATGCTCTCGCCGAATCCTCGCCTGGCTTCGTCTGGCGACTGAAGGGCGACGGCAACAACGCCACCGATCTCGCGATCAACGGCGACCCCCTGTTCATTCCGAACCTGTCGGTCTGGGAGGACATCCCCTCTCTGGGCGCCTACGTCTATCGCAGCGGCCACGTCGAGATCATGCGCCGCCGCAAGGAATTCTTCGAACCCATGGACCACGCCATGGCGCTTTGGTGGGTCCCTGTGGGTCACGTGCCGACGGTCGAGGAAGCCTTGGAAAAGCTGGCGTTGCTCAAGGCTCACGGCCCGACTCCGGCGGCCTTCACCTTCAAGAGCCCCTTCCCGGCTCCGACCGGCGAGCCGGTCGAGCCCGAACTGGACGAAAGCGCGTAGTTTCCGTCCGCGCCGGGACTGACATCCCGTTCGAACGGTGCTACAGGCCCGCGCCATGAAAGCCGCCGTCGTCGTATTCCCCGGTTCGAACTGCGATCGTGACTGCAAGGTCGCCATCGAGCGCTCCGCTGGAGCCCGTGTCGAAATGGTCTGGCACCAGGAGACGGCGCTGCCGGACGACCTGGACCTGATCGTCCTGCCCGGCGGCTTCTCGTACGGCGACTACCTGCGCTGCGGCGCCATGGCGGCCCAGAGCCCGGTCATGAAGGAAGTCGTCTCGGCCGCCGAAAAGGGCGTCGCCGTCGTTGGCATCTGCAACGGCTTCCAGGTCCTGACCGAAGTCGGCCTGCTGCCCGGCGCCCTGCTGCGCAACGCCGGCCTCAAGTACGTCTGCAAGCCCGTCGGCCTGGACATCGTCAACGGCCAGACCCGCTTCACCGCTGGTTACGGCGAGCAGCGCCAGGCGGTCATGACCGTCGGCAACGGCGAGGGCAACTACTTCGCCGACGAGGAAACCCTCGACCGGATCGAAGGCGAAGGCCAGGTGGTGTTCCGCTATCAGGAAAACCCCAACGGCTCGGCTCGCGCCATCGCCGGCATCGTCAACAAGGGCGGCAACGTCCTGGGCCTGATGCCCCACCCCGACCGCGCCTTCGACGCCGATCTCGGCTCGGAAGACGGCGCGGTGCTGTTCCGCAGCATCTTCCAGAGCGCCTGAGCAGCATCTCCGCCCGCGGATCAAAAAGTGGGCTGACGACTGCTGTTATAGTGTAGCAGCTCGAAAAGCTCGGGCCTAAGGTGCCTCCACTTCAGGAGGGCCAATCCATGAATCTCGCTTCTACCCTGCGCGCTGGCCTGTTGGCCGCCGCAGCCCTGTCCGTCGTTTCGACCGCCGCCCACGCGCAGGTCACGTCGATGACGCCGGACATCGACGGCAAGTACGTCCAGACCAAGATCAATTACGACTACGAAAAGCGCGTCGTGATGATCCCGATGCGCGACGGGACCAAGCTGTACACCGTCATCGTGGTCCCCAAGGGCGGCAAGAACCTGCCCATCATGCTGACCCGCACGCCCTACAACGCCGCCAAGCGCGCCGCCCGCGCCGACAGCCCGCGCATGGTCTCGGCCATGCCGCAGGGCGATGAGCCGTTCGTGGCCGACGGCGGCTACATCCGCGTCTTCCAGGACATCCGCGGCAAGTACGGCTCGGAGGGCGAGTACGTGATGACGCGGCCGCTGAAGGGGCCGCTGAACAGCTCGGAAGTCGACCATTCCACCGACGCCTACGACACCATCGACTGGCTGGTGAAGAACGTGCCCGAGACCAACGGCAAGGTCGGCATGCTGGGCAGCTCTTACGAGGGCTTCACGGTCGTGATGGCGCTGGTCAATCCGCACCCGGCCCTGAAGGTCGCCGCGCCGATGAGCCCGATGGTCGACGGCTGGATGGGCGACGACTGGTTCCAGCACGGGGCCTTCCGCCAGAACAACTTCGACTACTTCGCCGGCCAGACCAGCGTGCGCGGCGCAGGCGATAGCGTCCAGCGCCAGGGCTATGACGACTACGCCAACTTCCTGCGCGAGGGTTCGGCCGGCGACTACGCCAAGAACCACGGCCTGGACAAGCTGCCCTGGGCCCAGAAGCTGTTCGCCCATACGGCCTATGACAGCTTCTGGAGCGAGCAGGCCCTCGACAAGACCATGGAGAAGACGCCGCTCAAGGTGCCGACCATGTGGATCCAGGGCCTGTGGGACCAGGAAGACATCTGGGGCGCGGTGCATTCGTATCCGGCGCTGGAGTCCAAGGACACGAACAACGACAAGAACTACCTGGTGCTGGGTCCCTGGCGGCACAGCCAGGTCAATTACGACGGCTACAACCTGGGTCCGTTCAAGTGGGACGGCGACACCGCCCTGCAGTTCCGTCGCGACGTGATGAAGCCGTTCTTCGACCAGTACCTGAAGGACGGCCCCAAGGCCGACACCCCGCCGGTGCTGATCTATGACCCCGGCCAGAACAAGTGGAACCGCTATGCCAGCTGGCCGCAGGGCGGCGCTCAAGGCGCCGGCGCGGGCAAGGCGACCAAGAACCTGTATCTGAGCGCCAATGGCGGCCTGGGCTTCCAGGCCCCGGCGGCGGCCAAGGGTGTGGCGGCCTATGACGAGTACGTCTCCGACCCGGCCAAGCCCGTCCCCTACATCCCGCGCCCGATGCAGTTCGCCGACCGCAGCCGCTGGACGCCGTGGCTGGTCACCGACCAGCGCAGCGTCGATGGCCGCCCGGATGTCCTGACCTATGTCAGCGAGCCGCTGACCGAGCCGATGAAGGTCGCCGGCGTGCCCAAGGTGAACCTGACGGCCTCAACCAGCGGCAGCGACAGCGACTGGGTCGTCAAGCTGATCGACGTCTATCCCGACGAGGTCCCCAGCCAACCCGAGTTGGGCGGCTACGAGCTGCCGGTGGGCATGACCATCTTCCGCGGCCGTTATCGCGAGAGCTTCAGCGAGCCCAAGGCCCTGACGCCCAACAAGCCGCTGAAATACCAGTTCATTCTGCCGACCGCGAACTACACCTTCCAGCCGGGCCACCGGGTCATGGTGCAGGTCCAGTCCAGCTGGTTCCCGCTGTATGACCGCAACCCGCAGACCTTCGTGCCGAACATCTTCTTCGCCAAGCCGGCCGACTATGTGAAAGCGACGCAGCGGGTGTTCCATGCGGGCGCCGAGGCCAGCTTCATCGAGCTGCCGGTGGTCGACGCCAAGTAGGCGGGAGCCAGCCAGATCCTCCCCCCAGCGGGGGACGTGTCGGCGCGCAGCGACGACGGAGGGGGAAGAGGCCGGCTCGGCAAGCACTTCCCCCTCCGGCCTTCGGCCGCCTCCCCCGCTGGGGGAGGGTCTCCATACACATACGAAAAGGGCCGGCGGTGACCATCCGCCGGCCCTTCCCATCTACGGAGAGGTGTTCAAGTCAGGTCAGCGGTCGCCGCGCCTGACGTTCTCGTCCTGAGGGTTGGCCTGGCCGCCAGGATTGCGGCCCGGCTCGTTCGGGTTCTGCCTGGGCTGGCCCTGCTGCTGCTGCTGCTGGTCGGGCGCTCGACGCTGCTGGTCGTTTTGCTGCTGCTGCGGGTTGCGATTGTTGTCAGCCATCGGGCTTACTCCTGTTTCACTCCGCACGCTCTCGGCGCACGAGGACAGAACGGGTCCCGACTCGCGATGTTCCTACGGCGGAGTCGCCTTAATTCCGGCTAAGCTCAAGAATCTTCACGGGTTTCCCGATCATCTGACCCTTCATGTAGGGGTCGTCGGCCCGCGTTTCCGTCGCCGCCGCGTGGATAGCGCGGACCACGTCCATGCCCTCGACCACCTTGCCGAAGGCGGCGAAGCCCTGGCCGTCCTTGTTGCGCGCGCCGCCATAGTCCAGCGACGGGTTGTCGCCCAGGCAGATGAAGAACTCCGAGGTTGCCGAGCCTGGCGTGTCACGGGCCATCGAGATCACGCCGTCGGTGTGGTGGATGCCGGTGCGTTTGGTCGACTCCAGCGGGATCGGCGGCAAGCGCTCGCCGGCGTCACCCAGTCCACCCTGGATCACGCTGATGGTGGCGGGGTTGTTGTCGTTCTTGGGCGAGACGGTCCGATAGAAGCTCCCGCCCCTCATCAGCCCCTTGTCCGCATAGGCCAGGAAGTTGGCCACCGTGATCGGCGCGCGGTCAGGAAAGAGGGCCAGGACGATCGTCCCCTGCTCGTTGACCATGCGCACCCGCACCTCGCGATCGCGGCCAGCGCCAATCAGCGGAACGGCGACCAGAGCGAGCAAGGCGCGACGATCGAGGGTCATGCAGGATCTCCGGCAACGATATCCCCACCATGGCGCCGTTCGCGGGAGAAAGCTTCGCCTTAGGCAAGAGAATTAAGGTTAAGCCGCACCGTCTGGGCGAGATCGGTGGAATCCTCGTTTCGGGTCGAGCAACGTTACTTTCAAGGGAAAACACGAAGGCATCGGCGGAGCCTTCGCAGACGCGAAGAGTTAACACCACCATGGCCGACCCCGAAGTTCGGTTCCCCGAGACCTATGTGAGCGGTGTCCCCGTGTGGGCCAAGCGCCGCAAGCGCTCGAGTATCAATCCGCTGCTCAACACCATCATTGTCGTGCTGGCCCTGTTCGGCGCCATCGTGATCGGCGTTTCGCTGCGCATGGGCTCCATCGAGAAGGGCGGCGCGGTCATCGACCAGTGGATCGCGCTGGGGATCAAGCACCTGGAGACCGCCATCAAGGCGATGTAGCGCCTACGCGGCTGTAGCGGAATCTGAGCGACCGGGTTAGAAGGCGCGCCCATGAGCACGCCCCAAAAGCCCATGGCCGAATTGGCCGCCGAGTTCGGCCTGAAACCCGCCGAATATGACGTTGTCCTGGCCCGATTGGGCCGAGAGCCCAACCTGGTTGAGCTAGGCGTCTTCTCGGTGATGTGGTCCGAGCACTGCTCGTACAAGTCCTCGAAGAACCAGCTGAAGAAGTTCCCGATCGACGGGCCGCGCGTGATCTGCGGTCCGGGCGAGAACGCCGGCGTCATCGACATTGGCGACGGCGACGCGATCATCTTCAAGATGGAAAGCCACAACCACCCCTCTTACATCGAGCCCTACCAGGGCGCGGCGACGGGCGTGGGCGGCATCATGCGCGACGTCTTCACGATGGGCGCGCGGCCGATCGCCCTGCTGAACGCCCTGCGCTTCGGCGATCCGGAGCACCCCAAGACCAAGCGCCTGGTGGACGGCGTGGTCGCCGGCATCGCCGGCTACGGCAACTGCGTGGGCGTGCCCACGGTCGCTGGCGAGACCAACTTCCACAAGGGCTACAACGGCAACATCCTGGTCAACGCCATGTGCGTAGGCCTGGCCAAGGCCGACAGCATCTTCTACTCGGCCGCCCCGGGCCCGGGCCTGGCGGTCGTCTATTTCGGCTCCAAAACCGGCCGCGACGGCATCCACGGCGCGACCATGTCCTCGACCGAGTTCACCGCGGACTCCGAAGAGAAGCGCCCCACCGTCCAGGTCGGCGACCCCTTCGCCGAGAAGCTGCTGATCGAAGCCACGCTTGAGCTGATGGCCACCGGCGCGGTCGCCGCCATCCAGGACATGGGCGCGGCCGGTCTCACGTCGTCTTCGGTCGAGATGGCCGGCAAGGGCGGCGTCGGCATCGAGCTGAACATGGACATGGTCCCGCAGCGCGAGACCGGCATGTCGGCCTACGAGATGATGCTGTCGGAAAGCCAGGAGCGCATGCTGGCGGTGCTGAAGCCCGGCCGCGAGCAGGACGGGCACGCCATCTTCGAGAAGTGGGGCCTGGACGCCGCCGTCATCGGCTACACCACCGACACCGGCCGTCTGGTGCTGAAGCATCACGGCGAGACGGTCTGCGACGTGCCGCTGGCCCCGCTGTTCGACGATGCGCCGCTGTATGACCGTCCGTGGGTGCAGCCCAAGCTGGACGCCCGCCTCGACCCGGCCAAGATCCCGGCTCCGATCGACTGGAATGAAGCGGTCCTGAAGATCGTCGGCTGCCCCGACATGGCCTCCAAGCGCTGGCTGTGGGAGCAATACGACCGCCACGTCATGGCTGACACCCTGGAAGACAGCGCCACCGGCTGCGACGCCGGCATCGTGCGCATCCACGGCTCGGGCAAGGCCATCGCCGTGACCAGCGACTGCACCCCGCGCTACGTCCAGGCCGACCCGTACGAGGGTGGGAAGCAGGCCGTGGCGGAAGCCTGGCGCAACCTGACGGCCGCCGGCGCCCTGCCGATCGCCATCACCGACAACCTGAACTTCGGCAGCCCCGAAAAGCCCGAGACCATGGGCCAGATCGTCCGCGCCACCGACGGCATGGCCGAGGCCTGCCGTGCGCTGGACTTCCCGGTCGTGAGCGGCAACGTCAGCCTCTACAACGAGACCAACGGCGTCGCCATTCCGCCGACCCCGACCGTCGGCGCCGTGGGCCTGCTGGAAGACTACGACCTGCGCACCGGCTTCGGCGCGGTGACCGAGGGTGACACGCTGGTGCTGATCGGCGAGACCCACGGCGAACTGGGCGCCTCGATCTATCTGCGCGAGATTCTGGGCCGCGAAGACGGCGCCCCGCCGCCGGTCGACCTGGCCGTCGAGCGCAAGAACGGCGACTTCGTCCGTGGCCTGATCTCGTCGGGCCTGCTGGCCGGCGTCCACGACCTGTCGGACGGCGGCCTGCTGATCGCCGCGGCCGACATCGCCCTGGCCAGCAAGGTCGGCGTCACCCTGAACGCCACCAGCGCCGCCCATGCTCACCCCTATCTGCTGGGCGAGGACCAAGCCCGCTACCTGATCGCCACCCCGGATCCGGAAGCGGTGCTGGAAGCGGCCAAGGAAGCCGGCGTCCACGCCAATGTGGCCGGCGTCGCGGGCGGTGACACGTTCGCGTCAAAGGACCTGTTTAGCGTCTCGCTGGACGCCCTGCGCTCGGCCCACGAAGCCTGGCTGCCGGGCTACATGAACGCCCCCAAGGCGTAAGAGAAAGCACGAGTACATGCGTATCCTCGCCTTGACCGCCGTCGCAGCTCTCCTGCTGAGCGCCTGCGCGCCCACCGCCCAGCCCGCCGCCCCGTCGGCGGACAACCTGGTTGCCCAGTGCTCGGCCAAGGGCGGCAGCGTCCAGCCCGTCGGCAAGGCCCAGATCCCGACCTGCGTCATCCCCTATGCCGACGCCGGCAAGGTCTGCACCGACAAGGCTCAGTGCGAGGGCGCCTGCATCCTCGAAGGCAACATCGAGACCACGGGCGCCGTCGCCGGAACCTGCCAGAAGACCAACCGCCAGTTCGGCTGCTACGCCAAGGTCGTCAACGGCAAGTCCACCGGCGCGATCTGCGTGGACTAAACGCAAGCGCGGAACCTTCCGGCCTCCGCGTCTCTATCCCAACGCAAGGGATGGAGACGATGATGAAGGTTCGCGGATTCACGATCGCCGACGCGCCGATGGAGCGCTCGCCCGGCCAGGACGCCGACGTGTTCGCCGGCAATCTGGTCGACGAGCGCGATGGCGGGGCGATCACTGTTGGCTACGGACGCTACGGGCCCCACCAAAGCCTCAGCGAGACGCTGGCCGTCGACGACGTGATGATCGTCCTGGAAGGCCGCATCTCGGTCTCGACCGAGTCAGGCGTCGTCACCGCCGGTCCCGGCGAAATCATCTACATGCCCAAGGGCGAGGCGGTGATCATCCGCTCGCATGAAGACGGCGCGGTGACCGCCTATGTCACCTATCCGCATTGGCGAGCGGCGCGCGCCTAGGCCGCGTGCACCCTTCCCGACCACCGCGCCACCGTCTCCAGCAGCTTGGTCGGGTTGATCGGTTTGCCCAGGTGGTCGTCCATGCCGGCCGCCAGGCAGGTGGCGATCTGTTCGGGCAGGACGTTGGCGGTCATGGCCACGATCGGGGTGGCCGCGCCGCGGGCGCCTTCCATGGCGCGAATCTCACGGGTGGCGGTCAGGCCGTCCATCACCGGCATCTGCACGTCCATCAGGACGAGGTCGTAGTGGCCCTGGCGCATGGCCTCGATGCCGGCGACGCCGTCATTGGCCGTCTCCACGCCGATGCCGAACGGCTCCAGCATGGTGCGGATCAGCTCGCGGTTCACCGCATTGTCCTCGACCAGCAGCAGGCGCACGCCGGCTTCGGGGTCCAGCGGCGAGACCTCTTCAGCCTCCGGCGTGGGCAACTCGGCCAGGGGGCCGCGCACCTCGAACCAGAAGGTCGAGCCCTGCCCTTCGACGCTGTCGACGCCGATCTGGCCGTCCATGCGCTCGATGATCCGGCGCGAGATGGCCAGGCCCAGGCCCGTGCCGCCAAACCGACGCGAGACGGCCGCGTCGGCCTGCGAGAAACGGTCGAAGATCGCCTCGCGGTTCTCGGGCGCGATGCCGATGCCGGTGTCGATCACCTCGCCGCGCAGCACGGCCTGATCGCCGTCGATTGTCTGGGTCAGCGCGACCGTGATCGAGCCATGCGCCGTGAACTTCACGGCGTTGGACAGGAAGTTCAGCAGCACCTGCGACAGGCGCGGCCCGTCCAGGTTCATCGGCGCGACATTGCTGGCCGCCCGGACTTGAACCTTCAGCCCCTTGGCGACGGCGCGCTCCTCGACCAGGGCGGCGCAGGACGAGGCCATGGCCGCCGGATCGAACGGCCCCGGATCCAGCTCCAGCCCGCCGGCCTCCAGCCGCGAGAAGTCCAGCACGTCGTTGACGACGCTGAGCAGGGTGTTGCTGGCGTCCAGGATGTGGCCGACCTGGCGGGCGGCGGTCTTGTTCAGGTTGCGCGAGCGGCGCAGCACCTCGGCGAAGCCGATGATGGCCGTCAGCGGCGTGCGCAGCTCGTGAGTCATGTTGGCCAGGAAGTCGGACTTGGCCGCCGAGGCCGCCTCGGCCAGCTCCAGCGCCTTGGCGATGTCGATCTCCAGGCGCTTGCGCTCGGTGATGTCGCGCGAGGTGACCAGCAGGATGTCCGAACCGTCGCCCAGGCGGGAATAGGCGCTTTCAAGCCAGATCTCGGTCCCGTCCTTGCGGGCGGACTGATAGTCGGCGTGGAGCGGCGCGCCGCCGGGGATCAGGCCGCGGATCAGGCCCTGCACGCGCTTGAAGTCGGCGTCGCTGACCATGGCCTGCGGCGGCAGAGCCATGAACTCCTCGTGCGTATAGCCGGTGATGCGTTCGATGCTGGGCGAGCTGTAGATCCGCTCCCCCTTCGGCGACCACAGGGCTACGTGGTCGGTCAGGTTGTCGCCCAGCAGGCGGTAGAGGCGATCGGCTTCCTGGTACTGCTCGATGGCGCGCCGCTGGGCCTCGACGCTGGCCGACAGGTCGTCACGCAGCTGCTCCAGCTTCATCCGCTGGCTGGTCAGCCAATAGGCCAGGGGCGTGGCGACGACGGTGGCGATGATCAGGGTCGTGAAGGGCGTGAAGGCCTGCGGATTGTCCATGACCAGCACGTTGATCAGATAGTCGGCGATCAGCGCGGCGGCCACGATGAGGCCCACCGTCGGCGCGGTTTTGAAGATCCGGTCTTTCACGGCGGCCGGCTTGATCGCGGCGCTCCTTCAGCTTGACTGAATCAGGTTTGACCCCGCCACATTAAGGAGAGATGAGGCTGCTGCGCCAGCCGCGGTGACAATTCGCCGCGCCGTGAAATCCAATGAAACTAGGGGTTTAGCGGCCTGACGCCTTGGCCACGTCGTCCAGGTCGCGCTCCAGCGCCTGGCTGGCCTGGACCACGGTGGCCACCGAGCGCTTGAAGAAGTCCTGCGGCACGGTCGCGAAGTCGTCCGTAGGCTTATGATATTCGGGATGGTCCTCGACCCCGAAATAGACCCACGGCACGCCCTTCTCGCCGAAGGCGTAGTGGTCGGACTGGTTGGTCCAGTTGTTCTCCTTGCCTGCCTCGTCGGTGTCGTGGCCCAGCTTCAGGGTCACCGGGGCGGTCGTGGCCAGCTTGACCAGGATCGGCTTCAGGTACGGGAACGGCGCGGTCCCGGCCGCGTAGAGCTCGTTCTTCGGGTTCTTGGCCAGCATGTCGAAATTGATGTTCAGGGCGATCGTCGACAGCGGGACCGGCGGATTGGCCGCGAAGGCCTTGGCGCCGCGCAGGCCGCCCTCCTCGGCGTCGACCACCGCCAGGATCACGTCGTGCTTGGGCGGCTTGGCCTTGAACGCCTCGGCCACGGCCAGCAGGCCCGCCACGCCCGAGGCGTTGTCGTCGGCGCCGTTGTAGATCTGGCCGTCGCGAACGCCCAGGTGGTCGTAGTGGGCCGAGACGACCAGGGCCTTGCCGCCGGTCTCCGTCCCCTTGATGCGGGCCACCAGGTTGGTGCCCGTGACCTTGGTCCCGTCGCGCTTGGCGAACTCGAAGGTCTGCTCGAACTTGTCACCCAGCGGCGAGAGGCCGATCTGCGCGAACCGCGACAGGATGTAAGCCCGCGCCTTCTCAGAGCCGGGCGTGCCGACCAGGCGGCCCTGCATGTCGTCGGCCGACAGGATGCGGACATCGTCCAGCGCCTTGTCGCCCGGATCGGCGAAGGCCGGAGCAGCGGCGAAAACAGCAACGGTCAGCGCGATAGCGCGGGAAAGACGGATCATTCCGCCTACATGCCGTGCGCGGCGCGACGAATTCAATTAAATCTCCGACAGATCGCCGTGGTCCCGAATGACAAACGCTGTCAGCGTGCGTCCATCCTTAGGGAATCGCGGCCAGATAGACGTTCCAGGAGTCCTTCCCCGTGCCCATGTCCCATGCCGAACTCGAGGCCCGCCTCACGCAGGCCTTCCCCGATTCCGAGATCGTGCTGACCGACCTGGCCGGCGACAACGACCACTGGAAGGCCCGCATCGTTTCGCCCGCCTTCAAGGGTCTGCCGCGCGTGCGCCAGCATCAGCTGGTCAACAAGGCGCTGGCGGACGTCCTGGGCGGGACGCTGCACGCTCTGGCCCTCGAAACCGCCGCCCCGGCCGAATAGGAGCAGCCCTTGCGCTACCGCCCGTTCGGCGCGTCTGGCATGGCGATCTCGGCGCTGACCCTGCGCTTGGCCGACAGCGCGCGCCTGCGGGCCAATGACTGGCGGGCCCTGGTCTTCACGGCGCTGGAGAACGGCATCAACAGCTTTCAGGTCGAGGGCGACAGCCCCGAGCTGGCGAAGGGCGCGGGCGAGGCCTTCGCATCCGTCGAGCGCCACCTGCTGTTCCTGACCTGGCGGGTGCGCGGCGACGCCGCCATGCTGGGTCAACAGGCCGTCGACAGCCTGCTGGGCTCGGCCTTCGAAGGTTTGGGCCTGTCCTATCTGGACCTCGTTTTGATCAACGACCCGCTGGCCCCCGCCCTGCCCCCGGCCTTCGACGCCGGCCTGCGCTTCCTGCATGAGAGCCGGGCGGTGAGGGGCCTGGGCATCGCCAGCCGCGGCGACATCGATCCGCGCCTGCTGAAGAGCGGCCTGGTCACGGCCATCTCCTCGCCGTTCAACCTGTCGTCCGGCTGGGCTGAGCGCCATCGCATCCGCCATGCGTCGCAACACAACTTCGCGGTCATCGGCGAGGACTTCTGGCCCCAGGCCCTGCGCGAGAGCGCCGGGGTCAGCGCGACGCCCAAGCCGTCGCTGTGGCGTCGCCGCACCGATCCGCTGGCCGACTTCGGCGGCTATGATTTCCTGCACACCACCCCCAGCTGGAACGCCGAGGACATCTGCCTGGGATACGCCCTGACCGAACCCTCGCTGGCCACCGTGCGCGTCACCGCCGACAGCCGCGCCGAGGTCGAGCGCCTGGCCGCCGTGGTCGAGCGCGACCTGCCCACCGGCGTCTGCGCCCAGATCGAAATGGCCCGCTTCTCGGCCCAGGAGCGCGAGAAGGCAGCGGGTCGCACTTGACCCTGAGCCCTATGGCGCCTAGCTGAAAGGCTTACGCTCCAGGACTATTCCCATGACCGACGTCGCCTCCTCCCCCGCCATCGACTTCATCGCCAAGACCGTGGCCGAGCATCCGGTGGTGCTGTTCATGAAGGGCGTGCCGGATCAGCCGCGCTGCGGCTTCTCGTCGGTGGCCGTGCAGATCCTCGACCACCTGGGCGTCGAGTTCATCGGCGTCGACGTCCTGCAGGACGACGATCTGCGCCAGGGCATCAAGACCTTCACCGACTGGCCGACCATCCCGCAGCTCTATGTGAAGGGCGAATTCCTGGGCGGCAGCGACATCGTCCGCGAGATGTTCCAGTCGGGCGAGCTGAAGACCCTCTTTGTCGAGCAGGGCCTCATTTCGGCGTGAGCCGGCTCTTCGTCCCGCCTTCGGACGCCTATTCCCTGACCTTCGAGCCCAAGGCGTCGGACATCGACGCCAACGGCCACGTCAACAACGTGGTCTACCTGGCCTGGGCCCAGGACCTGGCCATCGCCCACTGGGAAGCCTGGGCGAGCGAAGAGCAGCGCGCGCCCTGGAGCTGGATCGCGCGCCGCCATGAGATCGACTACCGCCGTGAATTGCTGCCCGGCGAGATCGCCACCGGATACACCTGGGTCGGCGAGCTGAAGGGTCCGCGCTTCGAGCGCTACGTCCGTATCGACGGCCCCGACGGCGAGATGTGCGCCCAGAGCCGCACCGACTGGGTCCTGATCGACATCGCCGCCAAGCGGCCTGCACGGGTGCTGCCGTGGATGGTCGAACGGTTTACGCCGAAGGGCTGAGCACGGGATTGGCGATGGCGACGCGCTCGCCGGGCGTCAGGCCCAGTTCCGCATAGCTGAACCGCAGCTCGGCCCAGCCCGCCGGCCCCTTGCACGTCTCCAGCCGCCGCCGCGCGAAGGCCACGACCGCATGCCCGGCCTTACGATCGACGCGGAACACGAAGTCGGCCTTGGCCGTGCAGCCCTTGGATGTCACACGGATGGTCAGGGCGTCGGCGGCGGCATTGGCGGCGAGCAACGGCTCCAGCTCGGGAAAGGTCTCGCCGGGCGCCGCGGCCAGCAGGCCAGGCGTGGTCGCGCACCCGGCCAGCGCCAGGGCCGCTCCGGCGATCACAAAACCTCTGCGCGACTGAACGAAGTTCATCGACCTCTGTACGAACGATCCAAACTGCGGTGAAGATCGCCCACCGCTGGCGACATAGCCAGCCTTCGGGGAGTTCATCGTGCGTCTTCGTAGTGCTTTGTTGGCCGCGTCGCTGGCCACCGTCTTCGCTGCGCCCGCCCACGCGGCTTCCGACTACAAGAAACTCGACGCCGAGATCGATCGCCTGATCGTCGCCGGCAAGATCCCAGGCCTGGCCGTGGCCGTGATCGACAACGGCAAGGTCACCCACGTCGTCGCCAAGGGCATGCGCAACGAGAAGGGCGATCCGCTGACGACCGACACGATCATGTACGCGGCGTCGCTGACCAAGATGACCTTCGCCTACTACGTCCTGATGCTGGTCGACGACGGTAAGATCGACCTGGACAAGTCGATCGCCGACTACTTGCCCGAGCCCCTGCCCGCCTATCCGAAATATGCCGACCTGGGCGTCGATGAGCGCTGGAAGACCATCACCCTCCGCCGCCTGCTGACCCACAGCTCGGGCCTGGCCGACCAGCGGTTCTATGATCCGGAGAACAAGTTCCGCTTCAATCTCGAGCCAGGCAGCCGCTACGCCTATTCGAACGAGGGCATCAACCTGGCCCAGCTCGTCATCGAGGAAAGCCTGGGCGTCAAGGTTGGCGACGAAATGAACCGCCGCCTGTTCCAGCCCTTGGGCATGACCCGCTCCAGCATGATCTGGCGCGACGACTTCAAGGGCAACCTGGCCGATGGCGTGCACGAGGACGGCAAGTGGGAGGCCCACGATGACCGCTCCAGCGTCAAGGCGGCCGGCTCGCTGGACACGACGATCGCGGACATGAGCAAGCTGGCGGCGGCCATGGTCTCGGGCTGGGGCCTCTCGGCCAAGACCCGCGCCGAGCTGGACAAGGCCAGCTTCCCGATCGTCAGCGAGGCCCAGTTCCCGCCGTTCCTGATCAAGGACAATCCCGACAACGCCAAGATCGGCCTGGCCGCCGGCATCGGCGTGGTCGTCTATGACGGACCGGAGGGCCACGCCTTCTTCAAGGGCGGCCATAACGACATCACCGACAACCACGTGGGCTGCGTCGAGAAGGGCAAGCGCTGCGTCGTCCTGCTCAGCAACAGCGGCCTGGGCCAGCGCCTCTATCCGACGCTGGTCAAGTCCGTGCTGGGCGACCTGGGCACACCCTGGGCTTGGGAATATCCCCGCAAGCTGCCGGTGGCCGCGCCTTAACCCCAAGGACCAGGATTGCTCGGCGGAACGACCGAAGACGTCACCGGGACGGCCGGCCGCCGCGCGCCCTGCCCCACGCCCAGCCGCATCAACGCCTCGACGCGGTTCTGGGTCGACGGGTGGGTCGAGAACAGGTTGTCCGCGCCCTTCCCGGCCAGCGGGTTGATGATGAACATGTGGGCCGTGGCCGGATTGCGCTCGGCGTCGTGGTTGACGTAGCCGCCGCGCGCATAGGCTTCGATCTTCTCCAGCGCGCGCGCCAAGGCGGCCGGGTCGCCGCCGATCTGGGCGCCGATGCGGTCGGCTTCGTATTCGCGAGCCCGGCTGATGGCCATCTGCACCAGCATGGCGGCGATCGGGGCCAGGATGGCGATGGCGATCGCGCCGATCATCCCGCCGATGCCGCCGCCATTGCCTTCCTCGTCGCGCGAGCCGCCGAAGAAGAACGCGAAATTGGCCAGGGCCGAGATCGCGCCGGCGATGGTCGCCGTCACGGTCATGACCAGGGTGTCGCGGTTCTTCACGTGGGCCAGCTCGTGGGCCATCACGCCGCGGATCTCGTCGCGGGTCAGCAGTTGCAGCAGGCCGGTGGTCGCCGCGACGGCGGCATTGGCCGGATCACGGCCGGTGGCGAAGGCGTTGGGCTGGGCGTTGTCGATGACCGTCACGCGCGGACGCGGCAGGCCGGCCTTCTGGGCCATCTCCACGACGTCGACCACATAGTTGCGGATCAGCGGCTCGGGATGGCTCTCGTCGACCTCCTGCGCGCCATAGGTCCGCAGCACGATCTTGTCGGCGTTCCAGTACGAGAAGGCGTTCAGGGCCAGGGCGAACGCCAGGGCGATCAGCATGCCGGTCGGCCCGCCGATCAGATAGCCCGCGCCCATGAACAGGGCCGTCAGGCCCGCCAGCAGCATGTAGGTCTTGAAGTGGTTCATCGTGCTTGTCGTCAGTCGAAGATGTCGAAGAGGTCGAAACGCTTCTTCTTGTGATGGCCGTACGCGCCGTGGCGACGGTGATCGTCGTCATCGCGGTCGTGGCGCTTGTGGTCGGCATAGTGGTCGGGGCGCTTGTAGGGCCTGGGCTCGGCATAGGCCGCCTGGACCTCCTCGCGCTCGATCACCATCAGCTTTTCCAGTTCGCCACGGTCCAGCCAGACGCCACGGCAGCGCGGGCACATGTCGAACTCAACGCCGGCGCGCTGCACGGCCTGCATGGAGCCGTCGCAGTTGGGGCACATCAGAAGGGGCATACGAAAACCTCCGGTCCAAAGAGATGGATCGGGTGTCCTCGTGTCGGAGGCGGCGCCTTCAGGGAGGGGGGCTTAGGCGGCCGGACCCAGTGACATCGAGAACACCCGATGCGGTCCGACATCACGAGTGCTTGCATCACTCGCCAGAGGGGCCCGGTCCCGCCCCATAAAGCTGGGGTAGCCTCCGGAGCCTTTCAAGGGGGCTCTGTCCCTTAAGGGGCGCAACAAAAAAGGCCCCGGATCGCTCCGGGGCCTTTTCCGTTGGTTCGGATCCGACGCTTACGAAGCGTAGAATTCGACGACCAGGTTCGGTTCCATCTTCACCGGATACGGAACTTCCGACAGTTCCGGAGCGCGGACGAAGGTGGCCGACAGGCTCTTGGCGTCGACCGAGACGTACTCGGCGAAGTCACGCTCGTTCGAGGCGACGGCTTCGAGGACCAGAGCCATGTTGCGCGACTTTTCGCGAACCTGGATCACGTCGCCGGCCTTGCAGCGGTACGACGGGATGTTCACGCGCTTGCCGTTCACGGTCACGTGGCCGTGGTTCACGAACTGGCGGGCGGCGAACACGGTCGGCACGAACTTGGCGCGATAGACGATGGCGTCCAGGCGCGACTCGAGCAGAGCGATCAGGTTCTCCGAGGTGTTGCCCTTGCGGCGAGCAGCTTCCTCGTAGGTGCGCGAGAATTGCTTCTCGGTCAGGTTACCGTAGTAGCCCTTCAGCTTTTGCTTGGCGCGCAGCTGCAGACCGAAGTCCGAAACCTTGCTCTTGCGGCGCTGGCCGTGCTGGCCGGGACCGTACGAGCGTTGGTTGACCGGGGACTTCGGACGGCCCCACAGGTTTTCACCCATGCGGCGGTCGATCTTGTACTTGGCGCTATGGCGCTTGGACATAAGTCACTCTTTATTCGATCCGGGCCGGCTCCCCCAAAGGAGGTGCGATCTCAACGGCGGCTTCGGGTCAATCCGTCATGCGGTTTTCGCGCCGTCCGGCGAGCCGGCGGCGTGAAGGGGTGGCTTATGGGCGAGAGAGGCCGGAGAGTCAATGTTGGCGGGTTATAGCTGAGCCGCATGCCGGATACGGACGACACGCACGACCCCGTCACCGAAATAGTAGCGGATCACATAGGGTGGCACGACGACCAGTTCCCTCAGCGTGGCGGTCGCTCTGCGGCCACGCTCTGGATGATCCGCCAAGCTCTCGACCGCCCCCCCTCAGGCGCACGGCCATGCGTTGCGCGGCCAATGGGCTGAACTGTCCGATATATTCGCGAATGGCCATCAGGTCGGCCAGCGCGCGTTTTGTCCAGACTACTTGCGCCACTTGGCTGGTGCGGGTTGCTCGTCTGGCGTTCCCCAGGTGTCGAGCCAGGCCGCCACCTCTTCGTGCGGCACCACACGGCCGGCGGCGATGTCAGCCATGCCTTCCGCATCGGCGGCCGCTTCGGCTTCCTCGTCGATCTCGAAGATGGAGGGTTCGGGAACCATGAGGGCAGCATAGCAGATCGCCATGCGCCCTCAACGGTCAGAAGCCAGAAACTACAATCTTTGAGCGTGCCACTCCAGGTGCTCGCCGATGAAGGTCGTGATGAAGAAGTAGCTGTGGTCATAGCCGTCCTGGCGGCGGACGGTGACCTTCCCGCCGGTCTTTTCGACGGCGGCTTCGATCAGTTCGGGCTTCAGTTGGCTTTCCAGGAAGTTGTCGGCCAGGCCCTGGTCGATCAGGATGTCGTCGAAGGCCTCGCCCGCTCCGTCCTCGATCAACGCGCAGGCGTCGTGAGCGCGCCAAGCGGCACGGTCGGGACCCAGATAGGCCGTCATCGCCTTGTCGCCCCACGGGCAGTTCAGCGGCGAGACGATCGGCGAGAAGGCGCTGACCGACTTGAACAGGTCCGGGTTGCGCAACGCCAGGGTCAGCGCCCCGTGGCCGCCCATCGAGTGACCGAAGATCCCTCGCCGGCCTGCGTCCAGCGGGAAGGCGCCGTCGACGGCCTCCAGCAGGTCCTTGGTCACATACGAGTACATCTGGAAGTGCGGCGCCCACGGGGCCTGGGTGGCGTCGACATAGAAGCCAGCGCCCTGCCCCAGGTCGTAGGCCGGATCGTCAGCCACGCCCTCGCCGCGCGGGCTGGTGTCGGGCGCCACGATCGCCACGCCGTGCTGGGCGGCATAGGCGTAGCCCCCCGACTTCACCGTGAAATTGTCCTCGGTGCAGGTCAGGCCCGACAGCCAGACGAGATAAGGGAAAGGCCCCTCCCCGTCTGGGGTCCACACCGTGAACTTCATCGGCGTGCCGGTGCTGGCGCTGGCGTGCCGGCAATAGCGCAGCGTGCCGCCGTGGACGCGATGGGTGTTGAGGATTTCCAAGGTCATGTCGCCATCCGTTCGATGGTTAGCCTTCGCCGCGTCGCAGCCAGAACGCGCCGGCGTGCTTGGCCGCGCCCTTGAACGCGCTGCGGCGATAGAGCGGCAGGAGGGTCGGCCTGAACACCTTGGCGTCCGAGGCGTAGATGCCTGGAAACTCGATCTGGTCCCCGCCGGCGCCGCCCAGCAGATAGGCCGCCAGCAGATACTGCTCGCTGTAGAACCGGTCCATCCAGGCCTGCGGATAGTCGTTCGGCAGGAACACGTCGTGCAGGCCGTACATCACCCCGGCGGGCAAGGCCGGCAGGGTCTCGGTGAAGAACACCGTGACGTCCGAATTGGGCAGGCTGCGGTGGCTGTTGTCGATGAAGACGATGTCGTTGGCTTGCAGTAGATCGCCGTACAGGCGGTCCGGCACCTTCTCGAACGGACGGCGGATGACCTTGTCGCAGATCCGGTCGACCTCGGCCCGCGGATAGGGGTCGATCGAGATGATCTTGGTGGACAGACCCCCGTCGCGGATGGCGCGGCGCGCGAACTTGGTCGAGTTGCCGGACCCGACTTCCAGATAGGTCGCCGGCTTCAGCGTGCGGACCATGGCGTACAGGACCATGCCGTCCAGGGTCGGGAACATGCCGTTGATCCAGCCGGGCTCGTCGCCCTCGGGGATCTTGGGGATGCGTTTCAGGTCGGGCAGGTAGTGCTGGATCTGGTCCAGCCAGAACGTGATGCGAGGATGGGACGCGACCAGCTGGTCGACGATCTTCCGCCCGCCAACCGACTTGGCGTAGGGCCGCTGGCGCATCTCATAGGGATAGTCTGAGACGAACAGTCGCCCCTCGTCCCGCGCCGCCAGCAGCCCGCGCGCCTCTTCCACGGCGGGATCGATCGGCGGCGGTTGCGGAGCCTCGACGACGGGTTCGGGCTCCGGCGCCACAGCCTCGACCACCGCCGGCTCGAGCACGGGCGGCTCAAGCGCTGGCGGCAAGGTCTCGGCGCGTTTCTGGAACCGCTTGAGGAACGACATAAGCACCCGTGGCGTGTGATCGAAACCTGCGGGAGACGCGCCCGCCAACGCGTCTCTCGACTGCGGCGATTCCCGTTCGGGACCTAGAACGTCACCACGGTCCGGATGCTCTCGCCCGCATGCATCAGGTCGAAGGCCTTGTTGATGTCTTCCAGCGGCAGGACGTGGGTGATCATCGGATCGATCTGGATCTTGCCGTCCATGTACCAGTCGACGATCTTAGGCGTGTCGGTGCGGCCGCGCGCGCCGCCGAAGGCCGTGCCCTTCCAGACGCGGCCGGTGACCAGCTGGAACGGACGAGTGGAGATCTCTTTCCCCGCCTCGGCCACGCCGATGATGATGCTTTCGCCCCAGCCGCGGTGGCAGGCTTCCAGCGCCGTGCGCATCACGCCGGTGTTGCCGGTGGCGTCGAAGGTGTAGTCCGCGCCGCCGTCGGTCAGGGCCACTAGGTGGGCGACCAGGTCGCCCTGCACGTCCGTCGGATTGACGAAGTGGGTCATGCCGAACTTGCGGCCCCAGTCCTCACGCGCCGGATTGAGGTCGACGCCGATGATCATGTTGGCGCCGACCAGCTTCAGGCCCTGGATGACGTTCAGGCCGATGCCGCCCAGGCCGAAGACGATGGCGTTGGCGCCCGGCTCGACCTTGGCGGTGTTGGTGACCGCGCCCACGCCGGTGGTCACGCCGCAGCCGCAATAACATGCGGTCTTGAACGGCGCGTCCTTGCGGATCTTGGCCACCGCGATCTCGGGCAGCACCGTGTAGTTCGAGAAGGTCGAGCAGCCCATATAGTGGGCGATGGCCTGGCCCTTGTACGAGAAGCGGCTGGTGCCGTCGGGCATCAGGCCCTTGCCCTGGGTGGCGCGGATGGCCGTGCACAGGTTGGTCTTGCCCGACAGGCAGCTTTTGCACTGGCGGCATTCCGGCGTGTAGAGCGGGATCACGTGGTCGCCGACGGCCACGCTGGTGACGCCCGCGCCGACCTCGACCACCACGCCCGCGCCTTCGTGGCCCAGGATCGAGGGGAAGATGCCTTCGCTGTCCAGGCCGTCCAAGGTGTAGGCGTCGGTGTGGCAGACGCCGGTGGCCTTGATCTCGACCATCACCTCGCCGGCCTTGGGCCCTTCCAGGTCGACCTCGACGATTTCCAGCGGCTTCTTGGCTTCGAAAGCGACGGCGGCGCGGGTCTTCATCTTGAGTCTCCTGGAGAGCGAACGCGCGCAATCTGCCGTCGAAGCGACGCCGGGTCGAGCCTCGATACGCACCCATTTTTTGCCCACCGTCGTGACCACGGTTCATCGAACAACTAGGGTCCCGAACCTTCGCCGTCGGAGCTGCCCATGACCAAGACTCTCAACGTCGTCCTGCTGGGCTACGGCATGGCGGGCAAGGTGTTCCACGCCCCGCTGATCGCCGCCACGCCGGGCCTGACGCTGAAGACCGTGGTCACCTCGCGGACGGACCAAGTGGCGGCGGACCATCCGGGCGCGGCCGTTATTCCCGACGTCGCCACGGCCCTGGCCGACCCCGCCATCGATCTGGTCGTGGTCGCCACGCCCGACGCCGTCCACGCCCAGCACGGCCGCGCGGCCCTGGCGGCGGGCAAGGCGGTGCTGATCGACAAGCCGTTCGCCACGACCCTGGCCGACGCCCAGGCCCTGGCGGAACAGGCCACGCACGAAGGCAAGCTGCTCAGCGTGTTCCACAACCGCCGCTGGGACAGCGACTTCCTGACCATCAGGCAGTTGATCGCCGACGGCGCCCTGGGCGAGGTCACGCACTTCGAGTCCCGCTACGACCGCTTCCGCCCCGTGGTCGTCGACCAGTGGAAGGAGAAGGCCGGCGCCGGCACCTGGTACGGCCTAGGCCCGCACCTCGTTGACCAGGCGCTGCAGCTGTTCGGCATGCCCCTGGGCGTCTATGCCGACTTCGCGGTGCAGAAGGATAATGGCCAGGCGGTCGACTACTGCCATGTGCTGCTGCGATATCCGCGCCTGCGGGTCGTGCTGCACGCCTGCCAGCTGGCGCCGACCAACGACCTGCGCTTCATCGTGCACGGGACCGGCGGCAGCTTTATCAAGCACGGCCTGGACCCGCAGGAGGCCGCCCTGGCCGGCGGCGCGAAGCCTGGCGGCGAAGGCTGGGGCGTCGATCCGCGTCCGGGCAGCCTGCTCCGCGTCGAGGGCGGTTCGGACTTCACAAACCTGCCTGGCGACTACCTGGCCTTCTATGCCGCCCTGCGCGACGCCCTGAACGGCGCGGGTTCGAACCCGTCGAACCCCGCCGACGCCCTGGCGACCATGACCGTCATGGACCTGGCCATGCGCAGCGCCCAGGAGCGGCGGGAGCTTCTCACTTCGTAGCCTGAACCTCCGCGATGAGCTCGCGGATCGCGGCCAGGACAGGCTCGGGCTGGTTGGCCTGCATGTAGTGGTTGGAGTTCGGCACGGTGATGTTCCGACCCCGGCTGGACCGCGCCGCCAGCGCCGCGTGCCCGCGCTTCACCACAGCCTCGACGGATTGATTGAAGAAGTCCGTCGCGCCGGGCGTGGGCGGGAACTGGGTCCGCGTCAGCACCACCACCGGCAGCGCGCCCCAGTCCTTTTTCGGTCCCGTATCCTCGTCGATATGGCTGTATTCCGAGGCGATCGTCTCCCACCGCTCGGGGCGCTGATAGACGGGCAGCATCCGCGCCGCCTCGTCGCGCGTGTAGTACGGCAGCTTGGCCCCGAAGCAGCCTTGCGGCGCCTCCAGCGTCATCTCGTGGCTACGCGCCTTGGCGGCGCAGTTGGACCACTTCTCCAGCGCCTTCACGCGCAGCCCGTCGAAGAACGTCTGCTCGCTGGGCGACAGGCCCAGGTCGTCCTGGCCGTAGAAGCCAGGATCGACCAGCACCATGCCGGCGACGTCCTTGGGGAAGCGCTCGTAATAGTAGGGTGCGTAGCGCCCGCCGATCGAGTGCCCGATCAGCACGAACGGCTTGCTCACCCCGGCCTTGCGCAGCAGGGCGTGCAGGTCGTCGGTGACGTTCTTGGGCGTGCGGGGCTGGTCCGAGGCCGGGCTCTGGCCATAGCCCGCACGGTCGTAGAAGCAGGTGCGGTTGGTCTTGCTGAGCTCGACCTGGATGTGCTGCCAGTCCAGGATCGTGCCGCCCAGGGCCTGCTCGAAGACCAGGGTCGGCGCGCCCTGGCCGATGCAGACCATGTTCAGCTGCCGGCCGCCGCCGATATCGACCAGGCGCTTGTCCAGCATTTCCGGACTGCCCGCCGTCATGGCCGGAACCACCGCCTGGGCCGACGACAAGGCCGGCCACAGGCACACCAACAGACCGATCACAAACCCACGCATCATCCCTCCGCTTGAAGCTCAACCAGAGCTTCAGCGGCGAACGGGACGATTCCATGGCGCCGCTTGGGCGTTCGCTAGGCCTTGACCACCGCCGGGAAGCGGAAGGTGCCACCGAGCAGCTCGGCCTTGGGCAGATAGGCGCGCAGATAGAGGGCGAACGGACCCGACTTCGGCGCGGGCAGCCAGTTGGCGCTGCGGTCGCCGCCGGGGTCGGTGCGGCCGATCCAGATGTCCAGCGCGCCGTCGGCGTTGCGCTTCAGGCCCGGCGTGCGGTCGCCGATCGTGTAGCGCTTGATCGGGTTGTCGGTGAAGAAGAACTGCCCGTCGGGCATGGCCTCGTACATCGACAGCGACCAGAAGCCGTCCAGCGGGATCTGGGCCGGCAGGCTCAGGCGATAGAGGCCGTCGCCCGTGAAGTTCCCCGCCCCGTCATCGCCGGCGGCCTTCATGTACATCGCCTCGGCTGGCGGCAGCGCGCCCAGGCCCTGCAGAGCGACGATGCCGCGATAGAGATAGTCCTGGCCGTAGTCGCCCAGGTTCGGGCGCGGATACGACCAGCCGCCGACGAAGGCCTGCCGCCCCTTGGCGAAGATGGTGATCATCCGGGCCTGCTCGACGCCAGCCGCTGCGGCGGCCTCGTCATAGGGTCCCGCGCCCAGGAAAGCGCCGGTGCGGGCCAAGATCTTCAGGTCGGTCGGCGGGGCCGGGTCGCTGGCCAGCAGGCCGCGAGCCGTCGCGAAATAGTCGGCCGGCTTGGCGTCGCGATTGGCATAGGCGGCGACCGGACCACCGGCGGGTCCCTTCACGACGAAGCCGTCCTGGGCCTTGTGGGCGGCGTCTAGATCGGCCTCGCCATTGACCAGCGTGCGGACCAGCAGCCAGACGTGCGGCGTGGCGATCCGCGTCGGGTTCGGCCCACTCGAGGCCTGCCCCGGCCCGACCAGGGTGAAGGTCCCGCCCTTGCCGCCAATCGTGCGCGTGCCCAGCACCACGTTGTTGTTGGTGAACATGTCCATGACCGCCACCGAGTAGTAGCGCTCGCCCAGGGCCGGGATGGTCAGGGTCACCGGCCCCTTGGTCAGGTCCAGGAAGGCCGATGAGTACAAGGTGTCGTTATTGGGCGTCGTCACCCAGCGGGCGTTGTGGTCCGACAGGGTGCGGGTGTGGGAGATCCTGTTGATCGCCGCGCCCGGAGCCTTCAACAAGCGCGCGCGCGTCGTGGCCATCTCGATCAGCGGCAGGGCGTAGAGCCAGGCGTCTCGCGCGGCCGTCGGATCCCCCTGCGCCCGCGCCAGCGACGGAACCAGCCCCAGAGCGCCAGCCATGGCCAACCATTCCCGACGGTTCATCACGACCTCCCCAACATTTGTTTGAAGGGAGTTGAACGCGAGAACCGCCACAGTTCAAGCGGCGCCGAAGCATCGACCTCTCAGGGCATGGCAATGGCCAGGGCAAAGGAGACGCCCATGTCCAGATCCGCCCTACTCGCCGCCATCCTTTCGCTGGCGATCACGCCTGCCGCATTGGCCGCCGAGCGCCAGCATGTTCTGCCGGAGAGCCCCCGCCTGCTGGTGCGTGAGCAGCCACCCGCTTTCGGCGACCGCAGTCAGCCGGTGCTCTATGTCCATGGCGCGAGCTTTCCCTCGGCCCTGTCGGTGATGTTCCGTTTCGGTGGACGATCCTGGGCCGACGCGCTGAACGACGCTGGCTACGACGCCTTCGGCCTGGACTTCGCGGGCTACGGCGGATCGGAGCGCTATCCGGCAATGAACGGCCCGCAGGCAGGCGCTCCGCTGGGCCGCACCGAGGACGCCGTCCGCCAGATCGAGCGCGCCGTCGCCCTGATCCGCCGGGAGACTGGGGCCAAGTCCGTCGCGATCATCGCTCACTCGTGGGGGACCATGCCGGCGACACGCTTTACCGAGTTGCATCCAGAGCAGGTCAGCCGCTTGGTGCTCTTCGGCCCCATCCTGCGCCGCGACGGCCCCGGCGGGACCGAGCCCACAGCCTGGAACCTCGTCACCAACGATCAGCAACACCGCCGCTTCATCAAGGACGTACCGCCCGGCCATGCGCCAGTGTTGGAGGAAGCCGACTTCCCGGCCTGGGCGGCGGCCTATCTGGCGTCCGATCCCGGCGCGGCCCAGCGCTCGCCGCCGGCAGTCAAGGTCCCCTCAGGTCCCTCGGCCGACGTGTTGGACGCCTGGTCCGGCAAACTACCCTACGATCCGGCTCGGCTGAAGGTCCCGGTGATGGTGGTGCGCGGCGCCTGGGACAGCTCCTCGACAGCCGCCGACACGGAGCGGTTCTTCGCCGAGCTGCCACCGAACCTGGAGCGTCGCTTCGTCGAGATCCCCGAGGGCACGCACCTGCTGCACCTGGAGACGGGCCGCCACGCGTTGTACGCGGCGGTCAACGCCTTCCTGGCCGGGCGCTAGGCCTCGCCGCTCTCGGCCGCCTTTTTCGCCGCCAGCTTGGCCAGCACGCGACCCCGGCCCTTGCTCAGCGCGGTGATCACGCCTCGGAGGGTGCGGACCTCCTGGTCGGTCAGGCGCGCGCGCGCCAGGGGGACGCGCAGGTTGCGGACCATTGAGGGGCGCTTCTCCGGCGGATGATAGAAGCCGGCCTTGTCCAGCTCGCCCTCGAGGTGCTCGTACAGGCCCAGTAGCGTGGCCTGGTCGGCGGGCTCCTCGACATTGTGCTCGAACTTCTTCCAGGGTCGGTCGTCCTGGGTCATCTTCCATTCGTAGGCGTTGATCGACACCGCCTGGGCCAGGTTCAGCGAGCGGAAACGCTCGTCGATCGGGATCGAGACGATGGCCTGGCACAGGGCGATGTCGTGGGTCTCGAGCCCCGCGCGCTCGCCGCCGAACAGCAGGCCGACCTTGCGGCCGTTGGCGACTTCGTCGGCCAGGTGGCCGGCGCTTTCCCGCGGGGTGTAGACCGGCAGGCGCGTCTCGCGCGGGCGCGCGGTCGTGGCGTAGACCAGCTTCAGGTCGGCGATCGCTTCTTCCAGGGTGTCGAACACCTTGGCGTCGTCCAGCGGCCAGCTGGCGCCCGAGGCGCTGGCCCAGGCCCGTTCCTGCGGCCAGCCGTCGCGCGGCCGCACCAGGCGCAGCTCATAGAGCCCGAAATTGGCCATCACCCGGGCCACCGAGCCGATGTTCTCGGCCAGCTGGGGCTCGTTCAGGATCACGCAGGGGGGCGTGACTTTGGGGGGGACAGGCTTGAAGTCTTCGGTCATCCGCACCCTTTGCCGCCGACTGAGCGCCCGATGCAAGAGGCTGGCAGCCGAAACCGCCACGGCCGCGTTTACCCGGCATGTCCCGCCGCGCCGTCCTGACCGCCCTCCTCGCCCTGCCCCTGCTGCATGCCTGCGGCGAGAAAGAACCGATGCTGGGCCAGGAAGAGCCGATCATGAAGCCCAAGCGGCTGCAGAAGCGGATCGAGGCGATCGCCGCCCGCGCTCAGCCGGCGACCTTGGGCGTCGCGGTCGAGGACCTGACCACCCGGCAGATGTGGGTCTTCAACGGCGACCACGCCTTTCCGCTGGGCCCGGCCGCGCGGGTGCCGATCCTGGCGGCGACGATGGCCGAGACGGCGGGCGGTCGCCTGCCGCCCGAGACGACCATCCCCGTGCGCGACGTCGACCTGTCGCCGCCACCCAGCGCCGTCGCCGACGCCTGGCCCGAACGCCAGGTCTGGAGCGTCGTCGACCTGGAGGTGCTGGCCGAGCACGGCGACGCCACCGCCCTGGACCTGTTGACCAAGAAGATCGGCGGACCGGGCGCCGTCGGCGGCTGGCTGGACGTCAAGCGCATCGAAGGCGTCCGCGTTGACCGCTACCAGCGCCAGGTCCGCACCGAAGCCGTGGGCTTGGCCTCGTTCCGCGCCGACTGGAAGGGCGAAGCCGCCTGGAACAAGGCGATCGCCAGCGTGCCGCCCGCGCAACGCGCCCTCGCCGCCCGCGAACTGCAGACCGACCACCGCGATACCGCCACGCCCATCGGCATGCTGCGCCTGCTGGAGGCCTTCATGCAGCGCGAGCTGGGCGTGTCGCCCGACGCCGATCGCCTGCTGGGTCACGACCCCGGCCATCTGGCGCTGGCCTTGCCGAGAGGCGCCCGGCTGGCCCAGGCGGCCGGCTCGGCGCGCGCCGACCAGGGCTTCACGCCGTCCAGCCACGCCCTGGCCGTGGTCGAGCTGAAGGGCGGCCGGCGCGTGGCGTTCGTGGTGTTCCTGACCGGCTCCGCGGCCGACGCGGCGACCCGCGAACGGATCATCACCGACATCGGCAAGGCCGTGCTGGAAGAGTTCTAGCGCCGGCGCACCCGCGCCAGGGCCTCCAGCAGTTGGGCCGGATGCAGCGGCTTGGCCAGATGCAGATTGGCGCCGGCCGAGTGGGCGGCGGCGACGTGCTCCTCCATAGCGTTGGCGGTCAGCATGACGATCAGCACCGGCGGCGTGTGCGACGCTGCTTCACGCGCGCGGATGGCGCGGGTGGCGGTCAGGCCGTCCATCACCGGCATCTGCATGTCCATCAGCACGGCGTCGAAGCTGGCGGCCTCCAGGGCGTCCAGCGCCGCCTGGCCGTCCTCGACCATGGTCAGGTCCACGCCGAACGGCTCCAGCACGATCTCGACGACCTTGCGGTTGGTCGGATGGTCCTCGGCGACCAGCACCCGCAGGCCCTCCAGCGAGATCTCGCGGTCCTCCTCGACCGCCTTTTCGGCCAGATCGGCGCAGCGGATCAGCGGCAGCACCACCTCGAAGCGCGCGCCCTGGCCCGGCGTGGCGTCGGCGTCGATCGTCCCGCCCATCATTTCGGCCAAGGCGGCGCAGATCGACAGGCCCAGGCCCGTGCCGCCGAACTGGCGGGTGATCGACTGGTCGGCCTGGACGAAGCGCTTGAACAGGCGGTCGCGCACGGCCCCGTCGAAGCCGACGCCGGTGTCGTGGACCACGAAGCGCACCGCCTCGCCCACACGGTCGACCTCCAACGAGACCTCGCCTTCGGCCGTGAACTTCACGGCATTGGCCAACAGGTTGGAGAGGATCTGGCTGATCCGCCCGGCGTCGCCGTCATAGGTCCCCTCGGCGTCCGGGGCGACGGACCAGCGGAACACCAGGTGCTTGGCCTCGGCCGCCGCCGCGTGCAGCTCGGCCATGCCGCGCACCAGCTGGGTCAGGTCGAAGGCGCCGATGGTCAGCTGGAACTCGCCGGCCTCGATCTTGGAGACGTCCAGGATGTCGCCCAGCACCTGCTCCAGCAGGCGCCCCGACGACGAGACCAGGGCGGCCAACTCGCGGCGGGCCTCGGGATCTTCCTCATTGGCCAGGCGGTCGCCGATGGCGATGACGCCGTTCAGCGGCGTGCGCAGCTCGTGGGACATGTTGGCCAGGAACACTGACTTGGCCTGGTTGGCGCGCTCCAGTTCGGCGGTGCGCTCGGCCACGCGGTCCTCTAGCGAGCGGCGCAATTCCTCGTTGCGGTCGCGCTGGCGGCGCAGAGCGCGGGCCAAGGAGCCGATCTCGTCCGCCCGCGCCTCGATCGGGCGAGCCGCGGCGGGATCGCCCTGCTGCTGGGCGTCGGCCAGCTTTTCGAGCGGCTCGGTGACCATTCGGTTAGTCAGGCGATAGAGCAGCGGCGCCTGCAGGGCCACGCCGATGAAGCCGAACAGCAGCACCCACGAGGCCGTCTTCAGCGACGACCAGACGATGTCGCTGGACGGGAAGGCCATGATGAACCACCAGCCCGGCTCGACCAGGCGGCCATAGGCCACCAGCTTGTCGCCCTTGGGCGAGAGCACCGTGCCGACCTCGCGCTTCTGGGCGCCGATATGGTCGACCAGGCGCTTCAAGTCATTGTCGGTCTCGAACTTGCGCAGGATGCCGACATCGACGACGCCGTTGCGGGCCAGGCCTTGCGCCGCCACCAGCTCGCCGTCGTCGGCCACGATCAGGTTGCGCCCGCCCGGCAGGGCGTCGGCCACGGCGCGCAGCAAGTAGCTGTCCAGCGACAGGCTGGTGCCGAACGCCCCTTTGAACTGGCCCTTGTAGTAGAAGGGCGTCATGCAGGCCGCGTTCAGGCCCCGGCCGCTGGGGTCGGAGATCAGCCGCCGCAGCTTGGTGCACTTCATGACCCGGCTCGGATTGTTTTCCGGCAGGGTCAGCTGGGTCATTTCCTCGTGGGCGATGTCGAGGGTCGGCGGCGCGGTCTGGCGATAGAACATCAGCTTGTCGGGCCGGTTGGGGCCGAACATCACCAGTCGCGTGCGGGGCGTGAAGAAGTAGAAGTTGTCGTAGTGGCGGATTTCGGTCTCGCCGGTGGCGGCCACGACATCGGTCGCGCCGACGAACAGCTCCTGCTCGGGCAAGCTCATCGTATCGGCCTGCGGCAGGTAGGCGCCGACGCCATAGACGTAGCGATTGCCGATCCGCGCGCCGTCGAACAGGCCGGGGATGGAGCGACGGGTGCCGTCGCCCTTTTCCGGGAACAATCGCTCGAACTGGGCGTGGATCTCGGGGTCGTCGCTCATGGCCAGGCGCCGGGTCAGGGCCTCGCCCGCCGCGTCGTGGACCTTGACCAGGTCGGAGAACAGGCGGTCCTCGGTCTTGACCCGCTCGCCGACATATTCGGCCAGGTGCCGGGTCTGGGTGTCGGCCGCGCTTTTGCGCACGAAGACGAAGGCCGCCGCCGTCGCGACGCCCGTCACGGCGATCGACAGGATCGCCACCATGGTCAGCAGCCGCCGCGCCAAAGGCGCGGTCACCCCCGCTATAGCCTCGTTCAAGAAAGCTCCCTGGCCCGCGCCCCCGGGCCGTTATCCCCAAATCGCTACGCTTGAACGCTGAACTCACTAGCAAGGTGGAACCGACTGGCTTTTCCCCTGCGACGCAACAGTCTATAGCCTCCCGGTCCGCGCCGCTTCCTGGCCCTGTGCGCCAGATCGCCACAGGCGCGCCACCGCCAGAGGAACCTCCCCGCAATGGCCAAGATTAAAGTCGCCAACCCCGTCGTCGACATGGACGGCGATGAAATGACCCGGATCATCTGGAAGCTCATCAAGGATAAGCTGATCTTCCCGTACCTGGATCTGGAACTGGACTACTACGACCTGTCGGTCGAGAACCGCGACGCCACCAACGACCAGGTGACGATCGACGCCGCCGAGGCCACCAAGAAGCACGGCGTCGCCGTGAAGTGCGCCACCATCACGCCGGACGAGCAACGCGTCACGGAATTTAACCTCAAGAAGATGTGGAAGTCGCCGAACGGCACGATCCGCAACATCCTGGGCGGCGTGATCTTCCGCGAACCGATCATCTGCCAGAACGTGCCGCGCCTGGTGCCGGGCTGGACCCAGCCGATCATCGTCGGCCGTCACGCCTTCGGCGACCAGTACAAGGCCACCGACTTCCTGTTCCCGGGCAAGGGCACGCTGTCGATCAAGTTCGTCGGCGAAGACGGCGAAACCATCGAGCACGAAGTGTTCAAGAGCCCGTCGGCCGGTGTGGCCATGGGCATGTACAACCTCGACGACTCGATCCGCGACTTCGCCCGCGCTTCGTTCGCCTACGGCCTGGGCCGCGGCTATCCGGTCTACCTCTCCACGAAGAACACGATCCTGAAAGCCTATGACGGCCGCTTCAAGGACATCTTCCAGGAGATCTTCGACGCCGAATACGCCGACCAGTTCAAGGCCAAGGGCATCCACTACGAGCACCGCCTGATCGACGACATGGTCGCCTCGGCGCTGAAGTGGTCGGGCGGCTACGTCTGGGCCTGCAAGAACTACGACGGCGACGTGCAGTCGGACATCGTCGCCCAGGGCTTCGGCTCGCTGGGCCTGATGACCTCGGTGCTGATGACCCCGGACGGCAAGACGGTGGAAGCCGAAGCCGCCCACGGCACCGTCACCCGCCACTATCGCCAGCACCAGAAGGGCGAGTCGACCTCGACCAACTCGATCGCCTCGATCTTCGCCTGGACGCGTGGCCTGGCCCACCGCGCCAAGCTGGACAACAACCAGGAACTGGCCGACTTCGCCCTGACCCTGGAAAAGGTCTGCGTCGACACCGTCGAGAGCGGCTACATGACCAAGGACCTGGCCCTGCTGGTCGGCGACAAGCAAGGCTGGCTGACCACCGAAGGTTTCCTCGACAAGATCGACGAGAACCTGAAGAAGGCCATGGCCTAAGACTCAAGGCTCTTAGCCTAGAGACAAGAGCGCCCCGGAGGATCACCTCCGGGGCGTTTTCTATTCCGCCTTGCCGCGCTCCATCAGCGCCTTGCGCGAAGATCGCTCACAACAATCCTTGGGCGACAATTGACAAATACAACTTATAAGACTTCACTTGCGTACAAGTCGTCCTGTTGGGCGCCTTCCCCGATCCGTAGTCGAGAGTTTCCTCCCCGACCGGATCCGCCTCCAGCGCCGCTTCCGCCCCCGGGAGCGGCGCTTTTTTCTCCCGCTCCGAGCAGAAACTCGTTTTCACAACCACGACTGTGGACAACAGCGAGAACGAACGCCACGATGCCCTCAAAACGTGCACTGGGGAGGGCGCGACATGGATCTGACAACGCGACTAGCGGAGCTTCAGAAGCGAACGATTGAACATCGCGAAGTTCTGCTGACAGAGGAAGCCGCCAAGACGGCGCTCGTCATGCCGTTTATCCAAGCATTGGGCTACGACGTCTTCAACCCGTCGGAGGTCGTTCCGGAATACACCTGCGACGTCGGCACCAAGAAGGGTGAGAAGGTCGACTACGCGATCTGCGACGCCGGGAAGATCAAGATCCTGGTGGAGTGCAAACCGGCTTCGGCGGCGCTGAACCTGAACCACGCGAGCCAGCTCTTCCGCTACTTCAGCGTCACGGACGCTCGGCTGGCGATCCTGACGAATGGCGTCGTCTTCCAGTTCTATTCGGACGTGGAAGCGCCCAACAAGATGGACGACAGGCCGTTCTTCTCCTTCAGCATGGACACGCTGAAACCCACGGACATCCGAACGATCGAGAAGTTCTCGAAGCACGCCTTCGACATCGAAAAGATCGTTCAGGAAGCCGGCTTCCTCAAGCTGCAGTCCCTGCTGCGGAAGGAGTTGGAGAAGGAATTCTCCGATCCGTCCGAGGAGTTCGTACGCATGATGGCGAGCCGGGTTCACGACGGACGCATCACGTCTCAGGTTCGCGAAAACTTCTCAAAGCTGCTCACGAATACGATCTCGACGCTCATCAGGGACCTCGTGAACGATCGCCTATCGTCCGCTTTGAATGCATCAACCATTCCAGAGCAGACGGCGACCATCCAGGAGCCGGAAACCGAGGCCGAAATCGTCACCACTGCCGAAGAAATTTCGGGCTTCCATATCGTACAGGCCATCGCTGCAAAACACGTCAGCCCCAAACGGGTGGTGATGCGAGATGCGAAGTCCTACTGCGCCATCCTTCTGGACGACAATAATCGAAAGACCCTGGCGCGCCTCCATTTCAATGGCCTCACCACCAAGTATTTCGGTACGTTTGTGGGCAAGGAAGAAACGCGCCATCACATCAACGATCTCACCGATATCTACCAATTCGCGGATCAGATCGCACTGCGGCTGAAGGAGCTCGACGGAGCTCCCGACTAGAGATTTCTCGCCCCCTCCCCATAGCGAGCGCGCCTGACGCGCGAGCGCCCTTGCGGCGAACGGCGATAGCTGGTCTATCCGCGTTAACCTTTGAGGTGGGCAAAGCGGCATGACTCTGCAGAAGCGGATCTGGGACCTGATCGTCTTGGCGATCTTCGTCTTCGCCGCCGCCTTCGCCACGGCGCCCTGGTTCGCATTCCGGGCCCTGAAAGCCGCCGCCCAGTACGAAGACGTCCAGGCCATCGGCGAGCTGGTCGACTTCCCGGCCGTGCGCCGCAGCCTGACGGGCCAGCTCCTGGCCGATACGCCGGCCGCCCAACCTGAAGCCCCGTCGATCTGGCGCGATCCGCTCAGCGTCTTCAAGAAGGCCATCGAACCCCTGGCCCCGCCCGAGCCCAAGGTCGACCGCTACCTGACCGTGGCCGGCGTCTCGGCCCTGACTCGAGGCTATGCGCCCGGCAAGGCCCCGCCCGCCTCGGCCCGCGACGGCTCGCTGGGCGGTCAGATCAAGGACGTGGTGCGCGGCCCCTATCCCGGCATCGCCTATTGGGATCCCAACCGCGTGCGCATCTCGATCAAGCGCCCGGACGCCAGCGGCAAGGTCACGATCTTCACCTTCGAGCGCAAGGCGCTGTTTACCTGGAAGCTGGTGCACATCCGCCTGCCGGGCGACGAACGCCAAGGCTGACGCTTAACCCGTGCTGCCCCTCGTTCTCGACGTCGTCTCACGGGTCTGGCCGTTCTTCCTGCTGGTCGGCGCGGGCCTGACGCTGAGCCGTCTGCGCCTGCTCGACGCCAAGATGACCCAGGGCCTGTCGGCCTATGTCTACTGGGTCGGCTTCCCCGCCCTGCTGCTGCACTCGCTGTCGCGCCTGGGGCGCCCCGGACACGACCTGCTGCTGGGCCTGGCGGCCTATGCCGGCGCGGGCCTGCTGGTCATGGCCGTCGTCGTCACCGCCGGCCGCCTGCTGGGCTGGAGCAAGGCCGAGCGCGGCGGCGCGGGCATGGCGTCCGGCGTTGGCAACAGCGCCTTCCTGGCCCTGCCGATCACCGCCGCCGTCATGGGGGCCGAGACCGCCCGCCTGGTCGCCGGCGTCGTGGCCATCGACTTCGTGGTCATGGCCGCCACGGGCGTGGGCCTGCTGGGCTGGGCGGCGGGCCGTTCGGTCTGGCGCTCGACCGTCCAGGCGTTCCGCAATCCCGTCGTGGCCGCCGCCCTGGCCGGCGTCGCCCTGGCCCTGCTGGACCTGGCCTTGCCCGAGCCGCTGGACCGCGCCGTCGGCATGGCCGCCGTCTCGGGCAGCCCGGTCGGCCTGGTCGCCCTGGGCGCGGCCCTGGGCCTGCGCGAGACCGAGGGTCAGGCCGCGCCCTCGTGGGGGCCGGTCACCCTGGCCGCCATCGGCAAGCTGGTCGCCTTCCCGCTGCTGGCCTGGTTCCTGATCGGCCTGACCCCGGCCCCGCCCGCCTTCCGCGCCGGCGCGACCCTGCTGGCCGCCGCCCCGACCGCCGTGAACGTCTTCATCCAGACCCGCGCCTATGGCGTCTTCGCCCGCGGCGCGGCGCGCACGGTGGCCCTGACCACGGCCCTGTCGATGGTCACCCTGGCCCTGGCCGCCCTACTGCTGAAATAGATCCCGGAATCGGGCCGGCCGACCTTGCGTGTGTTTGACACCGCCGCCCCCGGCCGATAGACGCATTTGCGAGTAATTATCGATTGCATGGAAATCGCACAGTCATGGCGCTGGCGTCTTTCCGCGCCTCGTCGCCGCTTTCCAGGATCCGAGTATATGGACGCCCGCACCCCGCCCGCCGTCGCCAAAGCCGCTGGCAGCGTGAGCCTGCCCAAGCTGGCCCTGCGCCCGCTGCTGGGTTTCTTCCACCGCTGGGTCGGGCTGTTCATCGCCGGCTTCCTGTTCATCTCGGGTGTCACCGGCGCGGTCATCTCGTGGGACCACGAGCTGGACGACCTGCTAAATCCGCACCTGATGCACGCCCGCGCCGAGGGCCTCCCCAAGGCGCCGCTGGAGATCGCCAAGCTGATCGAGGCCCGCGACCCGCGCGTCCAGGTCACCTTCATCCCGCTGGCCCCGGAGAAGGGCGAGGCCTACGCCTTTGGCGTCTATCCCAAGCAGAACCCGGCCACCGGCAAGCTGTTCGTCCCCGGCTACAACCAGGTCTTCATCGACCCGGCGACCGGCGCCGAGCTGGGCCGGCGCGACTGGGGCGCGGCCTGGCCGATCACCAGCGAGACCCTCGTCTCGTTCCTGTATGTGCTGCACTACACCCTGCACATCCCGGCCATGTGGGGCATCGACCGCTGGGGCGTGTGGCTGATGGGCGTGATCGCCGTGCTGTGGACGATCGACTGCTTCGTCGGCTTCTACCTCACGCTGCCCGCCAAGACGGGCAAGGGCTGGTGGAGCCGCTGGAAGCCGGCCTGGCAGATCAAGACCAAGGCCAGCGCCTACCGGATCAATTTCGACATCCACCGGGCCTTTGGCCTGTGGCTGTGGGGCGTGCTGTTCACCGTGGCCTTCACGGCCTTTTCGCTGAACCTCTACACCGAGGTCTTCTATCCGGTGCTGTCCAAGGTCTCGAAGACCACGCCCGGCCCGTTCGAACTGCGCACGCCCGCGCCGCTGGACCAGCCCATCATCGCCAAGAAGACCTACGCCCAGGTCATCGAGACGGCTCAGGCGGAAGCCAAGAAGCGCGGCTGGACCGACCCTGTCGGCGGCGCCTTCTACGCCCCCGGCTACGGCGTCTATGGCGTGACCTTCCACCAGCCGGGCGGCGACCACGGCGCGGCCGGCGTCGGCACGCCCTACCTCTACTACGACGCCCAGACGGGCCTGCCGGCCGGCGAGCGCCTGCCGTGGGTCGGCACCGCCGCCGACATCTTCGTGCAGGCGCAGTTCCCGCTGCATTCGGGCCGGATCCTGGGCCTGCCCGGGCGAATCCTGATCTCGTTCATGGGCGTCGTCGTCGCGGCGCTCAGCGTCACCGGCGTGGTGATCTGGCTGAAGAAGCGCAAGGCGCGGGTGGCGCGCCGGGCGAAGGCCTGACTGCTGACAATCTCTGTCAGCGGCCGGACCTAGATTGGCGTCAGGAGGAGACGCCATGATCAGCTACATCACCATCGGCGCGAGCGATATCGACCGCGCCGGCGACTTCTACGACGCCGTCCTGGGCGCCCTGGGCAACCAGCGGCTTTGGCGGCAGGGCGACTGGATCGGCTACGGCCCCGATCCCGAGCACGCCACCGTCATGATCTGCGCGCCCGAGAACGGCCTGCCCGCCAAGGCCGGCAACGGCATCATGGTGGGCCTCAAGGCCGAAACCTCGGAGCAGGTCGACGCCTTCTACGCCGCCGCCATGGCCAAGGGCGGCGTCTGCGCCGGCCCGCCCGGTCCGCGTCCGGCCTATGGCGAGGGCTACTATCTGGCCTATGTGCGCGATCCGGACGGCAACAAGCTGTCGGCGTTCTTGAAGAGCTAGCCCGGCCCCTGCCCGCTCAGCACATTGGAGGTCGGCGCGCTGCCGGGCGGCCCCTGGTCGCCGGCCTTCCAGCCCGTCGGACACGGACCGATGCGCTGGTAACGGCGAGCCTGGACCACCTTGCCGCCGGCGCTCTGCAGCGGCTGCAGGGCGAAGCGGACCGTAAAGTCGTCGACCTTGTAGCGCGTCGTCGTGACATAGAGGCCGTAGCGCGTATCGCCGACCTGGCAGCGCTTGATGTGCTCGTCGGCGGTGTCTTTGGCGACTTGGCCATAAAGCTGGCAGGGCGCGCCGTTGATGTTCGGCTCGACCCGCGAGAACGAGCTGACCACCTCGGGATTGGCGCAGACCAGGACCACGCCGCCCTGGCCGCCGGAGTCCTCGACCACCTCGATCCGCCACAGAGCGGGCGGCGCGAAGTGCTTGGGGGTGTCGACCGGCTTCTGCTCGCAGCCGGTCAGGGCCAGCAGACCGACGACCATCAGGGCCTTTCGCGACATACGACCATCCAGATTTGAACTACGTTTGTAATTCTATTGAACTGGCGTGCGCGCTGCCGTCAAGTCGCAACCTCAGTCGACCGAGGGAGAGCTGCGGTGAAGACAATGGCGAGAACTTTCACGATCTGCGCGACGTCGTTGCTGCTGGCCGCCTCGGCGGGCGCGGCGACCGCTTCCGCCGCCGAGCCGTCCGGCTTCGCCAGCAGCGCGGATGTCCAGGCCCAGCTCCGCGACATGCTCACCGCCATGAAGCCCGACCAAGGCTTCATGTGGCGCCCCCTGGTCCGCGACGGCGCCAACGTGGCGGCGATCGAAATCTGGAAGAAGCCGGGCCGCCCCGCTGTTCACCCCGCCGAAGCCGAATACGCCATCGTGCTGGAAGGCGCCGGCACGCTGGTCTCCGGCGGGACCATGACGGATGCCAAGCCCAAGAACGCCAACCTGATCGAAGGCGGCCAGATCGAAGGCGGCGCGACACGAACGCTCGGCCCGGGCGATGTCATTCTGGTCCCCTCGGGCGTGCCGCACTGGTTCGGGATCACCGGCGAGCGACTGGTCCTGCTGGGGATCAAGCTGCCCGGCGCCAAGTAGGCGCCCGGTCAGCCGCCAGGACGTCCGTCCACGCTTAGCCCATTCGGCCAAGCCTGAACGCACGCCAGCAATCAGACGGTCGGCACCGTGCCGCCGTCGATGACAAACTCCGCGCCGTGGATCGCGGCGGCGCGATCCGAGGCCAGGTAGGCGATGACGTCGGCGACCTCATGGGGATCGGCCGGACGCCCGATCGGGATCCCGCCCAGGCTGTCCAGGACGAGTTGCCGCGCCTCCTCGATCGTGCCGCCATTGGCGGCCTGCAGGCGCTTCAGCAACTCGACGGACGACTCGGTCATGATCCAGCCGGGGGAGACGGCGTTGACCCGCACACCCTTGGGACCCAATTCCTTGGAGATCGACTTGCTGTAGGTCCTGAGCGCGGCCTTGGCGGCGGCATAGGCCGTGGTCGCCTCGGGCAGAGGCAGAACCGACTGGATGGAGGTGACGTGCACCACGGCGCCGGCGCCGCGCTCGATCATCTGGGGAACCAGCAGGCGATCCAGGCGGACCGTGGCCAGCAGGTTCAGGTTCAGTTCGGAGAGCCAGTGATCGTCGGTCAGGGCGACAAAGCCGCCGCCCGGCGTGGACGAACCGCCGATCACGTGGGCGAGGATATCGACGCCGCCCAGGCGCTCGAGCGCCGCCTTGGCCAAGCTTTCCCCGCCCTGCGCCGTCATCAGGTCCGCCTGGACGAACTCGACGCCGTCGATGGGCTCCAGGCTTCCGCGAGCGGCGGTGATCACCCGGGCGCCGCCGGCCAGGAAGCGATCCACCGTGGCGCGACCCAAGCCCTTAGAGCCGCCGCTGATGAGCACGCGCTTTCCCGCGAACTCGGTCGGATCAGCCTTGAGGGTCATGCCGTGATCTCCAGGGCTTTGATGGCGTCGTTTTCGAGCGTGAAGCGATAGGTGAAGCGGATCGGGCTGCCCTTGAAGTCGCCGTGGGCGGGGCCTTCGACGACGACCTGGCCGTCCTCGTGGCGGGCGGTGTCGGGCGTGAAGATCGCCTTCACGGGGATCACGGCCTCTTCAAACAAGGCGCTGATTTCGGCGTGGCCCCGCAGAACGGCCCCGTTGTCGCGGACGACAGCGTCGGCCGCGAAGGGCTCGAGCATGCCGGCGGCGTCCAGGCGGGCGTTCGCGGCCACATACGCGGCGATCGGGGATGGAAGGTCGAGCGACATTTGTTTCTGTCCTGCTTGCTGCACTTCCGTGCCGGGGCGGCTGAAAGTGCGATGTCAGCAAGGTAGCGATGGACAGATCACGCGATAATCAGGACAGTCCGGGACGCTTCATCACGGAAACCGGGACAATGGCGCTGAGTGGCCTGACGGAATTGGACGCCGTCCTCATGGTCGCCCGCCTGGGCAAGTTCCGCACGGCCGCGCTTGAGCTCGGGGTTTCAACGACCGCGCTTAGCAATGCGGTCGGAAAGCTGGAGCGCACGCTCGGTGTACGGCTTTTCAATCGGACGACGCGAAGCGTCTCCCTGACAGAGGCCGGCCAGCAATTCGTCGCGCAAGTCGCGCCCGCCGTCCGCGACATTCATGAGGCCATGGAGGTTGCGCGCTCTCAACAGGCTACGCCGTCAGGCACGCTGCGCATCAACGCCTTTCCGACAGCGGCGCGGGAAATCTTCTCCTGGCTCGTCCTGCCGTTCCTGCGCGCGCACCCTCAGGTCCATATCGATGTCGTCACTGAGGGACGTCTGGTGGACATTGTCGCGGGCGGCTTCGATCTGGGCGTCCGGAGCGCGGACCTTGTGCCGGCCGACATGATAGCCCTTCCGCTGGGGCGCGCGCGGCGCAATGTCGTGGTGGGCTCACCAGCCTATTTGACAGCGCACGGGACGCCCAAGATCCCCCAGGACCTCGCCCAGCATTCTTGTTTCCGCGTCCGGCTTCCCAATGGCGCGATCTATCGCTGGCCGTTCGAGAAGGATGGGCAATCGGTCCATGTCGACGTCGAGGGCGCCATCACCCTCGACGAAGCGAGCCTCGCACGCGCCGCCGCTCTCGCCTCCGTCGGTCTGACCCTCGCGATGGAGTCCGACGTGCGAGACGACATCGAGGCGGGACGCCTTGTGCGCGTGCTTGAGGATTGGACGCCCACGCTGGCGCCCTTGAGCCTCTATTATCCGAGCCGGCGCAATCCGACCGCCGCGTTCAAGGCGTTCATCGACTTCGCGCGGCGGCATAGTGGATCCGGCGATCGCTTCCAGTCTCTTCGGACATGAAAAAGGGGACGCCTCTCAGCGTCCCCTCATCTCGTTTCAAGCTATCGGCCAGATCAGCCGGCCAGCGCCGCCTTCACCGCCGCGAGGCCTTCGTTGGCCTTGCTGTCGTCGGGCGCGCCGCCTTGGGCGAAGTCGGCCTTGCCGCCGGCGCCCTGGCCACCCATGGCGATCACGGCGGCCTTGGCGAGGTCAGCGGCGCTGAACTTGCCGGTCAGGTCGGCGGTGACGGCCACGGTGACGGCGGCCTTGCCGTCGCTGGTGCCGACCAGGGCGACGACGCCGCCATTGGTCAGCTGCTTCTTGAACTCCTCGGCGACGCCGCGCAGTTCCTTGCCGCCGACGCCGTCCAGGACGCGGGCGATCAGGGCCGTGCCGTTGATGTCCTCAGGACCGGCCGCCGCACCGCCGCCGCCGCCCAGGGCCAGCTGCTTCTTGGCGTCGGCCAGTTCCTTCTCGAGGCGCTTGCGGTCGGCGATCAGGGCGTCGACGCGGGCGCCGACTTCGGCGACCGGGGTCTTGAACTGGTCGGCCAACGACTTGGCCACGCCCGCCTGGTCCAGCAGGAAGCGGCGGGCCGCCTCGCCGGTCAGGGCCTCGATGCGGCGCACGCCGGCGGCGACGCCCTGCTCCGAGACGATCTTGAACAGCGCGATGTCGCCGGTGCGGGCCACATGGGTGCCGCCGCACAGTTCGACCGAATAGGCCTTGGCCTCGTCGGCCAGCGACTTGCCCAGGGTCAGCACGCGAACGCTGTCGCCGTACTTTTCGCCGAACAGGGCCACGGCGCCGGCCTCGATGGCCTCCTGCGGAGCCATTTCCTTGGTCTCGGCCGGGACGTTCTGGCGGATGACCTCGTTGACCTCGGCCTCGATCTTGTCGAGCTCCTCGGCCGTCAGCGGACCGCCGTGGCTGAAGTCGAAGCGCATGCGTTCGCCGTCGACCATCTGGCCCTTCTGGGCGACGTGCGGGCCCAGCACATGGTGCAGGGCGGCGTGCACCAGGTGGGCGGCCGAGTGGTTCGAGCGGGTGGTGTGGCGGCGCTCGGCGTCGACCGAGGCCACGACCTGGTCGCCGACCTTCAGGTCGCCCGACAGCTCGACGCGGTGGACGAACAGTTCGCCAGCCTGCTTCTGGGTGTCGATCACCTTGTTCTCGCGGCCGTTGGCTTCCAGCACGCCGGTGTCGCCGGCCTGGCCGCCGCTCTCGGCGTAGAAGCTGGTGCGGTCCAGCAGCACCTCGACGGTCGTCCCGCCGGTGGCGCTCTCGACCTCGACGCCGTCGACCAGCAGCGCCTTCACGACGCCCGTGGTCTCGGTGTTCTCATAGCCGACGAAGTCGGTCGCGCCGGCCTTTTCCTTGATCGCGAACCAGGCGGCCGCGCCGGCCTGCTGGCCCGAGCCGGCCCAGTTGGCGCGCGCCATCTGGCGCTGCTTTTCCATGGCCGCATCGAAGGCGTCGGTATCGACGGTCAGGCCCTTGGCGCGCACGGCGTCCTGGGTCAGGTCCAGCGGGAAGCCGTAGGTGTCGTAGAGCTTGAAGGCGGTGTCGCCGTCCAGCACGCCGCCGCTGGTCAGGTTGGCGGTGGCCTCGTCCAGCAGGCCCATGCCGCGGCCCAGGGTGACGCGGAAGCGCTCTTCTTCCTGGCGCAGGGTCTCGACGATCGAGGCCTCGGCGCGGCGCAGTTCCGGATAGGCCTGGCCCATCTCGGCCACCAGGGTCGGGGCCAGGCGGTGCATCAGGGGCTCGTTGGCGCCCAGCAGATAGGCGTGGCGCATGGCGCGGCGCATGATCCGGCGCAGGACGTAGCCACGGCCTTCGTTCGACGGCGTCACGCCATCGGCCAGCAGGAACGACGACGAGCGCAGGTGGTCGGCGATGACGCGGTGCGACGGGGCCTGGTCGCCCTCGGCCTTGACGCCAGTCAGCTCGACCGACGCGGCGATCAGGCTCTTGAACAGGTCGACGTCGTAGTTGTTGTGCACGCCCTGCAGCACGGCCGCGACGCGTTCCAGACCCATGCCGGTGTCGATCGAGGGCTTGGGCAGCGAGACACGCTCGCCGCCGGCCAGCTGCTCGAACTGCATGAAGACCAGGTTCCAGATCTCGATGAACCGGTCGCCGTCTTCATCCGGGCTGCCCGGAGGGCCGCCGGGGATGCCTTCGCCGTGGTCGAAGAAGATTTCCGAGCACGGGCCACAGGGGCCGGTGTCGCCCATGGACCAGAAGTTGTCGCTGGTCGGGATGCGGATGATGCGGTCGTCGGACAGCCCGGCGATCTTCTTCCACAGGTCGGCCGCCTCGTCGTCGGTGTGGTACACCGTGACCAGCAGCTTTTCCTTAGGCAGCTTGAACTCGCCGGTCAGCAGGGTCCAGGCGTGGTGGATCGCCTGTTCCTTGAAGTAGTCGCCGAACGAGAAGTTGCCCAGCATCTCGAAGAAGGTGTGGTGGCGAGCGGTGTAGCCGACATTGTCCAGGTCGTTGTGCTTGCCGCCGGCGCGGACGCACTTCTGCGAGCTGGCCGCGCGCGGATGGGCCGGCGTCTCGGCGCCGGTGAACACGTTCTTGAACGGCACCATGCCGGCATTGACGAACAGCAGGGTCGGATCGTTCTGCGGCACCAGCGGCGCCGACGGCGTCACCGCGTGATCGGCCTTGCCGAAGTAGTCGAGGAAGGTGCTGCGGATCTCGTTCAAGCTGGGCATGAGCGTCTCAAGTGTGGGCGTCCGGCGAGCGGCCGGGAGTCGCGCGCTGCATAGCGCGGTTTTTGGCGGAGGGGAAACCGATCCACAGATGGTGACCCGGGTTGAGGTGGAAAAGGGCGGGTTCGGAGGCTGAGTTTTGCTCAACCAGCCCTCCAGCCGTCATCCCGCGACTTGTTCACGGGACCCATGGGTCAGCTTCCGCGTGAGAGCTTCGGTCCGCTCCGCACTTGCGGCGGACAGATGGGTCCCGCGCATAAAGCGCGGGATGACGGGGTTTGGTTGGACACCCCTGCCCTTCCCCCTCCTGCGCTGCGCGCCACCTCCCTCGCTAGGGGGAGGATCTCCATCCTGCCCGCTCCAGAAACGAAATAGGCCGCCTGGCATGGGGTCCAGGCGGCCTGCAATCGCGGCCCTCGCGGCGGTCCGGCCGCGGGCGTGTTGAAGGCGGGGACGCCCGGGGTCGGGCGAGGGCCGCGAAACCTTGCGAGGACTATTCTTCCTCGCCGTCCTCCGGGCCGCCGACCAGGAGCTCTTCCTCGATCTTCTGCGACGACTTGCGGACGGCCGCTTCGATCGAGGCGGCGACGTCGGGATTGGTCTTCAGGAACTCGCGGACATTGTCGCGGCCCTGGCCGATGCGCTGGCTGCCGTACGAGAACCACGAGCCGGCCTTGTCGATGATCCCGGCCTTGACGCCCAGGTCGATGACTTCGCCCAGCTTGGAGATGCCCTCGCCGTACATGATGTCGAACTCGACCTCGCGGAACGGCGGGGCCACCTTGTTCTTGACCACCTTCACGCGGACATTGTTGCCGATGATCTCGTCACGGACCTTCACCGAACCGGTGCGGCGGATGTCCAGGCGCACCGAGGCGTAGAACTTCAGCGCGTTGCCGCCCGTGGTGGTTTCCGGGCTGCCGTACATCACGCCGATCTTGTGACGGATCTGGTTGATGAAGATGACGATGGTGTTGGCCTTGTTGATCGAGGCGGTCAGCTTGCGCAGCGCCTGGCTCATCAGACGGGCTTGCAGGCCCGGCAGGCTGTCGCCCATCTCGCCTTCGATTTCCGCCTTCGGCGTCAGGGCCGCGACCGAGTCGATAACCACGATGTCGACGGCGCCCGAGCGCACCAGGGTGTCGGTGATCTCCAGGGCCTGTTCGCCGTTGTCGGGCTGCGAGACCAGCAGGCTGTCGAGATTGACGCCCAGCTTGTGCGCGTAGGACGGATCCAGCGCGTGCTCGGCGTCGACGAAGGCGGCGGTGCCGCCGGCCTTCTGGACTTCCGCCACCACGTGCAGGGCCAGGGTGGTCTTACCCGAGCTTTCCGGGCCATAGACCTCGATGATCCGCCCCTTGGGCAGGCCGCCGATGCCCAGGGCGATGTCCAGGCCGAGCGAGCCGGTGGAGACGGACTCCATCTCGACCTTGCCCTTTTCGCCCAGCTTCATCACCGAGCCCTTGCCGAACGCGCGGTCGATCTGGGCGAGAGCCGCCTCTAGCGCGCGTTGCTTGTCGCCTTCTTCCTTGCCCACGAGTTTCAAAGCCGCCTGACTGGTCATTGTTGATCCGCCCTCTATCCCATGATTCCGGTCGCCCGATCGGCGCTTCCAGCGCCGCGTCCCAACGACCTGTGGAACACAGTTAAAGGCGTACATGCTTTGTTCCAGGTTCGCAAGATGTTCTCATAAGCAGAAACGTCCGTTTCTGACGTAGGCCAGAATGCCGCACCCTGCCGGGCCGGAAATTCCGTGACACCCGCCGCGCCGAAACCGGTCCTTAAGTCCCGCTGTGCCAGCTTCACTGCTTCTTATGGTCCAGTCTTTGGGGGGACTGCAGACTTGTCCATCGATCCGCGCCGCCTTCTGGGCCTGGCCTTCGCCAGCGCCGATCTTCTCGTCGAGCTGCAGAGCGGCCGTGTGCGCCTGGCGCTGGGCGCCGCGCAAAAGGTCATGGGCAAGAGCGAGGCCGGCCTGATGGGCCAGGCCTGGTCCGATCTGTTCCACCCCGACGACCGCCCGCTGATGGAGGCCATGCTCAGCTGCGCCGACGACGGCATCCGCCGGGGTCCGGTGGTGCTGCGCCTGGCCGGGGCCGAGGATCGCTGCGTGCGGGTCATCCTGCGCGCCCTGCCCGAGAACGACGGCCGCGTCTCGTGCGCCGCCACCGCCGCCCAGTCGGCCGGCCCGCCCCTGACCGCCGACAGCCTGCAGCCCCGCGAGTCGTTCGACGACATCGCCCAGGGCCTGTTCGAGGCCGCCCGCGTCACGGGCCTGGAGCTGGAACTGGCCATGGTCGAGTTCGCGGGCCTGGGCGCCATGCGCGAAGGCCTGACGCCCAGCGAGGCCCAGGCCCTGGACGTCCGCGTCGCCAGCGCCGTCCGCGCCGAGTCGCACGGCGGTTCGGCCGCCACCCGCCTGTCGCCCGACCGCTTCGCCCTGCTGCGCCAGCGCGACGACCGGCCCGAGAACATGGTCAAGCGCCTGACCAAGATGGTCAGCGCCGAAGCCGACGCCCACGTGGTGCCGCTGGAGTCCGGCGGCGGCTCGTCCCGCGCCCTTCGCGCCCTGCGCTACGCCCTCGACGACTTCCTGCGCGAGGGCCTGAAGGACATGCCGCCGATGACCCTGTCGGAGGCGATGAACCGGTCCGTGAAGCGGACCCTGGCCCGCGCCGGCGCCCTGGGCGTGGCGGTCAGCCAGCGGCGCTTCACGCTGGCCTACCAGCCGGTGGTCTCGCTGGCCACGGGCCTGGCCCATCACCACGAGGCCCTGGTGCGGTTCGAGGACGGCGGCAGCCCGTTCGCCCTGATCCGCATGGCCGAGGAATTTGACCTGATCGAGGAGCTGGACCACGCCATCGTCGAGCAGGCCGTCAAGAAGCTGGCCAATGACCAGGAGCGCAAGCTGCGCCTGGCGGTCAACGTCTCGGGCCAGACGATCGGCAACGAGAGCTTCGTCGACCATGTCAGCCGCCTGCTCGCCAAGTACGACGAGGCCAAGGGCCGGCTGATCTTCGAGATCACCGAGACCCGCGCCATCGACAACCTGACCGTGGCCAACCAGCACATCCAGAGCCTGCGCGGCATGGGCTCGCTGGTCTGCCTGGACGACTTCGGGGCCGGCTCGTCCTCGTTCGCCTACCTGCAGCAGCTGCAGCTGGACATCGTCAAGATCGACGGCCGCTACGTCCGCGAATTGGCCGACAACGGCCGCGACGGCGCCCTGGTGCGCCGCCTGGTCGAGCTGTGCCGCGACCTGAAGATCCGCACGGTCGCCGAGATGGTCGAGACCGTCGAGGTCGAGGAGATCGTCCGCGCCGCCGGCGTCGACTTCGCCCAGGGCTGGCTCTACGGCAAGCCCGTCGACAAGCCCGCCCCCGCCCTGCGACCCAGCGCGCCGGTCAAAGCCGTTGCGCGCCGGGCCGGGGCTTCCGACAGCTGGGGGTAAGGTCTAGGCCTTGCCGCCCTTCGCGACGATGTAGTCGTCGATCACGCGTTCCAGGGTGGTCAGCGGGGTCATGCCCGAGAGCAGGCCCGCGTCGTGGAATTCGCGGATGTCGAACTTCTTGCCCAGGGCCTTCTGAGCCTTGGCGCGGACGCGCAGCCAGACGATCTTGCCGATCATGTAGCTGCAGGCCTGGCCCGGCCACACGACGTAGCGCTCGATCTCGGTGATCGAGCCGCTTTCCTCGTCGCCCATGGTCTCGGCCATGTACTTCACGGCCTGCTCGCGGCTCCACTTCTTGTGGTGCATGCCGGTGTCGACCACCAGGCGCACGGCGCGGAACAGGGCGTCGTGCAGCATGCCGATGTGGCCGCGCGGGTCGGTCTTGTAGATGCCCATCTCGACGGCCAGCTGCTCGGAATAGAGCGCCCAGCCCTCGGTGTAGCCCGAGAAGCCGATGATCTTGCGGATCATGGGCAGGCCCTTGGCCTCGTTCGAGATCGACAGCTGCAGGTGGTGACCCGGGACGCCCTCGTGCACCGTCAGGGTGGTCAGGGTGTACTTGGCCTGCTCCTTGGTGTCGCGCAGGTTGATCCAGTAGATGCCGGGGCGCTTACCGTCGAGCGAGGGCGAGTTGTAGTAGCCGCCCGGCGCGCCGGCTTCGATGGCCTTGGGCACGCGGCGGATTTCCAGCGGGGCCTTGGGCAGCGCGCCGAAATAGGCCGGCAGCTGCTTCTGGATCCAGGCGGCCTTCTCGTTCAGGTCCTTGATCAGCTGTTCCTTGGACGCATCCGTGTTCGGATAGAAGTCCTCGCCCAGCTTGGCCATGCGCTCGCCGACCGTGCCGGTCTTCATGCCGATGCTCTTGAACAGCTTGTCGGCCTCGGCCGAGATCGACTTGACCAGGTCCAGGCCCAGCTGGTGAATCTCGTCCGGCTTCAGATCCGAAGTCGTGTAGTTCTTCAGCGACGTAGCGTAGTAGGCGCCGCCGTCCTTCAGGCGCCAGCAGCCGGCGTCGTGCACGGCCTTGGGGCGGGCCCATTCCATCAGCGCGATCTGGCGCTTCAGGGCCGGCAGCACCGAGCCTTCGTAGATCTTGGAGGCTTCACCGGCCCAGTCGCCCCCAATGTTTTTCTCTTTCGTGCGGCGGGCGATCGACTTGACCAGCGGCGCGTCGGCCGTCGGGGTGTCGGCGAAGGCCTTCATCTGGATCAGGGTCTTGTCGATGATGAAGTCCGGCGGGATCACGCCGTCGGCCATGTCCTGCTTGGCCAGGGCGGTTTCCTGATCCATCAGGCGGGCGAAGCCCTCCATCCGCGCCAGATAGGCGTCGGCGTCGGCCTTGGTCTCGATGCTGTGCTGGGTGTCCAGGAAGTCCGGCATCTGCTGGTAGCTGCCGGTCAGCTGCGAGAGGACGTAGGGCGCGCCCGAACCGCCGCCGCCGTAGGTGAACTGCTTGTTGCCCTCGTCCTGGACGGCCAGCACGAACTCGACGGTGTCGTAGTTGGCCGCATCCATGCCCTTGATGGCCTTGCGGTCGATGGCGCGCAGGTCGGCCAGCTGTTTGGCGGTCTGGACCTTGCCCGCCTCGATGGCGGCGGCCGAGCGGTCGCTGAGCAGATCCTTGGTCCAGGCCAGGTCGCCGCTGTCGAGGCCCAGGCTGGTGGCCGTCTCGGGCGACTGGCGCAGCTGCTTGGCCATGATGTCGTCGAACAAGGCGTTCAGCTTGGCGACTTCACCCTCGCGGGCCAGGGCCAGGGTCGGCAGACCACCGGTGGCGGCGAACCCCGCGGCGGCGGTGGCGAACATCATATGGCGACGATTGAGCAAGGCTTTCCCTCCCAGGAGCCGAATTGGAGGCGAAGGGGTAAGCCCCTTGCGCGAGTTTGGCGAAATTAATTCCGAGTCATCCGGCGAAATCCAGCGATGATTGCGGTCACACCGATCATGCGAGCGTCACGTAGAGCTCGTTCTCGATCACCCACTGGCCGGTGACCTTCTTCCAGGTGGCCAGATAGGTCCCCGACTGCTCGGCCGCGTCCTTCCAGGAGCCGACCCAGCGGCCGCGTTCGGCGGCGCGGTTACCATCGGCGTCCAGGTCGATCTGCTCGGTCGTGCGGACATAGGCGATGAAGCCCCGATCGGCGAACTGGCTGGCGAAGGCGGCCAGCACGTCCTCGGCCCCCAGCAGCAGCGAGCCGTCGCCGGCGATCAGGGTCATGCGCGGATCGAAGAACGGCCGCAGCCGCGCGGCGTCCTTGGCGGCGATCAGCTTGTTGGTCAGCTTGCGGCGGGCGGCGATGGCGTCGGCGGGGGCGGTCATGGGCTCTTTCCAGGTCGTGGAGCCGGTGTAGCTTGCGGGGCGTCCGCCGCAAACGCCGAGTCTGCATGCCCGTCCCGACCCTGACCACCGCCCGCCTCACGCTCAACGCGCCGCAGCTGTCGGACTTCGAGGACAGCAAGGCCATGTGGGCCGATCCCGTGGTGGTCCGCCACGTCGGCGGCCGCGCCTTCACCGAGGAGGAAAGCTGGACCCGCCTGATGCGCGCCCGCGGCCTGTGGGAGGTGCTGGGCTTCGGCTACTGGGCGGTGCGCGAGACCTCGACGGGGCGTTATGTCGGCGAGGTCGGTTTCGCCGACCTGCGCCGCGACCTGACGCCCAGCCTGTACGACCTGCCGGAGATGGGCTGGGTGCTGGCGGCCTGGTCGCACGGCCATGGATTCGGCACCGAGGCGGTGCGGGCGGGCCTGAACTGGATCGACCAGGCCCTGGCGCCGGAGGTCGTGCCCTGCATCATCGACGCCGACAACGCCGCCTCCCTGGCCCTGGCGGCTAAGGTGGGGTTCAGGATCAAGGCCCATGCGACCTACAAGGGGTCTCCGATCGTGATGATGGAGCGGCGGCGCTAACTCTAAGATCCTCCCCCTACTCCTCCCGCAGCTCCAGCGCCGTGAACGGCGCCTGGCCGCGTTCGATGCGGATCAGGTCCAGCACGCTGACGATCTGGCGCGAGCGCCAATGGCTCATCAGGTACATCAGCGGCCCCATGGTCGCGGTGCAGGCGCTGACGATGACCATGTGCAGGTTGCCCCGGACGAAGCTCATCACGCTGTCGCCGGCCAGCTCGGCCAGCAGCGCCACGATCGACAGCGGCACGGTCAGGTAGCCGATGATCACCACCCGCAAGATCTGGTCCTGCCGGCGCACGTTCAGATTGGCCAGGGCCGACAGCGCGTCGAACGTGGCCTCGTCGACGCCTTCGAGCAGCGCGAACGAACGGATCGTCGACGGGTTCTTGCGAAAGCCGCTGAGGAAGTCGACGCCGACATAGCCCCAGGCGCCGGGCGTCCAGATGGAAGACGGCAACAGCGACCAGACCGGGAAATGGCTCTTCAGGCGCTTCCACAGCGCCCACAGCTCAGTGTTGTCAGTCATGCTCAGGCGTAACCCAGCAGCGCCCGCAGGCCCGGCACATGGAAGTCGACGACCTGCTTGTGGACGTCGGACAGCACCTTGGGCACCTCGGCCGTCACCTGCAGGTTCTCGCGGGCGGTGCGGCTCTCGCGCGGGTCGGCGCCGGCCTCGACGCGCTCGCGCCAGTCGGCCGGCAGGTCGATGCCGCAATCGCCCAAGAGCTGGCGAAAGAAGGCCTCGGCCCGCTTGGAGCCCAGGTCCTTGAGGCTGTCGACGATGTCCTCGTAGCGGACGATCACGGCGCTGGAGCCCATCCAGGCCACGGCGTTCATGCTGAAGATATCGCGCAGGTCCGGCACGCGGCCGTGGGCGCCCAGGATCATCATCATGATGACGTCCTCGACCGCCGCCCCGCCGTCCTTGATGTGGTTCAGGTTCCCCTGGAACTCGTCCGACAGGTAGAAGCGCGCCCGCGCCAGCACCCAGTCATAGGGGTCACGCACCAGCACGATGTGGCGCACGTCGCGCAGGGCTACGGCGGACTCGTCCGAGAACAGCATGTGGCCCCAGCTGATCATCGGGGCCTTGGGATCGAAGGCGTCGCGGCTGCGACCCAGCAGGGCGTGCTGGATGTACTCGCGCGGCCAGTGCTGCTCGGGCGCGACGAACATCCGCAGAATGTTGCGGATCAGGTGGGTGCCGGCCTTGGGCACGCTGTTCAGGAAGACGGATTGGGAGAGACGGGCGCGGTCGAAGCGCTGGCCGATCTCGTCCAGATTGTCGGGCTTGCCCCGGATGATGGCGTTCACGACGGAGGCTTCCCGCGACTCGAAAACAAAAGGCGGCGGATCGCTCCGCCGCCCAAAGACTAGACCGTGACGGCGGGACGCGAAACGCCTCTCGGCGCTCGCATCCCGCCTTCGCGTGCTTAGAACTTCGCTTGGAAGCTCACGAACATGCGGCGGCCGATATAGTCGTACTGCGAGGCCAGCACCGAACGGCCCACCGTGTTGTAGTTACCCTGGGACAGGGTGACCTGGGGCGGGGCCTCATTGAAGATGTTGGCCACGCCGCCCAGCAGGGTGAAGTCCTCGAACTTCTTCTGCAGCGACAGGCTGTGATAGGCCGTGAACTCGGTGTGGATCTTGTAGAACGTGGTCCCGGCCGTGTTCTTGTCGGCATAGTCCTCGGCATCCGAGGCCTTGCCGATCATGTCGATGCCCCACAGCGCGGCCCAGTCACCCTTGGTGAAGCGGAAGTTCAGCTGGCCGGTCCAGTCCGGATCGCCCACGAAACCGTTGCTGTCGACGACGGTGTCGGCGAACAGGGCCGTGGTGTCCTTGAACTGCCAGGTCGACTGCAGCTCGGTATCCAGACGGATGTCCCAAGGCAGGTCCTGGCCGTAGTTCACGGTCAGGTCCAGGCCTTTGTTCACCTGCTTGGCGATGTTCAGGTAGTTGTCGGTGACGTCCGTGATCAGGTTGGACGGGCCGCGCTTGAACAACGAGCAAAGCCCATCGTTCGGGAAGTTCAGCGACTTGTAGCAGCCGCTGACAATCCGGGCCGCGCCCACCTGAGTGATCTCGTCGTTCACCTGGATGTCGAAATAGTCGACCGCCACCTTCAGGTCAGCGAACTTCGGCGTCCAGATAATGCCGTAGGTCGTGGCCTTCGAGGTTTCAGCGTCCAGCGCGCCGGCGCCACCGCCAGAAGTGACCGTCGCTTGCGCGCCCGCGCCGGTATAGGCGGGCGGAATGCCGGCGGCCTTGCAGTTGTCGGCGACGCGTTGCGTGATGTTGCCGGCGGTCAGGTTCGACTGCCAGCGGATGCAGGGATCGATCGAGCGCTGATCGGCAAAGCCAGTCTCTGCGTTCTTGTACAGTTCAAACAGCGCCGGGGCCCGGAACGAGGTGCCGCGCGTGGCGCGCAGGCGAACCGACGGGATGATCTGCCAGTTCAGGCCGATCTTGTAGGTCTGGTCGCTGCCATAGCTGTTGACGTCGGTGTAGCGGCCCGACAGCGACAGGTCCAAGGACTGGATGAACGGCACGTTCTTCACGAGCGGAACGCCCAGTTCGCCGTAGATTTCCTTGGTCGTGTCCTTGCCGGCGGTGATGCCCGAGGTCGACGAGCCCCAGATATTGCCGGCGCGGGTGATGGCGCCGGGGGTGTCGTTGATCTCGTCCTTGCGATAGGCGACGCCGAAGGCGGCGCCGACCGTGCCGGCCGGGAGCTTGAACAGGTCGCCCGAGACCGAGCCTTCGATCGCCAACTGCTTGTAGATCGTCTTGCCGGTTTCGGTGTCGAACAGGAACGCCTCTTCTTCCGGCGTGTACTTGCCGGCCAGGAAGTCGGGCGACATCCAGTTCACGTCGACGCACTTACGCTTGCTGATCGGCGTGGTGTAGCCGACGCACGAGGCGGTCGGGCGCGGGATCGGGTTGGGCTTGCCCAGACCCGTCGTTCCGAAATCGGTGCGGCCGTCGGCGCTGTTGACGGCGTCGGCCAGCAGCACGTCCTGCGAGTACAGGCCCTTGTTGTGGCTGTACTGGGCGAAGATGTCCCAGTCCCAGCCCTTCAGGAAGGTGTCGCCGAAGTCGCCGCGCAGACCGCCGACATAGCGCTGGTAGTCGACCTTCTGGCCATCGCGAGCGCGCGGCGTGACGATGGTCGGGCTGAGGACGAAGTCACCGGTGAAGCCGGCGCTGAAGGGGTCGCCGTAGTCCTCGGTGTAGAGATAGGTCCAGAACTGGCGGTAGCCATTGGTCTTGGTGGCGCGGCGGTTCAGCAGCACCTCGGCATAGGCTTCGACATGGTCGTTCACGTCGAACGAGGCCTGGGCGAAGACCGTGTTGCGCTCGGTGCGCGGCGTCACCGACGTGGCCAGGTTGTAGGGGCTGTTGTAGTCCAGCACGCCCATGTCGGGATTGGCCGGATCGTTGCTGTCGCCGACCACGAAGAAGCCCGGCGGCATGCCCGGATAGTCGCCTGCCTTACCGGCCGGGTACTGCGGAATGTATTTGCCCAGGTTGTTGTTGTAGTCGAACTGCAGCTTGCCGTCGCGACCTTCGAAGTCCGGCAGGGTGTACAGCCAGACTTGATCGTACAGCAGGTCGCGGCACTGGGTCTGGCCCGTGCGCGGGTCGATCGTGTCCTTGCGCTTGCCGTTGGCGTCGAAGATGTACGACTGGCCGCAGTTGGTCCAGGCGCGCTGGCCGCGCGTCTGCTCGGTCTTCTTGGCGTAGTCGTAGGTGATGTTGAAGAAGCCGCGCGAGAACGTCTTGCCGAAGCCGACGCTGGTGCGGAACTCCTGGCCGCCGTGCTTTTCGGGCTGGCTGGCGAAGGCGTCGATGCTGAAGCCGTCCTGGCCGCGCTTGGTGATGATGTTGACGACCCCGGCCACGGCGTCCGAGCCGTAGACCGACGAGGCGCCGTCCTTCAGGATTTCGACGCGGTCGATGGCGGACACCGGCAGCACGTTCAGGTCGAAGGCCGAGACGCCGCCGCGCGTGCCGGCCGGACCGGCGCGACGGCCGTTCAGCAGCACCAGCGTGCGATTGGCGCCCAGGCCGCGCAGCGACACGGTTTCCGAACCCGGGCCGCCGTCGGTGACGAAGGCGCTGGAGACGGCGGCCGTGATCTGCGGCGAACCCGAGGCGATGGTCGAGGACTGCAGCAACTGAGCCGTGTTGCCGATGCCCTTCAGCCGCCCCTGGTCGGCCGTGATGACCTGAACCGGGTCGGGGCTGTTGAACTCGTTGCGCTTGATGCGCGAGCCGGTGACGACGACGGCCTCGACCTCGGAATTATCCGAAGCCTTGCTGTCGGTGGTCTGTAGCGGAGCGGCCGTTTGAGCCATGGCCGGCAACGCAACGCTGACCGCCAGCCCGGCGATGAACGTCGAGGCCAGAAGATGTCTGCGATGGGTGAGCATTGGAGGATTTTCGCCTTTATTACGGAACTCGCGGCACGCCTCCCCACCAAGCCCCCTTGGCGCGACAAGTACCGCTAAGGCCTACCCAATCTGCTTCATTAAATTCGTGCAATCTCACCGTCGCCGTTTTGTCGCATTTTGGACGAACTGTGGCATCTCGCACGCACTAGCGGTGTTCGACGGGGCATTTCGCAGCCTTTTGAGCAGCTTACGCGCACGGAAAGTGCAGCAACTTCAGGCACGAAAAAGGCCGCCGGGGCGAGCCGGCGGCCTGGTAATATTCAAGGCTTGAAGGTTTCAGTTCACCGCGGGAAGCAACCGCTTGGCCTGGGCGATCCAGGCGTCGCGCTCGGCGCGGCCCTTCAGGTTCAGCAGCGCGTCGAACGAGGCCAGCTCGTCGGGCGTCCAGGCGGCGATCTGGCTGAACTTGGTCACGCCCAGCTCGCCCAGCGAGGCGGCCAGCTTGGGGCCGATGCCGACCAGCTGGGTCAGGTCGTCCGTAAGAGCTTCGGCGGTCTTCGCGACGTCCTCGACGACGGGCGCGGCGGCTTCGACGACCTCGACCGGCGCTTCGGCGGCGGCCTCGACGACCTCCTCGACCACGGGCTCGGCCGCGACGACGGGTTCGACCACCGCTTCGGCGATGTCTTCATTGGCGGCGACGATGGCCTCGACCACCGGCTCGGCCGCGGCTTCGACGATCTCTTGCGTGGCGTCGAGCACGGTCTCGGTCGTTTCGGCGACCAGGGTCACGGCCTCGATGACCGGCTCGGCAACCGGCAGAGGCGCAGCGTCCAGAACCGCCACGCTCTCGACGGGCGGCGCGACCGGCTCCGGGGCCAAGGCCATCAGGGCCTCGACATTGACCGCCTCGCGCCAGCGATTGGCCCACCACCAGTAGGAAGCGCCCGCCATCGCGGCGCCACCGAACATCAGCCACAGCGGCGAGGCCGCGCCGATCGCCACGTGCGGGACGGTCTCGGGCTCGACCTTGTCGGCCTTGTATTCAGGAAGGAAAGAGAAGATCGAAACCATGGGGAGGTGCTCCAGCGCCGGCGATCTATTGCGCTGCAGCATAACACGGAAAACGCGTTCGCAACCGCAAAAATGCTCACCTTACGTCAAGCAACTCCGACGACCTTCAGGAGGATCCCCGCAACCACCGTCACGGCGATCATGGCCAGCATCGGCAGGCGGGTGGCGAACACCAGCATCAGGGCCAGCACTGTCACGCCCACCGCGCCGTAGTCCAGGCTGGCCAGGTCCGGCAGCATGACCTTGACCACGCCTGCGACCTCCATCGTCTGGCCGCTGCGGAAGAACAGGTGGATGGCGAACCACAGGGCCAGCTGGCCAATCACCCCGACCGAGGCGGCCGAGATCAGGGCCAGGGCCCGCGCGGGCTGAGGCTCACGCCCCCAACGCTCGAACAAGGGCCCGCCGGCGAAGATCCACAGGAACGACGGGGCGAAGGTCACCCAGGCCGCCATAAGCCCGCCCAGCACAGCCAGCAGCCACGCCCACTCGGCCGGCGCGGTCTGGAAGGCCCCGACGAAGCCGACGAAGACGAAGACCAGGATCAGCGGCCCCGGCGTGGTCTCGGCCAGGCCCAGGCCGTCGAGCATCTGGTTGGCCGTCAGCCAGCCGAACCCCGACGCCGCCTGGCCGATATAGGCCAGGGCCGCATAGGCCCCGCCAAAGCTGATCGCCGCCAGCCCGCCGAACGACAGGCCCATCCAGGCCAGGACCGAGCCCGGCGCGACCAGCCACGCCAGGGCGATCGGGGCGATCCACAGGGCCAGGCACGCCAGGGCCGTCTTCGCCTGCCCCTTCAGCGGCGCGGGGCGCGGCGCAGACTTGCTCCCCGCCTTGGTCGTCGCCCAGCCCAGGACGCCGGCGGCCAGGATCACCAACGGGAACGGCAGGGTCGTGAAAGACAGAGCCACGAAGGCCGCGCCACAGACGAAGGCCGCCAGCCGGTCCTTGATCGCGCGCTTGCCGATCTTCAGCAGGGCCTGCAGCACCAGCGCCACCACCGCCGCCTTCAGGCCCAGCAGCACTGGTCCCGCCCAGTCCGAGCGGCCGTGCGCGACATACAGCGCCGACAGCCCCAGCATCACCAGGAGGCCCGGCAACACGAACAGCAGCCCCGCCGCCACGCCGCCCCGCACGCCATGCAGCCGCCAGCCCAGCCAGGTGGCCAGCTGTTGAGCTTCCGGCCCCGGCAACAGCATGCAGAAGCTCAAGGCCCGCGCGAACGTGTCATCGTCGATCCAGTCGCGCTGCTCGACCACTTCCTTGTGCAGCAGCGCAATCTGGCCGGCTGGACCGCCAAACCCCAGCAGGCCGATCTTCAGCCAGACCGGCAGGGCCTGCGCCAGGGTCGGCGGCGTCTTGCTCACGTGCGCCAGACGCGCGAGCGGCCGCCCTTGTCGCCCAGGCGCGCGGCGATCCAGTCGCCGGCCTGCGCCGCCGCCTCGTCGATCGCGGCGGGCGCGCCGATCATCACCATCGCGCAGCCGTTCATCTTCATGGGATCCGTCAGGGGCCGGAGGCGGAGCTCGGCCACTAACAGATCGCCTGTGACGGTTTCCATCATCCGCAGGAAGGCGTCGAAGGTCTCCAGGTCCTTGATCGGCAGCCAAATGGCGAAGGTCGCGTCAGGCGCGCGGGCCAGGACCGCCTTGGTCGTCTCGGCGATGCGCTTGTAGTCATCCGGCCGCTCGAACGGCGGGTCGATGACCACGAAGGCCCGGCCGCCCCTGCCCGCCTGCTGGACGGCGGTCGCGAAACCGTCGGCCTCCAGGGCCTGGGCGTTGGCGTAGGGCGCCAGGGTCTTGCGCAGCAGCGCCGCGTCGTCGGGGCGCAGTTCGCAGCCGGCGTAGCGATCGGCCTTGCGCAGGCCTCGCGCCATCAACAGCGGCGAGCCGGGATAGAGGTCACCCTCCCGCCCGCCGTTCATGTCGGCCACCGCCTTCAGCAGCGAACCGAACACCGCCGGCGCATCCTCGGCCGCCTTCAGCCGGAAGATCCCCGCCTGGGCCTCGCCCGAGCGGCGGGCCATCTCGCCGGACAGGTCATAGCCCCCTGCCCCGGCATGGGTGTCGATCATCGACACAGCGTCGCTCTCGCTCTGGAGCGCCGACAGCATGGCCAGCACGATCGCGTGCTTATGCAGGTCGGCGAAGTTGCCGGCGTGGAAGGCGTGGCGGTAATTCATCCTGCGTCCCTACCACGCCCCGTGGGCGCGACCAGCCTCGCGAAGCTCCTGGACCATCATGTCCTTGAGAACCTGAGGCCCGACGATCTCGATATCACCGCCCCAGGTGAACAGGTGCCAGGACAGCTCGCGCATGCCGCCGGCCCGGAAGGTCACAGTCACCGACCCGTCGACTTCCTGGTTCACCTTCTGGGTGGCGTGGAAGCGCCAGCGCAGGGCGTCCTCGGCGCGGCGCGGATGGATCCGCAGCACCACGTCCTGGATCTCGTCGTGATAGATGCCGAAGCTCTCGTCCGCGAAGGCCTGCAGCGAGAAGTCCTCGGGCGGCGAGGCCGGCCTATCCAGCACCTTCAGGTCGCTCATCCGGTCCAGGCGCCAGGAGCGCGGACCGCCCGCCCCTTCCGACGCCACCAGATAGTTGCTGCGGCCGAACAGAACGCCCAGCGGCGTCACCTCACGGGTGCGCCCCGGCGTGGTGCCGCCCTTGTAGGTGAACGACAGGGCCGACAGCCCCATGATCGCGGTGCGGATGGCGGTCAGCAGCGCCTGGTCCTCGAACGGGCGCGGCCCGGCATGGACGGCGATGGTCTCGGCCTGGACTAGGGCCTCGACATCCGGGGCCACCTTGCGGCGGGCCGCGCCGCGCAGGGCCGACAGCAGCTTGCCCTCCAGAGCATAGAGCGAAGCCGCCCGCGCCTCGGCGCCCGAGGCCTTGTAGCTGTCGGCGGCCGAGCGCAGCGCCGCCAGCTCCTCGGCGGTCGGGGTCTGGAACACGCCGTCCAGGCCCGAGGGGATGCGGAAACGCTTGGTCGGCGGGTCGTCGATCGCCTCCATCTGCGGGAAGGCCGTCCAGACGGCGTCACGCATCCGCTCGGCAGTGCGGCGGCCCACGTCCAGGGCGCGCGCCATCTCGTCCAGGGTCATGCCCTCGGCCGAACCGGCCAGCATCCGGGCCAGATCCAGGAGCCGTGTAGCTTTCTCGTGTCTCATGCGTTCCTCAAGCGGAGGGGCAACTTACGACCGCTTCTGACGCAATGCCTGGTCATTGTTCGGATGTCGAGACTGGAGAAGCCAATGTCCCGCTTTGCTTGCAACCCCTGGACCACCGCCCCCGTGAACCAGGCCATGATCTCGGCAGTGATGGACTTCGCCGACATCCATCGCGACATGGGCAACGGCCGCACCCTGCGCCGGATCAGCCACGAGCGCGCGGCCAAGGCCGACATGTTCCTGCTGCTGGGCCGCGACGTCGAGCGCGTGATCGACATCGGCCTGGTGTGGAACGACCGCGAGGACCAGATCGTGCGTGTCACCGACGACGCCGAACTGCGCGAATCCCGCCTGCAGGTCTGGGAAGAGGCCTTCGACCTCTTCGAGACCGAAGAGACGGATGAAATGGCCCCGCCGATGCGCCTCGTGGCGTGAAACCGACCATGTACGCGCCCTAGGCGTGTAAAGCGCGCGTACCCAACTGCCTAAAATCCGAGACCCGCCGCCGCGCAAAACGGCGCCATTGAGGCGCCGGCGCGGTTGTGACCGTTTCTAGAACACCCCCCATTGCCGAACGCCGAAACCTGCCTCCCCATGAATTCATCGGGGGAGTATCCGATGATTTTTTGCGTGAATGTCAAAAATCATAATCGTCGGGAGAAAAACGCCACGGAAGAGGGAATCATTACGCGTCAATAAACACAATGAGGGGGTTACTAATGACTCGGCGTTTTAAACCTGCCCTTCTGGCGGGTATTTCCGCGCTATCTGTTACTTTCGGATACTCTGCACAAGCTTTCGCCGCCGCACCTGATGCGCCGGCCGATCAGAACGAAATCGACGTCGTCATCGTCACCGGCACGCGCCAGACTGGCCTGCGCGTCATCGACAGCCCCGCCCCCGTCCAAGTCGTCGACACCAGCACGCTGGAACGCACCGGCGCGGTCGACCTGCGTCTCGGCCTGGCCAACCTGGTCCCGTCGTTCAACGCCCAGGCCTTCGGCGGCGACACCGCCAACCTGACCCTTTCGGCCCGCCTGCGCGGCCTCTCGCCCAACCAGGCCCTGGTGCTGGTCAACGGCAAGCGCCGTCACACCACCGGCAACCTCGCCGTGCTGTCGGGCGTCTACCAAGGCGCCGCCGCCGCCGACCTGGGCTTCATTCCGATGGCCGGCATCGGCCGCATCGAAGTGCTGACCGACGGCGCCGCCGCCCAGTACGGCACCGACGCCATCGCCGGCGTCGTCAACATCATCCTGAAGAAGAACGTCTCGGGCGGCTCGATCTCGGCCACCGGCGGCGAATATTTCGACGGCGGCGGCAAGACGGCCGGCGGCTCGATCAACATCGGCATGGCGCCTACCGAGAGCAGCTATCTGAACATCACCGTCGAGAGCAAATACCACGGCTTCTCGAACCGCGGCCTGGGCGACCAGCGCGTCGTCAACCCGGCTAGCCCGGGCTATTCGGCCGCCAACAACGCCGTTGAAAGCCTGATCCCCGGCTATCCGAACCTGAACCTGATCTCGGGCGACGCCGAGTACCGGATCAACAACCTGGCCTTCAACGCCGGCGTCGAGCTGCCGGGCGACTTCGAGGTCTATTCGTTCGGCACCATGGGCCACAAGGACGCCTCGGCCTACGAGAACTACCGCCGCTACAACCGCATCCAGGGCAAGATGGGCGCCGCCGACCGGCCCTTCCCGCTGGGCTTCTCGCCCCGCGAGCGCATCATCGAGGACGACTACGGCCTGACCCTGGGCGTCTCGGGCAAGCTGGCCGGCTGGGACATGGATCTGTCCTCGACCTACGGCAAGGACGACATCGAGGTGCGCGTCGAGGACTCGGCCAACGCCAGCCTCTACACCGACACCTCGACCACCACGACCAAGGGCTTCACCCCGACCTCGTTCCACGCCGGCAGCTGGCGCACCACCCAGTGGACCAACAACCTGGACCTGCGTCGCGGCTTCGACGTCGGCCTGGCCACGCCGCTGGACGTCGCCCTGGGGTATGAGCAGCGTCGTGACACCTATCGCATCGGCCAGGGCGACGCGGCCTCGACCTACAAGGAAGGCTCGCAGTCGTATCCGGGCTTCCAGAAGACCGACGCCGGCGGCCACGCGCGCACCAGCTGGGCCCTGTACGGCGACTTCGCCGTCAGCCCGATCGAGGCCTGGAAGATCGACGCGGCCATCCGCTACGAGAAGTTCAGCGACTTCGGCGACACCACCGTCGCCAAGCTGACCAGCCGCTATGACTTCAGCGAGATGTTCGCCGTCCGCGGCACGGTCTCGACCGGCTTCCGCGCCCCGACCCTGGCGGAATCGTTCTACTCGGCCACCAACGTCTCGCCGACCAGCGCCTTCGTGCAGCTGGCCCCGAACTCGCCGGCCGCCCGTCTGCTGGGCATCGACGCTCTGAAGCCGGAGAAGTCGAAGAACTACAGCCTGGGCATCGTCGCTCACCCGATCCCGAAGATGACGGCCACGATCGACGTCTATCAGATCAATCTGAAGGACCGGATCTTCGGCTCCAGCTCGGTCTACGGCATCCGCAACGGCGTCGTGGTCAACAGCAACGTCAACGCCGCGATCGCCGCCAACGGCAACATCCTGGACAGCACGGTCGCCAGCACCGGGATCAACATCTTCTCGAACGGCCTGGACACCCGCACCCGCGGCCTGGACTTCGTGGTCTCGTACCCGACCGACCTGGGCGACGCGGGCCGCATCGACTGGACGCTGTCGGGCAACTTCAACAAGACCAAGATCACCAAGGTCAAGACGCCGCCGGCCGCCCTGGCGACCACCAGCGCCGCCTTCCCGACCGGTCAGGTCCTGTTCGCCGGCAACGCCGCCTCGCTGCTCGAGAAGGCCGCGCCGAAGTACAAGATCGGCCTGAACGGCCTCTACACGTTCGGCAAGGTCTCGCTGTCGCTGACCGAAACCTTCTACGGCAAGGCCGAGGCCCTGTCGGATCCGGGCACCGGTCCGCTGCTGAACACCGTGGCCAGCGCCACGGCGATCACCGACGTCGAGCTGTCCTACAAGTTCCTGAAGGGCGTCACCGCCGCTATCGGGGCCAACAACGCGTTCAACAAGTATCCGGACAAGTTCACGACCGCGTTCCAGACCGCCTGTATCGCTTCGGGCGGCGGCTGCGTGACGCAGTACCCGGGCTTCTCGCCGTACGGCATCAACGGCGGCTATTACTACGGCCGTCTGACCTACGCCTTCTAAGGCTTGGGACGAGACTGAATAGCGAAGGGGCGGACCGCAGGGTCCGCCCCTTTTGCTTTGGGGATCAGAGCGCCTTGCCCATCCGCATCAGCGGCACGCGGTAGCCGCCCGAGGTCTCCGCCTCGAAGGCTTCGATGTCGTGGTAGCCGCAGGCGCGGTACAGCGGCACGCCGCCCATGGTGGCCGCCATCTCGACGCGGGCGAAGCCTTCGCCGCGAGCGGCGGCTTCGCAGGCGTCCAGGACCATCCGGCCAACGCCTTTGCGGGTGTGATCGGGGTGGGTGTACATAGCCCGCACCCGCGCGGCGTCGACGTTGGGATCCAGCAGCGCCGCGTCGCGCCCGGCCGAGTGGTCGCCGCCAAACAGGGTGGCGCGGCGGCTCCAGCCGCCGCAGCCGGCGATCTCGCCCGCATCTTCCACGACAAAGTACGTGCCGTCAGCGATCAGTTGGGTGTCCAGGCCCATGATCTCGAACGAAGCCTTCACGCCCTCGGGCGGCAGGAAGTCCCGCAGCAGCTCGCCGATCGCGCGGTCCATCAGGGCCTTCAGCACCGGCATGTCGTCGGCGCGGGCCAGGCGCAGGATCAGGGCGGGTGCGGACGAAGTCATAGGGGCTCCATGTCGGGTCGCCGAGCGGCGAGCAAAACAGGGATTCGGCGAGTCCGTGGCGATCTTTCGCCCCCGCCCACCGATCGCTCAAAGCCGCCCCCAGGCGCCCAATGGTCAGGCGTCGGACCGGTCATCCTGCGTCTTTACTGAAAACGGATTGCGCGGCGAAGATCGGAATTTCGAGATGCTGGCCAACCGGCGCGACGTGATCCGCCGGCAATAACGGGCGGGGATGTAATGAGCGGATTGGACGCGTCTTCGGCGGGTGGCGTACTCACACGCCGTCGGTTCTTCGAAAGCTTGGCCGCGGTCGGCGGCATGTCTTTGGTTCTGTCGGGCATGGAGGCCCTGGGCTTTTCACAGGCTTCGGCCACCGAGCTGCCGCCCGAGCTGACCGGCGGGGCCAAGAACACCAAGGTGGTGATCCTGGGCGCGGGCCTGGCGGGCATGACCGCCGCCTATGAGCTCTCCAAGGCCGGCTATCAGGTGCAGGTGCTGGAGGCTCGCTCCTATGCCGGCGGTCGCTGCCAGACCGCCCGCAAGGGCTTCAAGCACACCGACCTGATCGGCCACGAACAGACCTGCGAATTCGACGACGGCCACTACATCAACCACGGCCCGTGGCGGATCCCGTACCACCACCGCTCGACCCTGCACTACACCAAGCTGTTCGGCGTGCCGCTGGAGAGCTTCGTCAACGACAACGACGCGGCCTATATCTATTTCGAGAAGGGCAAGGGCCCGCTGAACGGCAAGCCGGTCCGCAAGGGCGAGGTCGCCGCCGACATCCGCGGCTACACCGCCGAGCTGGTCGCCAAGGCCGCCAGCCAGGGCCAGCTCGACGCCCCGCTGTCGGGCATGGATAAGGAGCGTTTCGTCGCCTACGTGGTCAACGAGGGGCGGCTGTCCAAGGATCTGGCCTACAAGGGCACCGAAGGCCGCGGCTTCTCGATCCACCCCGGCGCGGGCGTCGATCCCGGCCCTGGCAAGGAGCTGGCGCCCTACGCCTTCAAGGACGTGCTGGACAGCAACGCCTGGAAGGTCCTGAGCTCGGTCACGGGCTACGAGCAGCAGCGCACCATGCTGCAGCCGATCGGCGGCATGGACCAGATCGCCAAGGCCTTCGAAAAGCAGGTCGGCCCGATGATCCGCTACGGCGCGGTGGTCGAGAAGATCAAGCAGTCGCCCACCGGCGTGACGGTCGCCTACAAGGGCGCCGACGGCAAGGCGGCCGAGGTCACGGCCGACTACTGCCTGTGCACCATCCCGCTCAGCGTGCTGAAGCAGATCGACGTCGACGCCTCGGCCCCGTTCAAGGCCGCGATGGAGGGCGTCGCCTACGCGCCGGTCAACAAGATCGGCCTGCAGATGAAGAACCGCTTCTGGGAAGACAAGCACCACATCTACGGCGGCCACATCTATACCGACCTGGCCGGCATCAACTCGATCACCCTGCCCTCCTATGGCTGGCAAGGTCAGAAGGGCGTGCTGCTCGGCTACTACGCGTTCGGCGGCGAAGCGGCCCGGATCAGCGCCAAGAGCCCGGCCGAGCGCGCGGCCTTCGCCGTGGCGGCGGGCCAGAAGATCTTCCCCGAATATGCCGACGCCTACGAGAACGCCTTCTCGTTCAGCTGGCACCTGGCCGAATATAATCTCGGCGGCTGGGCCGAGTGGGGCGAGACCGGCCGCAAGGACAGCTATCCCGTCCTGTGCCAGCCCGACGGCCGTCTCTATCTGGCCGGCGAACACTTGAGCTACCTAGGCGGGTGGCAGGCCGGCGCCATCGAGTCGGCCTGGCAGCAGATCGCCAGAATCCACGCCCGCGTGCAGCAGGCCTAAGAGCAGACTTCGGGGATAAAGAATGACTTTCGCTTATCGTCTCGCCGCCCTGTCTCTAGCTGTGGGCCTCGCCGTTCCGGCGATCGCCTCCGCCGACGGCAAGTCGCTGTTCAACGACAACTGCTCGGCCTGCCACCAGGTGACCGGCAAGGGCGTCAAGGGCGCCTTCCCGGCCCTGGCCGGCTCGCCGTTCGTGCAAGGCCCGCCGCTGGTCGTGACGACCACGGTGCTGAACGGTCGCGCCGGCATGCCCGCCTTCAAGGACGACCTGAACGACGCCGATCTGTCGGCCATCCTGACCTATGTCCGCGCCTCGTGGGGCAACAAAGGCGCGGCCGTCCAGCCCGCCGACGTCGCCAAGGCCCGCGTGGCCGCCAAGGCCGCCGCCAAGGCGCGCGGCCTCCAGGCTCACTGATCTTTCGCACCGCTCAAAGGGAGAAGACCATGAAACGCCTCATCGCTCTGGCCGCCGGCATCGCCGCCCTCGCCGGCTTCGACGCCGCCGCCCACGCCCAGGACATCGTCCGCGGCGGCGACCCCAAGTCGCCGATCGCCAGCGTCGTCACCGTGCCGGCCGGCTACGACACCATCTACGTCTCGGGCATGACGCCGCCGGTCATCGACGAGAAGGCCACGGGCGTCGCCAAGTTCGGCGACACCAAGACCCAGACCCTGGGCGTCATCGGCCGCATCGAAGCCGCCCTGAAGAGCCAGGGCGCGACCCTCGGCGACGTCGTCATGATGCGCGTGCTGCTGGTCGGCGACCCGGCCAAGGGCGGCAAGATGGACTTCCCCGGCATGATGGAAGGCTACAAGACCTTCTTCGGCACCGAAGCCCAGCCCAACAAGCCCGCCCGCATCACCAGCCAGATCACCGCCCTGGTGCAGGACGGCATGCTGGTGGAGATCGAGGCTCAGGCCGCGCGGAAGAAGTAAGGATCGGAGCGGCCGAAACCTCGTCCCCCCGGGTCCGGCTTCGCCGGCCCGAGGGCAGGCTCCGACAAGCTCAGGATGAGGTTTCGACTGACGCACCGTGCCACCCCTGGTCCTCACCCTGAGCCTGTCGAAGGGCGAGGACGACGCACCGCAGATCCGATTTCACCGTTACGCGAAATTAATTCCGTGACAACGTTGTCAGATCGATTTCAAACGTCTATATGGAACTCAGCCCTTTCGGGCGTTTCCTCCCAATGACTCGGCCGCCTTCTTCTCCTGGAAGGCGGCCGTTCTTTTGTCTGGAGCGGAGGAAACCCTCTCTCTTAGAGAGAGGGAGGGACCCACGTCGCAGGCGTGGGAGGGTGAGAGGTTTCACCGCCAGCCAATAATTGCTTCACGCCCCTGGGCGAGTTTGTCGGCGATCACAACTCGCATGAGGGAGGCCCGTGATGGCCTACAACTCAATCGACGACATAATCAGCGCCTGGGCGGCGCGGCACGATCTAAAGCTCAATACGCAGTTTGGCGGTGAGCCCCGTCGCTTCTGCTACATAAGCGCCGGCGAGAAAGAGTGTTTCCAGATCTCTATCGAGCCGCCGGACGATGGAACAATCACCGTCAACGCCTGGGACGTGGAAACCCACGACGATGCTGAGCTTCATCGGGCGTGGAGAACGCATGCCGCAGCTCTCGACGTCACGTTAGACGCGGCTCTGGAGCAAGTCGCCGAGTGGTCGGCGAGGTCTTGAGACGGCGCCCCATCTTGAACGCCCGTAACCTCTCACCCTCCCACCGCTTCGCGGCGGGCCCCTCCCTCTCTCTATGAGAGAGGGGTCTTAGGCTCTCCCTACGACGGAGGATCTTCCGGCTTCGGCTTCTTCTTGCCGCCGAGCTTGATCAGGCCGAAGCCGACGGCGAAGCCCAGGATCAGGCCGATGGCCATGTTGTCGATCAGCGCGCCGAAGATGATGCCGCCGCTGACGCCCAGGACGAAGCCCACGCCACCCTTCTTGTCCATCTGACGCCTTTCGCGGTTTGGTTGAGGCTTAGCTTCTGGGTGCGCCGGGGTGGAGGTGTCAAGCGGCGAACACCACCCCTCCCGATACTCGATCGAACCAAACAAGCTCAAAACCAAGACATACTTCGATACGAACTAGCAATTCTTTGAAATCATTCAATTTTTCAATGTATAAATGCTCAGCCAATGAGCTTCCGGACGCTCAATATTTAATCTGAGACCAGCATACAGGCGCACTTCACCGTCACTATGCTTCGTCGAAGGCAGTTCACGTCTCAGCCTTTGGACATTCGACACGTCCTTCCGCTCGACCGGAAGACCACGGGGTCGTCGTCCAAAGGGGATAGATAATGAAATACGCCAAGACCGCCGCGCTCGCCGGCGCCGCCATGATGCTGGCCCTGGCCTCGGCCGGGTCGGCTTCCGCCCAAGCCATGACCACGCCCTCGATGAGCTGGCCCCTGGCCGCCAATCCCAAGCCCAGCACGATCGACGCCGGGCCGTTTGGCAATGTCTATGTCACCGGCGCGATCAGCGGCATCGGCTATACGCAGGACCGCGCGGCCGGCAGCGACAAGAAGTCTCGCGTCGACTTCTCGAACGCCCAGGTGATGGTCCAGACCACCGAAGGCCCTATCCAATTCTTCGCCCAGTTCGGCGCCTATTCGTTCCCGACCGTGGGCGTGCCGTATGGCAAGGCCATCGACAACACCAAGAACACCTTCGGCGTCATGCCCCAGGCGTTCGTCAAGTTCGTGCCCAATGAGAACTTCTCGATCATGGTCGGCAAGCTGCCCACCCTGATCGGCGCCGAGTACAGCTTCACCTTCCAGAACGCCAACATCACCCGTGGCCAGCTGTGGAACCAGGAGAACCTGATCAACCGCGGCGTCCAGGTGAACTACGCCTCGGGTCCGCTCAGCATCTCGGCCTCGCTGAACGACGGCTTCTATTCGGACAAGTACAGCTGGGGGTCGGCCCTGGTGTCCTATGCGGTCGACGACAAGAACGTTATCGCCTTCGCCGGCGGCGGCAATTTCGACAAGGCCACCGACAAGGCGACCTCGGCCACGCCGCTGCTGCAGAACAATTCCGAGATCTACAACCTGATCTGGACCCACACCAACGGGCCTCTGACCATCATGCCGTACGTCCAGTACACCCGCGTGCCCAAGATGCCGGCGCTGGGCGTCACCGAGAAGGCCTCGACCACGGGCGTGGCTGTGCTGGGCAAGTACAGCTTCAACGAAAACGTCTCGCTGGCCGCCCGCGCCGAACACATCTCGAGCGACGGCAATGGCGTGACCAACCTGCTGTACGGGACCGACAGCAAGGCCACGACCCTGACCCTGACGCCCACCTTCCAGAAGGGCGCGTTCTTCATCCGGGGCGAGGTCGCCTACATCAAGCTGAGCGACTACGACGCCGGCGCGGGCCTGGGCGCCAATGGCGACAAGAAGTCCCAGACTCGCGCGCTGATCGAGACAGGGATCCTGTTCTAGGACCGGGGCTCGCCCCGTCTCCTAGGGGGGCGGGGCGGCCGTCACCACCCGGCCGTCCCGCGCTTCCACCGGCCACGGCGACAGCCGCGCGCCGACGCAGGGACCGCCGACGCAGGTCCCCTCCTCCACCGTGAACACCGCCCCGTGCCAGGAGCACATGATCAGGTCGCCGTCCGGCGTGAGATAGCGGTCCAGTTCCTGGGCCAGCGGCAGGCCGGCGTGCGGGCAGCGGTCGACATAGCCGAACACCGCCTCGCCCCGGCGCACCACGAAGCCGTGGAAGCGCGCCTCGCCGATCTGCAGCACATAGTTACGCGCCTTGCCGTCGGGGATCAGGTCCAGCGGGCCGAGATTGATCCCGGCGCGCGTTTCCCAGATGCGGCCGACGGTAGACGCTTCTTCCGTCAAACCCGCTCGACCGTCTGCTCGATGGCGCCGAAGATCGAGTGGCCCTTGGCGTCCTTCATCTCGATGCGGATGGTGTCGTCGCCCAGCAGGAACGGCGTCTTGGCAGCGCCGTGCAGGATGGTCTCGACCGTGCGCAGCTCGGCCAGGCACGAGTAGCCCAGGCCGCCTTCGCTGACCGGCTTGCCGGGGCCGCCGTCCTCGCCACGGTTGGACACCGTGCCCGAGCCGACGATGGTGCCGGCGCACAGGCTGCGGGTCTTGGCGGCGTGGGCCACCAGGGTCCCGAAGTCGAAGGTCATGTCGACGCCGGCGTCGGCGCGGCCGAAGTCCTTGCCGTCCAGCTCGACCAGCAGGGCGCCGTGCAGCTTGCCGTCCTTCCAGGCGTCGCCCAGCGCGTCGGGCGACACCGCCACCGGCGAGAAGGCGCTGTGCGGCTTGGACTGCACAAAGCCGAAGCCCTTAGCCAGCTCGGCCGGGATCAGGTTGCGCAAGCTGACGTCGTTGCACAGCATGACCAGGCGGATGGCGGCCAGGGCCTCCTCGCGGCTGGCGCCCTGCGGCACGTCGTCGACGATCACGGCGACTTCGCCTTCCAGGTCGCAGCCCCAGGCGGCGTCGGCCAGCGGGATCGGATCGCGGGGGGCCAGGAAGCCGTCCGACGCGCCCTGGTACATCAGGGGATCGGTCCAGAAGGTCTCGGGCATCTCGGCGCCGCGCGCCTGGCGCACCAGCTGCACGTGGTTGACGTAGGCCGAGCCGTCGACCCACTGGAACGCGCGCGGCAGCGGGCTCAGGGCGTCATGCTCGTGGAAGCGTTCCTTGGGCACGCCGCCATGCTCGAGGCTCTCGGCCAGGCCGGCCAGCATCACCCCGCAGCGCTGCCAGTCGTCCAAGGCAGCCTGCAAGGTCGGCGCGATGGTCCCGGCGTCGGTGAACCAGGCCAGGTCGTTGGAGACCACCACAAGCCGGCCGTCACGGCCGCCCTTGAGAGACGCGAGCTTCATCAGCGCTTCCTCTTTCCCAGTTCTAGTTAAGGCAGACGGGCTTTGGGAAAACCCGTCCAGCACGCGTCATAGTCATCCTGAAGCGCGGAAGTCTCCAGAGCGAATTTCGTCGGCCGGATCACCCAGCGGCTTTCGAACATGAAGGCCATGGTCCCGTCGATCTTGTGCGGGGCCAGTTGGGCCTCCGTCGCCTTGGTGTGGCTGGCCACGTCCGGGCCGTGATCGCTCATGCAGTTGTGCAAGCTGGCGCCGCCGGGGACGAAGCCGCCCTCCTTGGCGTCATAGGCGCCGTGGATCAGGCCCATGAACTCGCTCATCACGTTGCGGTGGAACCACGGCGGGCGGAACGTGTGCTCGGCCACCATCCAGCGCGGCGGGAAGATCACGAAGTCGCAATTGGCCGTGCCGGGGATCTCGCTGGGCGAGGTCAGGACCGTGAAGATCGACGGATCGGGGTGGTCGAAGCTGACCGTGTTGATCGTGTTGAAGCGCGACAGGTCATAGCGGTACGGCGCCAGGTTGCCGTGCCAGGCGACGACGTCCAGCGGGCTGTGATCCCACTCGGCGGCCCACAGTGCGCCTTGAAACTTCTGGATCACCAGGGTCGGGGCGTCGACATCCTCGAAGGCCGCGACGGGGGTTTCGAAGTCGCGCGGATTGGCCAGGCCGTTCGAGCCGATGGGCCCCAGGTCCGGCAGCTTGAACGCCGCGCCATAGTTCTCGCAGACATAGCCGCGCGACGGGCCGTCCAGCTCGACGCGGAAGCGCACGCCGCGCGGGATCACCGCGATGTGGCCGGGGCCGGCCTTCAGGACGCCCAGCTCGGTGACCAGGGTCAGCACGCCCTGCTGCGGCACGATCAAGAGCTCGCCGTCGGCGTCGTAGAACACCCGGTTCTGCATCGAGACGTTGGCGACATAGACGTGGACGCCCAGGCCGTTCTGGGTCGCCACGTCGCCGTTGCCGGCGATGGTGACAAGACCATCGACGAAGTCGGTCGGCTCGGCCGGAATGGCGATCGGGTCCCAACGCAGGCGGTTGGGGGTCACGGGCTCGGCGAACGGGCCGCTGACGAGCTTGGCCTGGGCGTAGGGCTGGTAGGCGCCGTGCCCGGCGCTGGGCCGCAGGCGGTAGAGCCAGCTGCGCTTGTTCTCGTGGCGCGGGGCGGTGAAGGCCGTGCCGGACAGCTGCTCGGCATAGAGCCCGAACGGAACCCGCTGCGGCGAGTTCTGGCCGATCGGCAGAGCGCCGGCCACGGCCTCGGTGGCGAAGTGGGCGCCGAAGCCGGTTTGGTAGCGGAGGTCCATGTGCGTTCCGAACCCAATTTTCTTGTCATCCCGGACGCCCTGAAAGGGCGATCCGGGACCCAGGGGCCAGCGCACTGCTGTCGCCCCTGGGTCCCGGCTCTACGCTACGCTTCGGCCGGGATGACAACGAAGGGTAATTTCGAGCCCTAGGCTCAAGCCTCGACCGTGATCACCCCACGGCGGATCTGGTCCAGCTCGATGCTCTCGAACAGGGCCTGGAAGTTGCCGTTGCCGAAGCCCTGGTTGCCCTTGCGCTGGATGATCTCGAAGAAGATCGGCCCGAACAGGTTCTCGGTGAAGATCTGCAGCAGCAGGCCTTCGTCGCCGACATTGCCGTCCAGCAGGATGCGGTTCTTCTTCAAGCGCTCCAGATCCTCGCCGTGACCCGGGACGCGCTTGTCGACCAGTTCGTAATAGGTCTCGATGGTGTCCTGCAGCTTCACGCCGCGGGCGCGCAGCTTCTCGACGGTGCCGTAGATGTCGTCCGTGGTCAGGGCCAGGTGCTGGATGCCCTCGCCGTTGTACTGGCGGATGAACTCCTCGATCTGGCTCTTGTCGTCCTGGCTTTCGTTCAGCGGGATGCGGATGGCCTTGTCGGGCGCGATCATCGCCTGGCTGAACAGGCCCGTGGCCTGGCCCTTGATGTCGAAGTACTTCTGCTCCTCGAAGCCGAAGACCGAGTTGTAGAAGGTCGACCAGGTGCGCATCTGGCCGCGCTTGACGTTGTGGGTCAGGTGGTCGAGCAGGTCCAGGCCGACATTGTTCTTGGCCTCTTCCAGGGCCGCGCCCGGAACCTGTTCCCAGCTGTCATAGATGGTGCCGCCGTCGCCGTAGCGGTCGACGAGGTACAGCAAGCTGCCGCCGATGCCTTCCAGCACCTTGGCGTCCGCGCCCAGCAGCGAGCGCGAGGCGTCGGCGCCCTTGGCGCCGCGCGCCAGGGCGTCGGCATAGGCCTGCTCGACGTTCTCGACGCGGAAGGCCATGCCGTTGGCCGACGGGCCGTGGGCCTCGCGGAAGTCGGCGACCTGGCCGGCCTCTTCCTGGTTGACGATCAGGTTGATGCGGCCCTGCTTGTAGCGGGTCGCGGCCTTGGTCGGGTGCTTGCTGGCGGCGACGAAGCCCAGCTGCTCGATCAGGCCGATCATGGCCGCCGGATCGGGGCTGGTGAACTCGACGAACTCGAAGCCGTCGAGGCCCAGCGGGTTCTGTTCAGTCACGAGGGTCATGCGGGTTCTCCCTGCAGGCAGGCGTTCAGCGCCCGCGCGAATGTGTCGATGTTCTCAACGGTCAGACCGGCCAGATTGATGCGGCCGGAACCCGCCATGTAGATGCCGTGGTCCTCGCGCAGCTGGATCACCTGGGCCGGCGACAGCGGCAGCAGGGCGAACAGGCCGTGCTGCCCGGCCAGCGGCGCCAGCAGCGGGACCGCCGTCGCCAGGCGCTGGCGCAGGTCGGCCACGCGCGTGCGCATAGCTTCCAGTTCGGACTTCCAGAGCGTCGTGAGGGCTTCGCTCTCCAGGATAACACGAACCGTGGCGGCGCCGTGATCCGGCGGCATCGACCAGTTGGTGCGGGCGAGAGCCCGGATGTTGCTGGCGGCCAGGTCGAGCGTCGCCGCATCGCGGGTCAGGGTGTACAGCGCGCCGACGCGCTCGCGGTACAGGCCGAAGTTCTTGTCGCAGGAATAGGCCAGCAGGCCGTCCTCGGCGGCGGCCAGGACCAGGCGCATGCCGGCCGCGTCTTCTTCCAGACCCAGGCCCAGGCCCTGATAGGCCAGGTCGATCAGCGGGGTGATCCCTTTACGACCAACCACTTCGGCGATCGCGGCCCATTGCTCCAGGCTGTAGTCGGCGCCCGACGGGTTGTGGCAGCAGGCGTGCAGCAGCACCGCGTCGCCGGCTCGCGCCGTCTCCAGCGTCGCCATCATCTCGTCGAAGCCCAGCTTCTGGGCGCGCTGGTCGTAGTGGCGGAAGGTGACCGTCTCGATGCCCAGTTGGTCCAGGATCTGAGTGTGGTTGGGCCAGGTCGGCGCGCCGATGAACATGCGGATGTCGAGCTTGGCCGCCAGCAGCAGCTCGCAGGCCAGACGCACCGCGCCGGTGCCGCCCGGAGTCTGCACGCCGAACACTTCGTGGGACACCGCGTCGCCGAAGATGATCGGCTTGAGCAGGTCCAGGTAGCCGATGTCGCCTTCGGGACCGAGATACGACTTGGTGCTCTGCGTGTTCAGCAGGATCTGCTCGGCGGCTTTCACGCTCTCCAACACCGGCGTCGCACCGGCGTCGTCACGGAACACGCCCACGCCCAGGTCGATCTTCTGGGCGCGCGGATCGCGGCGGTACATGCCGATCAGCGACAGCAGGGAGTCCGGCGCCTGAGGCGTCAGGCCAGTGAACACGGAGGAGGTCATGGAGCGCTTCCCGTCGATCTAGGGAAAGCAGCTTATCGCGGCCTCGAAGTCAGATCGTGGCGATCATGACCGACTATCACACAATTTCGGTCACATCATGCCAGCTTATGGCGTCGCAATTGGCCGAATGTAGTCAATCCATATAATCTAGCGGCAAGGCCGTGGAATCCTTGATGGTGTCCATCACGAACGCGGACCGCACGTCCTTGACCGCCGGCATCTTCAAGAGGCGCTTCATCATCAGCTCGCCGTAGGCGTCCAGGTCGGGTGCCACCACCCGCAGCAGGTAGTCGAAATTGCCCGTCATCACGTAGCAGCCCACCACCTCGGGCTCGCGCAGCACGGCCGCCCGGAAGGCCTCGGCCGCGCCTTCGGTGTGGTCGACCTGCACCTCGACATAGGCCAGCACGCCCAGCTGGGCCTTGCGGCGATCGAGCAACGCCACATAGCCGCTGATCAGGCCCGAGGCCTCCAGCTGCTTGACCCGGCGCAGGCACGGACTGGGCGACAGCCCCACCCGTTCGGCCAGGTCAACGTTCGAGATCTTGCCGTCCTCCTGCAGGATCTGGAGGATCTTCCGATCGGCGCGGGTGAGCTTCATCGTGACCGGTTTCAGCTAACAGTTGGCAGATCATGACCCTCTAGCGCATTTCCGGGTCCGGGTGGAGACAAGCCTTGCGCATGGTCAGGCTTGCGGCTCTACCATTGGGCGAAACGCGCAACGCCAGGATCCCAAATGACCGACGGCCCCTTCGCCTCGAGCGCCAAGAAGCTGAAGAGCCCGTTCCAAAAGCAGGGCCAGCGGGTCCTCGGCGGCACGGCGATCGTGCTGCTCCTGCTGCTGGGTTCGTGCAGCGTGCTGAGCCACAGCACCACGGTCGAGCCGGGCAATGTCGGCGTGAAGATCCGCACCCTGGGCGCCTCGGCCGGCGTCGCGCCCGAGCCCCTGCCCGCCCGCTGGTACTTCCGCGGGATAGGCGAGCGGATCATCCAGTATCCGGTGATCCAGCGCACCTACAGCTACACCCGCGAGAAGGACGAGCGCGGCAACGAGAACGAGGAGATCACCTTCTCCGACAATACCGGCCTGCCGATGACGGCCGACATCTCGGTGACCCTGCAGGTCAATCCGGCCTCGGCCCCGAACCTCTACCAGACCTATCGCCTGTCGTTCGACCAGCTGCTGGACGGGCCGATCCGCAACGACGTCCGCTCGGCCGTCGCCGCCGAGGCCGAGAAGGTCGGGGTCGAGACGCTGTACAGCGGCGGTCGCCAGATGGTGATCCAGAAGGCCTATGCCCGGGTGTCCAGCAAGTGGGCCCGTCATGGCGTGACGGTCTCGCAGCTCGACTGGATCGGCTCGATCCGCTACCCGGCCGCCATCATCCAGCAGATGCAGGCCAAGACCCAGCTGGAGCAGGAAGCCTTGGCCGCCAAGGCCCTGGAAGCCAAGGAAACCGCCCTGGCCAACGCCGCCATCGCCAAGGCGCGCGGCGAGGCCGAGTCGATCCGCATCAAGGGCGAGGCCCTGCGCGCCAACCCGCAGGTGCTGCAGCAGCTAGCCATCGAGAAGTGGAACGGCGAGCTGCCCAAGGTGACGGGTGGATCTACGCCGTTCGTGAAGATCGACTAGGGCGCGGACGGCAAGGTCAGCGTCGCGGCCTCCAGGCCGGGCGCGCTGGCCTTGACGGTCAGCTTGCCCGTGCCGCCCCCACGCACCAGGGCCGTCGCCGTGCCGCGATAGGTCGCGCGGACCGGTGAGGCGAACGGCGTGTGGTCGGCGGGCGAGGCGTTGTCGGCGGCCACGAACTTGCCAGCACCCGACACCGCGAAGGTGATGGCCGCCTCGGCCGAGGGCACGACCACCCCCTTGGCGTCGACCACCTTGGCGCGGACGAAGGCCAGGTCGTCGAAGCCCGTCCCGACCGCCTTGTCGTCGCTGGCTAGCACGATCTTCTTGGCCGCGCCGGCCGTGCGCAGCACGTCACGCGGTCCGCCGCCGACGCAGCTGGCGACCACCTCGCCCGGCGCGAAGGTCACGCTCCACTGGCGGGGCGAGCCGTCGGCGGGCAGCGGCTTGGCGCCCAGGGCGCGGCCGTTCAGGGTCACGTCGACCGAGGGGCAGTTGCTGTAGACCTCGATCGTCTCGGGATGCGCCGACAGGTCCTCGGGCGTCCAGTCGTCGAAGATCCGGGGCTTCTGGGCGGGCGTCGCCACCGCGACCATGGTCGGCAGGGCCGGCGCGGGACCGGCCCCGTCGTTGGAGGGCGGCGGCGCGGCCGGGGCGGCGTTGCGCACCACGTGGATGACCGGCGTCTCCGACCACCAGCCCGCGCGCTGCATGCCGGTGACCTTCACCTGGCCGGTGCGATCCAAGAGGCCGGCGGGGTTGCCGATATTGGGCCAGCCGCTGCGGTCGGACTCGCCCAGATAGTCGACGCCGGTCCACAGGAACATGCCGGCATAGGGGGCGAAGTCGCGTACGGCGACCCACGAGCCGCGCGTATGGCTGTTCTCGGTGCCGACGATCTTGCGGGTGGGCTTGTCGGTGCTGGCCTTGGTCAGCTCGCCTTCGCGATAGTTCTGGCCGACCACGTCCAGCATGTCGGCCAGGCCGTTGCTGTAGTCGCCCGTCACGTTGGGTCGGAACAGACCCATGGTCACCGGCCGGGTCGGATCGGTGGCGTGCATGACGTTGAGCAGGCTGCTCAGCGCCGCCTTGGCCTGGACCGGATAGGCGGTGTCGTGGATCTCGTTGCCGGCGCTCCAGATCACCACGCTGGGGTGGTTGCGGTCGCGGCGCAGCATGTCGCGGGCGTCGCGCTTGTGCCAGTCGCTGAAGAACAGGTGGTAGTCGCCGGGCGTCTTGGCGACGTTCCACTGGTCGAACAGCTCGTCCATGACCACGAAGCCCATACGGTCGGCCAGGTCCAGGAACTCCGGCGACGGCGGGTTGTGGGCGGTGCGGATGGCGTTGACGCCCAGGGCCTTCAGGGCCGTGAAGCGCTGGCGCCAGACCGCCAGGGGCACGGCCGCCCCGACCGCGCCGCCATCGGCGTGCAGGGCCACGCCCTTGAGCTTGAAGTTCTTGCCGTTCAGCCAGAAGCCGCTCTCGGCCTTGAACTCGGCGGTGCGGATGCCGAACGGCACGGTTTCGAGATCGCCGGCCTGGCCACCTTCGCCGATCACCCGGATCGAAGCCTGGTAGAGGTTGGGCGTGTCCAGGTCCCACAGCTTGGGCGAAGCGATCGCCAGCTCGGCGGTCAGGGTCTCGGTGCGGCCGACATCGACGGCGACCGGCGCCGCCGTCTGGCGGGCCACGACCTTGCCGTCGGGACCGGTGACGACGATCTCCAGCCCGGCGCGGGCGTTGGTCTTGCCGCCGTTGGTGACGTCGACCTGGACCTTGGCGGTCGCCTGGTCCGCGCTGATGACGGGCGTGCTGACGAACGCCCCGCCCTGCTCGACATAGAGGTCGCCCGTCTCGATCAGCCGGACCTTGCCGTAGATCCCCGAGCCCGCGTACCAGCGCGACGAGGGGGCGAAGGCGGTGTCGGCCCGCACGGCCAGCACGTTGCGGCCGTCGGCCTTGAGAAAGTCGGTGACGTCGTAGCGCAGGCCGACATAGCCGCTGGGGCGGTGACCCAGGTGGTGGCCGTTGATCCAGACGCCGCTGCGCTCCATCACCCCGTCCAGCTCGACGAAGACCCGGCGGCCCGGGGTCGGCTTGGCGTCCAGCATCCGGCGGTACCAGGCCACCCCGGTCGGCAGGAAGCCCCCTGCTCCACCCGCCCGCGCCTTGACGTCGAACGGCCCGGCGATGGCCCAGTCGTGCGGGACCGAGACCTTGGTCCAGCCGGAGTCATCGAGTGCGAGCGTCTCCGCGCCTTCGGGATCGCCAACGAAGACCTTCCAGTCCTCGGTCAGCGGCGTCGTCTGGCGATCAGCCGCGCTAACGGCGGAGCCAAGCAGCAGCGCGAGCGTCGCGCCGGCGAACAAGAGGCCCGTTTTCGACAAGCCGTCCTCCCTGGTGTCGCCGAACGCGGCAACTCTCATTATTCGGGACGATATCCCATTAAATGAAAGGCTAGCGTCAAAGCGGCAGGGTGGTCAATCAGGCGTAGCGCTCAAGGCAAAACGCCCCGGGTTTCCCCGAGGCGCTCTGTCATTTCTTAGATCCGGGCCCCTTATCGGGGTCGCCCTTTCAGTTGGCCAGACGGCGCAGGAAGGACGGGATTTCCAGGTCTTCGCCGTCGTCGGTCTGCGGCGTCTCGATCGGCTGCAGCTGCGGACGCACGCTCTGGGTCGAGCGGGCCTGCGGTTGCGGAGCCGAAGCGGTCTGCTGCTCGTAGCGCTGGCGACCACCGCCGAACATCGAGAAGAAACCACCACCCTGCTTCTGGGGGCGACGCTCTTCGTAATAGTTCTGCTCGGGGAACAGAGGCTCCTCAGAGACCGGAGCGTCATCGACCATCGGGTCCACGATGCGGGTCACTTGGCGAGCGGCCGGCTGGGTGATGCGCGGCTCTTCAGCGACGGGTTCGTCGTAGTAGAGTTCGGCTTCCGGTTCCGGCTGCGGGGCCGACATGACGATCTCGGGCTCGGGCGCCATCGGCTCCGGCGCGAAGGCCGACGACGGACGCTCGGCCGGACGAGCGGCTTCGTAGCGGGCGGTCGGACGGGCCGGTTCCGGCTGCGGGGCCGGACGGGTGGTGTCGGCGATCAGCGGCTGGGTCGTGGTGTTGCGAGTGACGGGCTTGGGCTCGATCTGGGCGATCGAGGCGCCGTCCATGCCGGTGGCGACCACCGACACGCGGATCACGCCTTCCAGCGACGGATCGAAGGCCGCGCCGAAGATGATGTTGGCTTCCGGGTCGACCTGGTCCGAGATCGCGTTGGCGGCCTCGTCGACTTCCAGCAGGGTCATGTCCATGCCGCCGGTCACGTTGACCAGCACGGCCTTGGCGCCCTTCAGCGAGACTTCGTCCAGCAGCGGGTTGGCGATGGCGTTCTGAGCGGCCATCAGGGCGCGGTCTTCGCCGGTGCCCTCGCCGGTGCCCATCATCGCCTTGCCCATCTCGGTCATGACCGTGCGGACGTCGGCGAAGTCGAGGTTGATCAGGCCCGGCAGGACCATCAGGTCGGTGATCGAACGGACGCCCGAGTGCAGCACCTGGTCGGCCATGCCGAAGGCTTCGGCGAAGGTCGTGCGTTCGTTGGCGACGCGGAACAGGTTCTGGTTCGGAATGACGATCAGGGTGTCGACGTAGCGCTGCAGCTCCTGAATGCCGCTATCGGCCAGGCGCATGCGGTGACGACCTTCGAAGTGGAAGGGCTTGGTCACGACGCCGACGGTCAGGATGCCGCGCTCACGGGCGCACTTGGCGATGATCGGGGCCGCGCCGGTGCCGGTGCCGCCGCCCATGCCGGCGGTGATGAAGACCATGTGCGCGCCGTCGAGGTGCTCGCCGATCTCCGGGAAGGATTCTTCAGCCGCGCTCATGCCCACTTCGGGATGCGCGCCAGCGCCCAGGCCCTGCGTGATCTGCACGCCGAGCTGGATGCGACGATCCGTTTTCGCGAACTGAAGCTGTTGCGCGTCGGTGTTGGCCACCACGAACTCAACACCCTCGAGACCCGCCTCGATCATGTTGTTCACAGCGTTGCCGCCAGCGCCGCCCACACCGAACACCACGATACGCGGCTTCAGTTCAGTCGTACGCGGCGCGGAAAGAGAAATAGCCATGGGACCCTCGCGTCCTTAACGCCGAAATCGTCGAACTAGACCTCGGCGACACCCAATCGCCCAGGATTGCCTCGACGATCGTGTTAACAGAACAACCACCATCGTTAATCGGCAGTTAACTGCATAATCTGAGTCGTGGTCGGGTCGAGCGCGACCGTGGGATAAATTGTGGTCTATCAACAGAAAACCCAAGCGAACTAAGGGTTCAGCAAGGATCCACAGCTGCGTGCGACCGAACGACGCTGAGTCGCAATTCTCAGCCAATACCGGCCGTTTGGAGCAGCAAAAAGGCCCGGCGAGAAGCTCGGCCGGGCCTTCAAGGTTAAACAGTAGAGTTAATCACGCTTAAAACTTAAGAGCTTGGCTACAGACCCAAGCTAGAGGTTATCGCGCAGCCACGCGGCTGCTTTCGCCATCGGCGAGGCATTGGGATCCAGCGGACGCTTGCGGGCCACGCCGCCGGCCAGGGCCTTGGACGAGACGGCCTCGCGCGGGCCGAAGGCGGTGCGGTGCAGCGTGCCGGCGGCGGCGCAGAAGGCCGGACCCGAGGCGGCGTCGGCCAGGTGCGGCACCCGGCGCGGACGGCCCAGGCGGACCGGGCGGTCGAACACGCGGACGGCGACTTCGCGCACGCCGGCCAACTGGCTGGCGCCGCCCGTCAGGACGATGCCCGCGCCCGGCTCGACCGGCGCGCCCGAGGCCTTCAGGCGCTCGCGCAGCAGTTCCAGGGTCTCTTCGACGCGCGGCTGGATGATGCCCTTGAGCAGCGAGCGCGGCGCGATCACCGGACCGGCGCCCGGATCGTCGCCGCGCGGCGGGGCTTCGATCATCTCGCGGTCCTCGTTGGCCGAGGCGATCGCGCTGCCGTGCAGGGTCTTGATGCGCTCGGCGCCGACCACCGAGGTCTGCAGGCCGCGGGCGATGTCCTGCGTCACGTGCCCGCCGCCGACGGCCAGGCTGTCGACGTGGCACAGGGCGCCGTTGTTGAACACGGCCACCGAGGTCGAGCCGCCGCCCATGTCGATGCAGACCGCGCCCAGGTCCATCTCGTCCTCTTCAAGCGCGGCAAGCGCAGAAGCGAACGGCGCGGCGACCACGCCTTCGAAGGACAGGTGGGCGCGTTCGACGCAGTGGGCCAGGGTGTGGAAGATGTTCTCGTTGACCGAGACGACCAGCAGTTCCAGGCCCAGCGAGCGGCCGAACATGGCGCGCGGGTCGCGGATGCCGCGCTGGCCGTCGACCGACCAGGCGATCGGCAGCAGATGGATCGGCTTGCGGCCGGGAATACGAACCTGCGCCAGGGCCGAAGCAATGGCGCGCGACAGGTCGCCGTCACCGATCGGGCGGGCGCCCAGCGAGACCTGGGTGTGGACGCGGTTGCTGGCCAGCTGGCCGCCGGCGGTGCAGACCGACACGCCTTGCACGTTGACGCCGGCCACGGTCTCGGCGCGTTCGACAGCCTGGGCGATCGCTTGCGCGGCCTCGTCCAGGTTGACGATCGCGCCGCCCCGCACGCCGCGCGACTGCACGTAGCCCACGCCGGCCGTCGTCAGGGTGCGGTTCTCGCGGTGAACGCCGTCGGCCTTCATGATGAAGCACGTGACCTTGGACGCGCCCAGGTCGACGGCCGCGATGGCGGGCTGGCGCACGAGCGTGGCCTTCAGGCCCTCGCGAGCTTGCTTCCGTTCCTCCAGTCGCGACATCGCTATCGTCACCTCAGCACACTAAATCTACGCGCCACCGGCCGCGGGCTGCCCAGGCAGCGCCGCGTCGCGGGGTCGAACAGCCACCATTTCGGGGTCGCGCAGATCGATCCGCGCAAAACCCATGTCCAGGATTCGCTGTCGTTGGTCGAGCTGATCCAATTGAATCAGCGCGGATTCTTCGTCAATGGCCGGCAGCTGGATCAGCGAGCCGTCCTTCAGTCGAAGATCCCAACGACGGTCATCCACCCGCACCAGCGCTTCCAGTCGGTCGCGCAGACGCGGTCGAGAAGCGACGGCCGGCAGGATCAAGCCCGCGGCCTGGTCCGCCCCCTGCCCCACCACCAGCGGCAGCTGGGGGAAGCGGGCCGGATCGGCCTCGGTGATCACGCGGCCTTCGCCGTCGATAACCTTCATGCGGCCCTGGTTTTGCCAGACCGCCAGCGCCGGCCGCTCTTCCACCGCGATCAGCACGGTGTCGGGCAGCATGCGCACGACTTTCGCGTCCTTCACCCAGCCCACGCCCTGCACCTTGGTGCGGACGTCGTTCAGGTCCATCCCCAGCGTCGGCTGGTTCAGATAGAGGCCCGAGGCCGCCAGGATGTCGGCCTGGGCGGTCGAGGACGCGCCACGAATATGAACCGTCTTCAACTTGAAGCCGGCGGAAGCGAAACTGTTGTCGACGCCATGGACCATGGACATGCCGATGCGCTCGGCCCGATGGCCGGTCGCCAGCATCACCACAAGACCGAGACCCAAGGCCGCGCCTGCAACCGTCAGGGCGACCGTGGGCGACAGACCCACGCCCTTGGCGGCGTGCAACTTGGCGGCCGGCTGCGCCCCCCGGGGCGCCGGCTTACCTTTGCTCGGACTTACGGGCGCTTCGGCCCGGGGTCGCCTAGGCTTAGGCGGTCCCCCCCGCACTACAGCGGGCATAAGCGTCCTCCACGATCCACAAAACTAACTGGTCAAACGGGATCCCGACGTGATCGGCCTGCTCGGGAGCGAGCGAGGTCGGCGTCATGCCGGGCTGCGTGTTGACCTCTAGAAGGACCAGAATGTCGTTAATGTCGTCATAACGGAAATCCGACCGGGTTACCCCTTGGCAACCAAGAGCCGAGTGCGCCAACTCAGCCATCCGCATGGCGCGATCCCTTACGCCATCAGGGATTGGGGCCGGTAGGACGTGGATCGATCCGCCTTCGGAGTACTTGGCTTCGTAGTCGTAGAAACCTGTGGATGCACGGATATCCGTTACCGCCAGCGCCCTGGGACCATTTGACTCACCCAGCACCGCCACGGCCAATTCCAACCCCCGGATGTAGGGCTCAACCATGACTTCCTCGCCGAAAGTCCAGGAAGGAGAGGCAAGTTCTTCCGGCGGACGGTTCGCGCCCTCCAGAATGATGAACACCCCGACCGACGACCCCTCGGCATTGGGCTTAACGACATAGGGGGGCTGCAACACATGGTCGCGCGCGACATCGTGTCGGTTGTAGAGACCGCCGCCCGGAACGATCACGCCGGCGGCCGCCAGCACGGCCTTGGCCTTGGCCTTGTCCATCGCCAGCGCGGAGGGCAGGACGCCCGAGTGGGTGTAGGGCAGCTTCAGGGTTTCGAGTACGCCCTGGACGCAACCGTCCTCGCCCCATTCGCCGTGCAGGGCGTTGAAGACCATGTCGGGCTTGGTGGCGGTCAGGACCTGGGCGACGTCCTTGCCCGGATCGATCCGCGAGACCTTGGCCCCCAGCCGCTCCAGCGCGTCGGCGCACTCGCGGCCCGACACCAGGCTGACCTCGCGTTCCGACGAAGGGCCGCCGAGCAGGACGGCGATGTGGCGGCCAAGCAGGGGCTGGGTCATGGAGGCGCTCTATAAGCCCTCCCCCTTGATGGGGGAGGGTTGGGTGGGGGTGCCGCGCCGCATTGGACGCTTGTCCCCTTCCTAGAGAGGCGGAAAGGCCGTGCCAACACCCCCATCCCTACCCTTCCCCCATCAAGGGGGAAGGGAGAGCGGAAGTTGTGAGTTTTAGTGCGAAGCCGGCCCGCCCGCCGCCTTGATCACGCGGAAGTCGATACCCGTCTCGGCCACCAGGTAGATCAGGCTGGCCCAGGCGGCGACGTTCTGCGCCAGTTCGTCGGGACGCACCTTGTTCAGGGTGTCGTCGGCGGTGTGGTGGTAGTCGAAGTAGCGGGTGGCGTCCTGCTCCAGCTCGACCGAGGGCACGCCGGCCTCTTCCAGGCCCTCGATGTCGGCGCCGCCGTGGGTGGCGGGGGTGCGGCTGACATAAATCTTCAGCGGGGCCAGGACATTGGCGGCCACCGTGGCGAACGGATGGGCTTGGGCGCCGGCCGGCAGCTTCAGCGCGAAGACACGGTCCGCGCCGGTGTCGCTTTCGCCCGCCAGGACGATCTTGGCGACCTCGTCCTTGTGGGCGGCGATATAGGCTTCCGACGAGCCGCCGCTTTCTTCCGAGCCGAACATCACCACGCGGATGGTGCGCTTGGGGTGCTTGGGCAGGTCGCCGATCAGCTTGGCCGCGGCCGTGGTGATGGCCACGCCCGTGGCGTCGTCCAGGGCGCCGGTGCCGACGTCCCAGCTGTCCAGGTGGCCGCCAATAACGATGACTTCGTCCGGCTTTTCCGAGCCCTTGATCTCGCCCGAGATGTTCCAGGCCACGTCATTGGCGTCGGTGGTCGAGGCCAGCTTCAGCTTGATGCGCAGCGGCTTGCCTTCCTTAGCCAGGCGCTCCAGCTGCTCGGCTTCCGGCACGCCCATGGCGGCCGAGGGGATCGAGGCGACGCCGTCGCCGAAGGCGGTGACGCCGGTGTGCGGCACGGTCGAGTCCGAGGTCGAGATCGAGCGGATCAGCAGGGCCACGGCGCCGCGCTTGGCGGCCTCCACCGGACCCGAGCGGCGCGAGATGCCGGCGACGCCATAGCCCGAACCGTCCTGGGCCTTGACCATCGGCTGGGTGATGACGGCGATCTTGCCCTTCAGCGCGCCCTCGGGGGCGGCCATCATCTCGGCATAGGTGCGGAACAGGGCGACGTCGGCTTCGATGCCTTCGGCCGGGGTCGGCACGGTGCGGCCCAGGCCCACGATGCCCAGCTTCATCGGATAGGGACCGACCAGCTCGGCGCTCTCTTCACCGCGCGTCCACGACGGCTTGGCGAACTGCTCGACCTTCACGTCGGTGAAGCCCAGAGCCTTGAACTTGGCCACGCCCCAGTCCTTGGCGCGCTCCATGGCCGGCGAACCGACCAGGCGCGGGCCGATATTGGTGGTCAGGTCCTCGGTGATGTCCCAGGCCAGGCGGTCCAGCAGCGCCTTGTCGCGCAGGGCCTCAGCGGTGGCGACGGGGTCCTTGGCCGGGGCGCCGTCGAAGTAGTCCTTGATGCCCTGCTTCTGGGCGGCGGTGGCGCTAGCCTTGGCCGGCTTAGAAGTCTGGGCATGGGCGACGCCCGAAACGAGGGCCAGCGCGGCGGTGGCGACCAGAAGACGACGGTACATGAGCAAGGATTCTCCCCAATGGCCGGGGAGTCATAGCACCGGTTCCTGACATGGGGAGTCAGCAATGGAGCGCGGGATGGCGATGCCTAAAAGATCCTCCCCCTAGCGGGGGAGGTGGTCGCGGAGCGACCGGAGGGGGAAGTGCTGCCGAGCCGGCCCCTTCCCTCTCCGTCGCCTTGGGCGACACCTCTCCCCTGGGGAGAGGGTCTTAAACCGATCGCCCGATCCGCTTGATCTCCCAGTCCAGCTGCACGCCGGTCTTTTCCAGCACGTCGGCCCGCACGGCCTCGCCCAGACCTTCCAGGTCGGCGGCGGTCGCCTCCCCCGTATTGATCAGGAAGTTGCTGTGCAGCGGCGAGAACATCGCCCCGCCATACGGCTTGCCGCGCCAGCCGGCCTCGTCGACCAGCTTCCACGACGAGTGGCCCGGCGGGTTCTTGAAGGTCGAGCCGCCGGTCTTTTCGCGGATCGGCTGGGTGGTCTCGCGGCGGCTGGTGATCTCGGCCATGCGGGCCTTGATCGCCTCGGGTTCGTCGGCGGTCCCTTCATAGATCGCGTCCAGCACGATCAGGTCCGCGCCCATCAGCGCGCTGTGGCGATAGGTGTAGTCGAAGCCTTCGCCCGAGATCTCGGACACCTCGCCAGCACGGTTCATCACCCGCGCGGACTGGATGACATTGACGGTCTCGGAGCCATAGCAGCCGGCGTTCATGATCACCGCGCCGCCGATCGTGCCGGGGATGCCGGCATAGAACTCCAGCCCCGCGATGCCGGCCTCGGCCGCCTTGCGGGCCAGGATGGCGTCGGGCACGGCGCTGCCGGCCTTGATGCGGTTGTCGCCCAGGGCCTCGACGGTGTTGAAGCCCTTGCCCAGGCGGATGATCACGCCGTCGACGCCGGCGTCGCGGACCAGCAGGTTCGAGCCGACGCCGATGGCCAGGACCGGCACGGCCGGATCCAGCGCCTTCAGGAAATCGGACAGGTCCTGCTCGTCGGCCGGCAGGAACACCACGTCGGCCGGGCCGCCGACCCGGAACCAGGTGAACGGCGCCAGGGCCTCGTCGATCAGCAGCTTGCCCCGGACGGCGGGGAGATCGGTCTTCCAGCTCATTTAGCGAGAGCTTCCAGCTGACCGGGCAGAGCATAGGACCACGAGGTGATGTCGCCCGCGCCCAGCAGCACGACCAGGTCGCCGCTGGCAGCCTCGGCCGCGATCAGCTCCGGCAGGGCCGCGGGGCTTTCCAGCGGCAGAGCGCGGCGGTGGCCGAACTTCTTGAGGCCTTCGACCAGGTGGTCGCGGTCAACGCCCTCGATCGGCTGCTCGCCGGCCGTATAGACGTCGGCGACGATCACCGTGTCGGCGTCGTTGAAGCAGCTGCTGAACTCGGTCATCAGGTCGCGCAGGCGCGTGTAGCGGTGCGGCTGGACCACGGCGATGACCTTGCCTTGCGTGACCGCGCGGGCGGCCTTCAGCACGGCGGCGATCTCGACCGGGTGGTGGCCGTAGTCGTCGACGACCCGGATGCCGTTGGCGACGCCCGTGGTGGTGAAGCGGCGCTTGACCCCGCCAAAGCCGGCCAGGCCCTTGGCGATGGCGGCGGCGTCGATGCCCAACTCGCGGGCCACGGCCACGGCGGCGGTGGCGTTCAGCACGTTGTGGTGGCCGGCCATCGGCATCTTCAGGCCGTCATAGCGGACCTGCTCGCCGTTCAGCGGCGACACCACGATGTCGAACTTGGCGCCCTCGGGACCCATCTCGATGTTGGAGACCCGGACCTCGGCCTGCGGATTGGTGCCGTAGGTCACCAGGCGGCGGTTCTCGATCCGCGAGGTCAGGGCCTGGACTTCCGGGTGGTCGGTGCAGACGGCCGCGAAGCCGTAGAACGGGATGTTCTGGATGAAGTCCTGGAAGCCCTTCTTCACCGCGTCGAAGTCGCCCCAGTGGTCCAGGTGCTCGGCGTCGATATTGGTGACGATGGCCACGGTGGACTTCAGCTTCAGGAAGCTGCCGTCGCTCTCGTCGGCCTCGACGACGATCCAGTCGCCCTCGCCCACTTTCGCGTTGGTGCCATAGGCGTTGATGATGCCGCCGTTGACAACGGTCGGGTCCAGGTCGCCGGCGTCCAGCAGGGCCGCGACCATCGAGGTGGTGGTGGTCTTGCCGTGCGTGCCGCCGACGGCGACCGAGAACTGCAGGCGCATCAGCTCGGCCAGCATTTCGGCGCGGCGCACCAGCGGCAGGCGCTTGTCGCGGCCGGCGGCCATCTCGACATTGTCGGCCTTGATGGCGGTCGAATAGACGATCGCCGACGCGCCTTCGACATTGGCCGCGTCCTGGCCGATGAAGATGCGCGCGCCCAGCTTTTCCAACCGCTCGGTATTGGCGCTGGCCTTGGCGTCGCTGCCCTGAACGGTGTAGCCGATACGCAGCATGATCTCGGCGATGCCGGACATGCCTATGCCGCCGATGCCGATGAAGTGCACGGGGCCGAGTTCGAAGGGGACGGGGCGTCGACGCTGGATCATGAAAAGCCGATTAGACCAATTCCGCGCGGCGGGAAACGCCCTCCTGGCTCTGTGCGTGTGCGTATCGCCCGCAGCGGCTCAGGCCCAGCTTGAACTGCGCCTGGCCGATGTCGGCCGCTTCGCCGTGTTCGTGGACATGGGCAGCGTTCGGTGGGAGGGCCGGACCGCCAAGCTCCGCGTGCTCCAGGTCACCGAAGGCGGCTTCAAGGCCGGCGCCGAAGAGTTCTGGGGCGGCTGGCGCCACGAAGTCATCGACTGCGACGCCCGCACCATCGCCCACGCGGGCTTTGGCAGCATCCGCGCCGGCGGCCGCGAGGGCCCGGTGACCGGCGACCTGCGCCCGGCCGCGCCCCTACCGGCGGGCAGCGCCGACGAGGCGGTGGCGAAAGTGGTGTGCGACGGCTGGCGGCCGTTTGCCAAGGTTGCGGCGCCGACCAGCGTTGAGGACGCTGTGACGATCGGGCGACCGCTGATCGAGACCGGCGCGGAGCCCTGAGCCCGCGCAACCGCAGAGCGCCTGGCGCGCTCTGTCGGCATGGCCCTGTCCCGCGAAATCTTGATCGACCGTCTGGTCAAGGCCGGCGAGGCCGAGGTCGCCGGCGCGCCGGCCGACGAGATCGCCAGCTATTTCGACACCGAGACTTTCCACTTCCACGGACCGGATGGCTTCGAGACCGACTATGCGGGGCTGAACGCCTATTTCGAGTCGATCCGCGCGGCCTTCGACGACCGGACCATTCGGCGCGGCATCATCGTCGTCAACGGCGATACGGTCGCCTGCCAGACCTGGATCGAAGGGACTTTCGTCCGCGACTTCACGATGTCGCCCGCCGGCCCGCTGCCACCCAACGGCGCGCGGGTCACTTGGGACTTGATCAACATCTTCCGCTTCGACGCCGAGGGCAGGTTGATCGAGGAGTTCGTGCGCACGGACTATCGCAGCTTCCTGCGCCAGCTGGGGGCGGAAGGCCGCTAGCGCGCCGTCCGCTCCACCAGGTCCGCCAGCTTCTCCGCCGCGTCCGGCGTGGCCACGCTCCGCGCGCCTTCGGCCATGCGCGCCAGGCGTTCGGGGTTCTTGAGCAGGGCGTTCAGGGCGCCGGCCATGGCGTCCACCGTCAGCTCGTCTTCCAGGCACACGGCCGCGCCACCCGCCTCTTCCAGGAGCTTGGCGTTGAAGCGCTGGTGGTCGTCGGCGGCGATCTTCAGCGGCACCAGGATCGAGGGCCGGCCGGCGACGGCCAGTTCCGTGCAGGTCGAGGCGCCCGAGCGGCCGACGACCAGGTGGGCCTGGCGCAGATAGCCGGCCATATCGCGGAAGAACGGCGCGACCTCGCAGTCGACCATGGCGTTGCGATAGGTCTTGCGGGCGCCTTCCATGCTCTCGGCGCGAGCCTGCTGGAACACCTTCAGGCGGCCACGGATGTCTTCCGGCAGCTTGGCGATCGCTTCGGGGATCAGTTCGGACAGCAGGCGCGCGCCCTGGCTGCCGCCGGTCACCAGGATGCGCAGCTGCACTTCCGGAGCGATGTAGGGCACGTCGTAGAGCGCGCGCACCGGCGGGCGCACGGGGTTGCCGACGACATGGGCGCGGGCCTTCACGGCGGGCTTGGCCATCTGCAGCGTCGGGAAGGCGCACGCGACCTCGTCGACGCGCGGCGCCAGGAAGCGGTTCACGCGGCCTAGAACCGCGTTCTGCTCGTGGATCACCGTCGGGCGCTTCTGGCTGAGCGCGCCCAGCAGGGCCGGCAGAGCGGGATAGCCGCCGAAGCCGACCACGACCGCCGGGTCCAGACGCTTGAAGGCCGCGCGGGCCTCCATGACGCCCTGCATGACCACGAAGCCGGCCTTGATCATGCCCAGCGGGTCGTTGGACTTGGCCGTGGCGGCCGACAGGGCCAGGCGCTCTTCGGCCGGGAACTTGTCGGCGTACATGGCGCCACGGTCGTCCGTGGCCAGCACGACGCGCCAGCCGCGCGCGGACAGGGCTTCAGCGAGCGCCTGGGCGGGGAACATATGGCCGCCGGTTCCCCCGGCGGCGACGACTGCCAGCTTGCTCATATCAGGCGAACGCGCCGCCCAGGCTGAACTCGCCCGTCGCCCCGTAGGCGCCGGGGCGCTTACGCACCAAGGCCAGGGCCATGCCCAGCGTCAAACCCATCGCGAGCATCGAGGAGCCCCCGTAACTGATGAACGGGAGCGTCATGCCCTTGGTCGGGATCATGTTCAAGTTCACGGCGATGTTAATGATGGCCTGCTGGCCCACCAGGACGAACAAACCGGCCGCCGCGACCTGCTCGAAGGGGTCGTTCAGCTTCATGGCCTTGTACAGTCCGCGCACCACCACGAAGGCGAACAGCGCGATCAGGGCCCATGAGAAGATCAGGCCATATTCCTCGGCCGCCACCGAATAGATGAAGTCGGTGTGCAGGTCGGGCACGTGACGCTTCATGACGCCCTCCCCCGGCCCGCGCCCGAACAGGCCGCCGGCCCGGATGGCCTCGGCGGCGCGGGTGATCTGGTGAGTGTCGGCCTGGTCGGGGCTGAGGAACTTCTGCACCCGGGCATGCACGTGGTCGAACAGGAAGTAGGTCGAGCCCAGCCCCGCCAAGGCGACCGCGCCCAGGCCCATGATCCACGAGATCGGCACCCCGGCCATCCAGAAGGCGGCCCCGAAGGCGATGGTGATCAGCACGGTTTGGCCCACGTCCGGCTGCACCAGCAGCAGGGCCACGGCAATGAAATAGAGCAGGAAGGCGATCGAGACGCCGGGCACGCCCTCGCCCTTCTGGCCTTCCGAGAACATCCACGAGACCAGCACGATCAGGGCCGGCTTCATGAATTCGGACGGTTGCAGGGTGAAGCCGCCGAACTGCAGCCAGCGGGTGGCGCCCTTGGCGTTGTGGCCGATGAACGGCAGGGCGATCATGATGGCGATCGCAGCGATGTAGATGAAGAACGCCGCCCGCCGGATGCCCTTGGGCGACAGCATAGACACCGTCAGCATGACCACCGTCGAGGCGGTGGCGAAGAAGCACATGCGGATAGCGAAGTGGAACTGGTCGTCGATGCCGATCCGCTGGGCCGCGGCCGGGCTCGAGGCGAACGACAGCAGCATCCCTAAGGTCACCAGCAGCGCCGTGGCGCCCAGCAACCAGCGATCAGTCGTCCACCACCAGATGCCGAGCGCGGTGCGGTCGGTGCGGGCGAAGGCATGTGTCGCGTTGGAGGCCATGGCCGGAGAGTCGGACCGCAGGGTTAATCAAAGCTTGCTGCGCTGTTGTACGCCGGTGGACATGCGGCGAAAAGCGCGTGGATGATGACCCGATCCGAGGTAGGAGAGGCTCATGTCCGCCTCCGACGACCTCCGCACGCTCGAAACGACCGCCGACGCGGCCGAACGCAACACCCTGGCGCTGAAGCTGGCCGAGCAGAAGACACCCGGGCTGGACGTCGTGCTGGCCCGCCTGATCCAGCGCCCGGACCTGGCCGACAAGCGCGGCACGCTGGTCCATGCCCTGGGTTATCTGGATTGCTCGGACCATGTCGGCCTGCTGGTCGAGCTCGTTTTGACCGCCGACTTCGAGGTCGCCCACGAGGCTCTGCAGGCTCTGGAGACCGTCGAGGAAGCCGACGGCGAGGACATCGAACAGGCCTTCGACCGCTTCCAGGCGGTCCACGCCGACCCGAACCTCCCGGCCTGGCGCAAGGAGCTGCTCGAGGACCTCTCCGAGATGTTCGACTAGCCCAAGGCCTGTTTCGTCCAGGCGACGATCTGGGCCGTGCTCATCGCCCCGGCTTGGCGAGCGACGGGCGCGCCATCCTTAAACAGGATCAGCGTCGGGATGCTGCTGACGTTCAGCGCCCCGGCGGCGGCGCCTTCGGCTTCCGAGTCCAGCTTCAGCAGGCGCACGGTCGGTTCCAGCTGACGGGCGGCGGCCTCCAAATGCGGGGCCATGGTCCGGCAGGGACCGCACCACGGCGCCCAGACGTCCAGCAGCAGGGCCGCGCCCTTGGTCATCCGACGATGGCGGGCGAGATCGGCGCCGGTCACTGCGGTCGGCTTGCCGGTGAACAGCGATTCCTTGCAGCTGCCGCACTTGGCCGACAGCGGATCGCGGTCCTGCGGCAGGCGATTGCCGGCGCCGCATGCGACGCAAACGACCTGTGACATGACTTCGGGCCTCCTTCGCCCTTCGAACACTCGTGCTTAGAAGGCTGTTCCCCTGAAACACGAATGGCTCAGCTTGAATTCGCCGGCCAGCCGGTGATCATGGTCAGGGTTGTAGGGGCGTATGTGTGGCTGACGAGGGATCCGACAAGACCGTGCTGGAAGGCGCAGGGGTCTATTTCCTCAGCGTGGTCGAGGCCAGTCAGGACTGCATCCGGGTGATCAGCCCCGAGGGCGCGGTCGAATATATGAACGCCCAGGGCAAGAGCCTGTTCGAGATCGAGGATTTCGACGGCCGCAATCGCCAGCGCTACTGGCCCGACATGTGGCCGGCCGAAAGCCGCGACGCCGTCGAACAGGCCCTGCGCACCGCCCAGGCCGGCCACGCCGTGGCCTTCCGCGCGTTCTGCCCCACGGCCAAGGGCGCGCCGCGCTGGTGGGACACCACCGTCTCGCCGATCCTGGAGAACGGCCGCGTCACCCGCGTACTGGCCACCTCGCGCGACGTCACCGGCGAACGCTTGGCCGAGAGCCACCGCCAGCTGCTGGTCAACGAGCTGAACCACCGGGTCAAAAACACCCTGGCCACCGTCCAGTCGATCGCCAAGCAGTCGCTGCGCAACGCCGGCGTCGGCTCGGACGTGCGCGACGCCCTGGAAGGCCGGCTGATGGCCATCGCCGCCACCCACAACGTCCTCACGGATCACAACTGGTCCGCCGCCAGCCTGCGCCAGATCGTCGACGGCTCGGTCGCGCCCTACAGCGCCAATCCCAGCCAGCTGACCATCACCGGCACCGACCTGCAGGTCTCGCCCAAGCCGGCGGTGGTCATGGCCCTGGCCTTCCACGAACTGGCCATCAACGCCCTGAAATACGGCGCCCTCTCGGCGGCCGACGGCCATGTCGACATCCGCTGGTCGATCCAGCCGGGCGACGAGCTCTACATCGAATGGGCCGAACGCGGCGGCCCGGCGGTGCGCCCGCCGGAGAAGCGCGGCTTCGGCTCGCGGATCGTCGAGACGGCGTTGCCCAACGAGCTGGGCGGCGCGGTGGAGGTGGACTACCGGACCGAGGGGCTGAGGTGCTCGATCCGGTCTCCGCTGGCGGCGCTGGACAAGGTGGATGCGTTCATGCCGCTGGGGTGAGGCCCGCCCGGCCGCTACGCCTCGGTCGCGACTTCCCGGAATTCGTCGGCGGGAACGAAGGCGGCGCCCTCCTCGTCCAGCACCCACGCTCCGACGAATGCGGGATGGGCCGGGTCGACGTCCTCGTCGATCAAGTCGCCCGCATAGAGCCCGACATTGCTGTAGTCGAAGTCGAGCGAGAGCTGATGGGCCATTTCGATCATCTCCTCGGCCATCCGGCGCGAATAGCCCTGAGCTTCGCTCTTGTCGCCGAAGTCGGCCGTCAGTGTGCTGACTTCGGCCGCATCGCTGCCCTGGGTCGCGCTGGTGGTGACAATGGTGAAGGCTGGCATGGTGATCTCTTTCAGGTCTGTCCCCTTCCCTAACCCGTTCGTTCGCGGAAGCGGCCCGTATTCTGAAAAAACTTCTTACAAGAACGGCGGGAGCCCCGGCGTCGCCGAGGATCAGTCGCCGCCGCGGCTGTCCTTTTTTGTTGTGCGATAGGCTTTTTGCTGTGCGCCGAGGCGGCGACGTTCCGCGTCCTTGGCCTGGCGCTCGGCCTTTCCTTCCACGGCGGCCAGTTCGAGCTTGAGCTTCTGGAAGTGGTCCCAGCGCTTGTGGTCCAGCGCTCCGCTGCGCAGAGCGTCCTGAACCGCGCAGCCGGGTTCGCCGCCGTGACCGCAATCGTTGAACCGGCAGGTTTCGGCCAGTTGCTCGATATCGTCGAACACCGTGTCGACGCCTTCGTCCGCTTCGATCAGGCCAACCTCCCGAATGCCGGGCGTATCGACGATCAGCCCACCGCCGGGCAGCAGGATCAGTTCGCGGTGGCTGGTGGTGTGGCGGCCTTGGTCGTCGGCCTCGCGGATCGCGCCCACGGCCATGCGCTGCTCGCCCAGGAAAGCATTGACCAAGGTGGACTTTCCCGCCCCGGAAGAGCCGATCAGCACGCAGGTCCGCCCCACGGTCAGATAGGCCGACAAGGCGTCCAGACCCAGACCCTGCCGCGCCGACACCAGGATAACCGGACAGCCGGCCGCCAATGCCTCGATCTCGGCGACCTGGGTCTGCGGGTCGGCGCAGAGATCCGACTTGGTCAGCACGACGACGGGCTGAGCGCCGCTTTGCCAGGCGGCGGCCAGATAGCGCTCGATACGGCGAGGATTGAGGTCGGCGTTCATCGAGGTGACGATAAAAGCCACGTCGATATTGGCGGCGATGACCTGCGGCGTCTGCACGCCGTCCACGGCCCGGCGCACGAAGGCGGTGCGGCGCGGCAGGATGGCGTGGATGGTGGCGGAGCCTTCCTCAAGGTTCATCGACAAGGCCACCCAGTCCCCCACGGCGGGGTGGCCGGCCTCGCGCGCCTCATGGCGCCCCCGGCCCGAGAGCTTCGCGCGAAGCTCGCCCTGGTCGGTGGCCACCAGATATCCGCTTCGCTGCTGGACGACGACGCGGCCAGGCGCGTGGCCGGCCCGCGCGTGAGGCTCGAAAGCCCGCGCCATCAGGTCGGACCATCCATATTGCTCGATCAAGTCAGGTGCATCCCATCGCAAACGCCTTGCGCGTCTAGCCGAGGATTGGACGGCGATAACACCGGCGCCGTGTGGCCTAAGCCACCGCCGCCTTACTGCCGCCCACCAGCCCGTTCACCGCCGCGCGGAACGCCTCGCCCCGCGCCTCGAAGTCGCTGAACTGGTCGAACGATGCGCACGCCGGCGACAGCAGCACAATCGCCTCCTCGCCGCTGGCCGCCGCGTCGGCATAGGCCTGTTGCACGGCCTTCTCCAGGGTCACGCTCATCTTGACCTCGGCCTTGCCGGCCAGGGTGGTGGCGAAGACGTTGGCGGCCTCGCCGATCAGATAGGCGGTGGCGATGCGGGGGAAGAGGTCCTTCAGGTCGTCGATGCCGCCGGCTTTGGCGACGCCGCCGGCGATCCAGTAGAACTTGGGATAGGACGACATCGCCTGGCGGGCGGCGTCGGCGTTGGTCGCCTTGCTGTCGTTGACGAAGCGGACCTTGCCGATCTTGCCGACCGTCTCCATCCGGTGAGCCAGGCCCGGGAAGGTCATCAGGCCGTCGACGGCGTCCGACACCGAGATGCCGATGGCGCGCGCGGCGGCGTAGGCGGCGGCGGCGTTCTGCCAGTTGTGACGGCCCGGCAGGCTGCGGGCGCGCAGCAGGTCGGCGACCTCGACCACGCGTTCGCCGGTGGCGTCGTACAGCACGCCTTGCAGGGCGTAGACGCCCCGGCCCATCGCCTTGCCGGCGCTGATCGGCCAGATGGTGCGGCGGTTGGCGGCGGTGATCTCGGTGCAGATCTGCTGGCACCAGGCGTCGTCGACGCCGATGATCGCGGTATCGCCCTTGCCTTGGTTCAGGAAGATCCGGCGCTTGGCGGCGATGTAGCCGTCCATGCCGCCGTGACGATCCAGGTGGTCGGGCGAGATGTTCAGCAGCACCACCGCGTCGGGGTGCAGGCTCGACGTCAGGTCCAGCTGATAGGAGGACAGTTCCAGCACGTAGACCGCGCCGCCATGCATGTCTTCAAGACCGAGGACCCCTTGGCCGATATTGCCGCCGACGCGGGTGTCGCGACCGGCCGAGGCGCACAGGTGGCCGATCAGGGCGGTCGTGGTCGACTTACCGTTGGTGCCGGTGATGGCGATGATCTTCGGACGCTTGTGGATCGGCGCGGCGTTGACCGTGCGGGCGAAGAGTTCGACGTCGCCCAGGATCTCGACGCCGGCGGCCTTGGCCTTGTCGACGGTCCAGTGGGGCTTGGGATGGGTCAGCGGCACGCCCGGCGACAGCATCAGGGCGGCGAACTGGCTCCAGTCGGCGGCCTGCAGGTCGACGACGGGAAAGCCCTCGGCGGCCGCGGCTTCGCGGCTCTCCGGCTTCTCGTCCCATAGGGCGACCTTCGCCCCACCCGCGATCAAGGCGCGCGCGGCCGTCAGTCCGGTGCGGCCCAGGCCGAACACCGCGACGGTCTTGTCCTCGAATCCGCGGACGGGGATCATATTCCGGGTGCTCCTAGCGCAGCTTCAGGGTGGCGAGGCCGACGAAGGACAGCATCATCGCCACGATCCAGAAGCGGATCACGACGGTGGATTCAGCCCAGCCCAGCTTCTCGAAATGGTGGTGGATCGGCGCCATCAGGAAGACCCGCTTGCCGGTCTTCTTGAAGTAGGCGACCTGGATCATGACGCTCAGCGCCTCGGCCACGAACAGGCCGCCGACGATGCCCAAAACGAGCTCGTGCTTGGCGCAGACGGCGATCGCGCCCAGCGCGCCGCCCAGGGCCAGCGAACCGGTATCGCCCATGAAGATCTTGGCCGGCGGCGCGTTGTACCAGAGGAAGCCCATGCCCCCGCCGATGATGGCGCCACACAGCACCGCCAGTTCACCTACGCCCGGCGCGAAGTGCAGGTTGAGGTAATCCGCGAACTTGTAGTTGCCGACCAGGTAGGCGATCAGGCCGAAGGTCGAGGCGGCGAACATCACCGGCACGATGGCCAGGCCGTCCAGGCCGTCGGTCAGGTTCACCGCGTTGGAGAAGCCGGCGATCGTGACCGCCGCGAACACCACGTAGAACCAGCCCAGATTGATCACCAGCGCCTTGAAGATCGGGAAGACCACGCTGGTCTCCATCCCCGGGGTCATCGGCGACTTGGGCGCGAAGACGATCAGGATGACGGCGGCGATGATGGCCACCGCGAACTGGGCGACCAGCTTCTGCACGCTGGAGAGGCCGGCCGTGGTCTGCTTGGTGACCTTGGCGTAGTCGTCCATGAAGCCCAGGATCCCGTAGCTGCCGGTGATCAGCAGCACGACCCAGACGTGGATGTTGCGCAGGTCCGCCCACAGCAGCGAGCCCACGAACAGACCGGCCAGGATCATGAAGCCGCCCATGGTGGGCGTGCCGGCCTTCTCGGTGACGTGACGGGCGATGCCGTCGGTGCGGATCGGCTGGCCCTTGCCCTGCTTGGCCTTCATCCAGCGGATGAAGCGCGAGCCCATCGCCACGGCGACGATATAGGCGGTCAGCATCGCCATGCCCGACCGGAAGGTCAGGTATTTCAACAGGTTCAGCGCCGGGACATGCTCTTGCGAGCGCGCCAGCCATTCATACAGGAAGTACAGCATCAGCCCTGTTCCCCAAGGTCGAGCGCGGCCAGGGCCCGGGCGAGAACCCCGGCCTTGGAGCCGTTCGACCCCTTCACCATCACCACGTCATCTGGACGGATCGCCCCCGCCAGCTGCGCCGTTAACTTTTCAGTAACTTCCGCGTAGCCGCCTCGCCGAGTCGGCGGAAGCTGCTCCCACAGCGATTTCATGTGGACGCCTGCGAGAAAAACCACGTCAACGTTTGCACGGTCGATCGGGCCTGCAAGCTCGGCGTGAAACGCCGCGCTGCCCTCGCCCAGTTCGAGCATGTCGGTCAGCACGACGACCCGTCGGCCGGCGACCTTGCGCGCGCCCAGGGTCTTCAAGGCGGCCTGCATCGAGACCGGATTGGCGTTGTAGCTCTCGTCCACCAGGGTGAAGGCGCCGCCGTCGATATGGACCGTCTTCTCGGCTCCGCGGCCCTCGATCGGAGCGAAGGCGGCCAAGGCCGCCAGCGCCGTCTCGCGCGGCACGGCCAGGGCTTCCAGCATCAGCAGGACGCACAGGCTGTTGGGGCCCCAGTGGACGCCGGTCTGGCGGATCGGGAAGCTGATCGCCTCCCCGCGCAGCTCGACCGAAACCGTGGCCCCCTCGCCTTCCACGGTGAAGCCCGTGAGGCGCGCGGTCGCGCCGGCCGCCTCGCCGAAGCTCCAGACCAGGGCGCCGGCCTTGGCGGCCTCGGCGCGCAGCAGCTCGAACCACTTGTTGTCGGCGTTGAGGACGGCGACGCCGCCGGGCTCCAATCCCGCGAAGATCTCGGCCTTGGCCAGCGCCACGCCCTCTTCGTTCGGGAAGTTCTCCAGGTGCACAGGGCCGACCGTGGTGATGGCCACCGCGTGCGGGCGGACGAACTGGCTGAGCGGGGTGATCTCGTCGGCGTGGTTCATGCCGATCTCGAACACGGCGCGTTCCGTGTCGCGCGGCATACGAGCCAAGGTCAGGGGCACGCCGATGTGGTTGTTGTAGCTCTTGACCGAGGCGTGGGCCTTGCCCGCCAGGCGCAGGCCGGCCTCGACCGCGCGGGTGACGCTGGTCTTGCCGACCGAGCCGGTCACCGCCCCGCGCTTGCACTGCGGCGCGCGTTCGCGAGCGGCGACACCCAGCAGTTCCAGAGCCTTGAAGGTGTCCTCGACCATCACGGCCGGGGCGTCGACCGCCTTGGCGGCCAGGACGCCCGTCGCGCCATTGGCCACGGCCTGGGCGACGAAGTCATGGCCGTCGCGCACGCCGACCAGCGGCACGAACAGGTCGCCCGGCTCGACCGAGCGGGTGTCGATCGACACGCCGGTCACGGCGAAGTCGCCGGCGACCTTGCCGCCGACCGCTTGCGCGATCTCGTCAGCGGTCCAGAGGGCTTCAGGCATGCACGCCCTCCAGCGCTTCCAGGGTTTCGGCCACGTCGTCGAACGGGTGGACGACGCCGGCGACGATCTGCCCCTGCTCGTGGCCCTTGCCGGCGATGACCAGCACGTCGCCCTCGCCCATCAGCTGGACGGCGGCGCGGATGGCGGCGCGGCGATCGCCGATCTCGCGGGCGCCCGGCGCGGCCTCCAGGATGGCGGCGCGGATCGAGGCGGGCTCTTCCGAACGCGGGTTGTCATCGGTGACGATGGCGATGTCGGCCAGGCGCGCGGCTATGGCGCCCATCAGGGGCCTCTTGCCACGATCGCGGTCGCCGCCGGCGCCGAACACGGCGATCAGCTTGCCGCGCGTGTGCGGGCGCAGGGCTTCCAGCACGGTCTCGAGACCATCGGGCGTATGGGCGTAGTCGACATAGGCCTCGCCGCCCTTGGGGCCGCGACCGACACGCTGCAGGCGGCCAGCGGCGCCTTCCAGGGTCTCCAGGGCCTTCAGCACGCGCACGGGATCCTCGCCGGCGGCGATGCACAGGCCGGCGGCGACCAGCACGTTCGAGGCCTGGAAGGCGCCCGCCAGCGGCAGCTGGATGTGGTGGACGACGTCGTCGATCTCGACCGCCATGTCCTGGCCGGCCGGGGTCGGGGTGCGCGAGATCAGGCGCAGGCCCTGGCCGTCCTCGCCCACCGAGAACACGCTCTGGCCCGAGGTGACGGCGGCGGCGGCGAAGTTGGGGAAGGCCTCGCTGTCGGCGTTCAGCACCGCCGTCGCGCCGCCCGGCGTCAGGGTGTCGAACAGGCGCAGCTTGGCGGCCCGGTACTCTTCCATCGAGCCGTGATAGTCGAGGTGGTCCTGGGTGAAGTTGGTGAAGCCGGCGGCGCGCAGCTTGACGCCATCGACGCGGCGCTGGTCGACGCCGTGCGAGGAGGCTTCCAGGGCCAGGTGGGTAACGCCCATCTCGGCCAGGCGCGCGACCATCTCGGCCACGTCGCCGGCGTCCGGCGTGGTCAGGCCCGGCGGGGTCAGTTGCTGGTCGGGCTGGCCCTTCTCGCTGACCACCACGCCCAGGGTGCCCATGCTGGCGGCCTTGTGGCCCAGCTTGGCGAAGATCTGGCGGGCGAAGCCGGCGACCGAGGTCTTGCCGTTGGTGCCGGTGACGGCCACGCACATGGCCGGCTGCTTGCCCCAGAAGGCGGCCGAGGCCAGGGCGTAGGCGCGACGGGCGTCTTCCGAACGGACCACCGGCACGCCCAGGCCTTCCAGCCCGCCCTCGGGGGCCAGCACGGCGGCGGCGCCCTTGGCCACCGCGCCCGGCGCGAAGTCGCGGCCGTCGACCTTGGTCCCCGGCAGGGCGGCGAACAGCCAGCCGGCCGTGACCTTGCGGCTGTCGGCGGTGACGCCGGCGATCACCGGGTCATTGGCGAAGGGACGGTTGAACAGTTCCGACAGATGTCTGGTCATAGCCCCGCCTCCGGTACGGCGTTCTTCGGTGGGCTGGCGATGGTCACCAGCTGCGTCTTGCGTTGCACGCCCAGGAACGGCGCGATGCGTTCGATCACCTTGCCGGCCGGCGGCGCGCCGACCCAGCCGCCGGTCGAGAAGCCGGCCGACTTGGCGTTGCCATGCGGCTCATCCATCAGGATCAGCACGAAGTAGCGGTCGGCCTCCAGCGGCCCGTCGGTCGGGAACACCGCCGCGAACGACGAGACCTGACGCTGGTGATTATAGCCCCGGATCGAGGGGTCGTACTTCTCGCCCGTGCCGGTCTTGCCGCCGACCGACAGGCCCGGCACGTCGGCCTTGCCGCCGCTGCCGCCTTCGCCCGGAATGACGTTGGCGCGCATTATCTTCAGCATCTCGGCGGAGGTGTTCTCGGAGATCACCCGCTTGCCTTCCGGACGCACGCCCGGCGGCAGCTTGCGGATGGTCAGCGGGATCGACTCGCCGCCGTTCAGCAGCGCGCCCATCGCCTGGGCCAGAGCCAGCGGGCTGACGTTCATGCCGTGGCCGAACGAGGTCGAGGCCACCGCGTCCATGTCCCACTTGCGCGGGGTCAGCGGACGGGCCGACTCCATCAGCTCGACCTTGGCCGGCTTGGTCAGGCCGAGAGCGGTGAAGTACTTGGACAGCCGCTCGCCGCCGATCTTCTCGGCCAGCATGGCCGTGCCGATGTTCGACGAGTGCTTGAACACCTCGACCAGGGTCAGGATGGCCTTGGCCGCGTGGTAGTCATGGATGGTGCGGTAGCCCAGCTTGAACGGCTCGCGCGCATCGAAGGTCGAGGACGGCGTCGCCACGCCGGTGTCCAGGCCGATCGCCACGGTGAACGCCTTGAAGGTCGAGCCCATCTCGTAGACCGAGGCGGCCGCGCGGTTCAGGCGCTGGTCGTCGGTGGCCTCGCCCGCCTTGTTGGCGTCGTAGTCGGGATAGCTGGCCAGGCCCAGGATTTCGCCGGTGTGGACGTTGGTGACCAAGCCCACCGCGCCCTTGGGCGTGAAATCGGCCGTGGCCTTGCGCAGTTCGTCCTCGAGGGCCGCCTGCACGCGCACGTCGATCGACAGCTGGGTCGGGCCGCCTTCTCCACCAGCAGCTTTACGGATCGGATCGTCCAGGGCGCGTTCGGCGCCGGCCAGGCCCTTGCCACCGCTGTCGACGAAGCCAACAAGGTGCGCGGCCGTCGGGCCCATCGGGTACATCCGCCGCTCCTGCTCCTCGAACGAGATGCCGGGCAAACCGAGATTGAAGATGGCGTCCTTTTCGTCGGGCGTCAGACCGCCCAGCACGAAGGCGCGGTGGTCGCCGAACACGGCCTTGTCCAGGCGCTTGGCCGGCACCTGCGGCAGCGCCTTACCCAGGGCTCGGCGCACTTCCTTGGCGTCCCAGACCTCGCGCGGATCGACATAGAGCGCGTAGTGGGCCAGGTCGACGGCCAGCAGCTTGCCGTTGCGGTCGACCAGGTCGCCACGCGCGCCTTCGGCGCCCTGGGCGTAGCCGTTGCCGCGCCCGGCGTTCGAGAACAGCGCCGCCCAGCCCGCGCCCAGGCCCACGCCGACGAAGCACAGGCCAAAGAAGCCCATGACCAGGAAGATGCGGATGCGGGTGTCGTCTTCGGGCTTGGCCTGGGCGCGCGAGCGCTCAAAGGCGTGCTCCAGGCGCCAGACGCGCTCGATCAGCCACCGCCAGAACGGCGACTGGAAACCACCGGGCCCGAGGTTGGAGAGGCTCATCGCGGCGCCGCCGGGATCTGGGGCGGCGGGGGCGGCGGCGGCGGAGGCGGCAGGTTGGCGTCGTCCGGCAGCGCCTCGGGGCCATCGGCGGCCAGGTCCTCGGGCCCGACCGGCGCGGCCGAGATCGGGGCGCGTGGCAGCTCGCGGCGGCGCGCCACGTCGATCAGGGCGTCCTCGGTGATCTCGTGGTCCGGCGCGATCGGCTTCAGCTGCATCATCAGCGCCAGCTGCTCGATGCGGCGCGGCTGCTCCAGGTGGGCGACCTCGGCTTCCAGCAGGCGCTTGCGGACGCCCTCGTTGCCGATCTCCTGCTCGATCCGGCCGATCTCCTGCAGCTCGCGACCGGCGAAGGTCTTGGCCAGATAGACGCTGGTGAACAGGGTCAGCAGGATGCCCACGCCCGCGACTTCCACGATGCGGAAGCCCCGGACCCGGCGATTGAAGAGGCCCGAGACGCTCATGCCAGAGCCTCCCAGACGGGAGCCTCGGTGCGGACGGCGGCGCGCAGCTTGGACGAACGCGCGCGCGGGTTCACGGCCAGCTCGGCCTCGCCCGGCGCGATGGCCTTGTTGGCGATCAGCTGGAAGCTGGCCGGCGCGCCGGTCGGCGCCTGCGGCAGGTGGCGCGAGCCGCCCGGCGTGCGCCCTGCCCGCTCGGCCAGGTAATTCTTGACGATGCGGTCTTCCAGCGAGTGGAAGGTCACCACCGCCAGACGCCCGCCCGGCTTCAGGATCCGCTCGGCGGCGTCGAGACCGGCTTCCAGCTCGCCCAGCTCGTCATTGACCGCGATGCGCAGCCCCTGGAACGAGCGGGTGGCCGGATGGACCTTGGCGCCCTTGCGGCCACCCAGAGCGCGCTCGATCACTTCCGCCAGGTCCAGGGTGCGCTCGAACAGGCGTTCCTCGCGGCGACGGATGATGAAGCTGGCGATGCGGCGCGAGGCGTGCTCCTCGCCGTACACATAGAGAATGCGGGCCAGCTCGGTGTGGTCCAGCGTGTTGACCAGGTCGGCGGCGGTCGGGCCGCTGTCGCTCATCCGCATGTCCAGCGGACCGTCGCGCATGAACGAGAAGCCGCGCTCGGCCTCATCCAGCTGCATGGACGACACGCCGATATCCAGCACCACGCCGTCGACCGACCGCGGCGCGAAATGCTCGGCCATCTGCGAGAAGCGGTCCTGGATCAGGCGGAAGCGGTCGGTCGGCAGGCCTTCGGTGAAGCGCAGCACGGTGGGATCGCGGTCGAAGCCGACCACGCTCGCGCCGGTCGCCAGGATGGCGCGCGTATAGCCGCCCGCGCCGAAGGTGCCGTCGATGATGGTCTCGCCCGGCTTGGCGCCCAGGGCCTCGACCACTTCATCCAGCAGGACCGAGATGTGCGGGGCGTCGCTCACGAGGCGCTCCCCAGCTTGGCCGTGCGTTGCTGGGCGCGCAGGGCGGCCAGGCCTTCCCGGGCCAGATCACGCTGGACCGCGCGATGGGCCTGGAAGGCTTCGCGGGACCAGATCTGAAAACGCTCACCCATACCGACGACGGTCACCCAATCCGTGAGACCGCACATTTCGCACAGGTGATCGGGCAGCGTAATGCGACCAGCTGTATCAAACGACAGCTTGGACATGCCGCCCAGGATGCTGACCTCCAGGGCCGAGCGCGTCGGATCGCCGAACGGCAGCTCCTCGATCACACCCAAGTAACGGTCGAACAAGGCTTTTCCGCCAGCTTCCAGGCAGTCGGCCTCGATGGCGGGGAAGCAGAAGATCCCGTCGAACATGCCCGAGACAGCCGCGCGGAATTCCTGCGGCACAACGATGCGCCGCTTGCTGTCGAGCTGTTTCTCGAACGTCGAGAGAAACACTGAAGCCGAACCCCGCCAGTCCCAACTCGGTCGGCGACCCAACACATCGCCCCGATGGCAATTGGGTTAACATGGGATGAATTGGGAGACAATGACACCAAGGCCCATTTCATCGAGAATTCAAAGGTGTCGCACCCCTTGTTCACGGGGCGTGATAGTTAATCCACAGAACATACACAGAACTTATTGAGCAGAGGTCTTGGGCGGTGTCATTGGAGCCCAGTTGAAATGAATCTGCTCCCCTTCTGGGGGAGCTGTCGGCGAAGCCGACTGAGGGGGCTAATGCGGCCTATGCCGAGCTGCCCCCTCCGGCCCTCCGGGCCACCTCCCCCAGCGGGGGAGGAGAGAAAATGGACCAGATGATCTGTAAGCCGGGTTCTGTTCCACCCTCGAAAGGATGGCGACGATCATTCCTCTGGGCCGGCCATTGCTGGACGGCTCTCGCGACCTACCCGGACCCTCTCAGCCAGTGACGGCCTATCCGACGCGAGGCCGGCGCGGGGTCCCTATTCGGTCTTGCTCCAGGCGGGGCTTGCCATGCCGTCCCTGTCGCCAGGTCCGCGGTGGGCTCTTACCCCACCCTTTCACCCTTCCCGCCCCGTAGGGAGGAGGTTTGCTTTCTGTGGCGCTTTCCCTGGGATCGCTCCCGGTGGGCGTTACCCACCGCCTTGTCACCGTGGAGCCCGGACTTTCCTCGGCGTCCGAAGACGACGCGACCGCCCGATCATCTGGTCCGGGACGGTGTTTGACGGCGCGGAGCCCAAAGGTCAACGCTTCAGCGTCAGAGGCCGCGCATCAGGTCCGCGATCGGATGATCGCCCAGACCCTTGGCCGCGCCCAGGCGGTCGGCGTCGCCCTTGTTCTGCGAGAGCTTGAAGGTCCCCTCCAGCCGCTCGACGAACAGCCGGCCGCCCTGGATGCCGCGCAGCAGGTTGTCGAACTTGCCGGGCTTCATCTTGTCGCGGGTCCAGGGCTTCTTCGGCAGCAGCCGCGCTTCTTCCTGAGCCGACAGGTCGTCCAGAAGGGCGATCAGCTCTTCATCGTTCAGCGGCGCGACCGAGCCTTCGGCCTCGACGGACTGGTAGTTCCAGGTCGGCACCTGGTCGGCGCTCTCGTACCAGTCGGGGCTGACATAGGCGTCGAGGCCCGCGGCCAGCGCCACCGCTCGGAAGCCTTGGGTCAGGTGCGGCGTCAGGACGTTGCCGCGCGACAGGTGGAAGTCGAGGGCGATCTCGCCGTCCAGGTCGCGGATCACCACCGGCGACTGGGCCACGAACGGCCGGCCGCCGACCGAGGCGGCGAAGGTCACGAACGGACGGGCGGCGATGAAGTCCAGCAGGACCGCGCGGTCCTCGACGCGGAAGCGATTGTCCGGATGCATTACTCGGCCGCCGCGCGCAGCAGGCCCACCAGGCGCGCCCGGGTCTCGCCGTCGGCGATGCCGTCGAAGCGGCTCTGCAGCCAGTGGCGCTGGAAGGCGCCGACCACGGTCGTGGTCCACTCATCGTACTTGCCGGTCGGGGCGCAGTCGAAGCCCAGGCGGGTCAGGCCGGCTTGCAGCGCGAACACGCCAGTCCCCTCCTCACCCTGGCCCAGCGGCGCGCCGGGCGACGGGGCCGGCTCGATCCACAGGCCGTGACCGCTTTCGGCCAGGCGCTTCCACGGGAAGAGTTCGCCCGGATCGATCTTGCGGGCCGGGGCGATGTCGGAATGGCCCAGGATGCGGCTGTCGGGGATCATCCAGCGCGAGCGCACGTCGGCCAGCAGGTTGATCACCGACGCGATCTGCGCCTCGGGGAACGGGCGATAGCCGAACTCGTGGCCGGGATTGACGATCTCGATGCCGATCGAGGCCGAGTTGATGTCCTTGACGCCTTTCCAGAAGGCGGCGCCGGCATGCCAGGCGCGGCGCTCTTCGGGCACCAGGCGGAAGATGCGGCCGTCTTCCTCGACGCAGTAGTGGGCCGAGACCTTGGCCTCAGGATCGCGCAGGCGCTCGATCGCCGCCTCGCCCGTCTCCATGCCGGTGTAGTGCAGCACCACCGTGTCGGGCACGGCCTTGCGGGCGTCGAAATTGGGCGACGGGGCCTCGATGACAGGCAAGCTCATTGGGCGCGGTTCCGGATCGACATCAGTAGCGGCATGACCTGATTCCGCCGAAGCGCGATGATCAGAACACCCAGCAAGGCGAGCGCCGCGCCGATCCCCATCCGCAGATCGAAGTGATCGTGGGTGATCAGCACGCCCAGCAGGATGGTGAAGAGCGGCGTCAGCAGGGTGAGCGGAGCGATCAGGTTGGCCTCGTAACGCTGGATCAGCCCGTAATAGGCCGTATGGGCCACGACCGAAACCACCAGCGCCGAGAACAGCACCGCGCCGATGAAGGGCCAGCCCGCCTGGATCCCGGCGGCGACCTGTCCGGGCTCCATGAAAGCGCTCATCGCCGCCAGCGGCCAGAACGACGAGAAGCCTACCCAGGCCTGGAACTGCAACGGCTTGACGCCCTCGACCTGCTTCATCAGCACCGCGCCCAGCGAGCCGGTGAAGGCGGCCGCGACGATCAGCCAAAGGCCCGCCGACAGCTCCAGGCCCTTGGGGCTCCACATCACGACCACCGCGCCCAGCAGTGTCAGGGCGATGCCCAGGCCGCGCCGCCAGCGGATCTTCTCGCCCAGGATCAGCACCGACAGCAGGGTCGTGAACGGCACGCCGACCTGGATCACCACCGAGGCCGCCGACGGCGAGGCGGTCTGGAAGCCCATGAACAGCAGGGCGAAGTTGCCGCCGCCCATCAGCAGGCCCACCAGCACCATCCGCCAGGTCGGCCGCGGCGCCGGCAGCAGCCACGGCAGGGTCAGGATCGCCACCACCGCGAAACGCACGGCGGCGTAGTACAGCGGCGGCACGCCCCAGTGGGCGACGACCAGCTTGGAAATGATGTTGCTGCTGGCCCAGACCAGGCAGACGAGGACCAGGATGCCGAAGTCGCGAAGAGACATGAAGTGACCCGATAGGCCGCAGTTGACGTTCGGTCAAAACGGTCGTTTGTTGGTGAACACTGTTCACATACAGCCACGCCGGGTCAACCGGCGGGCATCCAGACCGGGCGGGAAACGAAATGACCATGGAACATGTCGACGTCCTGATCGTGGGCGCGGGACTTTCGGGGATCGGCGCGGCCTATCACCTGAAGAAGCACTGCCCCGGCAAGACCTATGCGATCCTGGAAGGGCGCGAGGCGATCGGCGGCACCTGGGACCTGTTCCGCTATCCCGGCATCCGCTCCGACAGCGACATGTACACCCTGGGCTACAGCTTCAAGCCGTGGAAGGCCGCCAAGGCCATCGCCGACGGCCCGTCGATCCTGGGCTATGTGCGTGAGACGGCCCGCGAGCATGATGTCGACCGCCACATCCGCTTCAAGCACCTGGTCAAGCGCGCCAGCTGGTCGACCGAGACCGCGACCTGGACCGTCGAGGCCGAACACGACGGGCAGATCGTCCAGTACAGCTGCGGCTTCCTCTACATGTGCGCCGGCTATTATCGGTACTCGGCCGGCTACACGCCCGACTTCCCCGGCGTCGATCGCTTCAAGGGCCAGGTCGTCCACCCGCAGCATTGGCCGGAAAACCTGGACTATGCCGGCAAGAAGGTCGTGGTGATCGGCAGTGGCGCCACCGCCGTGACGCTGGTCCCCGAGATGGCCCGCACCGCCAGCCACGTGACCATGCTGCAGCGCTCGCCGACCTATGTGGTCTCGCGCCCGGCCGAGGACGGGGTGGCCAACTGGCTGCGGTCCAAGCTGCCGGCCATGACCGCCTATGGCCTCACGCGGTGGAAGAACGTCCTCTTCCAGATGCTGTTCTTCAACATGGCCCGCAAGAAGCCGGAGAAGGTCAAGGAACGGCTGCTGGGCATGGTGCGCGAGCACCTGGGGCCGGACTACGACATCGGCACGCACTTCACGCCGCGCTACAATCCGTGGGACCAGCGCCTGTGCCTGGTGCCCGACGCCGACCTGTTCGCCTCGATCAAGGCGGGCACGAGCTCGGTGGTCACCGACCATATCGAGACCTTCACCGAGGGCGGCATCCAGCTGAAGTCGGGCAAGACCCTGGAGGCCGACGTCATCGTCACCGCCACCGGGCTGCAGCTACAGCTGATCGGCGGCATGGAGGTCGTGGTCGACGGCAAGACGGCCCAGCTGTCGGAGTCGATGAGCTACAAGGGCATGATGTTCAGCGACGTGCCGAACCTGGCCTCGGCCTTCGGCTACACCAACGCCAGCTGGACGCTGAAGGCCGACCTGACCAGCGAATATGTCTGCCGGCTGCTCAACAGCCTGGACCGCGCCGGCGCCGACTACTGCGTGCCGCGCATCGACGGCGCGATGGAGGTCGCGCCGTGGCTGGACTTCTCGTCGGGCTATGTCACCCGCTCGATGGACCAGTTCCCCAAGCAGGGCCTGCGCAAGCCATGGAAGGTCCACCAGAACTACGCCCTGGACCTGGTCGCCCTGCGCTTCGGCAAGGTCGAAGACGGGGTGATGGAATTCGGGAAGAAGACGGGCGCGAAGGCGGCGCCCGTAGCGGAGAAGGCGGCGGCCTAGTTTCCCTATCGAATTTGATAGGTTGTGAACTCCGGCCCCGCCCCCGACCTTTCTACGGGAAGGAGATCGCGTATGGCGCAACCGTCCTCGTACCTGGGCTGGAAGATCGACTACGCCAATCCACCGGGCGAGCCTGCCTATCTGGATCCGGGCTCGATGCACTGGCGGGTCTACAAGAACCCGATCGCCCTGGCGGTCGGGGGCGTGGCGGCCGTGCTGCTGGAGTTCGCCGACGCGCGGATCCGCTCGGGCGTCTGGGACCACTCGACCTACAAGGTCGACCCGATCGGCCGCTCCAAGCGCACCGGGATCGCCGCCATGGTCGGGGTCTATGGCCCGCAGGCCGCCGCGCGGCGGGTGATCCAGGGCGTCACTAACATGCACACGCGGGTGGTGGGCGAGACGCCGAAGGGCGAGGCCTACAAGGCGCTGGACGTCGAGCTCCTGGACTGGGTCAGCGCCACGGCCGGCTACGGCTTCCTCAACGCCTATGACCGCTTTGTCGAGCCGCTGACCGAGGCGGAGAAGACCCGCTTCTACGAGGAGGCCCATCCGATCGCGCGGCTGTACGGCGTGAAGTACTCGCCCTCCTCCCAGGCCGACTTCCTGGCGATGATGGACAAGCTCGCGCCCCGCTTCGAGCCGCACCCGATCGTCGGGGAGTTCCTGGACATCATCCAGTCGGGCCAGGCCGCGCCCGCCGCGCCGAAGTTCCTGCACAAAGCCCTGGCGCGGGCGTCGGTGTCGCTGCTGCCGCCCATCGTGCGCGAGCGGCTGCGGCTGGGCGGCGAATACGACCTGACCACCGTCGACCGCCTGGCCCTGAAGGCCGCCGGCCGGCTGGCCGAGAAGATTCCGATCAAGAGCTCCCCGCCTAGCCAGGCCAGCCTGCGCCTGGGGTTGCCGTACGACTTCCTGTATCGCAGCAAGGCGGAGCAGCGGAGGTTGTTGGCGGCGCGGACCGGAGGAGCCGAAGACCTCGCCCTTCGACAAAGCTCAGGGTGAGGTCTTCTACTGAAACGCCTTTGAAGTAGTCCTCATCCTGAGCTTGTCGAAGGACGAGGACGGGCCACGAGCCTCTACTTCTTCAGGTACTTATCCAGGAAGTCCACGTACGCATCCGACGCCTTGATGCGGTTGTCGCGCTTGAGGAAGCCGTGGCCCTCGTCGGGGAACACCACGTACTCGACCGGCGTGCCGCCTGCCTTGACCTCGGCGACCAGTTCGTCGCTCTCGACCTTCAGCACGCGCGGGTCGTTGGCGCCCTGGATGACCAGCAGCGGCTTCTTGATGTTCTTGGCGTGGAACAACGGCGAGATGGCGCGGTGGCGCACGCCGTCGGTGGCCGGGTCGCCCATCTCGTCATAGAGCGACTCCTTGAACGAGGCCCACCACGGCGGGATCGAGGTCAGGGTCCGCACCCAGTTGGTGACCCCGAAGATGTCGATACCGGCGTCGAACACGTCCGGCTGGAAGGCCAGGGCCGCGGCGGTCATGTAGCCGCCGTACGAGCCGCCAACCACCGCGATGCCGTTATCGGCGATCCAGTCCTGGCCCTGCAGCCAGGCCTTGGAGGCCACCACGTCCTTCAGGTCGACGTCGCCGTGCTTCTTGTCGTCCAGGTGGAAGAAGGTCTTGCCGTAGCCCGACGAGCCTCGGTTGTTGATCGCATAGACCGCGTAGCCGTGGTTCACCAGGTGCTGGACCATCGGGTTGTAGCCCTTGCGGCTCTGGCCGCCGGGGCCGCCGTGGACCAGCACGATGGCCGGGACCGGCTTGGCGGCCGAGGCGTCCTTGGGCCGGTACAGCACGCCCGGCACCTCCAGCCCGTCATAGCTCTTGAAGCGCGCGACGCTGGCCTCGACCAGGTCGCTCTCGGCGATGGCCGGGTTCTGGGCCTTGGTCAGGCGCTTGGCCTGGCCGCTCTTGAGGTCGGCCACGAAGATGTCGACCGGCGAGGTGTCGGAGGCCACCGCGACGGCGATGGCGCTTTCGTCGCGATTGAAGCGCACCGCGCCGATGTCGCCATCCGGCAGGCCGGTCAGCTTCACCGTCTGGCCGGTCTTCTGGTCGAGCAGGGTCAGCTCAGTCGACGCATCCGCGTTCAGGGCCGAGACGCGGTAACGGCCCGACTTGGAGAAGCTGACATCCTGGACGTCCCAGTCGGCCTTGATCAGCGGGGCCTTGGCGCCGCCGGCCAGGGCGTAGGTCCAGGCCTGGTTGAACTCGCCGTGCTCGTCGGTGGCGAAGACCAGCGCCTTGCCGTCCGGCGTGAAGCCATAGACGTTGTACGAGACGTTGCCGGTGTGCGGCGTGATCAGCTTGGGCTCGCCCTTGGCCTTCAGGTCGACGAGGTACAGGTTGCCGTCGGCGCTGGTGCGCGGCTTGGACAGAGCCAGGGTCCCGCCATCCGGCGAGATGTCGCCCAGTTCGTAGCCCGAGTTTTGAAACACCAGGGTGCGGGCATAGGTCTTGGCGTCATAGGCGTAGACGTCGAAGGTCTTGGCGTCGCGCTCGTTGGTGTAGAGCCAGAAGTGGTCGCCCGAGGCGCTCCAGCCCACGAAGCCGGCCTTGACCTTGTCGCCCGGCGTCAGGTCCTTCACCGCGCCGTCCAGGCCGCGCACATAGACGTGGCTCAGCTCGTTGCCGCCGCCGTCGGCGCTGAACAGCACGCGGGCGTCCTTGGGAAACCAGCTGATGGCGAAGGTGGCGTTGGTGGTCGAGGTCGTCAGCGGCGTGGCCGCTCCACCGGCCACCGGCAGGCTGTAGACGTTGTAGACCCCGGTCTGGTCGCCGGAGATCAGCAAGCTCTTGCCGTCCGGCGAGAAGCTGAAGCCCGCGTCGGGCGCGGCCCGATAGCTGGTGGTCTCGTAGAACGCCTTGGCGGAATAGCTCTTCACCTGAGCCAGAGCCGCGGGCGCGACGCCGCCCATCAGCAGCGCCGCGCACAGCGCGACCGACATCGAACGAAGCTTCATCGCCGTCCCCCCGATTGTTTGAGACGGCGAGCTTAACCCTTGGCGGTTGGCTGGCAACCGCTCAACCGGAGACGTTTAGTCCTCGTCGTCGAACGGCGCGTCGTCCTCGACCACCGCCGGCTTGGCCTCCGCCTTCGGCGCCTTGCGCTTCACGAACCGCAGCGCGGTGTGGCTCTGCGAGAACGCGCAGACCTTGGTGTCGACGAAGCCCAGGCTGCGCACGGCTTCCAGGATCTCGACATCCTTCAGCGGCGCGCCCTTGCCCTTCTGGGCCACGATCCAGATCGCGCCCTTGGGCCCCAGCGCGCCTTCCCAATCCTCGATGCGGTCGAAGTCGGCCAGGTCCTCGACGCCCAGGAACAGCAGGTCGACGCCCTCCTCGGCCTCGCCCAGCTCGATGCGGGTCTCCAGCTCGGCGATGAACGCCTCGTCCTCGACGCCGTCGACCACCACGGTCATGCCGGGCTTCACCCCCAGCTTGTCCAGGCGCGAGGGTGGGTTCTGGATGGCGTGCAGCCATTTCTCGGCCTGTCCGGGCTCGAGCGTGAAGCGGGTGCCGTCGCTGAGCACCAAATCGTCGTTCTCGACACGCAGGTTGCGCAGCGCATGGCCCTGATAGATGCCGCGCACCGCGCCGCGGAAGATCAGCTTGGGCGGCTCCCACAGCAGCTTGCCCTCGCTCTCGCCGTCGGACAGCTGGCCCCAGACGCCGCTCGCTTCCTTACCCATGCTTACTTGCCTTCGAACTTGGGCTGACGCTTCTCGAGGATCGCGTCGACGCCTTCCATGTGGTCTTCGGTGTGGTGAGCGATGGCCTGGGCGGCCGCGCTCATCTCCATCAGCGTGTCGTAGCTGGCGGTCTGGCCGTGCTTGAGCAGGCTCTTGGCCATGCGCAGGGCGTGCGGCGGCTGCTGGGCGATCCGGGTCGCCAGCGCCATGGCCTCGTCCATCAGCGTCTCGGCCGGCACCGACTTGCTGATCAGACCCCAGTCGGCGGCCTTGGCCGCATCGATGACGTCGCCGGTGAACAGCAGTTCAGCCGCGCGGCTCATGCCCACGGTGCGCGGCATCAGCCAGGCGCCGCCGTCGCCGGGGATCAAACCGAGCTTCAGGAAGGTGACGCCGAACTTGGCGGTGTCGGCGGCGATGCGGATGTCGGTCATGCAGGCCACGTCGCAGCCCAGGCCGATCGCCGCCCCGTTCACCGCCGCGATCGACGGGACCTCCAGGCCGTAGATGGCGCGGACGATGCGGTGGATGTTCTTGCGGTAGCCGTCGCGCACCGCCACGCCGTTGCCGCCGAACGCGCCCTCGCGGGCCTTCATCGCCTTGACGTCGCCGCCGGCCGAGAAGGCCTTGCCCGCGCCGGTCAGGATCACGCAGCGGATGTCCTGGTCGTCGTTGATCGCCTCGCACGCGGCGGCGACCTGATCACCGTCGCCCGGCGCGCCCAGGGCGTTCATCGCCTCGGGCCGGTTCAGGGTCAGGATGGCGATATGACCGCGCTTTTCGGTGAGGATGAGGGACAAAGGGGCGCTCCTGCTGTGCTTCTTTTGATTTTCCCCTTCCATAGACGGGTTTTCCCCCGCCGTGCAGCCTGACGCGACGATACAGCCGGGTCGATCGGGTCGATCACGAAAACGCGATTGGCGCGGCGGCTCGACCCGACATTGAAATGACTTCTGGGACGATGACGAGGCTGCGGCGAATGACCGAGCACGCGAAGGCCCGACACGTGTTGATTATCGAGGATGAAATCCTCGTCGCGTTCGAGGTCGAAGCTCTTCTGGCGGAGATGGGCTTCACGAGTTTCGATATAGCCGACAGCGCCGCTGACGCGCTGCAGCTGGCCATCGCCAATCCGCCTGATCTCATAACAGCCGACTACCGCATCGTGGGCGGCACCGGCCTGGAAGCCGTCGAGGCCATCGAGAGCCGGCTGGGACGCATTCCCGTGGTCTATGTCACCGGCAATGCCGACCAGCTGCGTGGGCGCGTCCAGCCGATCGTCGACAAGCCGATCTCGGCGCGGGTGCTGGCGGAGGCCTGCGCCAGAGCCTCCAACGCCTAGAGGTTGTCCCCTCCCCGCCTTGGGCCTAGAAGCTCAAGCACGGGAGGACGCGATGCACGAGATCACCACCGTCGAAGCGCTCGAGGCGCTGTACCAGCCTCAGCCCGTGCCCGCTTCGACCGTCAAGGTCACCGACCACATCACCCCGCACTATGCCGCCCTGATCGAGGCCTCACCGTTCGTGGCCCTGGCCACGGTGGGTCCCGAGGGCCTGGACTGCAGCCCGCGCGGCGACCTGCCCGGCTTCGTCCGCATAACCGATCCCAAGACCCTGATGCTGCCCGACCGGCGCGGCAACAACCGCATCGACAGCCTGCGCAACATCGTCCGCGACCCGCGCGTGGCGCTGCTGTTCCTGATCCCCGGCTCGGGCACCACCTTCCGCGTCAACGGCCGCGCGGTGCTGAGCACGGATCCGGCCCTGCTGGACAGCTTCGCCGTCGACGGCAAACCGCCGCGCACGGTGATGGTGGTGAGCGTCGAGGAGGCCTACTTCCAGTGCGCCCGCGCCATCGTCCGCTCGGGCCTGTGGAAGGCCGAAAGCCACGTCGACCCGGCCAGCCTGCCCACGCCCGGCGCCATGCTGGCCGCCGTCACCGCTGGCGAGGTCGGCGGCGAGACCTACGACCGCGAATGGCCCGGCCGCGCCGCCAAGACGATGTGGTGAGGCCTACTTCGCCGCCGCGAACCGCTTGAAGAAGCTGGTCGGCAGCCATTCCGGGCGCTTTTCCGTGTCGGCGATCTCGCGGATCATCGTGGCCATGTAGGCGTTGAAGCGCACCGCCGTCGGCAGGTCGAACGGCTGGGACAGGTCGTCCTTGGGGCCGTGATACCGCTCGGCCCGCCACTGGCGATCGGCATTGGCCTCGGGCGAGCCCACCGGGTGGGCTAGGCGTCCGGCCAGAGCGGGAACGCCGGTGCGGATGAAGCTGTATTGATCCGAGCGGACGAAGGCCAACTGGTTCGGGGCCGGGTCGGGCATGACCGCGAAGCCCTGACTGGCGGCGGCGCGGCGGGCCACGGCGCCCAGGGTCGACTCCTCCTCGCCCATCACGATGATGGCGTTGGCCGGCCGCGAGGGCATGAACATGTCCATGTTCACATTGGCCACGATCGCGCCCTTGGGCACGGTCGGCTTCTCGGCGAAGTACTGCGAGCCTAGGAGCCCCTGCTCCTCGGCGGTGACGGCCACGAACAGGATCGAGCGCTTGGGCGCCGCACCGGCCTTGAGCGCCGCGGCCTGCTCCAGCAGCGAGGCGACGCCGCTGGCGTTGTCCATCGCGCCGTTGTTGATCGCGTCGCCGTCGATCGGCGTGCCGACGCCCAGGCCGTCCAGGTGGGCGGCCAGGACGACATATTCCTTGGACAGCACCGGGTCAGAGCCCGGCAGCACCGCCGCCACATTGGGCGACACGGCCTTGGTGGTCTCACGGCTGACGGTCGCACGGACGCTCTGGTTCAGGGCGAAGCCAGGCACGACCTTACCGGCGTCGGCCAGGACCAGCAGCTCCTCCAGGGTGTGGCCCGAGGCGGTGAACAGCTTCCCGGCATGGGCCGGGTTCATGGCGGCGGTGAACAGCTCGCCCTTCACCGGGTTCAAGGCGGGATCGGCCAGCCGCATCGCCGGCTCAACAGCGCGCAGCTTGGAGCGCTCCCACGGGATCTCGACCTGCTTGGGGTTCTGGAGGGTGATCAGGCCGATCGCGCCGGCCTTCTGCAAAGGCTCCCAGCGCTCGCGGGCGGCGTGGGCGCGCAGCGAGCCGGGGACGTTGCCGGGACCGCCGCTCAGCACCACCGCCACCTTGCCGCGCAGGTCGACGCCGGCGAAGTCGTCGTGGCCAGCCTCGGGCATGTGCAGGCCGTAGCCGATGAACACCAGCGGCGCCTCCGGCAGGCTGGCCGGCTGGGCGACGCGGGCGGAGAGCACCAGATCCTCGCCCAGGGCCAGCGGCGCGGCGACCCCGTCCTTGACCAGGGTGACGCTGGATTTGTCGGGGAAGATCCGCTGCACCGCGAACGCCACGGGCTGGAGATAACCGTCGGTCCCGGCGGGCTTCAGGCCCATGGCCGAGAAGCGGCCGGCGACATAGGCGGCGGCGCGGTCGTAGCCAGGCGTGCCGGCCAGGCGGCCTTCCATGTTGTCGTCGGCCAGCACCTTGACGTGCGCCCACCAGCGCTCGGTGGCGGGAAGATCGGCGGCGCAGGCCGAGCCGGCGGCAGCGAGGGCGGCCACCAGGGCCAGGGGCGTGAGCTTGATCATGACCCAACTTTCCAGGCGACCGCTCAAGCTGGCAAGACCCCGTTCGTCGAACAACGCCAGTCGCGCGTCGAGGAGGGTTGTGGGCGCTAACTCTCCTCGATCTGGCGCTCGTCCTCGCGGCTGATCGAGACCTCCTCGAAGTCCAGCTCCTCCTGCAGGATCAGGAAGGCGTCGGCGCCGACCTCGCCGGACAGGCGCAGCTCTTCCAGTCGCAGGCGCTGGCCGTGAATGGCCTTCAGACCGATGGCGCGGCGGGCCTCCAGCGGACCGGTGGCCGGCGGGAAGCCGGTCGGCACGGCGGCGAAGCGATAGCGCCAGTGGTCGACGGCCTCGCCCGTCCGGCCGTCCAGCACCCGCAGGGCCGCGCCGGCCAGATCGCCGCGCAGGCGGACCAGCTCCTCACCCAGGGCGTCCTCGCGATCCAGGCCCATCAGGCGGATCAGCGGCGTCAGGGTCAGGCCCTGGAGGACCAGCGTCGCCAGCACCACGGCGAAGGCGGTCAACACCACCAGGTCGCGCTGCGGGAAGTTGGCCGGCAAGGCGAAGGCTGTCGCCAGCGTCACAAGGCCCCGCATGCCGCACCAGCCAACCAGCACGCCGTGCTTCAAGCTGGGCATGGGATAGCCGCCGCGCAGGCTGTGGAACTGCTGGGCCAGGCGGATATAGACCAGCACCCAGACCATCCGCACGACGATCAGGGTGGCGACCACCAGGGCCGCGAAGACCGCCGCGTCCATCAGCCGGTCGCGATCCATGGCCAGGACGATGGTGCGGGCCTGGAAGCCCATCAGCAGGAAGGCCACCACGTTCAGCAGGAACACCGCCGAGGTCCAGACGGCGAAGCTGTGGATGCGCATGCGCGGCGGCGTGCGCATGGCGGCCGTGCTGGCGACGGTCATGGCGAAGGCCACCAGGCACAGCACCGGCGACACGCCCAGCCGCTCGGCGAGCACCCAGCAGCCGAAAGCGACGACGAACTCCATGACGTTGCCGCCCAGGGTGCCGGTGACGAACGGGCTGAGGAACCGCAGCACCCGCGCCAGCAGCATGCCCAGAATGACCCCACCCGGCGCGGCCAGGCTGAGCTTCACCCCCAGGGCCGGATCGATGCCGCCTTGCGCCTGGAAGGCCAGGGCCGCCGAGAACAGCAGCAGGGCCGAGGCGTCATTCAGCAGGCTCTCGCCCTTCAGCACCGCGATCGAGCCGCGCGGCATGCGCACGCTGCTGAGCACGGCGGTGGCGGCCGCGGCGTCCGGCGGGGCGACGATCGCGCCCAGGGCCACGGCGGCGGCGATCGGCAGGCCGGCCATGGCCACGCCCAGCCAAGCCACGGCCCCGGCGCTGAGCGCCACGGCCACCACGACTAGGGCGAACAACGGCCGCCACAGCTTGCGAATGTCGGCCAGCGGGAAGTCGAAGGCCGCATCCACCAGGGCCGGGGCCAGGAACAGGGCCAGGGCCGTATGCGGCTCGATCGAGATGTTCGGCGCGCCCGGCACCAGCGCCAGGCACACCCCAGCGGCTGCCAGCATGGTCGGATACGGCGCCTTGATGCGCCGCGAGACCTGCAGCAGCAGGACCGCGATGCCCACCAGGGCCAGCAGGCTTTCGAAGAAACTCACGCGGCGCGCTCCGAACGGTCAGGCATCGTATCGGAATCCTTCGACATTCTCGTTGGCGACCGGCGCCTCCAGGCTCTTGCCGACGGCGATCTTCGACAGTCGCACGTCGCGGACCGGCAAGGTGGCCTCGCCCTTGATGCGGCAGACGAACTTGGCCTCCTCGACCCGCACGTCGCGCATCACCAGGCTCTGGATCGGCGTCAGGCGGCGCTCATAGGTCGGGACCAGGTTGCGCCACTGGTAGAGCACGTCGGTGTCGACGCTCAGCACGCCGCCGACGATCTTGGTGGCGCTGACATTCTCGACAACGATGTTGCGGACATAGCCGCCGCGACGCTCGTTGGTCTTCACGAACAGGATGTTGTTGATCGGCACCGCCCAGCCGTCCGCCCCCTTGCCGTCGCCGGTGAAGTGGCAGTTCTGGACGAAGACGTTCTCGATCCCGGCCGACAGCTCGCTGCCGATCGCCATCAGCTGGTGGCCGTTCAGGACCTTGCAGTCGCGCATGACGATGTTGCGCGAGGGTGTGCCCAGTCGCCAGGCGTCCTGGTCGCGGCCCGACTTCACCGAGACGGCGTCGTCGCCCTGGTCGAAGACGCAGTCCTCGATCAGCACGTTCTGGCTCATCTCCGGATCGACGCCGTCGTTGTTGTGGCCGTGGGCGCGGATCTTCACGCGGCGGATGACCACGTCGGTGCAGAGGAACGGGTGCAGCACCCAGAAGGGGCTGTCCTCGATGCTGATGTCCTCGACCAGCACGTGGCGGCAGCGGTTGAACTGGATGAACTGCGGGCGAAGATTGGCCTCCCCCGCCGTCATCTGGCGCTCGCTGACCGGCTCGCCCTTGGCGCTGGCGTGGTAGAGCTTCACCAGCGCGTCCATGTGCGGCTTTGGCCGGGCGTACCAGACCTTCCAGACGTCCAGCTTGGCCTTCAGCTTGCCGGGCCCGGTGATCGCCACGTTCTCGCAGTCATAGGCGTAGACCAGCGGCGAATAGTTCCAGCACTCCAGCCCCTCCCAGGTGGTCAGGACCGGCGGCAGGTAGTCGGTGGGTTTTTCGGAGAACAGCAGGGTCGCGCCTTTGACCAGGTGCAGGGCGACGTTGCTCTTCAGATGGATCTTGCCGGTCGGCCAGGTCCCCTCGGGCACGACCACCACGCCGGAGCCCGCCGCGTTGGCGGCGGCAATAGCCTGAGCAATGGCCTGGCTGGTCTTGCCCTGGTCGCCCTGATCGGCGCCGAAGTCGGTGATCAGAAACCGACGGCTCTTCGAGAAGTCCGGCACGCCGATGCTGGGCATGTCGAACGGCGCGGCCGGACGGATCAGCTTGCGCGGCGCAGCGGCGGCGATCGCCGGCGTCAACAAGGCCAGACCCGCAATGCCCCGTCGCGTCAGCTGCGCCATCATCGATCTCTCCGACTCTTTCCGTCAGGACAACCGATCGGCGGCCAATTACCAAGACAAAAGCGGCCCCGGAGTTTCCCCCGAGGCCGCTCGAAAACACAACAGTCCCCCTGCCGGGCCGCTTTAGTCGTCGCGGTGGACGCGTTCGCGGCGCTCGTGCCGTTCCTGGGCTTCGACGCTCATGGTCGCCGTAGGGCGAGCATCCAGTCGAGCCAGGCCGATGGGCTCGCCCGTCTCCTCGCAATAGCCGTAGGAGCCATCCTCGACTCGGCGCAGGGCCTGGTCGATCTTGGAGATCAGCTTCCGTTGACGATCGCGGGTACGGAGCTCAAGAGCCCGGTCGGTTTCCGAGGACGCGCGATCAGCCAGATCGGCGTGGTTCTCGGTTTCTTTCTGGAGATGAGTGACCGTTTCGCGAGATTCGCGAAGGATCTCTTCTTTCCATGCCAGCAGCTTTTGCTTGAAATACTCAAGCTGCCGTTCGTTCATAAAAGGCTCGTCCTCGGAAGGACGATAACCAGACTTCTCAACAAGAACAGTGGCCGTTTGCATCAACGCCTCACGCCCCAATGAACTCAGCCCTTAAGGGCTGCGTGCTTATAGCAAAAGGTGAGCCGCGTTCAATGAACCTCGCGTGAGCGGCGCGTTCATGGCGCGCCCCTCGCTCGCGAAGGCCATTTCCACGGCGCGGACAGGTATAAAACGCGCGAGAAAGCCAAGCGTGGCAGGGAAAAACCGCTTTCAGGTTCCCCGCCTCGCTCATTTCAGTGGCCCCGGCTCTGCAGCTTGGCCAGCTCGACGGCGGCGCGCGTCTCGATCTCGTTGAGGATCCCCTCGAGTTTGGGATCATCGGTGTTCTCGCGCTGCTCGCGAATGGCGCGGGTCAGGCGGTCCAGGGTGCTGGGCGTGATGTCGCCGTCGATCAGGGCGATACGGACCTCACCCAGGATGTCCAGGATCTGGTCGGCGCGGCGGACGGCGCGCTTCTTGCGCTCCAGAGGGCTGCCGACGGCGCCCATCTCCTGCAGCGCCAGCAAGGCGTCGACCGAGCCGACGCCGGTCAGGCCGCCCACGGACGTGGCGCCAACGGCGCCGGCGGGGGCTGCGCTCACGGACGGAAGGCTAAAGCCCGTCGATCCGCCGGCGGGCTTGGCCCGCGACGCGCCAGTCGACGAGACGCCCCCCGTGCTGGAAACCTTCATCCGACCGCTCCAAAAGCTCTCATGCGCGAGTCACTTTTCTCATCGCACGAAACATAGTGCGTCCGCGCGCTTGAAGTATGGTTAATGCCGGGCAGATTCTGCCGCCGGGCGCCGGGCGGACCACCGCCAAATCCGGAATCCCTTGAGTCATAAGGCCTTCAAAGTGGCCCGCTTCTGGCAAGAGGCGGCGCGGGGATCTTCCCCCGCTACGGAATTGCCATGTCGCGTTCATTCTTTCGCACCGTCCTGACCGCCCTCGCCGTCGCCTCGGCCTTCGTCGCCGCGCCGGCGATCGGCAAGTCGCGCATCAAGGACATCGTCGCCTTCGAGGGCGTTCGCGAGAACCAGCTGATCGGCTACGGCATCGTCGTGGGCCTGAACGGCTCGGGCGACAGCCTGCGCAACGCGCCGATGACCAAGCAGAGCCTGGAGGCGATGCTGGAACGTCAGGGCGTCAATGTCCGCGACGGCAACCTGAACACCAAGAACACCGCCGCCGTCATGGTCACGGCCAACCTGCCGCCGTTCTCGGCCGCCGGGTCCAAGCTGGACGTCACCGTCTCGACGCTGGGCGACGCCAAGAGCCTCTTGGGCGGCACCCTGCTGGTCACCAGCCTGCAAGGCGCGGACGGCCAGACCTATGCGGTGGCCCAAGGTTCGGTGCAGACCGGCGCCATCGCGGCCGGCGGCGCCTCGGGCAGCTCGGTCACCAAGGGCGTGCCGACCGCGGGTCGGATCGCCGGCGGCGGCGTCATCGAGCGCGAGACCGGCTTCCAGATGGTCAACATGGACATCATGCGCCTGACGCTGCGCAATCCGGACTTCACCACCGCCCGCCGCATCGCCGACGCCATCAACGCCAAGTTCCCCGGCTGCGCCCAGGCCCAGAACCCGACCATCATCGCCACCCGCGCGCCCGCCAACACGGACATGATCACCTTCATGACCAACATCGAGAACCTGGAAGTCGAGCCCGACGGCCCGGCCAAGGTGGTGATCGACGAAGTGGCCGGCGTGATCGTCATGGGCGACGACGTCCGCATCAGCCAGGTGGCCATCGCCCAAGGCAACCTGACCATCTCGGTCCAGGAAAGCCCCGCCGTCAGCCAGCCGGCCCCGTTCAGCCAAGGCCAGACCGCCGTCGTCCCGCAGTCGACCGTCAATGTCGACGAGGAGAAGGGCAAGAAGCTGGTCACCCTGGGCGGCTCGCCGTCGCTGAAGGGCTTGGTCGGCGGCCTGAACGCCCTGGGCGTCACGCCCCGTGACATGATCTCGATCCTGCAGGCCGTGAAGGCCGCGGGCGCCCTGCAAGCCGACATCGAGGTGATGTGATGAGCGCCTTCGACACGATCTCGACCTTCGTCCCGCAGTTCGGCGCGGCCGCCGCCACGGTGAAGACGGCCGCCAAGGCGGTGCAGACGGCCGGCGCGGCGGTTAAAGGCGCGGTTGAAGATACGACCAAGGACACCGCTGCCCGCAAGAAGATCGCCGACACGGCCAAGACCTTCGAGGCCTCGTTCCTGTCGGTGATGATGCAGCAGATGTTCGAGGGCGTGAAAACCTCGGAGCCCTTCGGCGGCGGCAACGGCGAAGAGATGTTCAAGTCGATGATGACGGACGCGATGTCCAAGGAAGTCACCAAGGCCGGCGGCGTCGGCCTCTCCTCCGTCATTCAGCGCGAGATGCTGAAGATGCAGGGCCTGAAGGAGCACTAAGCCATGGCCATCGCCGCCATCGACGCCGACGATCGCGTCCATCAGCTGACCCTGCTGACCGAACGCCTGACCGACCTGATCGCCAAGGAGGCCACGGCCTTCGAGAACCACCGCCCGCACGAGGCGGCGCAGTACGTCGAGGAGACGGCCAAGCTGGCCAATGTCTATCGGCACGAGTCGATGCGCGTTCGGCACAGCCCTGCCCTGGTCGAGGCCGCCAAGCCCGAGCTGCGCCAGCGCCTGCTGCGCGCCACCGAGGCCTTCGACGCCGTCCTGGCCCGTCAGGCCCGCGCCGTGAACGCCGCCAAGACCGTGACCGAGGGCCTGGTCCACGCCGTCGCCTCGGAAATCGCCAGCCAGCGCGCCGCCCCGGCCACCACCTATGGCTCCGGCGGCATGGTCAATGATCGCCCGGCCATGGGCTCGGCGATCACGCTGAACCGCAAGGCTTAGATCAGCTTGAAGACGGCGGCGGCCCTGGCCGCTCCGTCCGGATCCCCGAAGTCCGCCACCGGATACTCCGCCACCACCGCCAGCCGCTCGGTCGGCAAGGACGCGCGGAACGGGTCGCCGATCAGCACCACGATCCCGGCCGCCATGCAGCGCCGCAGGAACACTTCGGCCCGCGTCGCCAGGTCCTGGTCGTAGAAGAGATCGCCCACCACCATCAGGTCGACGTCCGGCGGATCGCCGTCCAGCAGGTCGGCCTGCTCGATCACGATCGTTACGCCATTGGCGGCGGCGTTCAGGCGCGCGGCCGTGACTGCATAGGGATCGACATCGACCGCCCTCACCTCGCCCGCACCGGCCAAGGCGGCAGCGATGGCGACCAGGCCCGAGCCCGCGCCAAGGTCCAGCACGCACTTTCCAGCGACGGCCTCCGGATGATCGAGCACGTGCCGCGCCAGGGCGAGGCCCCCGCCCCACGGCCGCGCCCAGTACGGTGAGCCGAATTCTGGATCGGCGTCGGCCAGGCGCATCAGGCCACTGCTCGGCCCCGCCCGGTGCAGACGGATCTCCGGCACGCCGGGCACGGGTTCGAGCGGCAGGCGCTGCTGGATGAAAGCGTCCAAGTTCACCGGCGGACTTAAGCCCCTAGTGCGCCCCGTCGATCAACCGCTTCTTGCGCCGGTGCAGGCTGGCGGCGACGGCGATCAGCACCAGCGGGACCAGGGCCGACATCAGGTGTTCGGCCAGGCCGTGCAGCCAGGGCTTCAGCAGATAGCCGAGCAAGCCCAGCACATAGTAGCCGACCGCGAAGATCGACAGCCCCTCGACCAGGCCCTGCAGCTTGGTCTGCAGTTGCAGGCTGGCGTCCATGCCGCGCAGGGTTTCCTGGTTCTGGCGATCTTGAGCCAACCCCAGCTTGGTGCGCAGCAGGTCGCCGCTGCGGGCGATGCGCAAGGACAGGTCGTCCAGCCGCCGATCGGCCGCTTCCCGTGTCCGCATGGCGGGCAGAAGGCGCCGGGCGATGAACTCGCTCATGGTCGAGTGGCCGGGCACGCGGCGCTCGCGCAGGGCCTCCAGCCGATCCAGGGTCAGGCGGTGATAGGACTCGGTGGCCCCGCGACGGAAGCGGCTCTTGGCCGCCCGCAGCTCGACCTCGGCCGACAGCGCCAGCAGGTGGTCGAGGACGCTCTGGCTGTCCTCGCCGGCGGCCAGGCCGCTGGTGATCGCCGCCAGCCGCGCCTCGGCCCCGTCCAGCCAGGCCAGCAGCTCGCGCGCCGGCGGGAAGCCGATCAGGGCCAGTTTCCTGTAGTTGCCGATCTCCAGCAGGGTCTGCACCAGCCGCGAGACCTCGTCATGGGCCAGGCTGACATTGCGCACATGGATGCGGCCCGTGCCGCCCTCGCGCAGCCGGAAGTCGGTCCAGATCCGCGCCGCTCCGTCGAACACCTCGCACGAGACGCAGCGGGCCAGATCGATGTGGCCGCCCAGGTCGTTTTCGGAAGGCGGCTGCGCGCCGGGGGCCGAGACCGAGATCTCGACGCCCCGGAATACCTGGCCCGGCGCGCCGTCCAGCCAGAAGGCGCCGGGCTGGGGCTGGAAGCCCAGGTCGTGTCCCAACGGTCCGTAAGCGAACCAGGTCCAGGTCGAGAACTCCTGGTGACGCTCCCACAGCCAGCCGCCGTCTTCGCCTTCGACGACCACACGGCCCAGTGCGGGGTCCTGCCCCGGAGCGAACAGGGAAACGAAACCCGCCTCCGCCGCGCGGTCTTCAGGCTCGACCAGATAGACCCACTGGCGCAGGCGGACCGGCGCGCGGTCCAGCGGCAGAGCCCGCAGGTGCATCAGTTCGCTCAATGTCACCCGAAGCGGGTGGTCCCGACCGCCGTCCATTTCTGTCCTCGCCCTGCGTTGCCGGGTCATCGGATCGCGCCCAATGTTACCGGTCACATAGACTTAGCCGAGGGTGATCCTCCGTTCAATGCCGATCGCCTCCAGGAAGTCGGCGTCGTGGCTGACGACCAGCAGCGCCCCGTCATAGCCCGACAGCGCCGCCTCGACGGCCTCGATCGAGGCCAGGTCCAGGTGGTTGGTCGGCTCGTCCAGGATCAGCAGCTGCGGCGGCGCGGCCGCACACAGCACGCAGGCCAGCGCCGCCCGCAGGCGCTCGCCGCCGCTCAGGGTTCCGGCGACCTGATGCGCGGCGGTGTTGCGGAACAGGAACCGGGCCAAGGCCGCATGGGCGTCGTTCTGGGTCGCGGCCGGGTTCAAGCGGCGGAAGTTCTCCAGGATGGTCTGGTCGTCGGCCAGCAGCGCCGCTCGCTGGTCCAATAGAGCGACGGGAACGGACAGCTTTACCGCCCCCGAAGTCGGCAAGAGGTCGCCGGTCGCCAGGCGGATCAGAGTCGTCTTGCCCGTCCCGTTCGGCCCCGACACCGCCACCCGCTCGGGTCCGGCGAGGCGGAACGACAGGTCCTGGATCACCGGCGTCCCCTCCGGCCAGACGAAGCTGACATCGTCGAAGCTCAACACCGTCCGCCCGTCCGGCAGGCCCGACGACGGCAGGTCGAAGCCCAGGGTCCGGGCGCGCTCGACGCGGGCCTCGGCCGCAGCCTTGGCTTCCGCCGCCTGGCCCGCCAGCTTTTCGGCCAGCTTGCCTTCACGCGCGCCGCTCATCTCGGCCCGCTCGGCCATCATGCCCAAGACGATCTTGGGCGTGCCGCCGCGGTCGGCGAAGCGCTTGCCGGCGGCGTCGCGGCGGTCCTTGCGCTCGCGGGCCACCTGGGCCTCGCGGGCGACGCGGCGGACTTCCTTCTCGGCGTGGTCCAGGTCGCGCTGGGCCGCCTGCGCCTCCTCGGCCTTGCGCTCGGCATAGAGGTCCCAGCCACCGCCGTGCGAACGCGCGCCCAGGGACGACAGCTCGACGATCCGGTCCATGCCGCGCAGCAAGGACCGGTCGTGGCTGACCACCACCGCCCCGCCCTTCCAGCGGGCCAGCACCTTGGCGACGATCCCGCGCGCCTCGGCGTCCAGGTTGTTGGTCGGCTCGTCCAGCAGCAGCACGTCGGGCCGCGCGATCAGCAGCCGCGCCAGCCCCGCCCGCGTCGCCTGCCCGCCCGACAGCGCCGCCGCCGGTCGCTCGACGTCGAGGCCCGAGAGGCCCACGTCGGCCAACGCCTGGTCCAGCCGCGCCGGCAGCTCCCAGTCGGCCTCGGAGAGGTCGGTCTCGTCGCCCTCCCCGCGCTCGATACGCGACAGGCGATCCCAGTCGGGGCCGACGCCCAACAGGTCAACCAGCCGCGCCTCGCCGGAGACATCTGGCGTCTGGTCCAGCGTCGCGACCACGCCCGTCCGCGCGACGGTCCCGGCCAGCGGTGGACGCGCGCCCGCAATCAGCGCCAGCAAGGTCGACTTGCCCGCGCCGTTGCGCCCGACGAGGCCGATACGCTCGGCCCCGATGGACAGGTTCAGATTTTCGAAAAGCAGCCGGCCATCAGGCGTGGCGGCGGAAACGGCATCCAGAGTGACGAAGGACATGCGAACCCACGGTCAGGGAAACGGGAAGGACGAAGCGGTCTTCCGTCTTGCTGATCATGGTTGCCTCCATCGGTTGGGAGCGCGGCTTCTACGCCCGTGAACGCGGTTCGGCAAGCAGAGCCGGACCGCAAGGATCGGGTGTCGCGTCCAGGCGGTCAGCGCGAGAACCACCTCAACAGAGGAGTTCCCCATGGCCTACGCCGTCACCAGCCTGCCCGCCGAACCGTTCGCCCCGCTCTTCGCGATGGACGAGGCGACCCTGGCCGCCCACGGCGCCCGCCGCGTGATCGCCGACGTGGCGCGGGGGTTTCCCTGCCGCGTCAGCCTGGACGACGCCGAGCCGGGCGAGACCCTGATCCTGGTCAATTACGAGCACCAGCCGGCCCCGACGCCGTTCCGCGCCAGCCACGCCATCTTCGTGCGCGAGCATGTCGAACCGGTCGCGACGATCAACGAAATGCCGCCCGCCCTGCGCCGCCGCCTGCTGGCGCTGCGAGCCTTCGACGCCGACGGCATGATGCTGGCCGCCGACATCGTCGAGGGCGCTCAGGCCGACAGCCTGATCGCGAAACTGTTCGAGGATGAGAAGATCGCCTACCTGCACGCCCACTACGCCAAGTGGGGCTGCTACGCGGCGAGAATAGATCGCGCCTAGGCCAGAACCCTTAGGTCGGCGCCATGTTGCGCAGGACCCAGACCAGCGAGCCGATGCCGCCGCAGAACACCATCATGTCGATGACGATCGAACGCGGCTTGGGTCCCTTCAGGGCGTCAAACGCGTCCTGCTTGGCTTCCTGCTTGCCGCTTTCGGCGGCGGCCTTCTTGGCCATGGCTCGGTCCTTCTGACGTCGAGCCCCCGCCCGACCGTGGCGGTTTAATCATGCGTGGACTGAAGAACCCGCTTCCAAACAGGGTTTAGGGAATCCGAACAGCCAAGGTCGGTCCGCCTGTAACCTTGGCCTCGGCCGTTTCGTATTCACCTCCAGTACTCATTCCGGAGGTTTCCCATGAAGCCCTTGCTGGCCGCCCTCGCCCTGCTGTCCGCCACGCCAGCAGCAGCCGTGGATCGCCCCGTCGTCATCGAGCTGTTCCAGAGCCAGGGCTGCTGGTCCTGCCCGCCGGCCAACGCCAATCTCAACGCCATCGCCGGTCGCCCGGACGTCCTGGCCCTGAGCTTCGGCGTCACCTACTGGGACCAGCTGGGCTGGAAGGACACCTTCGCCACCAAGGCCTATACCGACCGGCAGCGCGCCTATGCCAAGGCGCTGGACGTCCAGCTGGGTACGCCCGAGATGGTGATCGAGGGCCGCGACAGCGTGGTCGGCGCCGACGCCCGCGAGGTGGACGCCGCCCTGCGCCGCGCCCGTCCCGCCAGCGAGACCCGCATCGCCAGCGCTTCGGGCCGCATCCAGATCGCCGCCGGCCGCGCGCCCGCTCGTCCCGCCGACGTCTGGCTGGTGCGCTACGATCCGCGTGTCCAGCAGGTGTCGATCCGGCGCGGCGAGAACGGCGGCAAGACCCTGCCCCACCGCGACATCGTCCGCCAGCTGACCCGCCTGGGCGGCTGGAGCGGCGCGTCGGTCAGCTTCGCCGCGACGCCCTCGGCCGATCCGGCCTATCGCACGGCGGTGCTGGTCCAGGCCCCGAACGGCGGTCCGATCCTGGCGGCGGCGCGACTGGACTAGAAGCAGCCGCGCTCGCGGAGGCTGGGCGGCGGGCTGCCGGTCGCGACATTGCGCTCGGCGAAGCCCGGCGTGCGGCCCCGGCGGTAGTCGCGGCAGCGCTGCCGGCGTTGCTCGTCGTAACGCGGCGGCGGCTTCGGCTCCGGGACCTCCCACTTCCGCTCGTCGATCGGGCCGATGAAGGTGGGCGACGGGCGCTTTTCGGGCCGCTTGCCCCAGGCGTCGTAGCAGGCCTCCTTCTCCTCGGGCGTCATGTGTTCGCTGGTCTGGCCGAGACAGGCGCGCTTGGCCCGGCCCGTGCCCAAGCCGCCCTCGAGCAGCCGCCAGCGGTCGACGATCCTGGGGTCGACCTTCCACTCGTGATCCAAGGGCGGCGCAGGCGGCGCTTCGGGCGCGGCGACGGCCGACGGCGCCTCGCCTTCCGGGGCGGAGGGTTGAGCTTGCGTCGTCGGCGCCGCCGATCGCGCTCCAGCCGCCGCCGGGCGCCGAGGCGATGCCCGCTTCTCCGGCCTCTCCAGGTCCAGGACGATCACCCGCGGCTCTTCCAGCAGCGGCGGCGGTTCCTCGATCAGCACCAGCGCGCCCAGGATCAGGCCGTTGACCAGCACCCCGCCCGCCGTGGCGAGCCATCGCCTGGTCCACACGCCCCGCCGCATCCCCCGCCACCTCTAGTTAAGCTGGGGACGGACGACGCGCGCCAATGGCGCCGCTTTCGAGGCGCTCGCATGGCCCTGCGGCGCCATCGCTGCTGACAGTGGCTGTCAGCAGAAACGGCCCCTCGCGTGCGCGACATTTGTTCACACCTTGTTCTTGTGTTAATTCGCGCGTCGAGCCCTACATATAGCCGCTGCGCTGCGACCAATGTCGCGGCCCAACGTTCCGGAAAACATGGCTGAGCAACTGAACTTCATCCGCGTTCGCGGCGCCCGTGAGCACAATCTGAAGAACGTCAGCGTCGACATCCCACGCGGCGAGCTGGTCGTGCTGACCGGCCTGTCGGGATCGGGCAAGTCGTCCCTGGCCTTCGACACGATCTATGCCGAGGGCCAGCGCCGCTACGTGGAAAGCCTGTCGGCCTATGCCCGTCAGTTCCTGGAACTGATGAGCAAGCCCGACGTCGACCTGATCGAAGGCCTGTCGCCCGCGATCTCGATCGAGCAGAAGACCACGTCGCGCAACCCGCGCTCGACTGTCGGCACGGTGACCGAGATCCACGACTACATGCGCCTGCTGTGGGCGCGCGTCGGGGTGCCGTACTCGCCCGCCACCGGCCTGCCGATCGAAAGCCAGACCATCAGCCAGATGGTCGACAAGATCACCGCCCTCCCCGAAGGCACGCGTCTCTACCTGCTGGCCCCCGTCGTGCGCGACCGCAAGGGCGAGTACCGCAAGGAGATCGCCGAGTGGCAGAAGGCCGGCTTCCAGCGGCTGAAGATCGACGGCGAATACTATCCGATCGAGGACGCCCCGGCGCTCGACAAGAAGTTCAAGCACGACATCGACGTGGTCGTGGACCGCGTGGTGACCAAGCCCGACATGGAGCAGCGCCTGGCCGACTCCATCGAACAGGCCCTGCGCCTGGCCGATGGCCTGGCGGTCGCTGAATTCGCGAACATCGAGGAAGGCGAGAAGGAGCCGAAGCGCATCCTGTTCTCGGAACGCTTCGCCTGCCCGGTCAGCGGCTTCACCATCGCCGAGATCGAGCCGCGCCTGTTCTCGTTCAACAATCCGGCGGGCGCCTGCCCGGTCTGCGACGGCCTGGGCGCCAAGCTGGCCTTCGACGCCGACCTGGTGATCCCCGACAAGGACAAGAGCCTGCACAAGGGCGCCGTCGCCCCGTGGGCCAAGGGTCCCTCGCCGCTCTACACCCAGACCCTGCAGGCTCTGGCGCGCCACTACGGCTTCTCGATGGACGAGCCCTGGTACAAGCTGTCGGCCGACGCGCGTGACGTGGTGCTGCAAGGTTCCAAGGGAACCAAGATCAAGTTCACCTACGACGACAATGCGCGGAAGTACGAGGTCGAGAAGCCCTTCGAAGGCGTGCTGCCGAACCTGGAGCGCCGCTGGCGCGAGACGGACAGCTCGTGGGTGCGTGAAGAGCTGGGCCGCTACCAGTCCGACACCCCGTGCGAGACCTGCCACGGCAAGCGCCTGAAGCCGGAAGCCCTGGCCGTCAAGATCGACGCCATGGACATCGCCGAGGTCTCGATGCTGGCCATTCGTCCGGCCCGCGACTGGTTCGCCAGCCTGGAAGGCAAGCTCTCCGACAAGAAGATGGAGATCGCCCGGCGGATCCTGAAGGAGATCAATGATCGCCTGCGGTTCCTGGTCGATGTCGGCCTCGACTACCTGAACCTGTCGCGCGGCTCGGGCACCCTGTCGGGCGGCGAGAGCCAGCGCATCCGCCTGGCCAGCCAGATCGGCAGCGGCCTGACCGGCGTGCTGTACGTGCTGGACGAGCCGTCGATCGGCCTGCACCAGCGCGACAACACCCGCCTGCTGACCTCGCTGCAGGGCCTGCGGGACCTGGGCAATTCGGTGCTGGTGGTCGAGCACGACGAGGAGGCCATCCTCACCGCCGACTACGTGATCGACATGGGTCCGGCCGCCGGCGTCCATGGCGGCGAGATCGTCGCCGAGGGCAAGCCGGCCGATATCATGGCCAACCCCAAGAGCGTCACCGGCATGTACCTGACCGGCGCGCGCGAGATCGAGGTGCCCGAACAGCGCCGTCCGATCAGCAAGAAGAAGATGCTGCGGGTCATCGGCGCCACCGGCAACAACCTCAAGAACGTCACGGCCGAGATCCCGGTCGGAACCTTCACCTGCATCACCGGCGTGTCGGGCGGCGGCAAGTCGACCTTCACGATCGAGACGCTGTACAAGGCCGCCGCGCGCCGCCTGAACAACGCCAGCGACGCCCCTGCCCCGCACGAGCGGATCGAGGGCCTGGAGCAGTTTGACAAGGTCATCGACATCGACCAGAGCCCGATCGGCCGCACCCCGCGCTCGAACCCGGCGACCTATACCGGCGCCTTCGGTCCGATCCGCGACTGGTTCGCCGGCCTGCCGGAGAGCAAGGCGCGTGGCTACGGCCCGGGTCGCTTCAGCTTCAACGTCAAGGGCGGCCGCTGCGAGGCCTGTCAGGGCGACGGCGTCATCAAGATCGAGATGCACTTCCTGCCGGACGTCTACGTCACCTGCGATATCTGCAAGGGCAAGCGCTACAACCGCGAGACCCTGGACGTGCTGTTCAAGGGCAAGACGATCGCCGACGTCCTGGACATGACCGTCGAGGAGGCCGCCGACTTCTTCAAGGCCGTGCCGCCGATCCGCGACAAGATGGAGACCCTCAAGCGCGTGGGCCTCAGCTACATCAAGGTCGGCCAGCAGGCCACGACCCTGTCGGGCGGCGAGGCGCAGCGGGTGAAGCTGTCCAAGGAGCTGTCGCGCCGGGCCACTGGCCGGACGCTGTACATCCTGGACGAGCCGACCACCGGCCTCCACTTCGAGGACACCAAGAAGCTGCTCGAGGTGCTGCATGAGCTGGCCGACCAGGGCAACACCGTGGTGGTCATCGAGCATAACCTGGATGTGGTGAAGACCGCCGACTGGCTGATCGACTTCGGCCCCGAGGGCGGCGACGGCGGCGGCGAAATCGTCGCTACCGGCTCGCCCCAGGACGTGGCCAAGGTCGAGGCCAGCTGGACCGGTCGTTACCTCAAGGAGCTGCTGGACCGCCACGAGGAGCGCCGCAAGGCGCGGGTCGCGGAATTGAAGAAGGCCAAGCGGGCTTAAAGAAGAAGGCCCCGGAGAGTGATCTCCGGGGCCTTTCTCTTACCAGCCGCCGTTGCCGCTGTCGGTAGACACCCCGCTCTCGCGTTCCTTGAGCTCGCGGTAGATGCTCGGCGCCGGGCCGAACACGATCAGGGTGGTCAGCACCGAGATCAGTCCCGAGAACAGCGCCTGGACGATGCCGGCGGGCGTGAAATAGGCCTGCAGCGAGCTGGTGTCGGCGCGCATCATCTTGCCGGTGGCGGCAAAATCGCCCGAGGCGATCAGGCCGACGGCCGAGACGATCGTCCAGATCAGCAGCACCACGATCACGCTCATCACCCCCGCCAGCAGATAGGCGCCCAGCAGCGGCCAGAAGAGGCCCTCGGTCTTGGGCATGGCGCGAAACAGGATGACCTTGCCCGTATCGAAGGTGACCGACGAGGCGAACGACAGGCGCACGGCCAGCCAGACCATGGCGCAGAACGAACCGACCACGCACAGCAGGCCCAGGAACGCGCCGGTCGGGCCGCCCAGCGCGCTCAGGAAGCCGCCCAGGCCCGAGCCCAGGAACAGCACGCCGATTAGCACCAGGCAGAGCAGCAGCCACACGGCGGCCTGGCGCAGCTCGGCCGCGCCGATGCGCAGGTAAGCGAAGCGGTTGTCGTCATGACGCAGCACCACGCGGTTCAAGGTGGCGAAGATGATGCCGTTCAGCAGCAGGCTGTAGGGCAGCGACCACAGCGCCAGCGGCGCCAGGTTCGACATCAGGCGGGCCATCTCGCTGAGGTCCGGCGTGTTGTTCTCGGAGGTGTAGCTGATGAAGGCTTCCAGCTGCGGGCCGAAGAACATGATCGCCAGCACGTTGGAGACGATCGACAGCACCGTCATGGCGCCCGCCCAGATCCCGACGGTCTTCAGGTTCTCCCGCACCAGGCGGAAACCGGAGAAGGCCGCGTCGGAGGCGGAGAACTTTGACATATCGGGCTCTTGAGGCTGGCGTGCAGAGCGACAGCCCTAACAAGGTTCGCGCGCCTTCGACAGTGCCGAACGCGGCTTTATTCACCGGGGTTGCGGTGAGGGCGATCGCGCCTCTAACATCCGTTTGAAAAGCGGCCGCCAGCGCCGCTGAACGGAGGGAACCATGAAGCTCTATGGCGAGGCCATGCCGGCCCCCAATCCGCGCCGGGTACGGATCTTCCTGGCCGAGAAGGGCATCAACGTTCCCGAGATCCCGATCGGCATGCGCCAGGGCGGCCACAAGTCGCCCGAGCACCTGGCGCGCAACAGCCTGGGCCAGGTGCCGACCCTGGAACTGGACGACGGGACCACGATCAGCGAGACGGTCGCCATCTGCCGCTACTTCGAGGTGCTGCATCCCGATCCGCCGCTGTTCGGGGTCACGGCGCTGGAGCAAGCAAATGTCGAAATGTGGATCCGCCGGGCCGAGTTTCGCCTGATGGTGCCCGTCGGCATGTTCTGGCGCCACGCCCACCCGCTGACGGCGCGCCTGCTGAAGCAGAACGTCGAGTTCGGAGAGTCCAACCGTGAGGTCGTCGAACGCGCCCAGCTGTGGCTGGACAAGGAGCTGTCCGACGGCCGCCCCTACCTGACCGGCGAGACCTATACGATGGCCGACATCACCGGCCAGACGACCCTGGACTTCGCCGACTTCACCGGCCTGCACACGCCGGCCGAGGCCAAGCACGTCATCGCCTGGCGCGAGCGGATGGCTTCCCGTCCGAGCGCCGGAGCGTGATCCTCGTCCTTCGACAAGCTCAGGATGAGGATCAATGCTAAGGCCGAAATAGAAACCTCATCCTGAGCTTGTCGAAGGACGAGGTTTCGGGCCCTCAGTCGTGCAGGCCCGCGTCGATCTCGTCCTGGTTCAGGTGGGCGAAGGCGCGGGCCGGGGCGGCGACCAGGATCACGGTCTGCAGGGTCAGGAACACCGGGGCCAGCAGCAGGTTGGCCAGCAGCACCAGGATCAGGCGCGGGTGGCTGGCGACCACGTCGCCGCCGCTCAAGGGGTCGACGCCGCCGCCGACCACATTGCCGATGATGCTGGAGACCGTCGTCCCGATCAGCGAGACCAGCGCCGCCAGGACGATGGCCATGACATACATGCCCAGCAGGCGCAGGAACTGCCCGTGGGTCTGGACCCAGGCCTCGCGAATGTCGATGTGATGGTGCGAGAAGGCGTGCGGCCCCAGCAGCGACAGGCGCACGGCCACCCATAGGGACAGGCCGATCACGGCCAGGGCGCCCAGGGTGGCGAACCACCCGGCCGCCGCGCCCGACAGAAGCGAGGCGCCCAGCACCACCGCGCCGGACGGGATCACCGTCACGCCCAGGGCCGCGGCCCAGGTGATCAGCGAGACGATGAGGAGCTGCAGCTCCTCCTTGCCCAGGCGCAGATAGGCGAAGCGGCTGTTGTTGGGCTCGATCACCGAGCGGATGATCGCCGCCTGCAGCACCGAGGCCAGGGCCAGGGCCACGGCGATCAGCAGCACCATCACCCCGCCCAGGTGGGTGATCAGGTCGAGGATCTCGCGCGGATCAGCCGAGCCGGCGCGTCCGGCCAGGGCCGCGCGGCCCTCGTCGCCCAGCACGATCTTGGCGAATAGGCCCAGGATCGGCAGCATGACCAGCGAGAAGGTCGCCCAGGCCAGCACCGGCAGCGGCTTGCGCCGCATGGTGCGAAGGCCCTCAAGGGCGGCGTCGACGGGACGGACGGACATCTAGGCTTCCTGCGAGACCGCGTGGCGGCGGTAGAAGTGGGCCAGGGCGCCGGTCCAGGCCGGCATGGCGTAGAAATAGGTGCACAGGGCCAGCACCACAGCGGTGACGGGGCCTTGCGGCGCGACGCTCAGGGCGGCGCTGACGACCAGCACCGGCACGGCGACGGCCAGGCCGACGACCAGCAGGGTCGGCACGTGGCCGCGCGTCAGCGGAAAGGCGCTCAGCACCCGGACGCCCGACTGCTCGACCGTGGCCGGGGCCGACAGCGATAGGCGCAGGCCCAGCCAGACCAGGATCGCCAGGCTGCCCAGCGGCGCGATGACCAGGATCAGGCCCGCCGGACCGGCGCTGGCGAAGGCGCCCTGCCAGCCGGCGATGGTGCCGGGATCGAAGTCCGGGGCGGCGGTGCGGGCGACGCCCAGCGCGACGCCGCCGACGATGACCATCAGGATGCAGCCGATCAGGCCCACCAGGCCCAGGATCATCAGTTGAGCCGCCAGCAGCCGCCACTCGTCACGGCCCCAACGCAGACCCTTGAAACCGCCCGCGCGGTCGAAGGCGCGGCGGAACAGAGCCCCCTGGGCGATCACCCCGGCCAGCACGGTGGCGAAGAAACGCAGACCCGGCGGCAGCAGGCCGCCGGCCACGCTGACGATCGCCGCCAGCGCCAGGGCGCCCCAGCAGTCGCGGGTCGCGCCAGTCACGTCGGAAAAGCCCGCGCGCAAGGTCGCGCCGATGCTCGCCGATCCGTCCGCCATCCGATCAAGTCCCTCTTACGCTGGCCGCGCCACGAGTCGCCGCGAGCCCTGGCAATCTATGGCCTGACCGCGGTTCTGGCGATGGCGCCGCGCGGACGCAACCGGATTTAAGCCTCCGCCGGCGCCTCATCGCGCAGCGCCCGGTAGGACGCCGCCCAAGGCGCGCAGAACACGGCCACGACCACCGACGAGAACAGAACCCACAGGGCGCCGCCGGCGGCGATCGCCGGACCCAGCTTGCGGACGATCTCCATCGGCTGTTCGCGCACCAGCGCCTCTGCGGCGCCTGGCTCGAACAGCCAGCTCATCTGGCCGCCCAGCGCGAAGACCCCGCCGAACACTACGCCCAGGAACAGCACCTCAATGCCGATCAGGAAGACGAACAGCAGCAGGGCGACGCCCAGCAGCTTGCCGACCTGGCCCTTGGTGAAGCTCCACGACTCGAACAGCCGAAACTGCTTGTCCACGAAGGTCATCGGCGCGGCCATCGACAGCTTCAGCGCCAGCCAGAAGAACAGGCCCAGCACCAGCAGGCCAACGACGAGGCCGGTCCCGACCATCGCGCTAGCCGAATTGCCGCCGGCGCCCACGCCAACGATCGCCACGATGACCATGGCCAGCAGGGCCACGACGAAGAAGCCGATATAGGCCAGCACGTACTCGACCAGGAAAAGCAAGGTGACCCAGCCCTCACGCGCGCCCAGCCGCAGATAGCCGAACCGCGAGTCCCGCGGCTCCAGCACGGCGCGGAACACCGCGCAGCAGATCACCGCATTCACCGCCGTCGACCAGATCCAGCACACCAGCTGGAACAGCATCATCCCCGACTGCAGCCGCATGAAGCGGGCGAAGGTCTCGGGATCGCTTTGCCCGCCCTGCTGAGCGGCGATCTGCATCAGCACCGCGAAGTCGGGCCGCATGGCCAGCAACAGCAGGTACAGCGGCGCGGCGGTCGCGACCAGCATCGCCAGGCCCCAGCCCAACACCGCCAACGGCTTGCGCCCGATGATCCCGAAACCGGCCGTGGCCGCGTCGCCAACGGAAAACCTCGCCATGCTCCCTCCCATGCTCGCCCTCCTCGCCACCTGGGCGCGAAACACCAGTCCCCTATCGTGAGCCTACACGCAGGTTTCCCCGAGCGACAGCCGGGGTTATAGGCTCGCCCATGACCACGAATTCTACCCTTCAGCCCGTCCACGTCATTGGCGGGGGCCTGGCCGGCTCCGAAGCCGCCTGGCAGATCGCCCAGAGCGGCGTGCCCGTCATCCTGCACGAGATGCGACGCGAGGGCGTCACCACCGACGCCCACAATACCGATGGCCTGGCCGAGATGGTCTGCTCCAACTCGTTCCGTTCGGACGACTGGCAGTTCAACGCCGTGGGCCTGCTGCACGCCGAGATGCGCAAGCTGGACAGCCTGATCATGTCCTGCGCCGACCAGCACCAGGTGCCGGCCGGCGGCGCCCTGGCCGTCGACCGCGACAATTTCTCGGCCGAAGTCACCCGCCGCCTGGAAGCCCACCCGCTGGTCACCATCGTCCGCGAGGAGATCGCCGGCCTGCCGCCGCAAGAGTGGGACAACGTCATCGTCGCCACCGGCCCCCTCACCTCGCAGGCCCTGGCCGAAGCGATCCTGGAGCTGTCGGGCGAAGGCCAGCTGAGCTTCTTCGACGCCATCGCGCCGATCATCCACTTCGAGTCCATCAACATGGACGTCGCCTGGCGCCAGTCGCGCTACGACAAGGAAGGCCCTGGCGGCGACGCGACCGCCTACATCAACCTGCCCATGAACAAAGAGCAGTATGAGGCCTTCATCGACGCCCTGATCGACGGCCCCAAGTCCGAGTTCAAGGAGTGGGAAAACGTCCCCTATTTCGACGGCTGCCTGCCGATCGAGGTGATGGCCGAGCGCGGTCGCGAGACCCTGCGCCACGGCCCGATGAAGCCGGTCGGCCTGACCAATCCGCGCGACCCGACGGTGAAGTCCTACGCCATCGTCCAGCTGCGCCAGGACAACGCCCTGGGCACGCTGTGGAACATGGTCGGCTTCCAGACCAAGCTGAAGCATGGCGTCCAGGCCGAGACCTTCCGGATGATCCCGGGGCTGGAGAACGCCCAGTTCGCCCGCCTGGGCGGCCTGCACCGCAACACCTTCATCAACTCGCCCAAGCTGCTGGACAAGTCGCTGCGCATGAAGGTCGCCCCGCGCCTGCGCTTCGCCGGCCAGGTCACGGGCGTCGAAGGTTATGTCGAGAGCGCCGCCATGGGCCTGCTGACCGGCCGCTTCGCCGCCGCCGACCGCAAGGGCGCCCCGATCGACGCCCCGCCGCCGACCACCGCCCTGGGCGCGTTGGTCGAACACATCACCGGCGGCCACCTGGAAGCCGGCAACGGCCCCGGCAGCTTCCAGCCGATGAACATCAACTACGGCCTCCTGCCGCCGCTCGAAGCGCCCAAGGTCGACGAGGACGGCAAGAAGATCCCGCTCAAGGAACGCGGCCGCGCGAAGAAGCGGCTGATGAGCATCCGGGCGCTGAAGGATCTGGAGGCCTGGGCGGGCCTTTAAGCCCTCTCTTCCGTGTCATCCCGGAAGCGCTATCCGGGACCAAGGGGCCGGCGCAGTGTGGTTGCCCCTGGGTCCCGGCTCTCCGCTGCGCTACGGCCGGGATGACACGCGATTTTCGCGATATCCGCAGCAACACAACCCCTTAAGGGCGCCGCTCCCCACGGCGCCAAAAACCGCCTCATTTGAATTCCGGGTATCGCGCGCCGCCGCGAACTTCCGTTAGAAGTTTCAACCCGTTGATCGCCTAACAACCGGTTATTTCCACCGATCCGAACGGGGCCGGATTACGGCGCTCGTTTTTCGACGAAACTGACAAAGTTTCAAATGACACCGGTTTCTCTTGCGTATGACACCGGTCGCAGTTAGCGGTACCAGCGATTTTTGGGACCAGCCGCGCAAAAACAAGAGCTGGGCCCTTTTCCAACTTTTCCGGGAGGGAACCGTGCAAACTCATTCCAAGCATAGCCGCGCCTGTGCGCTTCTGGCTCAGACCTCGCTGGGCGCGCTGACGCTCGCCGCCGCCCTGAGCTTCTCCAGCGCCGCCCTGGCCCAAGAGCAGGCCGCCCAGCCCGCGCCGGCCCCGGCCGCTGAGCCGGCCGCCGCCGAGCCCGACACCGTCGAGGCTGTCGTCGTCACCGGCTATCGCGCCGCCGTGCAGAGCGCGCTGAACATGAAGCGCAATTCCAGCGTGATGGTCGACGCCATCAACGCCGACGACATCGCCGACTTCCCGGACGCCAACCTCGCCGAGTCCCTGCAGCGCCTGCCGGGCGTCTCGATCGACCGCGAGAACGGCGAAGGCCGCACCATCACCGTCCGCGGCCTGGGCAGCGACTTCACCCGCGTGCGCCTGAACGGCCTGGAAGCCCTGTCGACGGCCGGTCCGTCGAACTCGGGCGACAGCGCCAACCGCTCGCGCGGCTTCGACTTCAACACCTTCGCCTCGGAACTGTTCAGCGCTCTGAAGGTCCAGAAGACCGCCTCGGCCGAGACCGACGAAGGCTCGCTGGGCGCCACGGTCGACCTGGAAACGGGCAAGCCGCTGAACTTCAAGGGCAAGCGCCTGGCCCTGTCGGTGCAGGACGCCTACTACAAGAACGGCGGCACCCACTCGCCGCGCTTCGCCGGCCTGGTCTCGGACCGCTGGGACACCAACTGGGGCCAGTTCGGAGCCCTGTTCTCGGTGGCTTACAACAAGCGCAACCAGATCATCGACAGCTACCAGCGCCAGGCTGGCCAGTCTGACTACACCTATCGTCAGGCCACCTTCCTGGGCACGGGTTCGACCACCGCCACGCCGCGCCGTCAGGGCTTCGCCGCCCCGACCGGCACCTCGTGCAACAACGGCGTGATCCCGGGCGTCAACATCACCAACGCCGCCGTCTGCTCGGCCCTGACCGGCTCGAACCCGACCGCCTACAACCTGGTCAACAACCCGGCCAGCGCCACGGTCGTCGGCTCGGGCATCACCGCCCCCGGCGCCCTGACCCGCATCCCGGCCCTGGCCACGCTGAACCAGCAGGACCTGGACCAGAAGCGCACCGGCCTGACCGGCGCCCTGCAATGGCGTCCGACCAGCCGCACCACGATCTCGCTGGACTGGGTCTATTCGGAGCTGGAGCAGTCGTCGGTCAACTATCAGGTCCAGACCGTCGGCCTGAACCGCAACAACACCAACGCCGCCCTGAACACCATCACCGCCGGCGACACCGCCGCGGCCAAGCGCGCCCTGTACGCCAGCTGCACGGCCCGCGCCGCCAGCGCGATCCAGGACGCCATCGACTGCGGCCAGTCCATGAACGGCGGCGGCCTCGTCGCCGGCATGACCAACAGCTACAACCCGTACAACCTGGATCCGTACGACTACTACAACAACCCGGGTTCGGTGGGTTACGTGGCCGATCCGACCGGCACGGCCATGCTGACGCAGTTCATCGGCCGCCCGTCGGTCCGCCTGATCGACGCCGCGCTCTCACCCACGGGCGCGAACGCCGACTACCTGAAGCTGGGCAATGTCGACCTGCGCTCGGCCGCCGACGCGTCGTTCTTCACGACCTACTTCCGTCAGTCGTCGCTGAAGCTGGAACACGAGTTCAACGACAACCTGTCGATGGTCGCCGTCTACGGTAAGTCCTCGTCGAACAACAAGACGCAGGGCCTGCTGGCCGACTTCATCCGTCTGGACAGCGGCCAGGGCGTGGCCGGCAACGACTACGTCACCTATGACGCCCGCGGCGGCGGCGACATGCCGGTGCTGAACCTGGGCTTCGACGCCACCCAAGCCAATGCCTGGGACTTCGTGAAGGGCTACTCGGCCCTGCGCAACTACCAGCGCTACACCCGCAACGACTACGAGACGATGCGCGTGGACTTCAAGTACGACCTGGACAGCGACACCAGCGTCAAGTTCGGCATCAGCCAGCGCAAGTACGGCTTCTCGACCTCGGAATATCGCCGCCTGACCGGCGAGACCCTGAACCCCAGCCTGAAGGAAGCCGGCTCGAACGTCGCGGCCGTCAGCAAGGTCATCAACTGGGGCACCGGCCTGAAGGTGCCGGAAGGCACCACGACCGCGTTCCTGGCTCCCGACCTGCAGAAGATGACCGACCTGTTCGGCTTCAACTGCAACTGCATCAACAAGTACGGCGACTGGCGTCTGTCGTACCTGGCCAGCGCGGCCAACCGCTATTCGGTCGACGAGAAGGACACCAGCGCCTACGTCCAGTTCGACTTCAACACCCAGCTGTTCGGTCGCGAGCTGCGCGGCAATGTCGGCACGCGCTACGCCCTCACCGAGGTCAATTCGGACGGCCTGACCAACAGCTCGCGTCCGATCTCGGGCTCGAACAAGTACCACGACATCCTGCCGTCGATGAACGTGTCGTACGAGCTGCATGAGAACCTGCTGCTGCGCTTCGGCGCCGCCAAGGTCATGGCCCGTCCGCTGCTGGCCAACCTGGCGCCGAACGTCACCGCCATCAGCGTGCCGACCAACGGCGCCACGGTCGGCGGCTCGCTGACGGTCGGCAACCCGAAGCTGGATCCGTTCCGCGCCACCAACCTGGACCTGTCGCTGGAATGGTACTTCGCCCCGGGCGCCCTGGTCTCGGTCGCGGTGTTCAACAAGGACATCTCGAGCTTCCCGCAGACCCTGGTGTCGTCGGCCACGCTCAGCTCGATCATGGACGCCGACGCCATCGCGGCCCTGCGTGCGGCCCAGACCAACGCTCAAGCCGTCGCCTACATCGACAACAACAACCCGTTCGACGTCCGCCAGTTCGGCAACGCGCCGGGCGGCTACATCCGCGGCATCGAGTTCAACTACCAGCAGAACCTCACGTTCCTGCCCTGGTACTTCAAGAACCTGGGCGTCCAGTTCAACGCCACGCACCTGGAGTCGGAACTCGACTACATCGTGAACCCGGCCAACGCCCGCCTGGGCACGCCGGCGATCACCGCCAAGGGTCCGTTCACGGGCGCCTCGCCGGACGCCTTCAACTTCACGGTCTTCTATGAAGTCGAGAAGTTCAGCGTTCGCCTGTCGTCGGCCTATCGCGCCAAGTACCGCACGCAGTACCCGATCGCGACCGGCACCTGCGACCCGGGCTTCTGCGACAGCCCGCTGGTCAACGACTTCCTGGGCAACAGCAGCACGTTCAACCTGGACGGCTCGGCGACCTACAAGTTCAACAAGTACCTGACCCTGTCGGTCGACGCCCTGAACCTGACGAACCAGGCCGAGAACCGCTGGGCCTACCAGAACGACCCGGTCGCCACGCGCTACGCCGCCGTGGGCCGCTCGATCTTCGCGGGCATCCGGTTCGTCTACTAGTTTCCTCCCAAAGCGTTATTTCCTCCCAACGCTTGACTTGGGCCGCGCCGGATCACCGGCGCGGCCCTTTCTTTTGGTCGGAGCCTTTCGCGGTTGCGAGACGTTCGGGCGGGATGACCCAACTTCAGACCTGGATCGCCGCCTTCGGCTGGGCGCCGCCGTGGCTGGTCAGCACGGTGCTGATCGCTGTGGCCGTCGTGGTCGCCTTGGCGGTTCACGCCGTCGTCGTGCGGATCGTCCGGCACGCCATCTCGCGCCACAGCGAATTCTGGCAGCCGCTGATCGCCCGCACGCGGCGGCCGACGCGGATGGCCTTCATCGTCGCGGCCTTGGGCCCTGCCGTCTCCGCCGCCCCCCTCACTGTCGCCCAGGCCGCGGGCGCCAAGCATGTGCTGCTGGTGCTGTTCATCCTGCTGCTGGGCTGGATGGCCATGACCGCGCTCGACATCGGCGCGGCCCTCTATCTCCGAGGCTTCAAGGTCGACGTCGAGGACAACCTGCTGGCCCGCAAGCACGTGACCCAGGTGCGGATCCTGCGGCGGGCCGTGGCCATCCTGGTCGGCATCTTCACCCTGGCCCTGGCGCTGATGACCATCCCCGGCGTGCGGCAGTGGGGCGTCAGCCTGCTGGCCGCCGGCGGCGCGGCGTCGCTGATCGTCGGCCTGGCCCTACAGCCGCTTCTGACCAACCTGATCGCCGGCATCCAGATCGCCGTCACCCAGCCGATCCGCATCGACGACGCCGTGATCGTCGAGAAGGAATGGGGGAACATCGAGGAGATCAACGCCACCTACGTCGTCGTGCGCCTGTGGGACTGGCGACGGATGGTGCTGCCGCTCAGCTACTTCATCCAGACCCCGTTCCAGAACTGGACCCGCGAGAGCGCCGCCCTGATCGGCACGGCCATGCTGTATGTCGATCCCGCCGCGCCCGTCGACCGCCTGCGTTCGAAGCTGGAAGAGATCGCCAAGGCCTCGCCCCTGTGGGATGGCAAGGTGGTCAATCTGGCCGTCACCGACCTGACCGCCGAGGTCATGGAAGTCCGCTGCCTGGTCAGCGCCCGCAACGCGCCCAAGACCTTCGACCTGCGTTGCGAAGTGCGCGAAAAGATGATGGCCTTCCTGCGCGATGAGCTGCCGGACGCCTTCCCCAAGCGCCGCCTGGCCCTGGCGGCCGGCGAGGCCTGAGCCGCTCCGCCCTTCCGCAAGTAAGCGAATTATGACTTAACAGGAGGCGCCGCCGTCTCGACATGGCGCGCGCGCGGGCGCCTGGCGGGATCCTTTCCCTTCGGCGCTTGTCGCGGATGAATGGCGGGCGCAGCCTGCTAGGGTCTTGGGATGGAAGCGGACGTGACCGTGGGTTTCGACATCGGCGCCCAAACCTTGGGAGTAAGAGCTAAGGCTCGCTGCGACGCGCTCGGCCTGCCGCCTTACAGCGAGGTCGAGGGCCAGCTGACGCGTCGGTTCCTGACCCCCGCGCATGAGGCCGCCCTGACCACCCTGTCCGGCTGGATGCTGGAAGCCGGCATGAGCGTGCGCCGCGACGCCGCCGCCAACCTGATCGGCCGTTACGAGGGCGAGCTGCCCGGCGAGAAGGCGCTGATCATCGGCTCGCACATCGACAGCGTCCGCAACGGCGGGCGGTATGATGGGCCGCTGGGGATCATGCTGGGCGTCGACGTGGTCGAGACGCTGAACCGCGCCGGCCGCCGCCTGCCCTTCGCGATCGAGGTCGTGGCGTTCGGCGACGAGGAAGGCTCGCGCTTCCCTGCCTCGATGAGCTGCAGCCGGGCGATCGCCGGGACGCTGGACCCGAGCGCGTTGGAGATGAAGGACGCTGACGGTGTGTCGGTCGCGGAAGTCTTGAAGGCGTTCGGCGGCGATCCGGACAACATCGCCAGCGCCGCTCGCAAGCCCGAAGCCGTGCTGGCCTTCCTGGAAGCCCATATCGAACAGGGCCCGGTTCTGGAGGCCGAGGGCCTGGCCCTGGGCGTCGTCACCGCCATTGCCGCGCAGAAGCGGTTGATGGTGCGGATCGAGGGCACGGCGGGTCACGCCGGCACGACGCCGATGAACCTGCGCAAGGACCCCGGCCCCGCCGCCGCCGAGGCGATCCTGGCCCTGGAGCGGATCTGCCGCGCCGGGACCGATGGTCTGGTCGGCACGGTCGGCCGCATGACCGCCCTGCCCGGCGCGTTCAACGTCATCCCCGGCGCCATCGAGTTCTCGATGGATATCCGCGCCGAAACCTCGGCCGTCCGCGACGAGGCGGTGCTCACCATCGGCGCCGAGATCCACGCCATCGCCGCCAAGCGCGGTCTTCGGGCCGAGGTCAACCTGATGCAGGCCCTGGCCGAGAGCCCCTGCGATCCGTCCCTCATGAGCCTGCTGGAAGATGCAGTCGGCGATCTCGGTCTGCCCGTCCGCCGCCTGCCCTCGGGCGCGGGCCACGACGCCATGGTGATGGCCGACCTGTGCCCCACCGCCATGCTGTTCATCCGCTGCGAGGGCGGAATCAGCCACAACCCGGCCGAAGCCGTCACCGAGGCCGACTGCGCCCTGGCGGCCCAGGCCATGCTCCTTTTCATCGACAAGCTAGAACGACGCGAACGCGCATGACCGAGACTTTCAAAGAACTGGACCACCCCGCCCGCCTGCTGATGGGGCCCGGCCCGATCAACGTGCACCCGCGCGTGCTGCGGGCCATGTCGGTGCAGCTGCTGGGCCAGTTCGATCCCGAGTTCACCGGCTACATGAACGAGGTCATGAGCCTCTATCGCGGGGTGTTCGAGACCCAGAACCAATGGACGTTCCTGATCGACGGCACCTCTCGCGCCGGGATCGAGGCGGCGCTGGTTTCGACGCTGTCGCCGGGCGACGACGTGGTGGTGATCAACGCGGGGCGCTTTGGCCTGCTGCTGGCCGAGATCGCCGAGCGCTGCGACGCCAAGGTCACCTTCGTCGAGGGCGAGTGGGGCAAGGTGGTCGATCCACAGGCCGTCGAGGACGCCGTCGCCCGCGTGAAGCCGCGCCTGGTCGCCTGCGTGCACGGCGACACCTCGACCACCATCGCCCAGCCGATCGAAGTCATCGGCGAGATCTGCCGCCGCCACGACGCGCTGCTCTATGTCGACGCCACCGCGACGCTGGGCGGCATGAGCGTCCCCGCCGACAAATGGCAGGCCGACATCGTCACCGCCGGCTTGCAGAAGTGCATGGGCGGCCCCTCGGGCTCGGCCCCGATCACGATCAGCGACCGCGCCGCCGACCACATCTTCGGCCGCCGCCATGTCGAGAAGGGCCTGGCGACGCCCGGGACGAGCGGCAACGGCCGGCGCATCGCCTCCAACTACTTCGATCTGGCGATGATCATGGACTACTGGTCCGACAAGCGCCTGAACCACCACACCGAGGCCGCGAGCATGCTGTTCGCGGCTCGCGAGTGCGCTCGCATCGTGCTGGAAGAAGGCCTCGAAACCCGCTTCGTCCGCCACCGCCAGGCGGGTGCGGCGATGGTCGCTGGGATCGAAGCGCTGGGACTCGAAGTCTATGGCGACCAGGCCCACAAGATGACCAACGTCACCGGCGTGATCGCCCCGAGCGGCGTCGACTACGACCGCGTCAAAGCCCGCATGCGCACCGAGTTCGAGATCGAGATCGGCGCGGCTTTCGGGCCCCTGGCCGGCAAGATCTGGCGCATCGGCACCATGGGCGTGAACGCCCGTAAGCACGCGGTTCTCCAGACCCTCGCGGGCCTGGAAGCGGTGCTGCGCTGGGAAGGCTTCAAGGCCCCCGCCGGCGCCGGCGTCGACGCGGCGGCGAAGGTGCTTGGATGAGCTATCCGAGAGACCTGATCGGCTACGGCGAACACCCGCCCCAGGCCAACTGGCCAAACGGCGCGCGCGTGGCTGTGCAGTTCGTGCTGAACTACGAGGAAGGCGCCGAGCGGTCGATCCTGCATGGCGACCCTGTCTCCGAGTTCTTTCTGTCGGAAATGGTCGGCGCTCAGCCCATCCAGGGCATGCGCAACATGTCGATGGAGAGCCTGTACGAATACGGCTCGCGCGCCGGCTTCTGGCGGATCCGGCGACTGTTCGAGGAGTACCAACTGCCGCTGACCGTGTTCGGCGTCGCCCAGGCCATGGAGCGCCATCCCGACGCGGTCGAGGCGATGATGACGTCTGGCTGGGAGATCGCCACCCACGGCTATCGCTGGATCGACTACCAGCACTTCACGCCCGAGCAGGAACTGGAGCACATCCAGCAGGCCATCGAGATCCAGACGCGTCTGACCGGCGAGCGCCCCCTAGGCTGGTACCAGGGCCGCACCAGCCCCAACACCGCCCGCCTGGTCGCCGAGGAAGGCGGCTTTCTCTACGACGCCGACAGCTATGCCGACGATCTTCCGTACTGGGACGACCAGCATGGCCGCGCCCAGCTGATCGTGCCCTACACGCTGGAAGCCAACGACATGCGCTTCACGGCGGCGCAGGGGTTCAACACCGGCGAGCAGTTCTTCACCTATCTGCGCGACGCCTTCGACGCCCTGTACCTGGAGGGCGAGACCGCGCCGAAGATGATGAGCGTCGGCCTGCACTGCCGCGTGGTCGGCAAGCCCGGCCGCATCGGCGCCCTGCGGCGGTTCCTGGAACACATCACCCGCCACGACCGCGTCTGGGTGGCCAAGCGCATCGACATCGCCCGCCACTGGATCGCGACCCATCCGTACGGAGGCCAAGCATGAGCGGCGCCCCGCCCCTGACGCTGTCGCGCTTGAACAGCATGAACCAGACAGGCTTCACCACCGCGCTTGGGTTCGCCTTCGAGCTGTCCCCCTGGGTCGTCGAGCGCGCCTGGAGCGAGCGGCCGTTCGCCAGCGTCGAGGCCCTGCACGACACGATGATGGCCGTGCTCGACGCCGCGCCCCTCGCCGACAAGCTGGCCCTGATCCGCGCCCACCCGGAACTGGCGGGCAAGGCCGCGATCGCCAAGCAGCTGACGGCCGAGAGCACGTCCGAGCAAGCCAGCGCCGGCCTCGATCGCCTGACGCCCGAGGAGTTCACCCGCTTCCACGAGCTGAACGCCGCCTACGGCCAGCGCTTCGGCTTTCCGTTCATCATCGCCGTGCGGCTGAACGACAAGGCCTCGATCCTGGCCGCCATGCAGGCGCGCCTGGTCCACGACGAGGCGGCTGAGATCGCCGAGGCGATCAAGCAGATCGGCCTGATCTCGAAACTTAGGCTGCTGGACGCGGTGACCGCCTGATGGACTACGATTTCGCCGCCTGGACCGGCATGGCGCTGCGCTGGCTACACGTGGTGGCCGGCGTGGCCTGGATCGGCGCGTCCTTCTACTTCGTCTGGCTCGACAACAATCTGCGCGATCCCAACCCGCCCAAGGACGGCGTGAAGGGCGAGCTGTGGGCCGTGCACGGCGGCGGCTTCTACCATTCGCAGAAGTACATGGTGGCCCCGGCCCACATGCCCGAGCACCTGCACTGGTTCAAATGGGAGGCCTACACCACCTGGCTGTCGGGCTTCGCCCTGCTGACCGTGCTCTACTATGTCGGCGCGCCGGTCTATCTGATCGACCCGGCCAAGCATGCGTTCACGCAGCCCCAGGCGATCGCCACCGGCCTGGCCTTCATCTTCGGCGGCCTGGCGGTTTACGAGGCCCTGTGCCGCTCGCCGTTGGGCAAGAACGGCAAGCTGTTCGGCGTGGTCTGGTTCGCCACCCTGACGGCGGCGACTTGGGCGCTGACCCAGATCTTCTCCGACCGCGGCGCCTTCATTCACGTGGGCGCGATCATCGGCACCTGCATGGTCGGGAACGTCTTCCTGATCATCATCCCCAACCAGCGCAAGATCGTCGCCGACATGCTGGCCGGCCGGCCCGTCGACCCGCGCCTGGGGGCCATGGGCAAGCAGCGGTCGGTGCACAACACCCACATGACCCTGCCGGTCATCTTCATCATGATCAGCAACCACTATCCGGCCGTCTCGGGACACCCGAAGGCCTGGCTGCTGCTGGCCCTGATCAGCGCCGGCGCGATCTCGATCCGCTACTTCTTCATCCAGCGCCACTTCGGCAAGATCCGGCACGAGTTCCTGTTCTACGGGGCCATGCTGATCTTCGGCGCGACGGCCATCGCCAGCATCAAGCCCAAGCCGGCGATGGAGATCACGGCCCAGGTCCCTTTCACCACCGCCGAATCGATCATCCAGAAGCACTGCGTCACGTGCCATGCCGCGACGCCCACTCACCCGGGCTTCTCGGCGCCCCCGCTGGGCGCGAGCTTCGACAACCCTGAGCATATCCGCACCTATGCCCCGAAAATCCGTGAACGGGCGGTTCTTTCCACCTCCATGCCCCTTGGCAACGAGACCGGCATGACCGTAGAGGAGCGGGCCCAGCTGGGCGCCTGGATCAATCAGGGAGCCAAGATCCCGTGACCGACGCCGTCCTGGACGCGAACAAGACCGACGACTCGGGGAACGCGCCGCGTAAGCGCAACGCCGAACGCACAAGGAAGGCGATCCTCGCCGCGGCCCTCAAGGAGTTCGCCCAGGCGGGTTTCGCGGGGGCCCGGATCGAGAAGATCGTCAAGGCCGCCAAGTGCAACATCCGGATGCTGTACCACTACTTCGGGGACAAGAAGGGCCTGTACATGGCCGTCCTCGAAAGCGCCTACATGGACCTGCGGGCGCGTGAGGCCGAGCTGAAGATCGACTTCGACAAGCCGCTGGAAGGCTTCCTCGAGCTGCAGCGCTTCACCTTCGACTATTTCGAGAAGAACCCCCGCTTCGAGGGCCTGCTGCGCAACGAGAACCTGCAGCACGGCAAGTTCGCCGCCCAGTCGCGCGTGGTGACCGAGACCGCCTTCCCGCTGCGCCACACCATGGAGCGGTTGATCGAGAGCGGCCAGAAGCAGGGCGTGTTCGGGCCCAACCTGGACCCGGTGCAGATCTACGTGACCATCGCGGCCATGAGCCGCTTCCACCTGGCCAACGGCTATTCTCTGTCGGCGACCTTGGACACCGACATGACCGCGCCCGAGTGGCGCAGGGCGCGGCTGGACCACGCCCTGGCCTTGCTCGAAGCCTACCTCACGCGCGGGGCGCGTTAGGTCGCGGGCGGGGTCGCAGGCGCCGGAGCGGTCGCCAGGGCCGGACCGCTGAATTCGCTTTCGATGATGACCTGGACCTCGTCGCTGACGCCCATGGTCGTGCCAGGCGCCGGCACGCCGTAGGCGATGCCGAAGTCAGAACGCTTGAACGTGCCCTTGGCCGAGAAGCCGACGCGGGCGTGCGGGTCCATCGGATGGCCGACATAGCCGCCGTTGTAGGTGACATCGAGGGTCACCGGCTTGGTGACGCCGTGCAGGGTCAGGTCGCCCGTCACCTTGCCGGTGTCGGGCCCGGTGGTCTCGACCTTGGTCGACTTGAAGGTGATGGCCGGATAGGTCGCCGTGTTCAGCCACTGCGCGCCGGTCAGCTCGGCCAGGAAGCCCTCTGGCGGGGCCGGCAGGGTCAGCGACTTGGGATCGATCGTCGCCTCCAGCGCGCTGACGCCGGCGTTGTTCTGGTCGAACTTCAGCTTGGCGTCGAAATTGGCGAAGGCGGCGGTGTAGTTCGAAAAGCCCAGGTGGCTGACGCGGAACACCAGCGTCGAATGGGCCTTGTCCAGCGTGTAGTCGCCGGCGGGGATATCGGCCTTGGGCGGCTTGGGCGTGGTGGCGGTCGGCGCGGCGGCGGCGGGCGCCTCGGCCTTCTTCTCGGCGGTCTGGGGCGAACAGGCGGCCAGCGCCAAGAGCGCCACGACGGGCAGAACAGACTTCATACGCTTCCCTCCAACGGAGCCGGTCTCACGCGCCGGCGTTCTGGCGGAAGCGAACGCGCCCCCACACTGACCGTAGGTCAACGTGGGGACGCGGCAGAGGTTGCGGAACCCCCTACGAGAGGAAGTTCTGCTCGCTGATCATGCTGAGGTCGACGCCCACCAGCTTCACGACGTTCTCCGGACCGGCGCTGTTGGCGGTCGTGACGGCGACGAACACATAGACGTCGGTGCCGACCTGAACGCTGGTGAAGTGCCGCGCGGTCGTGCCCGACCAGACCTTGGCGATCTCCTGGGCCTCGGAATAGGTGTTGACGGCGAACTCGCGATAGGTCGAAGCGAACGGCGCCGCGCCGAAGGCCAGCTTGTCGATGGACTGGAAGTCCATGATCGCATCGACGCCTTTGCCCACGTCGTTCGTGGCGTAAGACTCCCAGAACCCGAACTTGAAGATGTCCGCGCCGGCGCCGCCGTACAGGATGTCGACGCCCGAACCGCCATCGAGCGTGTCGGCGCCGTCGCCGCCGATCAGCAGGTCGTTGCCGTCCCCGCCAGACAGCTGGTCGTCATTCGCGCCGCCGTACAGCGTGTCGGCGCCAAGGCCGCCCGACAGGATGTCGGCGCCGCCGTTGCCGTAGAGCGTGTCGGAAGTCGCCCCGCCCGTGAGCGTATCGTTGGCGGCGCCACCGATCGTCACGACCGTGGCCTCGACCGGCTTGAGGCCCAACATGTTGACCAGGACAGCGCCCGTATCGCCGAAGATCAGCATCCGGTCGCCGCTGTCGCTCAGCGAGACATGATTGCCGTAGGCGCTGGAATGATCCGTCGGCTGGCCCGCATCGATGTCCACGCCCAGGGCGTAGGTCTGCTCGAGCCCCCAGGTCGAGGTCGAGAACTGGTACACGCGGTCCTGCGTCGCTTCGACGACGAACAGGTGCCGGCCGTCGGTGCTGAAGTCCATCCCGTAGACCGCCGAGACCTCGGGGTGCGACGACAGCAGGTCCAGCCGGAAGTCCAGGACCTTGTCATAGATCACGATCTGGCCGTCGACGGCCTGGGCGATGATCGAACCGTCCCCGTTGATGGCCTGGACGCCGACGTTCCCGTTCGAATAGCCGGACGAGTAGTGCATGCGGGTCGTGAAGCCGCCGCCCAACGTGAAGATGTTGATATCGGCGCTGCTGATGCCCGCGGGCGCGATCAGCACCTGGTCGCGGTCGAAGCTGCTGGACAGCGCGCCGCTCTGGAAGAAGCTCGCACCGGTCACCATGAAGCCGCCCGTGGTCGGGTTCAGCGTCGTCAGGCCGGTAAAGCCCGAGCCGGCATAGTCCTGGGTGAGGACGATCGTGCCGTCGCTCATGAACGCGGCGTCCGCGAAACCGCGATCCGCGCCGGTCACCGTGGTCGAATAGTCCCTCACGGTGTGGGTCTCGAGGTCCACGACGTGGACCTTGGCGGTGGCGCGGTCCTCCGTCCAGATCGAACCCTTGACCAAGTTTTCCACCTGGTGCTCGGCCGCGACCAGATAGCGGCCGTCCGCCGAGACGGACAGACCGCCCAGGTCCGCGCCCACCTTCAGACGGAAGCTGAGCTGCCCCGTCGTGGTGTCGATCACCGAGACGTAGCCGTCCTTGTCCGAGACATAGGCCGTGCGGCCGTCGTCCGAGAGGACGGCGTCGCGCAGGTCGCCGGTGGCCGAGGCGATGATGGTCTTGGGCTTCAGCACCTCGTCCAGCGTCACCGTCGCGGTCGACGGCGACAGCGTCACCGTCTTGTCGGAGAACTTCAGGGTTTCGATGTTGAGCAGGGTGTCGACGCCGTCGATGCCGGCGACCGTCCAGGTCCCGTTGGCGTTGCGGGTCCAGGTGTAATCCTTGGACGAGCCCATGGCGTAGATCGCGGTGTCGGCGCCAGCGCCGCCATCGAGGATATCGTCGCCATAACCGCCTTCGAGGCTGTTCGCGCCCGCGTCGCCGATCAGAACATCGCCGAAGCTGGAGCCCTTGAGGCCTTCAAAGCCCTTCAGGATGTCGAAGCCCTGGGAGCGCGTGTCCTGGGCCGCGCCCTGCTTGGTCAGATCGACCCGGACCCCGCCGACCGCGCGGTCGTAGGACGCGATGTCGAAGCCCGCGCCGCCGTCTAGCAGGTCATCCCCGAGGAGGCCGTTCAGGACGTTGTTCTTGGCGTCGCCGATGATCGTGTCGCTCAAGCCCGTCCCGATGACGTTCTCGACGCCCTGGATCTCAACATAGCCCTGCAGGCCCGTGCCCTGGCGACCGGTGAGGTTCAGGTCGATCGTTGCGCCCTGATCGGCGCCGAGGCCATTCATCAGCCACACCGTGTCCACGCCCTCGCCGCCGCGCACGACGACGTCGCTCATCGTGTTGGACAGCATGAACATGTCGTCGCCGTCGCCGCCCTCCAGGGTGGCCGAACCGATGTTGGAGAAGGTCAGGGTGTCGTTGCCGGCGCCGCCGACCAGCAGCTCGCCATTGCTGGTCGCGCTGGTCACCAGGCGATCGTCGCCGTCGCCGCCGTCCAGGGTGTCGTTGCCGCCCACGCCCAGCAGGACGTCGTCGCCGCCAGCGCCGAACAGATAGTTCTCCGCGGCGTTGCCCAGGAAGACGTCGTTGAATTCCGAGCCCATCACGGCCTCGATCGAAACCAGCTTGTCGCCGGACTCGGCCCAGCCCTTGACGCCGGATTGGTCGAACAGCTGGAGATCGATCCAGACGCCCTTTTCGCTGAAGCCGTAGTCGACCGTGTCGAAACCGTCGCCGCCGTTGATGATGTCGTCGCCAAGACCACCCGACAGGTGGTCGTCGCCCGCGCCGCCGTACAGCTGGTCGTTGCCGTCCGAGCCCCACAGGTAGTTGTCCTTGGCGTCGCCGGTCAGGACGTCGTCGAACTTGCTCCCGTACAGCAGCTCGACGCCGGTGATGGTGTCGGTCCCCGCTCCGCCGGTGTTCTGGGCCGTGGTCTTGTTCAGATCGACGGTGACGCCGGCCGTGGCGTTCTCGTACGAGCTCCAGTCGTCGCCGGCACCGCCCTTGATGATGTCGTCGCCCGCGCCGCCGACCATGTAGTCGTCGCCGTCGCCGCCATCCAGGACGTCGTTGCCGGCGTCGCCCCACAGGGTGTCGTTGCCCTTGCCGCCGCTGATCGTGTCGTTGCCGGCGTCGCCCACCAGCATGTTGTCGCCGGCGTTGCCCGTCAGGGTGTCGTTGAAGGCCGAGCCGTAGACGTTCTCGATCGAGGTCAGCTTGTCGGTCCCGCCGCCGACGGTGTTCTGCGTGCCGGTGATGTTCAGGTCGACCTTCACCCCGGCCGTGGCGTCCTCGTAGGCCGCCCAGTCGTTGCCGTCGCCGCCGTCGAGGGTGTCATTGCCCGCGCCGCCCAGCAGGTAGTCGTCGCCGGCCCCGCCTTGCAGGGTGTCGTTGCCGTCGTGTCCGGCCAGGACGTCATCGCCCGCCAGGCCCTTCAGCGTGTCGTTGCCGCCGAAGCCGTAAATCGTGTCGCTGTCCGCGCCGCCCGTCAGGGTGTCGGCGTTTTGCGTGCCTTGCAGATCCATCTTTTTACGTCCCCAACCTGAACACAACCGAAGCGTGACCTAGGGACTGCAAAGCTGGCGCCGAACCGCATTCAGCCTTTTGGGGAGAATTAAGGACGAAACCCGTCGCCCTGGGCGCGAACTGTGCCGCTTCGGCACATGCAGGCCTTACACTACAAGGCTTTCACCCACAGGTTGGCGCATTCCGGGAATGGACGTGGCGCGCGATATCCGACCTTTCGGTCCATCGCGACGCCACGCGCACAGGTGGAGTTACAGCCCCAGGATCGAACCGGCGTCGATCGAAGAGAGGTTGGCGCCGGTCAGGATGATCATCTGATCGTAGTCCCCGCCCTCCTCGCCGGTGTCGGCGAACAGATAGATGTCGGAGAACACCTGCATCGCCACATAACGAACGTCGCTGCCGGCGAACACGGCGCCGACGGCCAGGAAGTCGATCGTGTCCAGCTCGATATAGTTGGCGCTGGTTCCGGCCGGCCCATCCGTGAACACGATGTGGTCGTCGGTCGAGAAGTCGGAGATGCTGTCCGACGCGCCATAAACGCTGTCGCCCGGATTGAACACGAAGAGATCCGCGCCGGCGCCGCCGTTCAGCCCATCCTGGCCGGCGCCGCCCACGATATAGTCGTCGCCGTCATTGCCGCTGAGCCCGTCGTTCCCGTCGCCGCCGTACAGAGAGTCGTCGCCGTCCTGGGCGTACATGATGTTGGCGTTCGCATCGCCGATCAGGGTGTCGCCAGCGGCTGTGCCGTTGACGTTCTCTACGTTGGTCACGGTCAGCACGACGCCCGGCGCGACAGTCTGGGTGGTCTTGCTCAGGTCGACGAACACGCCGCCGGTGAAACCTGAGAACGCCAGCAGGTCGCTCCCGGCGCCGCCATCAAGGGTGCGGGTCGTGACGTAGTCGCCGACGGTCAGGGCGTCGTCGCCGGCGCCGCCCAGCATGGTGTCGTTGGAATTGCCGCTCTGGATGGAGTCGTTGCCGTCGCCGCCGATCATCAGCGAGCCGGTCGTCGCCACGCCGAAGAAGCCGCCGCTATAGAGGAAGTCGTTTCCGTCGCCGCCGTCCATGACGTCGGCGCCGCCCTGGCCAATCAGCCAGTCGTTACCCGCACCGCCCTCCAGCGTGTCGCTGCCAGCGTCGCCGACCAGGATATCGTCGCCTGCGGTTCCCACCAGATACATGCCTAGACCTCCAGCCCCCGGATGGGGCGGAGGCATTGGCGATCAACCCAAGATCGACCTCAAGTGAATTTTTCACGCCCAGGACGATAATTATAAAAAGCAACCCTGAGTTAACTCAGCGCTCGGATCAGAACAGCAGGCCCTTGGCCAGCAGGGCGTGGACGCCTTTCTCACCGTTGACGGTCTGGGTGACGCGGAAGTCCACGGCCAGGGAGCAGAACTGGTAGGCCTGGACGCGAGTCAGGCTCGAGCGCGCCGTGATGAAGTCGATCGTCCCGCGCAAGGCCTGCTTCATGGCCAGGTCCAGGTCTTCATTGAAGCCCATCAGGATGTAGTGCGTCGGCGTCTCGGCGCGGGGCCAAACGAAGCTGGAGGCCTTGTGCAGGATGAAGGTGAAGGTCCCGGTCAGGCCCATCTCCAGCGCGTTGACGCAGACCTCGCCGTCGCCCTGGCGGCCATGGCCGTCGCCGACCGAGAAGTTCGCGCCGGGAACCCAGACCGGCAGGTACAGGGTCGCGCCGGCGGTGAGCTCTTTGTTGTCCATGTTGCCGCCGTGCTCGCGCGGTTCGCGGCTGGAGAGGCGGCCGTACCTGGCCGGCGGGGCCACGCCCATGGTGCCGAAGAACGGAGCCAGCGGCAGTTCGGGACCCCACTCCGGCTTGCAGACGCCGCGCGCCTTGTCGACGGCGATGTGGCTGACATAACGGTCGGGGAAGTCCTCGGGCAGCGTGCCGGCCAGCGGACGCACGGCGCAGTAGCCCCAGTCGTTGTTAGGCTCGACCGCCTCGATGCGGACCTCCAGCATGTCGCCCGGCTCGGCGCCGGCGATGGCCACTGGGCCCGTGAGGATGTGCGGACCGATGCGGGCCGGGTTGCTATCGTGGATCGCCTGCAGCGCGGCCGGTACGGCGTAGGGCGAGCCCGGCGGCGGCATCACCTCGGTCCCGCCTGAGACGCACTCGAAGGTGACGCTGTCGCCGGGGTTCACCGTCAGCACGGGATCGAACGCCGCGTCGAACATGCCGAAGCGGACGGTGTCGGGGCTGGAGACCAGTCGGTGATGCGCCATCAAGTAAGCCTTTCCTTACATGCGCATCTCGCGCCGAAGCGGGCGCTGACCCAAGGCGTGGCGGACCATCCGGTGTACGATCGCCCTTCCCTGCCCGATGCGCGGGCGATCGGGCCGCTGAATGATGCCGCCTTGAGCGCTCGTGCGTTCTGAGCCAAGCGGGACTGGCGCGTTTAGCGAACCCGGGTGTATGAAGTTTTTTCTTACTTATGCTGTTGGGGACCGCATGGGCTTGGACGCAGAGACGCAAGGCTTTCTGGACCTGAAGGACGTCGAGATCGGTCCCTGGACCGCCGCGCGCGCCGCCGAGCGGGACCTGGCCATCCCGTCGCCCATCCTGCCCGGCGTGATCGACAACATCGCCCTGCTGCGCACCCAGACCAGCCTGTTCGTCTCGGCGCTTGGCGAGGCCGCCGGCGAGCCTCCGGAGGCGTTCGAACCGTGAGCTTCTGCAGCGTCGTCGAGATCGCCGGCGAGGTCCGCGCCGGCCGCGTCACCGCCCGGTCCGTGACCGAGGCCACCCTCTCGCGCATCCAGCGCCTGAACGGGGGCGTCAACGCTTTCACCGCCGTGACCGCCGACCGCGCCCTGGCTCAGGCGGATGCAGTCGACGCCGGCCGTGTCACGGGTCCGCTGGCGGGCGTGCCGTTCGCGGTGAAGAACCTGTTCGACATCGAAGGCCTGCCGACCATCGCCGGCTCCAAGATCCGCCGCGACGCCGCGCCGCCTTCGCATGACGCAACGCTGATTCAGCGTCTGACCGCCGCCGGCGCCATCCTGGTCGGCGCGCTGAACATGGACGAGTTCGCCTACGGCTTCGTCACCGAGAACGCCCACGACGGGCCGGTCTACAATCCGCACGACCCGACACGGATCGCCGGCGGCTCTTCGGGCGGTTCGGCGGCGGCCGTGGCGGCAGGGCTCGTGCCCCTGACCCTGGGCTCGGACACCAACGGCTCGATCCGCATCCCGGCCGGCCTATGCGGCGTCTTCGGCCTGAAGCCCACCTATGGCCGCCTGTCGCGCCAGGGCGTGTTCCCGTTCGTCGAGAGCCTGGACCATGTCGGCCCCTTCGCGCGGTCGGTCGAGGACCTGGCCCTGGCCTATGACGTCATGCAGGGCGCCGATCCCGCCGGCGACCACATCTGCGTGCGTGCGGCCGAGCCGCTGTCGGCCCGTCTCGACGAGCTGGCCGAACGGCCGCTACGCGTCGGCGTCCTGGGCGGCTGGTTCCAGCAAGGCGCGTTCCCGGAAGTGCTGGAGGCCCTGGGCCGCGTCGCCGTGGCGCTGAAGGCCGACGACCTGGTCCAGCTGCCCGGCGCGGCCGCCGCCCGCGCCGCCGCCTTCAGCCTGACCGCCTTCGAGGGCGGGCAGCTGCACCACGATGACCTGGCCGCCCGCGCCATGGACTACGACCCCGCCGTCCGCGACCGCCTATTGGCCGGCGCCCTGCTGCCGGCGGGCGTGCACCAAGCGGCCCAGCGGTATCGCACCGTCTTCCGCGACCAGGTGCGCGAGGCCTTCCAGCGCTACGACGTCCTGCTGGCCCCGGCCTCGGTCTGCCCCGCCCCGCCGATCGGCCAAGCGACCATGGACGTGGACGGCGTTCCCGTCTCGGTGCGCAAGAACCTGGGCGCCTACACCCAGCCGATCAGCTATGTCGGCCTGCCGGTCGTGGCCGCGCCGGTGAACCGTCCGGGCCAGCTGCCGATCGGCGTGCAGATCATCGCTCCGGCCTGGCGCGAGGACCTGGCCTTCGCCGCCGCCCTGCGCTTGCAACGCGACGGCGTCGTGGCGGCCCACGCTCCGAAAGGCGCCCTATGATCGTCAACGATCCCGCCGTGCTGGCGCAGGTCACCGCCCTGGTCGACGCCTATGAGGCGGCGCTGATGAGCAACGACGTCGAGGCGCTGGACGGTGCGTTCTGGAACTCGCCCCATACCGTGCGGCTGGGCGTGGCCGAGAACCTGTGGAGCTTCGATGAGATCGCCGCGTTCCGCGTCGGCCGCGCCGGCGGCTCGCCGCCCCGCACGCGGTTGCGGACCGAGATCACCACCTTCGGCGCCGACTTCGCCGTGGCCAATGTCGAATTCCGCCGCGACGACAGCGGCAAGATCGGCCGCCAGAGCCAGACCTGGATCCGCACCGAGGCCGGCTGGAAGGTCGCCTCGGCCCACGTGTCCCTGATGCAGGGCGGGGCCGACCAGCGCCTCGCCTCCGACGACGAAAAGCGCTAGAGCCTCCAGATGACGACCAAGATCATTTTCGACACCGACCCCGGCATCGACGACGCGATGGCCCTGCTGTTCATCGAGGCGAGCCCCGCCCTCGACCTGATCGCGGTGACGACCATCTTCGGCAATTCCGACATCGAGACCACGACGCGCAACGCGCTGTACCTGAAGGACCGCTTCGGCCTGAAGGCGCCGGTCTACAAGGGGACCGACAAGCCGCTGACCCGCCCGCGCAACCCGTCGCCGACCTTCGTGCACGGCATCAACGGCCTGGGTGACGTCGAGCTGACGGGCCTGGTCCCCGCCCAACCGGAAGCCAAGCCGGCCCACCAGGCGATCATCGACCTGGCCCGCCAGTATCCGGGCGAGGTGGTGCTGTGCGCCGTGGGCCCGCTGACCAACCTCGCTTTGGCGCTGCAGGCCGATCCGGAAGTGGCGACCTTGCTGAAGTCCGTGGTGATCATGGGCGGCGCGTTCGGCGTGGCCGGCAAGCCGGGTAACGTGACGCCCGTGGCCGAGGCCAATATCTGGAACGACCCGGAAGCGGCGGACCAGGTGTTCACCGCGCCGTGGGCGCTCACCGCCGTCAGCCTCGACGTGACCACGCAGGTGGTGATGTCGCCCGAGTTCATGGAAGCGCTGGCCGCCGATGGTTCCGACGCCGGCGGGTTCTTGAACGAGATTTCCAAGCCCTATGCGGCGTTCTACGGCGGCCGAGATGGGATCGTCGGCTGCTGCGTGCATGACGCGGCGGCGGTGGCGCTCGTGATCGATCCGACGTTGTTTGAGGTGCGGCGTGGCGCGGTGCGGGTGGTGACCGAGGGGATTACCTTGGGCCAGACCTGCCAGAGCCCTGAAGGGGAGCTGTTCGGGCCGAGCGCTTGGGATGACCAGCCGATCCAGGCGGCGACTATCGCTGTCGACGGCGATCGGCTGCTGAAGCTGTACGCCGACACGATGAAGGCGGCGCACGGGTAAGGCCCCTCCACCGCCGTTCGGCGGTCCCCCTCCCCCAAAGGGGGAGGAGAGATCACGACCGCTTCAGGCGGGGCGGCAGGTTTTCCTCCGCCCCGCTTGGGGGCGGACAGACCTCGCGCAGCGAGGTCAGGTGGGGGCCTGTGCTGAGTCCCGCCGCCACCGCTCCACCCCCGCCAGATACGTCCGCGCCACCACCCGGTCATCCCCCAGCACCGTCAGCGCGAACAGCTTGTTCTCCAGGCTCTTCGTCTCCGCCAGCCGCCTTGCCAGCAGCGGCGTCGCGGCCAAGTCCAGCACCACGAAGTCGGCCTCTTTCCCCGGCTCCAGGTTGCCGATCTCCTTGTCCAGATCCAGCGCCCGCGCCCCGCCCAGCGTGGCCAGGTACAGCGCATGGAACGGATCCAGCGCGTCGCCGCGCAGCTGCCCCACCTTGTAGGCCTCGCCCAGGGTGTGGAGGATCGAGAAGCTGGTGCCGGCCCCGACGTCGGTGCCGATGCCGACCTTCACGCCGTGCGAGCAGGCCTCTTCCAGCGGGAACAGGCCCGAGCCCAAAAAGAGGTTCGAGGTCGGGCAGAACGCCACCGCCCCGCCCTTGGTCGCCAGGCGCTGGAAGGCCTCGCCCTTCAGGTGGACGCAGTGGGCGAAGACCGAACGCTGGCGCAGCAGGCCGAAGCGGTCATAGACGTCCAGATAGTCCTTGGCCTTGGGGAACAGCTTGGCCGTTTCCTTGATCTCGTGGACGTTCTCCGACAGGTGGGTCTGCATCCAGACGTCGGGATGCAGGGCCAAGAGGTCGCCGGCCATCTTCAGCTGGGCGTCGCTGCAGCTGATCGCGAAACGCGGGGTGACGGCGTAGCCGAGCCGGCCCTTGCCGTGCCAGTCGGCGATCAGCTGCTCCATGTCGGCCAGGCTGCTCCCGACCGTGTCGGTCAGGCCGTCGGGCGCATTGCGGTCCATCAGCGACTTGCCGGCGATCAGCCGCATGTCGCGATCGAAGGCCTCGGCAAACAGGGCGTCGACCGAGACCTTGTGCACCGAGCCGAACACCAGGGCCGTCGTCGTGCCGTTGCGCAGCAGCTCGTCGAGGAAGAACGCCGCCGTCTCCGTCGCGTGCTTGGGATCGGCGAAGGCCGCCTCGGCCGGGAAGGTGTGCTGCTCCAGCCAATCCAGCAACTGCTTGCCGTGGGCGGCGATGATGTCGACCTGCGGGAAGTGGATGTGGGTGTCGATGAAGCCGGGCGTGATCAGGTGGCCGGACAGGTCGTGCAGCTCGGCGTCGCCCAGCCACGGCGACAGCTCGGCATACTCGCCGCAGCCGGCGATGCGGCCGTCCTCGACCAGCAGGAGGCCGTCCTTGTGGAAGGCGACCGCGCCTTCCTCGTTCTTGGTCGGATCGTCCAGCAGGTGGAGGATCGACGCCCTATAAGCTTGCACTGGTCTTCTCGTCGTTACGGGCTCGCGCCGCTTCCTGGCGCATCAAAAGATCGGCGGCGACCGACACCGCGATCACCTCCGGCGCCTTGCTCTTCAAATGTGGCAAGCCGATGGGACAGGTCAGGCGGGTCAGCACGACTTCCGAGAAACCATCGTCGCGTAACCGGCGCATGAACCTGGCGCGTTTGGTGCCCGAGCCGATGACCCCGAAATAGCTGAAACCGCCGCCGGCCAGCCCAGCCGCGACCAGGGCGTAGTCGAGGGCGTGGTCGTGGGTCAGGACGAGGCCATAGGCGTCGGGGCTCGCAGCCCTAGCCTTGGCGGCCATCTCGTCTGCGTCCAGCACGGTGACGCCGGGGATGTCGGCGGTCTCCGGACGGGTGTCGTACCAGGCCAGGCGGAACGGCAGCGGCTCGAAGGCCTTGGCGATGGCCTGCCCCACATGGCCGGCGCCGAACAGCAGCAGCGGCGGACGCGGCGCGTCGGCGCGCTCGACCATCACGTCACCCAGCTCGGGCCGCGCGCCGCGCGCAGTGGCGGCGGCAACACCGAACGAGACGGCCGGCCCTTCGGCGTCGGTGGACAGGATCGGCGCGACCACCTTGGTCAGCAGGCCGGGATCGAAGCGGGTGCGGACCTCGAACGGCTGGGCCGCGTCCATCCGTTTGGCGGCCTCGGTCAGCCAGTCGCGGCTGTTGTCGTTCAGGCGCTCGAGAAAGAGGCGCACCCGGCCGCCGCAGCACTGGGCCAGCAGCGGCCCCAGCGGATAGTCCTGGATCGCGAAGTGGGCCTGGCCGCCGTCCAGCATCCGCCGCGCTTGGTCGGCGACGCGGTATTCCAGATTGCCGCCGCCGATCGTGCCCGACTGCCCGCCGCGCCAGACCACCATCTTGGTCCCGGCCTCGCGCGGGGCCGAGCCCTCGGTCGCCAGCACGGTGACCAGGGCGGCCTCGTCGTGGGCGTCCAGGCGAGCCAGGGCGGCGCGGGCCCAGTTACGCATGGCTGCGTCTCCGCACGTCCTCGCACGCCATCAGGATCGCTTCCGGCGTCGCGGGCGCATCCAGCTGCGGGAAGACCTTGTGGTCGCCCACGCTGGCCACGGCGTGGTTGATGGCGCTGTGCACCGAGATCGCCAGCATCAGCGGCGGCTCGCCGACCGCCTTGGAGCGATGGACTGTGGCCTCGACATTGCGGCCGGCCTTCCACAGGCGAACATCCAGATGCGCCGGCCGGTCGCCGCAGGTCGGGATCTTGTAGGTCGACGGCGCGTGGGTCCGCAGGCGCCCTTGCGAGTCGTAGACCAGTTCCTCGGTCGTCAGCCATCCCATGCCCTGGACGAAACCGCCCTCGATCTGGCCCAGATCGATGGCCGGATTCAGCGACTTGCCGACGTCGTGCAGGATGTCGGCGCGGGTGACCTTCATCTCGCCGGTCAGGGTGTCGATCAGCACCTCGCTGCAGGCCGCGCCATAGGCGAAGTAGTAGAACGGCCGGCCGGTGTGGGTGGCGCGGTCGTAGTGGATCTTCGGCGTGGCGTAGTAGCCGGTCGAGGACAGCGAAATCCGCGCCAGATAGGCCTGGCGGATGAACCAGCCGAACTCGAAGGTCTCGCCGCAGACCCGCACGCCGTCGGGCGTGAAGGCGATGTCGTGCTCGGGGCAGTTCCACTTCTTGGCCGCGAATTCGACCAGCCGCGCCTTGATGGTCTCGGCCGCATTGAGGGCCGCCATGCCGTTCAGGTCCGCGCCCGACGAGGCGGCGGTTGCCGAGGTGTTGGGCACCTTGTCGGTGACGGTCGAGGTGATCTTCACTCGACCGATCTCGACCTGGAAGGCGTTGGCCACGATCTGGGCGATCTTGACGTTCAGCCCCTGCCCCATCTCGGTGCCGCCATGGTTCAGCATGATCGAGCCGTCGGCATAAAGATGGATCAGCGCGCCGGCCTGGTTCAGGAAGGTCGTCGTGAACGAGATGCCGAACTTCACCGGCGTCAGGGCGATGCCCTTCTTCAGCACCGGGCTGGTGCGGTTGAACGCCTCGATCTCGCGACGGCGGGCCGCGTAGGCGCACGAGGCGGCCAGCTCGTCGATCAGCTGCGGCGCGACATTGTCCTCCACCACCTGGTGGTAGGGCGTCAGGTTGCGGCCCTCGCCGCCATAGAGGTTGCGGCGACGCACCTCCAGCGGATCGATCCCGGTGGCGGCGGCCACGGCGTCCATCACCCGCTCGATGGCGATCATGCCCTGCGGTCCGCCAAAGCCTCGGAACGCGGTGTTCGACACCGTGTGGGTCCGATAGCGATGCGAGACGATCTCGATGGCCGGCAGGAAATAAGTGTTGTCGACGTGGAACATCGCCCGGTCGTTGATGGCCATCGACAGGTCGGTCGTCGCCCCGCAGCGCGAAGCTAGTTCCAGGAACAGGCCGGTCAGCCGGCCCTCGTCGTCGAAGCCGACATCGTAGGCGGCCTCGAAGTCATGCCGCTTGCCGGTCATGACCATGTCCTCGTCGCGGTCGGGACGCGCCTTGGCCGGGCGGCCGGTCTTCACGGCGACCAGGGCGGCGGCGGCGGCGAAAAGCGAGGCTTGTGTCTCTTTACCGCCAAAGCCCCCGCCCATGCGGCGCACCTCGACGGTGACGCTGTGGTCGGGCCGCCCCAGCACGCGAGCGATCAGGTGCTGCACCTCGGTGGGATGCTGGGTCGAGGACCAGACGTGGACGTCGCCATCCTCGCGCGGGGTGGCCAGGGCGATCTGGCCTTCGAGATAGAAGTGGTCCTGGCCGCCGATCGTGAACTTGCCTTGGACGCGGCCGGGAGAGGTCGCCAGCGCGGCCTGGGCGTCGCCCCGCGCCATGCGCTGGGACGCCTCGATCTTCAGGTCCAGGGCGCGGGCGGCGGCGATATCGATAGCGGCAGGCAGGTCCTCGTACTCGACCACGGCCTTGGCTGTCGCGGCGCGGGCGGCGGCCAGCGACGTGGCGGCTACGGCGAACAGGCTCTGGCCGACGCAATAGACCTCACCGGCGGCGAACAGCTTGTCGTCATGGATGACGGGGCTGACGTCGTTCTCGCCGGGGATGTCCTCGGCGCTCAGCACCAGCACCACGCCGGGCGCGGTGCGGACGGCCGACAGGTCCATCTTGGTGATCTTGGCATGCGCCTTGGTGCTCATGCCGAAGGCCACGTGCAACAGGCCGGCCGGCTCGGGCATGTCGTCGATATAGACCGCCGAGCCCGCCACGTGCCGCGCGGCGCTGTCATGCGGCAGCGGCGCGGACACGCCTTGGAAGGCGCTCTGGACGGGGGCGGTGGCTGCGGAGTCAGCCATGGGCGCTCTCCGGAACGACGCGGGTTTCGACGTCCTGGCTCTCCAGGAACACCTTGCGCAGCATATTCCTCGCCGCCAGCGACCGGTAGGCCGCCGAGGCGCGCATGTCGCTCATCGGCGTGTAGTCGGTGTCGAGCGCGGCCATCGCGACATCGATCGTCGCCTCGCTCCACGGCTGGCCGACCAGCGCCGCCTCGCAGGCCTTGGCCCGCTTAGGCGTGCCGGCCAGGCCGCCGAAAGCAATGCGAGCGTCGGTCACGCCCCCCCCCTCGACCGCCACCGAGAACGCCCCGCACACCGCCGAGATGTCCTGGTCGAAGCGCTTGGACAGCTTGAAGACCTTGAAGATCCGGGCGGTGTCCAGCTTCGGCGCGATCACCGCCTCGACGAACTCACCAGGCCGACGGTCCTGTTTCTGATAGTCGAGAAAGAAAGCTTCCAGCGGCATCTCACGCCGCTCGTCGCCCCGACGCAGGACCAAGGTCGCGCCTGCCGCGATCAAGGCCGGCGGCATGTCGCCGATCGGCGAACCGTTGGCGATGTTTCCGCCGATCGTGCCGCTGTTGCGCACCTGGGTAGACCCCAGCCGCCGCATCATCTGGCCCAGGTCCGGATAGAGTTTGGCCACTGCCTCGATCGCATCGACATACCGAACGCCGGCGCCGATCCGCAGACCGTCAGCGGTCTCCTCAAGCACCTTCAGCTCTGCGACCTCGGACACGCTGATCAACGTCGGCAGCGGCTTGCGAAGCTTGGTGACCCACAGGCCGACATCGGTCGCCCCGGCCACGATCGTCGCGTCCGGATACTCCAGATAGGCCTGGGCCAGTTCGTCCACCGAGCGCGGCGACAGCCACGTCCGGGTGACGCCGTGAATCTCGTCCTCGAAGCTGAGGCTCAGCATCGTCTCGTCGCGCACCGCGCTGAGATCGATCGTCGGTGCCGCCTCGGCCTCGACACCCTTAGCCACCTCTATGATCGGGCCATAGCCGGTGCAGCGGCACAGGTTCCCGGCCAACACTTCGCCGACCGGCGCGGCCGCGCCCTTTGCCGCGATAGCCCGGCCGTACAGCGACATGACAATGCCCGGCGTGCAGAAGCCGCACTGCGAGCCATGCTTCTCGACCATGGCCTGCTGGACAGGGTGCAGCGTGCCACCCTTGCCCAAATTCTCGACCGTCAGCAGCGCCTTGCCATGCAACATCGGCAGGAACTGGATGCAGCTATTGACCGCCCGCCAGGCCACGCCCTCCCCATCCGCCTCGCCGACCAGCACGGTGCACGACCCGCAGTCGCCCTCCGCGCAGCCCTCCTTGGTCCCCGTCCGCCGCATCGGGCCGCGCAGGTGCTCCAGCAAGGTCGTCGTCGGGTTGGCCCCTTTGACCTCCTGCACCTGGCCGTCCAGCAGGAAGCGGATCGTCTCGCCCATCAGCTGCCCCGATAGGTCGAATAGCCGTACGGCGAGACCAGCAGCGGCACGTGCCAGTGCTGCTCTACGTTCGAGACGGCGAAATCGATGACCACCACGTCCAGGAACGGCGGGTCGGTGACCGCCAGACCGGACGCCTGGAAGTGCTCGCCGATCGCGAACTCCAGGCGGTATCCGCCGACCTCCAGGGCCTCGCCGGCGATAAGCCGCGCACGGCCGTCGGCGTCCGTGCGGAATTCCGCCAGCAGATGGACGTTACCGCCCTCGCGTCGCGACACTCGCACCGCGACGTCGGCCGCCGGCTTGCCGGACGCCTGGTCGAGGATATGTGTCGTCAGTCCGCTCATGCTCCGCCCTCTGATCTCATCGCAGAGTCGATCTCGGTCGCTCCGGGCGCCTTTGTCCAGCGCCTTGCCCCACACGGATCGCGCCGGAAGGCCTAGCGCCGAACAAGGGGGCGTAAGGCGCCCGAAGCGGAGGCAATATATAATAGATTTATTACTTGTGAGAGCCGTAAATCACCGTTCGCGCGGGCGTCGATTGGTACCGGTACCAAGAAAAAACGCCCGACAGGCGGCGAAGGGTTGGAATTGCCGCGCCAACCCCGCTAGCAAAGGCTTTGACGCTTCGCACCAGACGAAGCCTTCCAAACGCGCCGCGCAGGCCGCCCAGAGGAACGATCGATGGACGAGGATTTCCGTAAAGCCGCCCTGGACTACCACCGTCTTCCGCGGCCCGGGAAACTGGCGATCGAAGCCACCAAGCGCATGGCCACCCAGCGCGACCTCGGCCTGGCCTACTCCCCCGGCGTCGCCGCGCCCTGCGAAGCCATCGCCGCCGATCCCGACACCGCCCGCGACTACACCGCGCGCGGCAACCTGGTGGCCGTGATCTCGAACGGCACCGCCGTGCTGGGCCTGGGCAATATCGGTCCGCTGGCCAGCAAGCCGGTCATGGAGGGCAAGGCCGTCCTCTTCAAGAAGTTCGCCGGCATCGACGTGTTCGACATCGAAGTCGACGCCGAGGATCCCGATCGTTTCATCGAAGTGGTCGCGGCCCTGGAGCCGACTTTCGGCGGCGTCAATCTGGAGGACATCAAGGCTCCCGAGTGTTTCATCATCGAGCGCACCCTGCGCGAGCGGATGAACATCCCGGTCTTCCACGACGACCAGCACGGCACCGCCATCGTCTGCGCCGCCGCCGTCCGCAACGCCCTGCTCGTCCAGGGCAAGACGCTGAAGGACGTCAAGCTGGTGACCTCGGGCGCCGGCGCGGCCGCCCTCGCCTGCGTCGACCTGCTGGTCTCGATGGGTCTGCCGGTCGAGAACGTCACCCTGACCGACATCAAGGGCGTCGTGTACGCCGGTCGCGACGACGACATGCTCGACAACATGGCCCGCTACGCGCGCCAGACCGACGCCCGCACCCTGGGCGAGGTGATCGCCGGCGCCGACATCTTCCTGGGCCTGTCGGCTCCACGGGTCTTCAAGCCGGAATGGCTGCCGCTGCTGGCTCCGAACCCGCTGATCCTGGCCATGGCCAATCCCGAGCCGGAGATCCTGCCCGAGCTGGTCCAGGCCTCCCGTCCCGACGCCATCATGGCCACCGGCCGCAGCGACTACGCCAACCAGGTCAACAACGTCCTCTGCTTCCCGTTCATCTTCCGGGGTGCCCTGGACGTCGGCGCGTCCGAGATCAATGAGGCCATGAAGGTCGCGGCCGTCGAGGCCATCGCCGAGCTGGCCCGCGCCGAGGCTTCGGAAGTGGTCGCCAGCGCCTATGGCGGCGTCGCGCCGATGTTCGGCCCGCAGTACATCATCCCCAAGCCCTTCGACCCGCGCCTGATCCTGCAGATCGCGCCAGCCGTGGCCAAGGCGGCCATGGACTCAGGCGTCGCCACCCGGCCGATCGCCGACTTCGACGCCTACCGCCAGGAGCTGGAGCTGTTCGTCTACCGCTCGGGCCAGCTGATGCGGCCGGTGTTCGAGCGGGCCCGCAAGGCGCCGGTCAAGGTCGCCTATGCCGAGGGCGAGGACGAACGCGTGCTGCGCGCCGTCCAGACCGTCGTCGATGAAGGCCTGGCCCTGCCGGTGCTGATCGGCCGCCGCGAGGTCATCAAGGCCCGCATCGCCGAGATGGGCCTGCGCCTGGACATCGGCGGCAAGGTCGAGATCGTCGATCCGCAGGCCGACAAGGACCTCTTCGCCCCGCTGGTGAAGGAATATCAGGGCCTGGTCGGCCGTCGTGGCGTGCCGCCGATCGCCGCCCAGCGCCGCGTCGAGGGCCGCCGCACGGTGGCCGCCTCGATGCTGCTGTCGTCGGGCTATGTCGAGGCCGCCCTGGTCGGCGGCAGCGGCGACTGGTGGCAGCACATGACCTATGTGCTGCCGATCATCCCGCGCCGCGAGAACGTCAGCCGCGTCTACGCCATGTCGTCGCTGATCCTGGACAACGGCACGCTGTTCTTCTGCGACACCCACGTCAATGTCGACCCGACCGCCGAGCAGATCGCCGAGTGCACCCAACTGGCCGCCGAGGCCGTCCGGCGCTTTGGCCTGACGCCCAAGGCCGCCCTGCTCTCGCACTCCTCGTTCGGGGCCAGCAACTCGCCGACCGCTCGCAAGATGCGCGAGGCCCTGGCCATCCTGCGTGAGCAGGCGCCGGATCTCGAGGTCGATGGCGAGATGCACGCCGACGCCGCCCTCAGCCAACACCTGCGCGAGCGCATGGTCGCCGACAGCCCGCTGAAGGGCTCGGCCAACCTGCTGGTCATGCCGACCCTGGACGCGGCCAATATCGGCCTGACCCTGCTCAGCGCCGCCACCGAGAGCCTGCTGGTCGGTCCGGTGCTGCTGGGCATGAGCAAGCCGGTGCACGCCCTGATCCCCAGCGTCACGGCGCGCGGCATCGTCAACCTGACGGCCCTGGCGGTGAACCAGGCGGCCTCGGAACGGGCCCGTACGGAGGCCTAAGGCCTCCCCTCGCAGGCCCGGCCTGAACGCAAAAAGCCCCGCGACGCGCAAGCGTCAGCGGGGCTTTTCTTTGGCGTCTGGAGGGCTTCCGAGCAGCTTAGAAAGCCTGCTCCCGGAATGCCAAGAGGCCCCGTCCGATGCCTCAGCGTCGGCGGGGCCTCTCAAAAGTCTCTGAAAAGGCCGTCCCTCCGGGGCGGCCCTTTCCCCGAGCGCGGAGCGCTCAAACCTTAAGAGTGAGCCTGCCTGAGAAGGCAGGCTCAGGGCGCAGCCTTAGAGGATGCGCAGGTTGCCGGCCGAGGTCTTGCCCGAACGACGGTCCTGCTCAAGCTCGTAACCGACTTGCTGGCCTTCGTTCAGGCCACGCAGACCAGCGCGCTCGACGGCCGAGATGTGCACGAAGATGTCGCCGCCGCCGTTGTCCGGCTGGATGAAGCCGAAGCCCTTGGTGGTGTTGAACCACTTCACGACGCCGGTGCCGCTCTCGCCGGTGCCGGCCGAGAAGCTGCCGCCGCCACCGCCGGCGCCGCCGCGCGGACCGTCGAAGCTGCGCGGAGGACGCGCGCCACCGGGGCCGCCACGACCGCCACCGGCCGGAACAGCGCCTTGACCCGTCACGCGCAGGTTGCCGGCCGAAGTCTTGCCCGAGCGGCGATCTTCTTCCAGCTCGTAGTTGACTTGATCACCCTCGTTCAGGCCCGCCAGGCCCGAGCGTTCAACCGCGGCGATGTGGACGAACACGTCCTGGCCGCCGTCCTCGGGCTGAATGAAACCAAAGCCCTTGGCCGGGTTGAACCACTTAACGACACCGTTCGCCATATTATCCTCAAACACCTCATTCGACGGGCTGATAGTCGGCCCGCGTCTTCCGGACGGAAGTCATGACGCAAAACCGCGCCCTGCGCTATGGGCTTTGAACGGAGAATGTCGACCGGGAGGCGGCGAAAAGCAGAAAAATTCGCGTTTGGGGCAGCGAGCGTTGCGCGAATGCCACTCTAAATTGCACGTACAGATACAAAAAAGCCCCGACCGCAATCGGACGGGGTGCGTATAAGCGCTAGGCGCCAACTTTAGACCTTGGGTGCGGGGACAGGATTTGAACCTGTGACCTTCAGGTTATGAGCCTGACGAGCTACCGGGCTGCTCCACCCCGCG
>NZ_JBXAQO010000006.1:0-216168 GCF_058807295.1 Caulobacter sp. GW821-FHT12D05
ATACTCTTCCTCACCCGATGGCGCGGAAGGGACGTCCGGCCGGCGATCGTGACGGCTGTCGGGGGTGGTCGAGCGGGAAGCGCTCGCCGGGCTTCTTTCGGGAAGTCCCTTCGTGACGGATCCAGGCGCAGGTTCCCTGAAACATCGGGACGAAGCCCTGGCGGCGAAGGTTCGGCGCGGCGCGGCAGGCATGGGCTGAAATCGCCCATGCGGTCCGGACGGGACAGCCAGTCCCTCCGCCCGTCGAAGGCGCGTTCGGGAGCGGGTTAAAACCCCGCGCCTCGGAGGCTTTCGGATAACGGCTACGCGGAGCGTTCTGGCTTCGTCGAAACGGTACTTCCAAACTCACACTCCGGGCGACGCCCGGCGCTCCGCAGTCCCTTTCATACCTTCAGCGGCCACGCCGCATGAAGCAGCGCCCACATGTCCGGCGTGCATTACCAGTCCAGCGCTGCTTCCCCGCGCAGAATCGCTTCGGCCGCCGCCGAATGCTTGCCGCCCTCGCGATCGTGCAGGACCAGCGGCGGCAGCAGGACGAGCGGCGCCTTGCCGGTCTTGATCGCCCGCACGATCACCCGCTTGGCCGGCGCGTCGGCGAACGGCGCCACGGGGCGGATGCGGAACGAGCCAGCCTTGGGCGAGAGCGCGGCCAGAATGTCGGCCAGGCGGTCGGCGCGGTGGATGATGGTGATCGTCCCGCCCTCGCGCACGGCCTTCAGGCAGAAGCCGGTCCAGGCGACCAGGCCGCCGTCGGCCATCCAGGCGCCGCTCTTGGCCGGGGCGGGCGCGCGCAGGGCCTGCGGATCGTCGAAGAACGGAGGATTGGTCATCACCGCATCGAACACCGGCAGGCCCAAGGCCCGGAAACCGGCTTCGATATCGCCCTCCACGGCGGCGACTCGGTCCTGGAGCCCGTTCAGCGTGGCGTTCTCGGCGGCCAGGCTCGCGGCCACGGAATCACGCTCCACGCCCTGGAAGATCGCCCCCGGCCGGCGAGTCGCGGCGGCCAGCAGGGCGCCGCCGACGCCGCAGCCGGCCTCGATCACACGCTGGCCGGGCAGGGCGTCGCAGGCCGCCGCCAGCAGGGCCGCGTCCATGCCGGCCCTGTAGCCGTCCAGCCTCTGGCGCAGCCGTACACGACCTCCCAGAACCCGATCCTCGGTAACGCCCGTATCGTCCAATGCTTTCTAGGCCTTGTGCTCGCCTTGACCGTGACCTATCCCGCCACCATTGTCCCTCGCAATGGTTCGTGGGGGGCCGACCGAAGGAGACGAAGGTTTTGGACGCAGCGACAGCGACCCTCCCCCGGAAGTCGGGCTCGGTGGATCGTCTCGTGCGCCTCGCCGAGGCCGACATGAAGGGCGTCAACGCCCTGATCACCGACCGCATGCAAAGCGACGTGCCGATCATCCCGGCCCTGGCCGAGCACCTGATCGCCGCCGGCGGCAAGCGCCTGCGTCCGCTGCTGACCGTGGCCGCCGCCCGCCTGGCCGGCTCGGACAACGACCACTGCCTGAAGCTGGCCTCGGCGGTCGAGTTCATCCACACCGCCACGCTGCTGCATGACGACGTGGTCGACGGCAGCCAGCTGCGCCGCGGCAAGGTCGCCGCGCACCTGATCTGGGGCGCGGCGCAAAGCGTGCTGGTCGGCGACTTCCTGTTTGCCCGCGCCTTTGAGCTGATGGTCGAGACCAACTCGATGAAGGCGCTGGAGATCCTGGCCCGCGCCAGCCGCGTCATCGCCGAGGGCGAGGTGCTGCAGCTGATGCGCAGCCACGACCTGAACCTGTCGCAGGCCGTCTATCTGGAGATCATCCAGGCCAAGACCGCCGAGCTGTTCGCCGCGGCCTCGGAGGCCGGCGCGGTCTCGGCCGGCGTTGACGCCGACAAGACCGAAGCGCTCAAGGCCTATGGCCTGAACCTGGGCCTGGCCTTCCAGCTGGTCGACGACGCCCTGGACTATGGCGGCACGACCGAGGCCCTCGGCAAGAACGCCGGCGACGACTTCCGCGAAGGCAAGGCCACCTTGCCGCTGCTGCTGGCCATCGCCCGTTCGGGTCCGCGCGAGGCCGAGTTCTGGGAGCGCGCGATCGGTCGCCGCGAACAGACCGAGGCCGACTTCCGCCGGGCCCGCGAGCTGATCGTCGGCTCGGGCGCCCTGGACGCCACGCTCGATCTGGCCGCCGACTATGCCGACAAGGCCAAGGCGGCGCTGAGCATCTTCCCGGCGGGCGACTGGCGCGAGGCGCTGGAAGACCTGGCCGACTTCGCCGTCAGCCGCAGGACCTAGATGTTCAAGCGGAAGTCTTCTCCCAAGGGGCTTCCCCCCGTCGCCCCAGGCGAGCGCCTGCCGCGGCTGCAGACGATCATCGCCACCTCGCCGGAGAACCCCGGCGGCGATCCCAACATCCGCCCGCACGAGGCTGGCGAAGCCGCCGGCAAGGTGATCGGCGGCGGCGTCGGCGTGCTGGTCGGCGGGCTGCTGGTCATCCTGATGCTGGGGCCGATCCTCTGGGCGCCGCTGTGGGCCGGCCTGCGGGCCGCGCGCTTCGTGCCCGGTCCTTGGTGGACGTGGGCGGCGGGCCTGGCGGCCGGGAGCGCGGCGGCCCTCGCCCAGACCGTGCTGCTGGTCCAGCGTAGCCCGATCCTGCGGTATCCGGTCGTGGCCTTGTTCGCCCTGATCTGGGTCGGCGGCCTGTGGCTGGAGTTCACCTCGCCCCGCCACGACTGGATCACCACGGCGCCGGCGCTGCACATGCCGGGCCCCTGGTCCTGGACCCTGATCGGCCTGGGCACGGTGATCTATGCCGGGATCTATCTCCTGGCCTTGGCGCCGATCGGCAAGAGCCGCTGGGCCAAGCGGTGGCAGCTGATCAAGTAGATCGGTGAATTCGACGTAACGTCCTTCACAACGCGGGAGGGCGGGGCCACGTCTAGGGTCTGATATTCTTGGGGCTTAGGGACATATGATCCGCTTTATCCTGAACGTTCTGTGGTTCATCTGCGGCGGCCTGCCTCTGGCCATCGGCTGGTTCATTGCGGGCCTGCTGCTGGCGATCACCGTCGTCGGCCTGCCCTATACGGGCGCGGCCTGGCGCATCGCCGGCTTCGCGCTCTGGCCGTTCGGCAAGGAGATCGTCCGCCGCGAGACCGGCCTCGCCTCGGGTCCGCTGGGCGCGGTGCTGAACGTGATCTGGTTCATCCTGGCCGGCTGGTGGCTGGCCCTGGGCCACCTGATCGTCGCCGTCGGCGAAGCCATCAGCATCATCGGCATCCCGTTCGCCATCAAGGACCTGCAACTGGCCCAGATCGCCCTGGCCCCGATCGGCCGCGACGTGCGGCGGGTCGACTAGGTCGCTCTTCGCGATAAAGGCCAGTCGATCACCCCCGCTGCCCACAGCGGCGCCCAGATGAACAGCGGTTGCAGGAGCAGCAGACGCGGGCCGTGGTACCACCACGAATTGGGCAGGGGCGGGACGGCGACGCCGCTGAAGGCGTGCCAGATGTTCGCGGGCCAGACGCAGACGGCGTAGAGCGCCAGCATGATCCCAGCCAGCCGACGGGTTTGTGGGATCAGCAATCCGATCGCGCCGGCGATCTCGCAGAGCCCGGTGAAGATCACCACCTCGCGCGGGAACGGCACGCCCGGCGGCATGATCGCCAGGAAGCCGTGCGGCGCCGCCACGTGCACCACGCCAAACGGCGCGTAGATCACGGCAAGCAGCAAACGGGCGAGGCTACGAGGGTTCGGCATCGCCGGAGCCAACGTTCCGGCGCATCACATGGGTCCACGGCCCGCTGGTATCCGCCACGAACCCCTGTGTCTCCCAGAACGGCGAGGCAGCCTCGGAGGCCCTGGCATTGACCGTGATCAGCCCCACGCTGTCGAAGCCCTCATGGATCAGGGCTGAGGCCAACGCTGTGGCCACACCGCGGCGGCGCATGCTGGGGCGAACATAGAAGCGGCGCAGGCGGCGCGCGGGCTCGGACGCGGCGGGCTCGACGCTCATGGCGCCGATCCCCGCCAACTCTCCGACCAGGAACGCGGCGAGGATCGCCTCGCCGTCGTCCTGGAAGCGTGCGCCCTTCGCCCAGTCCTCGGCGAGGAGGGCCATGTTGCGCACGCCTTCGCCGGAGGCCTCGGCGACCAGGTCGTCGAAGCCGTCCGGCAGTTCGTCGAACAGACGAACCAGTTGGAGCATCAGCCCGGCGAGACCATCTTTTCCGGGCGGACGTACTGGTCGAACTCTTCGTTCGTCAGATAGCCGCCGCCGACGGTTTCCTCGCGCAGCGTGGTGCCGTTCTTGTGGGCCGTCTTGGCGATCTTGGCGCAGATGTCGTAGCCGAGGCGGCCGTTCAGGGCCGTGACCAGCATCAGGCTGTTCTCGACGCCCTTGCGGATGTTGTCGATGCGCGGCTCGATGCCGACCACGCAGTTGTCGGTGAAGCTGATCGCCGCATCGGCCAGCAGGCGGACCGACTGCAGGAAGTTATAGGCCATCACCGGGTTGAAGACGTTCAGCTCGAAGTGGCCTTGGCTGCCGGCGAAGGTCAGGGCGGCGTGGTTGCCGAACACCTGGACGCAGACCTGGGTGAGGGCCTCGCACTGGGTCGGGTTGACCTTGCCCGGCATGATCGACGAGCCGGGCTCGTTCTCCGGCAGCGCCAGTTCGCCGAGGCCCGCGCGGGGGCCCGAGCCCAGGAAGCGGATGTCGTTGGCGATCTTGAACAAGGACGCGGCGACCGTGTTGATGGCGCCGTGCGAGAAGACCATGGCGTCGTGAGCGGCCAGGGCCTCGAACTTGTTCGGGGCGGTGGTGAACTCCAGGCCGGTGATCGCGGCGATGGCCTCGGCCACGCCTTCGGCGAAGCCGATGGGGGCGTTCAGGCCGGTGCCGACGGCGGTGCCGCCCTGGGCCAGCTGCATCAGCTTGGGCAGGGTGCTTTCGATGCGCTCGATGCCGTTGGCGACTTGTTGCGTGTAGCCGCCGAACTCCTGACCGAGGGTCAGGGGCGTGGCGTCCTGGGTATGGGTGCGGCCGATCTTGATGATGTCGGCCCAGGCCGCCGTCTTGGCTTCCAGGGCGGCGTGCAGGTGCTTGAGGGCCGGCAGCAGGTCGTGGACGATCTGTTCCGCGCAAGCCACGTGCATGGCCGTCGGATAGGTGTCGTTCGACGACTGGGACATGTTGACGTGGTCGTTCGGGTGGACGGGCTTCTTCGTGCCCATCTCGCCGCCCAGGATTTCGATCGCGCGGTTCGAGATCACCTCGTTGGCGTTCATGTTCGACTGGGTGCCCGAGCCGGTCTGCCAGACGACCAGCGGGAAGTGCTCGTTCAGCTTGCCGTCGATGACTTCGTTAGCGGCCTGGACGATGGCGTCCTTCAGGCCCGCGTCCAGCTTGCCCAGCTTGAAGTTGGTCTCGGCGGCGGCGCGCTTGACGATGCCCAGGGCGCGGACGACCGGCAGGGGCTGCTTCTCCCAGCCGATCTTGAAGTTGCCCAGGCTGCGCTGGGCTTGCGCGCCCCAGTAGCGGTCGGCGGCGACTTCGATGGGGCCGAAAGTATCGGTCTCGGTGCGCGTGGCGGTCATGCGGCGGTCTCCGGAAAAACGGTCGAGCGCGGTCTAGACCTTGGGGGCGCGAAGGGCAATGTTCGCAAGCGCGAAGACGCGCGAGGAGACGCCCCATGATCGTGACGACGACCAACGACCTGACCGGTTATCGCATCGTCCAGCACCTGGGGATGGTGCGGGGTGTCACAGTCCGCTCGCGCAGCGTGATCGGCAATATCGGCGGCGCGGTGCAGTCGATCTTCGGCGGCAACATCACGATCTACACTAAGCTGGCCGAGACGGCCCGGCAGGAGGCCTATGACCTCTTGGTGCAGCACGCCCAGGAGGTCGGCGCCAACGCCATCCTGGCCATGCGCTACGACGCCAACGAGATCATGGAAGGCATCACCGAGGTGCTGGCCTACGGCACGGCCGTGCGGGTCGAGGCGGCGTAGGTGGCGGCTTTCGTCGCGCTGCCGCGCTCGATCAACACCGGCAAGCGCAAGGTTCTCAAGGACGACCTGCTGGGCATCGCCGCGGACCTGCGTTTCAAGACGGCCAAGACCTATCTGGCCAGCGGCAACCTGCTGCTGTGGGGCGACCACAAGGGCGGCGAGGCGCTGGAGGCGCAGCTCGAGGACGCGCTCGAAAAGCGCATAGGGCTGCGCACCGACTTCATGGTCCGCTCGCCAGCGGACCTGCGGCGGATCGTCGACGGCAATCCGTTCAAGGCCGAAGCGCAGGACCATCCCAGCCACGTGATCGTCAACTTCCTGAAGCGCCCGCTGCCCGACGGCGACGAGGAGATCCTGCGGGCGGCCAACACCGGGCCGGAGCGCTTCGTGGTCGCGGCGCGCGAGCTCTATCTGGATTTTCCGATCAGCATGGCCGACTCGCTGTTGGATCGGGACTGGAAGAAGACGAAGCGCAATCCGGTCGGCACCACGCGCAACTGGAGCACCGTGCTGAAGCTTGCCGAGATGCTGGAAGCCTGAGGACCCTCGGGGGAGGAACGATGTCGAACACTAAGTCCACGGGCGGCCAGCGCATCGTGTCGCTGGATCTGCTTCGCGGCCTGGCCGTGGCCGGCATGATCCTGGTCGACAGCCCCGGCTCGTGGTCCAAGGTCTATCCGCCGCTGGAGCACGCCGCGTGGCACGGCTTCACGGCCGCCGACCTGGTGTTCCCGACCTTCCTGTTCTGCGCCGGCATGGCCGTGGGGCTGATGGTCCCGCGCATGACGATCGAGGATCGCGGCGGCTCGGCCTTCTGGCTGAAGGTCGCCAAACGGACCGGGCTGCTGATCCTGCTGGGCCTGGCGATCAACCTGCTAGGCGGACACTTCGACCTGCCGAACCTGCGCCTTCCGGGCATCCTGCAGCGGATCGGCGTCTGCTATGCGCTGGGCACGGCGATCTGCGTGCTGGCGGCCAAGCGCGGGGAGGGCGGCAAGCTGGTCTTCAACATGGCCGCCACGTTTGGCGCAAGCGTCGTTCTGCTGGCGATCTATTGGCTGCTGGTGGCGTTCGTGCGGGTTCCGGGCTTCGGCGCCGGTCACCTGGATTCCTACAAGTCTCTGCCGGCCTTCCTGGATCGGTTGGTGTTCACGATCCCGCACCTGTGGCGGGGCGCGACGACCGAGGGCCTGGGCGTCACCTACGACCCCGAGGGCTTGCTCTCAACCCTGCCGGCCGTCGTCAACGTGCTGATGGGCGCTGTGGCGGCGCGGGTGATGATGCGCGGCTTGGCGCAGGGCCAGCGCGGCCTCATGCCGGTGCTGATCCTGGGCGTCGCCCTGGTCGTCATCGGCCTGGCGCTGAACCCGGTCATGCCGATCAACAAGAAGATCTGGACGCCCAGCTTCGCGATCTTCACCAGCGGCCTCTCAACCGTGATCCTGGCCGGCTTCGAGATGGTGGCGCGGTCGCGAAGCCGTCTGGGCTTTGACTTCGTGCTGAAGGTGCTGGGCGGCAACGCGATCCTGGCCTTCATCCTGTGCCAGCTGCTGGGCATCTTCAGCGACCTGAAGATCGTGCCGGGCGCCAACCCCTCGCCGCAGGGCTTCGGCAACGCCCTGGCGCTGAGCGTGCTGTCCGATCCTTATCAGGCTTCCCTTGCCTGCGCGGTTCTGGTTCTTGCCTTCATCACCGCGATCCTGATCCCGCTGCACAAGCGCGGGATCCACCTGAGGCTCTGATTTGCTCGAAGGCGACTGGACCCACCACGGCAAGGTCCGCGCCCGCGAGGCCGGGGGCGAGCTGACCATCGTGGTCGACGGCCTGACCACCCAGGGCAAGTACTACAAGCCGCTGATCTACGAGTTCTTCCGCAAGTCGTGGCGCGGCTCGCGCCCGGCCTGGGGAGAGTTCAGCGTCGAGATCGGCATGGAATATGTCGGCGAGCCGCCCTGGATGGACCTGGACAACCTGGCCAAGGCCCTGCTGGACGCCATCAAGGGTTATGCCTTCCACGACGACGCCCAGGTCGCCCGGCTGCTGGTCGAGCGACGGCCGGGCGAGCGCGAGCGGATCGTCATCCAGGTGCGGAAGCTGACCTCAAACCTTATGCGGCGCACGCTCGAAGAGTGAGGCGGCGACGGCCACGTAGGTCACCGCCAGGAACGCGCCGTAGCGGCCGATGCTGGCCGGATCGCTGGTGGGCATGATCTCGGCGTAGCGCGCGATCAGCAACGCGCCGGCGACCAGGCCGGGCGTCGAGAACAGCAGCATCGGGAACAACCGGCGGCGGCGCGGCGTGTGCGTCAGCCGCGCCACTGCCTGGAAGGCGAACGTGACCGTTGCAGCGGCCGCGAACGCGTTGAGTGCGTAAAACCAGAAGGCGCTCTCCAGGAGGCCCCCTCCGAAAGCGGCGTAAAACAGGGTGGCCGCCGACCAGGCCGCCAGTCCCGTTCCCCCAAACGCCAAACCGTCCAGTTTTGACACGTCGCGTCTCCCTCGCTCGTCTCCCAGAACGGAGTTCTGCAAGGCGGGCGCCGCGAACGGAGACTAGCGATGGATCGTGACGGGACGCGTCTCTTAGCGGCCCCAGGGCACCAAATAGCCCCAGGCGCCCAGCAGCACGCCCAGCAGCACGAACAGCAGGGCGGTGAAGGTGAAGGCCACCTTGCGGCCGCTGCTCCAGCTGTCGACGCGACGGCCGCCGCGCCAGACCATCGGCAGGACGCCCAGGGTCAGCAGGCTGAGCACCGAGGCCACCAGGGCGCAGGCCGAGCCGCTGAGCAGCCAGCCCGAGGGCCAGCCGAAGAAGACATTGGTCTGGTCGGCGGCCTTGACCGAGAACACGCCCATGCAGCCGGCCGAGATCAGCCACAGCACCGCCTGCATGGTCTGCATCTGGCTGGCGCGCGCCTGCACCGGGGTCTGGCGGGCCTCGCGGCGGTTGCGGAACGTCACGCCCAGGATTGTTGCGATGGAGGCGAAGCCGGCGATCACGGCGGTCCAGCCCAGCAGGCCGGCCGAGCGGAAGAAGCCGACCCGCTCATAGGTCGACCAGCCGCGTGCGGCGTAGAAGCGCGAGGGGCGGTCGCCATTGGCGTCGAACACCAGGGTCAAGGCGCTGTCGACGGCCTTGAACACGCCGGGCTTGTCGGTGCCGTTGAACAGGGTGCTGACGCCGCCGTCGGTGATGGCCAGGCGGCCCTCGGGCGTGGCGCGGACGCTGGCGCGGCCGACGATGCGGTTGGTGAAGCCCTCCAGCCCGCCATAGGCGCGGCGGGTGGTCAGGTAGTCACCCTCATAGGCGCGGGCCTGGTCGTAACTGATGGCGCTGTCCGCCGGCACGGCCGGGGCGGGGGCGTAGAAGTGCTCGATGATGGTCGAGGGCAGGCTGGCGGGCAGGTTCACGCCGCTGTCGGTGTTGACCGAGACGAAGATGCCCAGGCCCAGGTCGGGCACGATCACCAGGTTCGAGTGGAAATACAGCGTCGCGCCAGCGTGGCCGTAGCCGCGACGATTACCTGGCAGAGCCATGTCCTGGAAGCCGGCGTTCCAGCCGGCCGCTTCCGGCGCGGGGCGGTACATCGGCGTGCGGAAGGCCAGGGCCGTCTTGGGCGAGAACACGGTCTTGCCGTCGATCGTCCCGCCGTTCAGCAGCAGGGTCATGTAGCGCGCCATGTCGCCGGCGGTGCTGGAGGCCGAGGCGGCCGGGGCGACCTGGCCCATGAACTCGCGGGGCTGAGTCTTCCAGCCCATCTGGGTCCACGAGAAGCCGTCCGACAACTCGGCCGCCAGGGCCTCGTTCATCGGGGCGGGCAGGCGGTCGTTCCACGGGCGGGCCTCGCGGAAGGTCGTGTGGCTCATGCCGGCCGGCAGGATGATCTCTTCGCTGACCAGCTGCTCGAAGGGCTTGCCGGTCACGTTGACCAGGGCGGCGCCAGCCAGGGCCGCGCCATAGTTGGAATAGCTGGGCAGCAGGCCCGGCTCGCGCACCCGGTTCGGACGCTCCTGGCGAAGATAGTCGTTCAGCGGGCGCACCCGGTTGGGATCACGCTCGAACAGCTGGCCCAGCGAGCGGTCTTCGAAGCCCGCCGTATGGGTCATCAGGTCCTTCAGGCGCACGGGCGTCTTCTTGCCCTGGTCCTTCACCTGCAGCGGTTGGGGCAGGTAGACATTGACCGGGCCGTCCAGGCGCATGCGGCCGGCCTCGATCTCGTTCATCAGGGCGATCCAAGTGAACGTCTTCGAGATCGAGGCGACGCGGAACAGGGTCTTGTCCGGATCAACCGCGCGGCGCTGGCCGAGGTTGGCGAAGCCGTAGCCCTTCTTCAGCACCACCTGGCCGTTCTGGACCACCGAGATGGTCGCGCCGGCGATGTGGTCGCGACTCATGGCGCGGCGGACGACGCCGTCGACGAAGGCTTCCAGTTCGGGGCCGGGCAGGGGGGCGTGAGCCGTTTGGACCGGCGGCGGGACGGCGGCCGGCGTAGCCGCCGGCGCTGCCGGAGCAGCGGCGGGACGCGCGGCGGTGACAGCAGCGGCGGTGGCAGCTGCGGCCGCCACGGGACGCGGGCGCACGCGGCGCGGACGCAGGCTGTTATAGGGGCGCGGCGCGGCATTCAGGACGGGTTCGGACGGCGCGGCAGGCGGCGGCGAAGCGTCCTGCGCCAGCGCCTCCGATCCGGACAAGGACCAAAGGGCAATGAAGGCCGCCGAAAAGGCGGCCGCGAGCGAAACGCGCGACGTCAACGATGTCCCCTAGGTCGAAGCAGAAACTTCCAAGACTTGGTGTAACGCGCTGATCGCTGGGGTCAAACCCGATCACCGGTCACGGTGTCTTCGATTTGCTTCGGTTGAAGGCGTAGAGCGGCAGCATCGGGCGCAGGGCGGGACCGATCCACATCTGAGGCTCGGAGGCGGGCTCGGCGCCGGTCTCCTTCTCGCGGCGGGCGACGCAGGCCTGCACGCCCGCGCCCAGGGCCGCGAAGTCGCGGGCGCCGGGGGCGCTGGCGAGGAAACAGTCGTCGAAGTATGGGTACTTGTCGTCCTCGCCGCAGCCGAATGAGGCGCGGTCGGGGCGGGCGGCGGTCAGGATCAGCCGGTCGCCCTTCTGCAGCGGCGGGATGAACACGCCCGAAAAACAGGCGGAGATCACCACCACACTGGGACGTCCGGGGCAGGCGTCGTCCAGCATGGCCGCCAGCAGATGCGGGCGCAGCATCTGCTCGCCCAGAATCACGCCCTCGGGACTGCCGTGCGTGCTGATGTAGAACAGGCACCCAGCCTTGGCGGTCTCGGCCTTGAACCGCAGGGCGTCGTAGATCGTCCGCGCGTCCGACTTGCCTGGCGAGTCGGCGGGGTAACGTTGCGGGCGCACCGAGAACTGCTGGACGGCGTCCTTCTCGAAACCCAGCTCGACCAGGGCCTTGGAGACGTCGCGGCGGGCGTTGTCGAAGGCCTCGGTCGGGCCGCCGGAATGGGCGTGGAAATCGCCGGCCACCACCACGGCCGTCCAGTTCGAGAACGGGCCCGCGGCCCGTGCGGGCTGCATCGGCGCGAAGAGCAAAGCCAGAAGTCCGATGACCGCCGCCGCTCTCCGCATGAGCCCGCCCCCTTACTTCTTCTTGAAGTTGGCGAAGGGCGTCGGAATCGCCGTGCCGGTCGACTTGGCCAACAGCCGGCCCTCGGCGTCGTAGAGCTCGCCCTCCATGAAGCAGACCGTGCGGCCCCACTTCACCACGCGGCCGACGCCGCGCAGGGCGCCGGGCATGGCCGGGCGCAGGAAGCTGGTCTTCATCTCGAGGGTTGGCACGACATGGGTCATGCCTGAGGTGATCATGCCGGCCACCGACATGCACTCGTCCAGCATGGCGCAGACGAAACCGCCCTGGATCTGCCCCATCGGGTTGCACAAGAGATCGGCGCGCGCCGTGAAACCGACCTCGACCTCACGATCGGCCTGGCGCACGGCCAGGAGCTCGAAGCCCAGGGTCTGGGATCCGGTCGGCTGGCTCTTGGATGCGCGGAAGCGCGCGAGGATCGCCTCGTCCGTCAGGGTCTGCGGAGCGTCCGAGGCGACATCGCTCATGGCTTACGGGCGCTCACTTCTTCCGGAACTGGTCCAGGGAGACGATCTTGGGGCCCTCTTCGCCGGTCGGGACGGGCGCTTCGGCCTCGGGTTCCGGCTCGGGCTCGTCCTCGATGACCTCGGGGGCGGTGAACTGCAGGGCGAATTGCACCGACGGGTCATAGAAGCGCGTCAGGGCCGCATAGGGCACCGACAGGCGCTTGGGCTGGCCGCCGAACTTCAGCGTGACCGAGAAGAAGGTCTCGCCGGGCGCCAGGTCCCAATACTGGTGCTGCAGGACGATGGTCATCTCGTCCGGGTACTTGCCCAGCAGGTCCTGCGGACCCGAGACGCCGGCCGCCTTGGTCTTGAAGGTGATGTACAGATGGTGCGGCTCGGGCAGGCCGCCGGGGGCGGCGGCCTTCTTCAGGGCCGCCTTGACCACGCCGCGCAGGGCGTCCTGGGCCATGGCCTCGTACTGCATGAGGTCTTCGGGCGGTTCGGTCTGGGACATGCGCTGGGTGGTACTTCGAACTGGAAACGAGATTCCGAACGTAACCTGTCGGCGGCCTCGCGCAAAGCGGGTGGCTATCGATTCCGGCGGAGCGCAATCGATGTCATTCACAGCGATGTGAGGAAAGTGGAGGGATTCTGTTGGCAGGCTCCCGCATCCCCTCTTGAAGAAAGAGGAGGGAGCCTCGGCAATGCAGTGAAGTGGAGGGATTCTGTTGGCAGGCTCCCTCCGGGCCCCGCCTAGGGATCTGAACCCCTAGGACTTAAGAGGCGAATTCACCTGCACCGCATTACGCGGCGACGGCGAACTCTTCAGCGAAGTTATCGTTCGCATTTAGAAAAATGACCCGGAACGGTGGATCAAGCCGAGAGAAAGCATACACCTTTACACGTCTGTCGATGCTGATCGGCCCCATGCAGTCCCATGATAACTTGGGAGAGATTGGTGGAGCCGCCGGGAATCGCACCCGGGTCCAGTCCGCTTATTACGTGCGCGTTTATCCCCATAGTCCGACCGAGGTCGGACAGTTCCAATATAGGGGGTTCGTCCCCCCAAGGGAAGGGCGCGGCCTAAGCTGTCCCCAGGCTTAGGCGGCCATCCACCAGCGTGCCGCTTATGACGGCGCCGCGATCCTCGAACAGTTTCAGGGTCTCGCCGACCAGGACATAGACCCCGGTGAAGACGTCGGCGAAGTCGTCGCGGGTCTCGATGAAGCGGCCGTCGGCGCGCAGCTCCAGCGAGATGTGGCCGTCGGGCGAGGTCCAGACGCCGGCGACCGGGATGTGGGGAACGATGGCGGACATCATGGTCATGGGGCGATCCTCCAGGCGGTGGCGGCAGGGGCGGGCGTAGCAGTGGGGAGCGCGGCGGTGGCGGCCGTCAGCGCGGCCGTCCCACCCAGCAGGGCGGCGACGAACCAGCGCGGAGCCGTCACGCCGCGTCGGGGCGTGTAGCGTCTCATCGCAGAGCTCTGATTTTGGGGTTGGCCGCATCGGGAAGCGGAACGAGGCCAATATGCAGCACGGGTCCGTCCAGTCGGTAGACCGATGCTCCGGCATGATTGCACATTTCTCCGGAAGCGAACGGCGTCGCGTGACGGAGGATCGTGCAAGGCTTACAAATAGCCTCGTTCCAACAAGAGAAAAGCCATGAGCACCCGCGAGGCGCTGGCCGCCCTGATTGAACGATTCGCGCCGGACGAAGGCCCGGTCGAAACCTGCTGCCCCAGGGTCAACCTGTACCGGCTGCACGCGCCCAGCGAGCCGTCGCACGCCCTGCATGACCCGTCCTTCTGCGTGCTGGCCCAGGGCCGCAAGCAGGTGCTGGTCGGCGATGTCGCCCACGAATATGACGAGCGGAACTTCTTCCTGTCGTCGATCGACGTACCGGTGACCGGCCGGGTGATCGAGGCCTCGCCAGAGCAGCCCTATCTCAGCTTCCGCATCGTGCTGGACGCCAACCTGATCAGCGAGATGATCATGGAGGCGGGCCTGGCCGCACGGCTGGACGCCGCCGCGCCGCTGGTCGGCGGCATGTCGGCGGGGGCGATGACGCCGCAGCTGTTCGACGCCGTCTGCCGGATGGTGCGCCTGCTGGACACGCCCGACGACGTGGCGATCATGGCCCCGCTGATCGAGCGCGAGATCCTCTATCGCCTGCTGACCGGCCCGCAGGGCCCGCGCCTGGCCCAGATCGCCCGCCGCGACGGCCGCCTGCGTCAGGTCAATCGCGCCATCGGCTGGATCAAGCGCAACTTCGACCAGCCGTTCAGCATCGACGCCGTGGCCGACGAGGCCCGGATGAGCGCCTCGGCCCTGCACCAGCACTTCAAGGCGGTGACCTCGCTGTCGCCGCTGCAGTATCAGAAGCAGATCCGCCTGCAGGAGGCGCGGCGGCTGATCCTGATCCAGCGCCTGGATGCGGCCACCGCCGGCCATACGGTTGGCTATGACAGTCCCTCGCAGTTCAGCCGCGAATACGCCCGGCTGTTCGGCGCGCCGCCGTTGCGAGACGTGGCGCGCCTGCGTGAACAGCCCGAGCAGATGGCCGGGGCCTGAGGCCTAGGGCAGATCCGCCCAGGGCATGTTGAGCTTCTTATTGTATTGGCCCCACACGCCGATCGTCCTGGCCTTGGTGTCGACGTCGATCTTGTAGACGTAGCGATCGCCGGAAAGGATGGTGCTCTTCAGAACATGGGCTTTCCCGTCATAGGTGACGACGCCATAGGCGTTGCGGTTGTCCAGGAAGCTGAACACCCAAGTCTGGTAGCCGTGATAGTTGATGACCGGGCAGGTCGTGCTGTCGGGACCGCCAGCGCTTTTGGTGCAAGTGACCTTCATGCCTTCCGGCGGCTTTGGCGCGAAGTGGACCGGCACGCTTTCGATCCACGGCTGCGGCGTTTCCGGCAGGTCGGACCAGGCGATGTCGATCCGCCTGTCGTATTGGCCCCATACGCCGACCGTCTTGGCGTTGCGATCGACTTCCATCTTGTAGACGTAGCGGTCACCGTTGCGCGTGACGTTCTTCACCACCTTGCCGGAAGCGTCATAGGTGACGAAGCCATAGGCCTCGCGGTTGTCCAGGAAGCTGAAGGCCCACGTGGTGAAGCCTTCATACTTGATCACCGGACAGGTCGTGGTTTCGGGGCCGCCGCCTCTTCCGCAAGTGACCTTCAGACCCTCCGGCACGGCCGGCGGTTTATTGGCCGGCACGAGGGCGATTTGTGGTGTCGCCTGGGCCAGGGCGGCCGTGGTCGCTCCGAGGGCGGCGATCAAGGCGATCGTGAACACGTAAGCGGTGCGAGTTGTCATGGCGTCCCTCCCAGGATCGTTGTGGGGAGAAGCGATAACAGAGTTATCGAAATAAAGCTGTGAGTTGTGTCACATCGCTATTCTAGCGATGGCTGTTCCGCTCCGGTGTCCGGCGCGATCGGCACGGCGGGCGGCTGCGGACGATTGGACTCGCCAGCCTTCAGGACACCGCCGGCGGCGATCAGGTCGTCATAGGCGCGTTGTTGCCGCGAGAAGTCCGCGCCTCGGGGCAGGACGGCGTCGAAGCGCGGGTCGCGGCCTGCGGCGGCGCCCAGGGCGGCGGATAGGATCGCGGCGATCGAGCCGACCTCGGCGTCGTCGCAGGCGCGGCGCAGATGGCGGGCCTGGCCGGGGACCAGCAAGGTGACGTCCCACGAGACACCGTCGACGCACAGGGCCGACACCGCCCCGCCGCCATAGTCGACGATGACCGAGCGCGGCTGGCCCCAGGCCGGATCGCCGGGCAGGGCCTTCAGCGGCGCGATCTGGGGTTCGGCGAGCTCGGCGTTGACGTCGACGCGGCGGCCGATCTCGGGCGTGCAGCAGCCCAGGCCCGCGCGAGCCTGGACGAAGGCGCGGCCGTCGCGGCGCAGGGTGACGCGGACCACGGCCTGGCGCACGCCGCGCGCGGGCCGGGCCCAGACCTCCAGGATCAGCTCGCCGCGCTTGAGCACCTGGCTCTGCAACGGTGGCAGGCCCCACAGGCGGTAGAGCAGGGGCTCAACGCCATTGTCGATCGGGATGGGGCGCTCGTCGCGGCCGAGACGGCGGTTGTAGAGCGGCTCGAGCTCGGACGGCGGACGCGGAACCTCCGGCGACCACCAGGCCGCCGGATCGGGGAAAGGTGCGGGCGGCGGCGCGGCCTGCTGGACGGTGGCGAGGGCCAGCCCCGCGATCAGTCCTGCCAAGCCGCTCATCGCCTACATCCCTTCGACGCCCCGCTCGATGGAAAGGACGCCGGTGCGGGAAAGTTCCACCAGGCCCAGCGGGCGCATCAGGTCCAGGAACTTGTCGATCTTGGACGGCGCGCCCGAGATCTCGAACACGAAGCTTTCCAGCGTGGTGTCGACCGGCTTGGCGCGGAAGATCTCGGCGATGCGCAGGGCCTCGACGCGGTCCGGACCCGAGCCGCGCACCTTGACCAGGGCCAGCTCACGCTCGACGCCGTTCGGATCGCGGGTCACATCGTGCACGCGGCGGACGTTGACCACCTTGTTCAGCTGGGCCTCGATCTGCTCCAGCACCTGGCGTGTGCCGCGGGTCACCACGGTGATGCGGCTGGTGTGGGCCTTGCGATCGGTCTCGGCGACCGTGAGGCTCTCGATATTGTAGCCCCGCGCGGCGAACAGGCCGACGACGCGGTGCAGGACGCCGGGCTCGTTATCGACGAGCAGCGCGAACGTGGCGGTCTGCTCGACCTGGCCCGTGGGGCTAAGGTCGTAGGCCGAGGCGGGAGCGGGTTGGACGTTGGCGGTCATGTCTGAGCTCTGACTTCTGGTTCGTTTTCTGGCTTGGGCTTACCGCCCCGACGGCGTGACAGCGAGGGGAGCTTGTCCCATTCGCCGCATATCATCGCTTCCTTCTTGGCGCGGGACCAACCCTTGATGCGGCGTTCGGCGGCGATAGCATCGGTGATGAACTGAAAGGCTTCGCACCAAACCAGTTCTACCGGAAGGCGGGCGGCAGTGTAGTCGCTGCCCAAGCCTTGCTGATGCATCGACACCCTGGCCGCTACGTCTGGTCCGCGATGGGAGCCGATGTAGTAGGAGCCATCTCGGCACCGCAGCATGTAAACCCATGCGCTTTGAACGTCGTACATCGGTCCTGCGTCCTTCGAGGCCCGCTGCGCGGGCGCCTCAGGATGAGGGAGTTGGTGGATGACAAAAGCGGAAAAACCGAGCCTTCACCCACATTCCTCATCCTGAGGCGCCCTCCGCAGGAGGGCCTCGAAGGACGCACGGCGGATCAGACCAGACCCGCGCCATCCTCCCCGATCACGTTCCCGATGTCCTCGACCTCGCCCATGATCATCTCGTTGTGGGCCTTGCCCGAGGGGATCATCGGCAGGCAGTTCTCGTGCTTCTCGACGCGGCAGTCGAAGATCACAGGCTTGTCGCTGTTGATCATCTCCAGGATCTTGCCGTCCAGCTCGGCCGGGTCCGAGCAGCGGATGCCGTGGGCGCCATAGGCCTCGGCCAGCTTCACGAAGTCGGGCAGGCTGTCCGAATACGAGTGGCTGTAGCGCTCGCCGTGCAGCAGTTGCTGCCACTGGCGGACCATGCCCATCCATTCGTTGTTCAGGATGAAGATCTTGACCGGCAGGTCGAACTGGATCGCGGTCGACAGCTCCTGGATGCACATCTGGATCGAGGCTTCGCCGGCGATGTCGACGACCAGCGAACCAGGATGGGCCAGCTGCACGCCCAGGGCGGCGGGCAGGCCGTAGCCCATGGTGCCCAGGCCGCCTGAGGTCATCCAGCGGTTCGGCTCCTCGAAGCGGAAGAACTGCGCGGCCCACATCTGGTGCTGGCCGACTTCGGTCGTGATGTAGACGTCCTTGTCCTTGGTCAGCTCATACAGGCGCTCGATGGCGTACTGCGGCTTGATGACCGTCTCCGAGCGCCGGTAGTTCAGGCACTGGCGGGCGCGCCACTGGTCGATCTGGGCCCACCAGTCGGTCAGGGCGGCCTTGTTCGGCTGATGGCCGCCGGCCTTCCAGGCGGCGATTAGGTCTTCCAGAACCGAGCCAGCGTCGCCGACGATCGGCAGGTCGACGCGGACGTTCTTGTTGATCGACGAGGCGTCGATATCGATGTGGATCTTCTTGCTGCCCGGCGAGAAGGCGTCCAGGCGGCCGGTGACGCGGTCGTCGAAGCGGGCCCCGACGCAGATCATCACGTCGCAGTCGTGCATGGCGTTGTTGGCCTCGAACGTGCCGTGCATGCCCAGCATGCCCAGCCACGCCGGATCGGCCGCCGGGAAGGCGCCCAGGCCCATCAGGGTCGAGGTCACCGGCGCGCCGGTCAGGGCCTGGAACTCGCGCAGCGCTTCGCTGGCCTTGGGACCCGCGTTGATGACGCCGCCGCCGGTGTAGAAGATCGGGCGGCGGGCGCCGGCAATCAGCTTGGCCGCGTCGGCGATGCGGTTGGCGTCGCCCTTGGTCTTGGGCGCATAGGCGTGGGTCGAGGCGACCTCGGTGGGGCCGTAGTACTCGCCCTTGGCGAACTGGACGTCCTTGGGGATGTCGATCAGCACCGGGCCAGGACGACCGGTGGTGGCGATCTTGAAGGCCTCGTGGATGATCTGCGGCAGGTCGCGGACGTCTTTGACCAGGTAGTTGTGCTTGGTGCACGAGCGGGTCATGCCGACCGTATCTGCTTCCTGGAAGGCGTCTGTGCCGATCAGGTGCGTGGGGACCTGGCCGGTGATGACGACCATCGGGATCGAGTCCATCAGGGCGTCCATGATGCCGGTGATGGCGTTGGTCGCGCCCGGGCCCGAGGTGACCAGGACGACACCAGGCTTGCCCGAGCTGCGGGCGTAGCCTTCGGCGGCGTGGGTCGCGCCCTGCTCGTGGCGCACCAGGATGTGCTGCAGGCGCGGCTCGTGGAACAGCGCGTCATAGATCGGCAGGACCGCGCCGCCCGGATAGCCGAACAGGACTTCAACGCCCTGGTCCACGAGGCCGCGAACCACGATCTCGGCGCCGGTCATGGCGCGATCTGCGGTGTCTGCGGGAGCCTTGCTCTCGATGGTCTGGTGGGCGGTCATGGGAGGGGTCCGGTGAGGGAGGGGGCGGAAAGCTGGACTGGTGGTAGGCGGAAAAGAAAAAAGGTCCCGAAGGACCTTTGCGCGCGCGACCGAGCTACGACGTGACTTCTAGGTCACCCCGCGAACGGCCGCTCCATAAGTACGATCATGGTTTTGCGCACGAGTCTTGCTCCAAAGCTACGAAAGGGGTCATGACATGCGCCAGTCGGAGCGTCAAGGCGCGGTTTGCCGCAAGGTTGTGCCTTTCCCGGGCGGTGGGTCTTACCGAAACTTCACGTGACAGGGGCAGGTTTTCCCCGCCACGGTCGCGCTCCTGAAATCGAGGAGCGTTTGAGTGTTCGGACGGCGTGAATTCTTGGCCGGAGCGGCTGCTCTGGGTCTGGTCGAAAACGCATCGGCGACGGTGCTGTCAGGGGGCGCGGCGGACAAGGCGGTCGACGCTTTCCTCCGTATCCAGCCGTTCCAGGGCGTGGTGCTGATCGGCAAGGCCGGCAAGCCGATCTACTCGCGGACCATCGGCTTCGCCGACATTGAGGCCAAGAAGCCCGCCGCGCTGGGCACGCCCTATGCGATCGCCTCGATCTCCAAATGGCTGACCTCGACGGCGCTGCTGAAGCTGGTCGAGGCGGGGAAGCTGGACCTGGACGCGCCGATCTCGACCTATTTGCCCGACTACCGCGCCGACACGGGCGCCAAGGTCAAGGTGCGCCACCTGCTGACCAACATCAGCGGTATCCCAAACGGCTTTGCGACCTGGACCAAGGCCAACCCCGATCCGGACCTATTCAAGAAGAGCTTCACGACGGCCCAGGCCGTGAAGCTGTGGTGCTCGGGCGACCTGGCCTTCGAGCCGGGGACCAAGTTCGACTACGTCCTGACCAACTGGGTCCTGATCACCGCGATCGTCGAGGCGGTGACCGGCAAGGCCTATGCGCAGGCGATGGCCGAGCTGCTGACCGGGCCGTTGGGCCTGACCCACACCATGCCGGTCGATCCGGCGGACGTCGCCATCTCATACCGGACGCTGGAGCCGCTGGTCCGCCAGGCCAACGACCGCTTCCCGTTCTTCGCGGCCAGCGGCGGTTATGTCAGCACGGCGGGCGACCTGCTGAAGGCTGCTCACGCGGTCTTCGACGGCCCGTTCCTGTCGCCGACCAGCAAGAAGGCGCTGTTGAGCGTGGGCTGGCCCGATCAGGACTACGCCCTGGGCGGTCGGGTGAAGAGCCTGTTCGCCGATGGCTTCCCGCGCGTCTTCGCCTGGGAGACCGGACGGACGGCCGGCTATCGCTCGGTGCTGGCCCATCGCTTCGACGACCAGACCACCGTCGTGCTGCTGAACAATACCAGCATCACCCAGAAGGCGATGGACGAGTTCGCCTACAGCCTGTTCGCCGTGGCCTAGGCCTCCAGCGTCCCTTTCTCGAGGGTTTGGGCCAGCTGCTCCAGCGCGAAAGCGGCGAAGGCCTGCATGTTGGCAGGGCGCTGGTCGCTGCCGGTCTCCAGCGTGGCGCTGACCGAGACCTCCTCGCCGACCACGGCCGAGCAGCAGTGGCCAGGCGCGTCGCCATAGCGGTTGCCGTCGGGACCGGCCGCGCCGGTCTCCGACAGGGCCCAGTTGGCCTTCAGGTTCTTGCGGGCCACGCGGGCCAGCATCACGGCATAGGGCTCGCTGGCCGACCGCAGGCCGTCCATGGCCTTCTGCGGGATGTCCATCAGCGTCAGCCGCGCCCGGGCCGTATAGACGACCGCGCCGCCGACATAGAACTTCGACGCGCCCGGCACGGCCAGCAGCGCCGCCGAGATCAGGCCGCCGGCCGAGGATTCGGCGATGGCGACGGTCTCGCCGCGAGCGATCAGGGCGGCGGCGACGCGTTCGGCGAGGGCGTTGAGGTCGGACATCGGGCTTCCTTGGTGTTGACCTCTCCATAGGCGCAAGTCGCGGGCCTGCAAACAGCGGCTATCGCCAAGATTGAGCGGGCGTGCTCATCATGGCCAAGCTCAACCTTGGAGACCTTCGTGCTGCTGCAAAACGTCCCGCCGCCGCCGGCCGCGACCGCCCCCGCCGCGCCCCTGCCTCCGCAGCTGCAACGGCTGGCCCCGGTGGCGCAGAAGGCCAAGCCGCTGACTTTGGCCAAGGGCAGTCGGACCGAGAACGTGGTGGTGCGCTACCAGATCTTCCTGCGCACCATCGCCAAGCCCGGCGCGATTCCGGCGACTCCGGAGAGCGTCACCGTATCGGCTATTCCGTGCGCCTGGGTCATCGAGTCTTACCTGCAGCGCGACCTGTGCTTCTATTCGATCTCGGGCTTCCTCGGCTGCGAGGAGGGCGCGACCAAGCCGCTGCAGGCGATCGAGAACGGCCAGGCCGACCTGCCCGCCGGCACGGCCTGCGAGGTGTTCGCCAAGCCGGTGACGGCCGCCGAGGATCGGGTGATCGCGACCCTGGATCGGATCAAGGACCAGATGTTTGACGAAGACTACCAGCTGGCCATCAAGCCGCGACTGCTCCGCACCGGCGTGACGATCACGGAACGCTGACCTTCTCCCAGTCCGGCGTCTGGTTGCGGAACCAGGTCAACTGGCGCTTGGCGTAGCGGCGGGTCTCCTGCCGGGCGGCGTCCAGGGCCTGCTCCAGCGTGGTCTCGCCGCGCAGATGGGCGGCGAACTCGCGATAGCCGACGGCCTTGAGGGCGGGCAGGGACGGGTCCAGGCCGCGCGCCTCCATGGCCGCCACCTCGTCCAGGGCGCCGTGCTCGACCATCACCGACAGGCGCGCATCGCAGCGGGCGTAGAGGTCGGCGCGGGGCGGATCCAGCACCACGCCCTTCCAGTCACCCGGCGCGATGGCCGGCTTGGTGTCGGTCTGCCACGAGGTCAGCGACTTGCCGGTGGCGATGGCCACGGCGTGGGCGCGGACGAGGCGCTGGCGGTCGCCGCTCTCGATGCGGGCCTCGGCCTCGGGGTCGAGGGGTTTCAGGATCTCGCGGAATTCTTCCTCGCCTCGGGCGGCGTAGAGCAGGCCGGAGATCTCGCGCTGGGTTTCGGACACCGGCGGCACGTCGGCCAGGCCGTGGGTCAGGGCGCGGAAATAGAGGCCGGTGCCGCCGACGATGATGGCCGGATTGCCGCGCGACTCGATCTCGGCCAGCACCTTGATGGCGGCCTCCTGCCAGCGGCCGACCGACCAGCCGACGGCGGCGTCGACCACTTCGAACAGGTGATGCGGGGCGCGTGCGGTCTCTTCCGGCGAGGGGCCGGCGGTCAACACGCGTAGGCCCGCATAGATCTGCATGGAGTCGGCATTGACGATCTCGCCGCCGATCCGCTGCGCCAAATCCAGCGCATAGGCCGACTTGCCGCTTGCGGTCGGCCCCGCGATCAGCCAGATGCGGGGCGCGATGTCCGAACTCAACACCATTCCGACCGTCCTCACCATCGTTGGGGCGAACCCCGACGCATACGCACAAGCCGTGTCGCGCGTCGAAGCCAGGCTGTCCAGCCGTCGTGAAGCGTTGGGGCCCCTGGCCGCCGACTTCTTCATCGACGGCGGCGACCTGGAGACGCTGAAGTCTGAGCTGGCGGACCTGCCGGTCGACTTCGCGATCCAACCTGTCGAAAACCGCAAGAAGCGCCTGCTGATCGCCGACATGGACTCGACGATCATCAACGTCGAGTGCCTGGACGAACTGGCCGACTTCGCCGGCGTCAAGGAGCAGGTCTCCGAGATCACCGAGCGCGCCATGCGCGGCGAGCTGGCCTTCGAAGGCGCCCTGCGCGAGCGGGTCGGCATGCTGAAGGGCCTGGGCGTCGAGGCGCTGCAGAGCTGCTACGACCAGCGCGTCCGGCTGAACCCCGGCGCCGAGACCCTGGTCCGCACCATGGCCAAGCACGGCGCACGCTGCGCGCTGGTCTCGGGCGGCTTCACGTTCTTCACCAGCCGGGTGGCGCAGGCGGCGGGGTTCCACCTGAACCGCGCCAACACCCTGATCGAGCTGGACGGCGCGCTGACCGGCCAGGTCGGCGATCCGATCCTGGGCAAGGAAGCCAAGCTGGCCGCCCTCAACGAAGAGACCGCGGACCTGGGCGTGACCCCGGCGGACGCCGTGGCCGTGGGCGACGGCGCCAACGACCTGGCGATGATCGAGGCCGCGGGCCTGGGCGTCGCCTACCGCGCCAAGCCGATCGTGGCCGCCCAGGCGGATGCGAAAGTCGACCACACCGACCTGACCACGCTGCTCTACTTCCAGGGCTACAAGACCGAGGACTTCCACAAGTGAGCTTTCCCCGCCGGGTAGACGCCGTCGTGTTCGACATGGACGGCCTGCTGCTGGACACCGAGATCGTCTATCGCGCCGCCATGATCGAGGCGGGCCAGGTGTTCGGGGTCCAATTCACCGGCGAGACCTACGCCTCGATGGTGGGCAAGACGACGCCCGAATGTGGGGTCATGCTGCGCGAGCTGTACGGCGAGGAGTTCCCGGTCCAGGCCTATTTCGAGCGGGTCTGGGCCGACGTCGAGGACCTGCTGGAGGCCGAGACCAAGCTGAAGGCCGGGGTCATCGAGATCCTGGACTATCTGGACGACCTGGGCATTCCGCGCGGCATCGCCACCTCGAACGGCATGGTCGCGGTCGAGAAGTATCTGGGGCGCTTTGACCTGCTGAGCCGCTTCAACGCGGTGGTCGCCCACCAGGACGTGACCAAGCACAAGCCGAACCCGGATCCCTATCTGCTGGCCGCCGAGCGCCTGGGCGTCGACCCGGCCCATTGCCTGGCGCTGGAAGACAGCCACCCCGGCGTCCGCGCCGCCCACGCGGCCGGCATGATGACGGTGATGGTCCCCGACATCCTCGATCCCAACGAGGAGATGCACGACAAGTGCGTCCACATCGCCGACAGCCTGCACCACGTGCTGGATCTGCTGAAGGCGTCGGTCTAGACTCCTCCACGGGTTGAGCAGCTCGCTGACAGGGTGAGTTCGCGATGGGGGATGGCGTGCGCTTCAGGGTCCTGGTTCTCGCGCTGGCTCTGATCCCCGCGTCCGCGCTGGCCCAGAGACAGGATCTGTCGCGCGGCGCTTTCGAGCAAGGTCACGCGAAGGCGGAGTCCTGGCATCTGCAACGCCTGGGGGCTTCGGGTCTACAGCCTCTCAAGCGGGCGCTGCTGGCGGGCGGTGAGCGACGCCAGATCGCCTACGAAAACGCCTACGGATTTGTCGGCCCGGTCGGCATGGAGTTCATGCGCCTGGCTGACGGGCGTGTGGAGATGACCGTCGCCGTGAAAGGCGCGGTGGTCGCGACGGGCCAGCTTCCGAGCACCGCGTGGAGCGACCTCATGGCCCAGGAGCAAGCGGCCGAGGACGCGTTTCCCAAGTACGAGACCTGGGTCGCGGACATGAAGCGATACGCCAAGGCGCCGCCGGCTCCGCCGCCCATCTGCCACGGCGGCGGCATGGTTGTCGGGACGTTCGACGCCAAGGGTTCCCGCTATGCGCTTGCCGGCTGCGGCAGTCCGGAACCGCCTTGGCGCTACGCGACCGCCTATGCGCGCATCGCGCTGTCAGTCCGGCCGCAGTGCCCGTCCGGCGGCTCCGACATCTTCTTCGATGTGGAAAGGTGCTACGCGCCGCCGAAGTCGAACTAGGCGCGGCGCTTCTCGGCGTCCGAGATTTCGGCCGGCAGTTCGATCGACCACTCGCCCAGGAAGTCGACCAGCTTGTCCAGGCCCATCGGCTTGGCGATGTGGTAGCCCTGGGCCAGGTCGCAGCCCATCAGTTGCAGGACGGCCAGGCCCTCGCGGGTTTCGACGCCCTCGGCGGTGACCTTCATGCCCAGGCTGTGGGCCAGGTCGACCGTGGACTTGACCAGCAGGGCGTCCTTGCCGCCGGCCTCCAGGGTCATGACGAAGGCCTTGTCGATCTTCAGTTCGTCGGCGCGGATCTGCTTCAGATAGGCCAGGGACGATAGGCCCGAGCCATAGTCGTCGATCGACACCGGGATGCCGGCCTCGGCCAGGCGGTCCAGCACCGACAAGGCGACGTCGGGATTGCCGATCACGGCCGTCTCGGTGATCTCGAAGCACAGGCGGGCGCCCGAGGCGGCGACCTGGGCGATGGCGTGCTCGGCGAAGGCGTGGTCGTCGATCAGGCGGCCTGAGACGTTGACCGACATCAGGACGTCGTGGCCGGCGCTGCGCAGGCGGGCCTGGTCCTCGATGGCCTGGCCCAGGACATAGTCGGTCAGGGCGCGGATATGGCCGGTCTCCTCGGCCATGCCGACGAACAGGTCGGGGCGGATGAAGCCGCGGGTCGGGTGGTTCCAGCGGGCCAGAGCCTCGACGCCGGTGATCCGGCCGTTGCGCAGGTCCAGCTTGGGCTGGTGGTTCAGATAGAGCTCGCCTTTGCGGACGGCCTCCAGCATCTCGCTCATCAGAGACAGGTTCGCGGCCGGATCGCCATAGGCGACGGGGTCGAACACCATCAGCTTCTTGTGGGCGGCGCGGGCCTGGTCCAGGGCGATCAGGGCGCGTTCGATCAGGCGGCCGGCGTCCGCGCCATCGGCCTGCGTGGCCGCGAGGCCGTGGGTGATGTGGACGTCGACCGGTTCGCCGCCGATCAGGATCGGAGCCTCCAGGCCGGCCAGCAGGCCGTCCGCGCGGCTCAGCACGCCATCCAGGTCCTTGGTGGCCGAGACGGTGCAGAGGATCGAGGTCGTCAGGCGGCCGACCATCACGCCAGGAACGGTCTCGGTGACGCGGCGGCCCAGCTTGGCGACCAGCTTGGTGGCCAGCTCGTAACCGATGGCGGCGCGCACCTGCGGGAAGCGGTCGAAACCGATGGCGCTGATCACCACCTGTTCGCCGGGCTCGAGGTCGGCCAGGCGCATCTGGATGGCGCGCTCCAGGGCGCGGCGGTTGGGCAGGCCGGTCTCGCCGTCGTGCAGCGCCTGGCGGATCATCTCCGCTTCGCGCTCGCGGATCTCGGAGGCCATCTGGTTGAAGCTTTGGGCCAGGCGGCCGATCTCGTCCTGGGTGGTGACCTCGACGCTGACGTCCTGGCCGTCGCGCAGGCGGCTGGCGGCGACGTCCAGGGCGGTGATGGGCTTGGCCAGGCCCCGCGACAGCGCCCAGCTGGCGGCGGCGACCAGGGCCGCGCCGATCAGGCCTACGGCGAGCACCGCGGCCATCAGCGGCTGGTAGGGCGCCATGGCCTGGGCGACGGGATAACGCAGCACGAGGGCCGCGCCGGAGGTCTTGTCCAGGGTGCGGATCGGCTTGACCAGCACCAGGCTGTCGGCGCCGCCGCGCAGCAGGGCCGGGGCGCGCAGCTTGTCATGCATGGCCTTGGCCACGAAGGCGGCCAGCGGCTTGTTGGCGGGGCCGGTGTCGGCCGAGACCCACTGGTCGCCGCGCTGGTCGAAGACTTGGGCGTCCAGGCCGATGGCCGACAGCGTCTCCAGAGCCTGCATCTCCGGCTCGTCCAGCTTGGCGGCGAAGACGATCCAGCCGGTCAGGGTGGGCGACAGGATGGGGGCCGAGATCAGCTGGTAGGGCTTGCCGTCGATGGCGAAGACGCCTTGCGCGCCGTCCTCGGCGTCCAGGGCGCTCCACAGCTTCTCGATGTTCAGGCGGGCCGGATCCACGCCGACCACCTCGCCGTCGACGCCGACGGTGAAGGCCAGGTCCAGGCCCAGGCGCTGGCGCAGGTTGGCGACGGCCGACTCCACGGTCGGACGGTCATGGGTGGCGACGGCGGCGCGGAAGCCGAAGTCGCGCGACAAGAGTTCGGCGCCGTCGTGCAGGCGCTGGGTGCGCAGGGCCCAGATGCGGTCGAACACCGTGCCCGACGCGGCCATCTCTTCGCGCACCGCCCGCTGGGCGTTCTTGGCGATCGCCACATAGACCGTCACGGCCACCAGGCTCAGCGCCAGGGCGAACAGCCCGGCGTAGAGGACGGTGAGCTTGGTCTGCAGGCGCTTGAACATCGGCGGTTCAGCGCCCCGCCGGGGCGCGCAGCTCGACCGAGACCTGCTCGCGGGCCGCGCCGGCGCCGACGCTGGCGGTCGAGAGGGTCTTTTCGTTCTTCATGGCCCGCATGTACGGGTGCCAGACGCTGGCCTTGATGGCGCCGGCCGGGACGTCCTGGATCGTCACCACGCCGTTGGCGTCGGTCTTGCCGGCGTACTGGGTGTCGACCACGCGGATGAAGCCGACCATCTGGTCGTGGATGTTGCAGCCGATGGCGGCGACGCCGACCGTGCTCATCTTGGCGGTGCGGTTCTCTTCGTGGCCGTACAGCTTGATCTCGAACTTGTTGCCCGCCGAGAACGAGTAGACGTGGTGGCGGACCTTATCGAGGTTGGGGAACGCCACGTCCGCGCCGACTGGGACCACCAGCATGAACGGCGTGAACTGGATGTTCTGCTGCGCCACGCGGTAGGGCCAGGGGAACTTGATCGGACCCTTGGTCGGCTGGCCGTTCGGATAGACCATGACCACGGCGTCGGGCACGGGCTTGCCGTCGACGCCGCGCACCGTGACGGTGAAATCACCCGCCATGGCTGGCGCCGCCCAAAGCATGGCCATCAGAAGTAGAGCGAGACGTTTCATGGCCCCTTTTCTAGCTGTGGCGGGGTGAAATGCGCGTTAACGGGTGCGACACGGGGTGCGACACTGTTTCGGGTATCCGGCATTTACTTGGAAACCCTCTGTAAAAGCTTCGCGGTCACGGTCCCGCTCGTCGGCGCTCGAGTGGGGCTTGTCGCCGGCTCTCTTTAGGAGGGGGCTATGAAGCGACTTTCGAGCGCGGCGCTTGCCGCGACCCTGCTGGGCGTCTGCGCGTCCGGCGCGCAGGCCGGCGAGATCGAGACCGGTGGCAAGCTGTTGCTGACCCACGGTGTCAGCACCGTCGAGGGCAGCGCGGGCGGGGGTCTTTCGACCTGGGCCGTGATCGCCGGGGGCGAGACCAATCACGGCGTCGGCGGCGAGGTCCACGGGACCTATGTCGACGTCAAGGACTACAGCCTGCGCACCTACGGCGCCGCCGTCGGCTGGCACGACCGCGTCGAGCTGTCGGCCGCGCGCCAGGAATTCGACACCGGCGCGACGGGCGCCAAGCTCGGCCTGGGCAAGGGTTTCACCTTCAAGCAGACGGTGCTGGGCGCCAAGGTCCGGGTGCTGGGCGACGCCGTCTACACCCAGGACAGCTGGATCCCGCAGGTCAGCGTCGGGGCGCAGTACAAGGACAATAGCCAGGACGCCATCGTCCGCGCCGTCGGCGCTAAGAAGGACAGCGGCGTCGATTTCTATGTCGCGGCGACCAAGCTGCTGCTCGACAAGTCGCTGGTGCTGAACGGCACGGTGCGCCTGACCAAGGCCAACCAGTCGGGCCTGCTGGGCTTCGGCGGCGACAAGGGCGACAGTTACAAGCCGCAGTTCGAAGGCTCAGCGGGCTACCTGCTCAGCAAACGCCTGGTGGTCGGGGCCGAGTACCGCACCAAGCCCAGCAACCTGGGTTTCGCCAAGGAAGACGACTGGAAGGACCTGTTCGTCGCCTATGCCGTGAACAAGCATCTGTCGGTGACCGGGGCCTATGTGGACCTGGGCGACATCGCCACTTTCAAGAACCAGCGCGGGTTCTACCTGTCGCTGCAAGCCGGCTTCTAAGAGGACCGCGCCGATGAAAAAGATCTTCGTGCTCGCCACCGTCGCGGCCCTGGCCATCACCGGCTCGGCCTTCGCCCAGGACGCCACGCCGCCCGGCGAGAAGCCGGTCGACGCCTACAAGCAGTCGAACGCCAATGCCGGCGCCACGCCGATGACGGACGCCAAGGTGTTCGAGGCCTTCCACGGCAAGGCGGGCATCGACCGCATCGTCGAGACCTTCGTCGAGCGAAACTTCGCCGATCCCCGGATCAAGGACTTCTTCGCCGCCGCCGACAAGGTGCGCCTGAAGCGGACCCTGAAGGAGCAGTTCTGCTACATCCTGGGTGGCGGCTGCGACTACACCGGCCGCGACATGAAAGAGTCCCACAAGGACCAGGGCACGACCAATCGCGACATGAACGCGCTGATCGAGAACCTGCAGTTCGCGATGGACAAGGAAGGCGTGCCGTTCGCGGCGCAGAACAAGCTGCTGGCCAAGCTGGCCCCGCAGCAGAAGGACATCGTCGAGCGCTAAGGCGCTTGAAATGACTGGCGGTCGCGCGGATATGAGGCCCTCCTGACTGGAGGCCTCCCCGTGACCGCTACCCTCGACGACGCCCGCGTGGCGCTGGACCGTATCGTCGACCCGGCGAGTGGGCAGGGGCTGGTCGCCGCCGGGCTGGTGCAGGGCCTCGTTGTCCGCAACGGCCGCGCCGGCTTCATGCTGGAAGTCCCGGCCAGCCAGGCCGCGTCCTACGCCCCGATCCGTGACGCCGCCGAGAAGGCCTTGGCTGCTCTGCCCGGCGTCGAGCAGGCCCAGGTCGTGCTGACCGCCCAGGCCGCCGAGGGCGCGACCCGGGTGCGCAAGGGCGCCAAGGTCACCGAGGACCCGCAGGCCCGCGTCGTCCCGCCGCCGGAAGCCGAAAAGCCCACCCACGTGAAGCACGTGATCGCCGTGGCCTCGGGCAAGGGCGGGGTGGGCAAGTCCACCGTCTCGACCAATCTGGCCGTCGCCTTCGCCAGGATGGGCCTGCGCGTCGGCCTGCTGGACGCCGACATCTACGGTCCGTCGGCTCCCAAGATGATGGGGGTCGATGGCGATCCGCTGTTCGAAGACAATAAGCTTCAGCCCCTCGAGGCCCATGGCGTCAAGCTGATGTCGATCGGCTTCATCGTCGACGAGGGCAAGGCGATGATCTGGCGCGGGCCGATGGCTTCATCGGCCGTGCGCCAGATGATCCATGACGTGGCCTGGGGTTCGGAAGCCCAGCCACTGGACGTGCTGGTCGTCGACCTGCCGCCCGGCACCGGCGACGTCCAGCTGACCCTGGTTCAGAAGCTGCGCATCGACGGCGTCGTGCTGGTCACCACGCCTCAGGAGATCGCCCTGATCGACGCCCGCCGCGCCGCGGCGATGTTCGAGAAGACCGCCACCCCGATCCTGGGCCTGATTGAGAACATGGCCTTCTTCGCCGATCCCTCGACCGGCGCCCCGATCCCGATCTTCGGCGAAGGCGGCGGCGTGGCCGAGGCCGAGCGCCTGAAGACCCCGCTGCTGGGCCGCGTGCCGATCGAGATCGCGGTCCGCGTCGGCGGCGACCAGGGCGTCCCGGCCGTGATCTCCGAGCCCAAGGGCCAGGCGGCGGAAGTGTTCGTCGCGGCGGCCAAGACGCTGTGGAAGAGCGTCAGCCACTAAGCAAAAAGCCCGCCCGGATCGCTCCGGGCGGGCTTCTCGTTTCAGCGGTGCGCCAGCCTTAGAAGCTGAAGCGCGAGCCCAGCGACATCACGACGGCCGAGCCCGTCACGTCGCCGCGCAGACGGACCGTCGAGCTGGTCGCCGTCAGGTCGTCGCGGGTGATCTTGGTGTCGTCGAAGCTGATGTAGCTGATTGCCGCGTCCAGCTTGATGTTGTCGGTCGCGGCCCAGGTGGCGCCGGCGGCGTACATCATGCGGTCGCCGTCCGGCACGCGAGCGGTGCGGCCGACGTCCGGCGTCGGGGTCGGGTCGAACTGGACGCCGGCCCGCAGGGTCAGGCGCGGCGAGGCCTGGTAGTCGACGCCGGCGGCGTAGGTGGTCACGTCCTTGTAGTTCTGGACGTTGGTCGTCGCCGAGCCCGGGAAGCTGACGCGGATGGCGTCGAACTCGCCCCAGCCCACGCGGCTGACCGACGCGTTCAGGGTCCATTGGTCGTTCACCGCCCAGCGGGCGCCCAGGTTGGCGATCCAGGGCAGGGTGATCTTGGCCTGGCCGTCGACGGTGAAGTTGTTGGCGGCCGGGATCGGGGCCAGCAGGCCGGCGACCTTCACGGTGCCGTCCAGCTTCTGGTCGATCTTGGAGCGATAGCTGGCGCCGATCGTGAAGGCCGACGACGGGTGGATCTGCGCGCCGACCGTGTAGCCATAGGCCCAGCCGTCACCCTTCAGCGACTGCGAACCGTCGGGCTGCAGCGGCGAGATGTTGGGCAGGGCGTTGGTCAGCTCGGCGTCGGCGTAGAGGGCGGTGACGCCCACGCCCAGGTCGATCAGGTCGTTGACCTTGTAGGCCACGACACCGTCGACATTGATCGTGCGCAGGTGCGACTTCAGCGCATCGTAGCGGGTCCAGCTGTCGGCGTTGTACTCGGTGGTGAAGTTGTACGGCGCGGCGACATTGATGCCCAGCGACAGCTTGTCGTTGATCTTGAAGGCGACGCCGCCGTTCGGCACGACGCCGTCATTGATCGGGTCGTAGGCGATGCCCGCGCCGCCGATCGGGGTGGTCACGCCGGCCGGGGGCACCGGGCGGGTGATCGTCGAGCCGTTGTTGGTGACCTTCGAATTCACCTGGATCATGTTCAGGCCGAAGACGGCTTCGCTCTTTTCGATGCCGGCGATGGCGGCGGGGTTCCACCACAGGCTGCCGACGCCCTTGTCGGCGACTTCGCCCGAATAGGCGCGACCGGTGCCGCGCACCGACTGTTCCTGCAGGTAGAAGGCCGAAGCGGAGGCCTGGGTAGCGGCGGCGAGCGCCAGCAGAGCGACGCCGGCGGCGAGGCTGTTACGCGAGAGAGACATTTTACAGCGACCTTCTTGGGGAGGAAGAGGCCCGCCGAACGTCAGGTGACGCTCGAGGAGCGCCGCCTTTAACGTACTCATTCAAATAGCGTTGCTATAAATTGTCCTGAACAGCAATTTTGTCGGTTTTGTTAAAGAAGCGGGGCCGCAAAGGCCCCGCATCAATCGTTGTTCTGTCAAAATGGGCCGAATTCTGACCCATTACCTAGGGTCAGCCACCCGCCATCTTGCGGAAGAACTTCTGGCCCTGCTCGCCGCCGTTGAAGTAGGCCTTCTGGCCGTCCTCGGCGGTGATCTTGTCCCAGCTGTCGCGGACTTCCTCGGCCGACAGACCGCCTTCGCCCAGATAGACGCCCTCGGTCTCGAAGATGCGCGACAGGGCGAAGGCGCCCGCGCCGGCGGTCAGGATCGCGCCGGTCGGGGCCTCTTCCGAAGCCAGGTACACGACGCCGGGCGTGACATATTCCGGAGCCAGCTTGGCCAGCACTTCCGGCGGCATCAGGCCTTCGGTCATGCGGGTGGCGGCGACCGGGCTGATGGCGTTGATCTTCACGTCGTTCTTGGCGCCCTCGAGCTTGAGGGTGTTCATCAGGCCCAGCACCGCCATCTTGGCCGCGCCGTAGTTGCTCTGGCCGAAGTTGCCGTACATGCCCGACGACGAGGTCGTCACGACGATGCGGCCGTAGTTCTGGGCCTTCATGATGTCCCAGACCGCCTTGATCGGCTTGAAGGTGCCGAACACGTGCACCTGCATGACCAGCTCGAAGTCGGCCAGCTCCATCTTGGTCAGGGTCTTGTCGCGCAGGATGCCGGCGTTGGCGATCAGGATGTCGATGCGGCCCCACTTGTCCATGGTCGTCTTGACCATGTCCGCGACACCAGCGTCGTCGGTCACCGAGGCGCCGTGGGCGATGGCCTCGCCGCCGAACGCCTCGATCTCGGCCACGACCTTCTGGGCCGCTTCGGACGAACCGCCCGAGCCGTCGACGCTGCCGCCCAGGTCGTTGACCACGACCTTGGCGCCCCGCCGGGCCAGCTCCAGGGCATGCTGCCGGCCCAGACCGCCACCGGCCCCCGTCACGATCGCCACCTTGCCGTCGAAGCGGATGTCCGTCATGCCCGTCGTCTCCTCAAACGCGTGTTTGGTTTGCGCCGTTTGTGCGGCGCGGGAGAGGGGAGGTCAAGGGGAGCCATCCTTCGCCGCGCGCACGATCGTTCGACTTCACGCGGCGGGCCGCTGAAGGCGTGGGAAAGGGACGCGGAGCGCCGGACAGCGTCCGGAGGTGTGAGTGTTGATTACCGTTTCGACGAAGCCAGACGCTCCGCGCGATCGTTATCCGCCAGCCTCCCGTCAGGTGGCCCTGTTCAGGCCTTACCGGGACCCGGGCTCATCCGTTTCCGGAAGATCCCAGCGGTCGAAGAAGGCGAGCCAAAAATGGCTAAGACACACCCCTTCACCTTCGACCACGCCGACGACGGGCGGGCCTGGCAGCGAAACCAGGTCCCCGGACCGTCCGAGTATCCCCCTCGGACCTCCACCGCTCGACCGCCCCCCGCCGCCACGTTCAGTCGCTGGCCAACGCGCCCTTTCCTCGCGACGAGGTGGAAGCATTGTGCGGGGGTTTTTAGGGCGGGGGATTGAGGGAGGTGTAAAAGTGAGAAGGGGTTGATTTTGCTGAGTTCGAGATCGCGAACGCCGAGGAGAGGCGCTCGCCAATCCCCTCTCTCTAATGAGGGAGTTATATACTTCCCAAAGCAACCTGAACCGACCGATGATGCGAGCGCATCAGATGGTTGGGTGATTTCTGCGCTGATCGAGAGCCCCTACGGTCGCTTCCTCAATCGCCGAGACGGCCTTGCTCACCTCACTGTGGGCCATGATGAGGTAACCGAAGGGGTCCTGCCCCTTGACTGCCGAGACTTCGCCAAACGCTACGTGAAGAAGGAGACCTATCTTGAGGTTGCCTTTCGCCGCGCGGGATATCCGAGCAATCTCATAGCGATTGTCTGGGCTAGCCCTTCTGGAAATCTTGATGGGGGCGTCGCCAAAGTCGACATCTTCGCCGCTCACCACGTCCATGACCCGAGCGGACGGAGCGGGGATGATCAATCGTCGATGGTCTTTGACGTTCCGCAGCTTGTTCAAACTCCAGAGGGCGCGATTCCCTGCCTCGTAAGGTTTGAGATCGAAAATGACCTTGAACACCTCAGGGGGGACATGGTCGGACCCAGCCATGAAGTCATGCTCGAATTGCGCTGCCGTGTCGCCAAAAGGAAACTTCGCTTTTCCGGGGTCAGCGCGCGAAGTTAGCGCCACAGTGGCAGCGTATACAGCATGGTCTAGGGCGGATCGAAGCTCTGTAACTACGTTAAATACCCTGGTAGCGGCGCGGATGGGCACGGGGGTTCCGAACTCGACCCGAACAACTGTCTCGCCGGTATCGGGATCACTCTCCTTGATCAACCGTGCCCAGTCGTCGTTGAATATGCCTTCGAGGATAGAGGCGATTTCCTCGATGTGACCCCTGCACTTTGCAATAGGTCGTGCGAGCTGGCGAAAATGTCTTCCATGGTCATCTGCGGATGATTAGCGCGACGAAGATAGATGACTTCAGCCATGCGCCGATCGTGGAGGAGCAAGCCGAGGCCCGTAGCGGGTCGAAAGCGGACGGTGTCGCCCGCTCTCTGCCCTTCAACCTAAACCTTCTTCTTCGTCATCCCGCCAGCCACCGGCTGCGCCGGCTTATCCCGCTTCACGCCAGCCTTCTGGCCAGGCTTCATGAACTTCACCAGCACCCGTTGACCCACCAGCAGCGGAGCGCCATCCGCGCTGACCACCACCTCGACGACGCGTTCGTCGCTGCGTTGGCTGGGGTCGTCGGAGGCCAGTTTGCGGGCGCCGAAGACGGCGGCGCGGCGCAGGACCTTGCCGGTGTAGGTCAGGTCCGGATTGCCTTCCGGCTGGATCTCGACCTCCTGGCCGATCTTCACGTTGGGGATGTCGGCCTCGACGATCTCGGCGCGGGCGATGCGCTGGGTGTTGGGCTCGAGGTCGAACATGGCCGTGACGTTCAAGGTCGAGGCGCCGGCGCCCGGATTGGCCTGGCGGCGGGCGATGCGGCCGTCGGCCGGGGCGCGGATGATCGTCAGTTCCTGATTGTACTGGGCCTGGGCGACCTGGGCCGAGGCCACGCCGATGGCGGCCTGCTGGGCGCCGATATTGGCCTGGGCCGAGGCGATCTGGTCGCGGGCGGCGTCCAGGCGCTGGCCGGCGACGAAGTTCGAGGCCGACAGGTTCTGCAGGCGGTTATATTCGCGCTGGGCCGTGCGCAGCTGCACCTGGAACAGCGTCAGCTGGGCGCGCGCCGAGGCCAGGGCGGCGGCGGCGGTCTGCGAGGCCAGGCGGACGTCGTCGTCCTCCTGCTTGGCCAGCGGCTGGCCCATCTTCACGATGTCGCCTTCCTGGACATAGACCTCGCGGACGATGCCCTGGCGGCGCGCGGCCACCTGGATCACGCCGCCCTCGACGTCGGCCTTGCCCTGGGCGATGGCGGCGTAGGGGGAGGGCTCCTCCTGGGCGGCGGCGGCTTCGAGCTTCTTCTTTTTCTCGGCCGCCTGGCCCTTCATGTAGAAGAAGCCGCCGCCGAGCACGAGCGCCACGACGAGGACGATGTAGAAGGCGGGTCGGCGCAGGAACGCGGGCATGGTCTTACTTCCCCCGGGAAATCAGTGGCTGAGCGGCGCGGGATTGGCGTCGGGCGTGCGGCGCACGTCGTCTAGGATCCGGCCGTCTTCGATGTGGATGACGCGGTCGGCATAGGCCTCGAGCCGCGGGTCGTGGGTCACGCAGATCACCGCCGCGCCGCGGACCGAGGCGGCCTCGCGCAGCAGGCGGATGACGATCTGGCCGTTCTCGCCGTCCAGGGCCGAGGTCGGCTCGTCGGCGAACAGCAGGTTGGGGTTCTTGGCCAGGGCGCGGGCGATGGCCACGCGCTGCTTCTCGCCGCCCGACAGTTCCGAGGGGCGCTGGTTGACGCGGTTCCCCAGGCCCACCGACTCCAGCGCCGCCTGGGCGCGGCGCGCGGCCTCACCCTTGCCGACGCCCTGGTACTTCAGCGCCGTCATCACCTGCTGCTTGGCCGACAGGGCCGGGAACAGGTTGAAGCCCTGGAAGATGAAGCCGCAGTGGTCGAGGCGGAACTTGTCGATCTTGCCGCGCGACAGCGACCACAGGTCGTCGGCCTCCAGAGCCGAGACGTGGCCCTCATCGGGCTTGAGCAGGCCCGACAGGGCGGCGACCAGGGTCGACTTGCCCGAGCCGGACGGGCCCATGACCATGGTCACGTCGCCGTGCTTGGCGTCGAAGTCCACGCCCTTGAGCACCTCGATGAAGGTGCGGCCGGTCTTGAACCGCTTGACGATGCCCTTGGCCTCGAGGGCGGTCTCGCCGCGCTTGTGGGCGTTGTTGGTCCCGCTCATCGCAGAAGATCCGCAGGTTGGCTGTTCTTGAGGATGCCCAGCGACAGGAAGCCCGACACCATGGCGATGATCACCAGGAAGACGGCGACGATGATGATCAGGGTCGGCGGGAAGTACATCGGTACGCCGCCGGCCACCGCGATCAGCGACACCAGCCAGGTCAGCAGGCCCGCCGCCACCACGCCGACGATGCCGACCCAGAAGGACAGCTCCATGACGATGTTGCGCAGGTCGCCCATCGACACGCCCAGAGCGCGCAGGCTGGCGAACTCCTTGATGTTGGCCATGATCGCGCCGCGCAGGGTCTGCCAGGTGATGATCACGCCGATCAGCAGGCCCAGGAACGCCGAGAAGCCCAGGATGATGCCGATGATCTGGTCGTCCAGCATGGCCCCGGAATTGGCGTCGGCCAGTTCCTGGCGGGTCCAGGCGCGGAACTTGCCGTCGGCCTTCTTGTTCAGCTGGGCCACGACGATCTCGGCGCGCGAGGGGTCCTGGATCTCGACCATCAGCGGGCCGACGCGCTGGCCGGTGTCGGCCTCGCCCAGCATCCGCAGGGTGTCGCGCGACATGACCAGGGTCGGCTGGATGATGTTGGGATAGCCCTTGGTGACGACGGCGACATAGACGGTCTTGCCGTTGTAGAGGGCCTTGTCGCCCTTCTTGACGCCCAGGCGCTTGAGGGCCGTCTCGTCGACCGCGATGGCGTAGGGGCGGCGCAGGGCCTCGATCATCGACTGGGTGTAGTCGGTGGGCACGGTCACGTAGCCGGGGATGGCGTCGATCACCGTGACGTTGACGAACTCGCTCTTGCGGGCCGAGCCGCCAGGCTTGCCCTTGCCCGCGCGCTTGGCGCGGGCTTCTTCCTTGGCCTGCTCCTCAGGGGAGAGAATGTTCTGGAAACGGCCGCCAGAGCCGTCCAGCGGGGCGACCTGGGTGACCTCGGGATGGCTGTAGACCAGCGGGATCATGCGGCGCGGCAGGCCAGAGGGGCCGCCGAACAGGGCCTTGGCGCCCGGGCCCAGCACCATGATGTCGGCGCGGGCGCGGTCGATCTGGGCGGTAAAGCCTTTGCCGATGCCGACGAAGATGCCGACCTGGGCCAAGATGAGCAGGCCCGAAAAGGCCAGGGCGACGACGGCCGCCATGTAACGTCGCCACTCGTAGAGAAGAGTGGCCAAGGCCAACGACATTCCGACTCTTGCTCCCCCAAACCGTTGGTTGCAGCAATGACCGTCGATCGCTGACCGGCCAAGTTAAATCGGGGTAAGGCGCATTTCCGGTGTGAAATATTCGCGCGGTGAGCGGAACGGGCTGGCTGGGCGCCGTTGTCGGGGCTAACGACATCTCCAGTGCAGAAAAACGATGCGCCCCTCACCGTCCTGGCTTTTGGCCTTCGCGCGGCTTCCGGCCTGGCGCTGGCGTTCGCCGCGACAGTATCCGCGCGGGCCGACGAGGGCATGTGGACCTTCGACAAGATCCCGGTCGAGCGCATCAAGACGGCCACCGGCGTGACCCTGGACCAGAGCTGGCTGGACGCCGCCCAGGCCTCGGCGGTGCGGCTGACCAATGGCTGCTCGGCGGGCCTAGTCAGCGGCCAGGGGCTGGCGATCACCAACAGCCACTGCGTCGCCGACTGCGCCCAGGTGCTGTCCGCCGGCGAGGGCGAGGACTACGCCAAGGACGGCTTCTTGACCGACGGCCGCGACGAGGCGCGCAAGTGCGCCGGCGTCCAGGCCGAGGTGCTGCTGACCATCCTCGACGTCACGGACCAGGTGCGGGCCGCCGTGGTCGGCAAGACCGGCCGCGACTTCGTGCGGACTCGCGAGGCGACGATGGCGGTGGCCGAGCTGGCGGCCTGCGGCATGGACCAGGCCCTGCGCTGCCAGGCGATCGGCTTCTTCCGGGGCGGGCAGTACAAGGTCTACAAGTACCGCCGCTACAACGACGTGCGGCTGGTCTTCGCGCCCGAGATCGCCGCGTCGGCGTTCGGCGGCGATCCCGACAATTTCAACTTCCCGCGCTACGCGTTCGATGTCGCCTTCGTGCGGCTCTATGTCGACGGCAAGCCGGCCGCGACGCGGGACCATCTGAGCTGGCGCGATGCGCCGCCGGTCGAGGGCGAGCCGACCTTCGTCGTCGGCAATCCGGGCTCGACGGAGCGGCAGCTCACCGTGGCCCAGCTGGAGACCCAGCGCGACCTCGTCCTGCCGCTCACCCAGCTGCAGCGGGCCGAGGTGCGCGGGCGCTTGATCCAGTTCGGCCGGCAAGGCTCCGACGGGGCCCGCATCGTCAGCCAGGCCCTGGCCTGGGTGCAGAACAGCTACAAGCTGGGTGTGGGCAAGCAATTGGCGCTGAACGACAAGGCCTTCATGGACGCCAAGCGCGCCGATGAGGACGTTCTACGCGCCAAGGTCGCCGCCGATCCCGCGCTGGCGGCCGAGACCGGCGGCGCCTGGAACGAGATCGCCGACGCCCAGCATGCGGCCGCCGAGCTGTTCACGCCGTGGCGGATGCTGGAGTACAACGCCGGCGTCGGTTCGGAACTGTACTATTACGCCCGCCTGCTGGTGCGCGGGGCCCTGGAACGCGAGAAGCCCGACGCCGAGCGCCTGCCCGAATATGTCGACGCGCGCCTGGCCCTGATCGAACGCAAGCTGGCCGACGCGCCGATGGGCGATCCGGCGCTGGAGCGGATCTATCTGGAGCACTGGCTGCTCAAGACCCGCGAGGCCCTGGGCGTAGACTCCGCGCCGGTGAAGGCGCTGCTGGGCCGCGAGAGCCCCGAGCAGATCGCCGAGGCCCTGGCCAAGACCGAGCTCTCCGACCCCGAGACGCGCATGGCCCTGTGGAAGGGCGGCCTGGCGGCGGTGCAGGCCTCGGAAGATCCGCTGGTCCGCTTCATCCTGCGCACCGATCCGATCGCCCGCGAGGCCCGCGCGGCCTACGAGACCCGGGTCTCGGGACCGGTCGACATCGCCGCCGAGAAGGTCGCCAAGGCCCGCTTCGCCGTGCTGGGCGACAGCGTCTATCCGGACGCGACGTTCTCGCTGCGCCTGTCCTACGGCCAGGTCGCGGGCTGGGAAGAGCGGGGCAGGGCGATCTCGGCCACGACGACCTTCGCCGGTTTCTACGACCGGGTGACCGGCGCCGAGCCCTTCGCCGCCGCGCCGCGCTGGCTGGAGGCCAAGGACAGGCTGAAGCTGGACACCGTCTTCAACTTCACCAGCACCAACGACATCGTCGGCGGCAATTCCGGCTCGCCGGTGCTGGACGCCAAGGGACGGCTGATCGGCGTGGCGTTCGACGGCAACCTGCCCTCGCTGGGCGGGGCCTACGGTTACGACGGGACCCGGAACCGAACCGTTTCGCTGTCAGGTCCGGCGATCCTCCAGGCGCTGGACAAGGTCTATGAGCGCGGCGATCTGGTCGCCGAGCTGACGGGGCGCTGAGCGCTTCGTTTCACGCCCGCAACACGCGGCAAGCTGGAACACTTCTAGCTCCTCTTCGGGGGCGTCGACCTTTCGGCGCTTCAACAAAGGGAGAGCGAGATGAGCGTCACCAGCGCCACTTCCTCTACAAACTGGGCGCAGCTGCGCCAGCTTCAGCAGGCGGAGGCCTTCAAGACCGCCGACGCCGACGGCGATGGGCAGCTGTCGCAGGCCGAGTTCCAGTCCATCGGGCAAAATGTGCAGGGCTCGGGCGAGCATCGTGGCCCGCCGCCCATGCGCGGCGGCGGCGGACCGAGCGGACATTTCGGCGGTGATACCTTGTCCTCGCTGCTGTCGACCCAGTCGGTCGACGACGTCGCCAGCTCGGTGATGTCGGCCGGCGACGCCGACGGCGACGGCCTGCTGACCGCCTCCGAGATCTCCACCGCCCTGGCCGCCAATGCGCCGGACGAGGCGAAGGGGCTGGGGCTGGAGGACAAGATGGCCGCCGACATCGTCTCGGCCCTCGACAGCGATGGCGACGGCAGCCTGTCGACCGAGGAGATCTCGAGCGCGATCTCCAATGCGGCCGCCAATCAGTCGACCCAGGCCACGCGCGGTCCGCCGCCGGGACCACCGCCGAGTGGTGGGACGCAGAGCGCCAGTGGTTCGTCAGGCTCCAGCGGCGTGTTCGAGAGCCTGGACACCAACGAGGACGGCATCGTCTCCGCCGAGGAACTGGCCGCAGCCGGTAGCAGCGACAGCACGGATGCGACCAGCGCCGCTTCGGATCTGGTCAAGGCCGCCGATCAGGACGGCGATGGCGCGCTGAGCGGGACTGAGTTCCAGGCTATGCTCGACCAGGGCAAGGAGACCAGCGCGGAGACATCGCTGACCAGCCTGCTCTCGGGCTCCACGGCGGCGGCGGATCTGATGCAGAAGCTGCTGGCGCAGCTGGATACGGCGCTGACGTCGTCGTCTTCCAGCACGAGCAGTGGGACGAGTGTCACGGCATAAACCTACACCGTCATCCCGCGACTTGTTCGCGGGACCCATGGTTCAGCTTTCACGTGAGAGCTTGATCCTGCTCCGCACTTGCGGCGGACAGATGGGTCCCGCGCATGAAGCGCGGGATGACGGCTATAGGGGGCGGTTGCGTTGGTAAGCAGGCTCTGACTTAGGCATCTGGTCACGTCCTTAACCATTTCCTAAGCAAGGCGCTTGCGTGCGACCGCTGACTTGGTGTCATTCTTCGCCCTTGGCCGGCGTCGCGGGGGCGCGCGCCACTTTAGTAAGGTCTTCGTCTTGATGTTCCGTCCTGAGAACGTTCAGGCCCTGGCGGGTCTGGCGCTCACCCTGGGCCTCTGCTGGCTCGTTTCCGAGAATCGCAAGCGATTCCCGTGGGTTCTGGCGATCGCCGCCCTCGTCGTTCAAGTGCTGCTGGTGGTGGTGCTGTTCGGCCTGCCCCAGGCGCGCCAACTGCTGCAGGGCGTCAACGGCGCCGTCGAGGGCCTGGCCAGCTCGACTCAGGCCGGCACCGCCTTCGTGTTCGGCTTCCTGGCCGGCGGCGACCAGCCCTACACGATCAGCAACCCGAACGCGGGCTTCATCTTCGCCTTCCGGGTCATGCCGGTGATCCTGGTGGTCTGCGCCCTGTCGGCGCTGCTGTGGCACTGGAAGATCCTCAAGTGGGCCGCTCAGGGCTTCGGCTTCATCTTCCAGAAGACGCTGGGCCTGCGCGGTCCGCCGGCCCTGGCCACCGCCGCCACCATCTTCATGGGCCAGATCGAAGGCCCGATCTTCATCCGCGCCTATCTCGACAAGCTGTCGCGCTCGGAACTGTTCATGCTGATCACGGTCGGCATGGCCTGCGTCTCGGGCTCGACCATGGTCGCCTACGCCACCATCCTGGCCGGCGTGCTGCCCAACGCCGCCGCCCATGTGCTGACCGCTTCGATCATCTCGGCCCCGGCCGGCGTGCTGCTGGCCCGCATCATCGTGCCGTCCGACCCGATGGAGAAGGGCGGAGACCTCGATCTCGCCGCCGAGGACAAGACCTATGGCAGCGCGATCGACGCCGTCATGAAGGGCACCACCGACGGCCTGCAGATCGCGCTGAACGTCGGCGCGACCCTGATCGTCTTCGTGGCCCTGGCCACCATGGTCGACAAGATCCTGGGCGCCATGCCGATGGTCGGCGGCCAGCCGCTGAGCATCGCGCGCGGCCTGGGCGTGGTCTTCTCGCCCCTGGCCTGGTCGATGGGCGTGCCCTGGAAGGAAGCCGGCACCGCCGGCGGCCTGTTGGGCGTCAAGCTGATCCTCACCGAGTTCACCGCCTTCATCCAGCTGGCCAAGGTCGGCGGCGTGGCGCTGGACGAACGCACCCGCATGATCATGACCTACGCCCTGTGCGGCTTCGCCAACATCGGCTCGGTCGGCATGAACGTCGCCGGCTTCTCGGTCCTGGTCCCCCAGCGCCGCGCCGAGGTGCTGAGCCTGGTCTGGAAAGCCATGATGGCCGGCTTCCTCGCCACCTGCCTGACCGGCTCGCTGATCGGCCTGATGCCCCGCGGGCTGTTCGGGCTGTAAGGCTCTTCCGTTCCGCTAGGGAAAACGATCATCCTCCCGGTCAAAAGCCGGGAGGATTTTTCGTATGAAACTCTATGACTGCCTCCGCGCGCCCAATCCCCGGCGTGTCCGCTGGTTCATGGCGGAGAAGGGGATCGACGATGTCGAGATCGTCACGCTGTCGATCATGGGCGGCGAGCACAAGTCGCCGGAGTACCGGGCCAAGGCCGGGATCGCCCACATGCCGGCGCTGGAGCTGGACGACGGGACGGTGATCACCGAGTCCGTCGCCATCTGCCGCTATTTGGAAAGCGTCTATCCCGAGCCGAACCTGTTCGGTCGCGATCCGAAGGAGACGGCGATCATCGAGATGTGGCTGCGGCGCACCGAGATGATGGTCGCCACGCCGATCATGCAGGGCGTGCGCCACAGCCATCCGGGCATGGCGGCGCTGGAGCCGCAGATCCCCGAGGTGGCGGCCTATAACCTCGACGGCGCCAAGCGCAGCCTGAAGATGCTGGACCGCCGCCTGGCCGAGAGCGCCTTCATCGCCACCGATCGCGTGACCATCGCCGACGTGGTGGCCGTGGCCAGCATCGACTTCGGCCGCATGATCAAGTGGCGGCCGGATCCGGAGCTGGCCCACGTGAACCGCTGGTTCGACGCGATGCTGGAGCGCCCGGCCGCCAAGGCCGGTATGGCGGCTTAGTCAGCGGAGCCGTCCTCGCCCTTCGACAGGCTCAGGGTGAGGACTACTTTTGACGCCGGTTCAGTAGAAAACCTCATCCTGAGCTTGTCGAAGGACGAGGTTTTCGGTCCCTCAACGGCTGCGGATCTTCTTCACCACGCCCGAGAAGTTCAGCATCGGCCCGCTGCCGGTCGAGATCAGGCCGCGGATGAACAGCAGCGAACCGCCGGCCTTGATCACCTCGCCGGTCGCGGTAACGAGGTCGCCGGGCTTCGCCGGGCCGATGAATTCGCCATTGAGGCTGACGGTCACGGCGCGGCTGTCGGCCAGGGCCTTCCAGCCGATCGCGAACAGCGAGTAGTCGGCGAAGGTCATCATGCAGCCGCCGTGCATGAAGCCGCCGCCGTTCATGTGGTGGGCCTCGGCGCGGAAGGCGGCGGTGATGGCGCCGTCGTCCTCTTCCTTGAAGTAGAAGGGGCCGGCGCGGTCCTCGAACGGGTCCATGCCGGTCCAGGTGCGCCAGCCGGCCCATTCGCCGTCTTCCACCAGGCGCGGGCCGCTCCAGATGTCGTTTCCGCCGTCCATGGCCATCCCCTCCGCTTGTTCTTATCGTTGTTCAGTTAGAAGGGCGTATGGCCGCGCGCAAGCGGTCGGTCTCGCCTCCGCTGACAATCCGTGGCAGGAGAGCGCGCATGACCTCCCCGATCCAAGACACGATCCTGTCCATGCTGGCGCCGCTGGCCGAGGGCAAGTCGATCGACCCGATGAACGTCGCCAAGGCGGTCCAGCCCGAGCGCTGGCAGCAGATCCTGGGCCACGTGCGCACCAACGCCATCGAGCTGGCCCGCGAGGGCAAGGTGGTTATCCTGCGCCACAACAAGCCGGTGAACCCCGAGAAATTCCGCGGCGTCTACCGCATCCGCACGCGCCTGGAAGGCGATCCGACCTCGTTCGAAGAGGCGCCGGAAGCCGAGATCGACGGCGACGAAGACTAGTCACGCTTGGCATCGCGCGAAGGACGCCTAAATCCCCGCCGATGCCTCTCGACGAGATCCTCTCCGACATCGCCGCCTGCCGGGCGTGCGCGCCGTATTTGCCGCATGTGCCCCGGCCGGTGACGCGGGTGCGGGAAGAGACCCGCATCCTGATCGCCGGCCAGGCGCCGGGGCGGTTGGTCCACGAGACGGGACTGCCGTTCAACGATCCGTCCGGCAATCGCCTGCGCCAGTGGATGGGGATCGACCGCGAGACCTTCTACGGCCGGCCCGAGATCGGCGTGGCGGCCATGGCCTTCTGCTTTCCGGGCACCAATCCCAAGGGCGGCGACTATCCGCCGCCGCCGCGTTGCGCGGCGATGTGGCGGCCGCAGTTGCTCGCCGAGCTGCCCAACGTCGAGCTGACCCTGCTGGTCGGCAGCTACGCTCAGGACTGGGCGCTGCCGGGCCGGACCAGCAAGACCATGACCGAGACCATCGCCCGCTGGCGCGAGTTCGGGCCCAACGTCCTGCCGATGCCGCATCCGTCGTGGCGCAACACCGGCTGGCTGAAGCGCAATCCGTGGTTCGAGGACGAGGTCGTGCCCTTCCTTCGCCAACGTGTCGCGGACATTCTGGACCGATGAACCGCCGCGCCCTGATCCTGACCGCCTCGGCCGCCGTCCTCGCCGGCTGCGCGCCGCTCCGGCAGAGGCCGGATCTGGCGGCGCTAGGTTTTCGCGGGCCTCGGATCACCGACGATGGTTTCGTCAGTTTCGATGGGGCGAAGCTCGGCCTGATGCACTGGCTGCCGGCCGGCGAGCCGGACTGGGTCATCGTCGGCCTGCACGGCATGAACGACTATGCCAACGCCTATCACCTGGCGGCCGACTGGTGGGCGGGCAGGGGGATCGCGACCTACGCCCTGGATGTCCGGGGCTTTGGCCGCTCGCCCGAGCGCGGGGTCTGGGCGCCGGCCAACCTCGTGCTGGACGATGTGCGGACCCTGATCACGGCCGTTCGTGAGAAGCACCCAAACGCCAAGGTCGCCCTGGCCGGGATCAGCATGGGCGGTGGTCTGGCCATCAGCGCCATGGCCTCGGACAATCCGCCGCCGGTCGACAAGCTGATGCTGTTCGCGCCCGCCGTCTGGGGCTGGTCGAACCAGCCGCTGCCCAACCGCCTCAGCCTTTGGCTCACCGCCCACGCCACGGGAAGCTGGGTGGTCAAGCCGCCGGACTGGCTGGTCAAGGACATCATGGCGTCCGACAATATCGACGAGTTGCGCCGCATGGGCCGCGACCCGCTGCTGATCTGGGGCGCGCGGTCCGACACCATCTACGGCCTCGTGGGCCTGATGGAGCGGGCCTGGCGCTCGACGGACGACATCAAAGTCCCGACGGCCTGGTTCTACGGCGCCAACGACAAGGTCATCCCGCGCGAGCCGACGGTCGAGGCCGTGGGGCGGCTGCGCCCCGGCGCGAAGACGGCCTACTATGCCAAGGGCTACCACCTGCTGTTGGTCGACAAGCAGGCGGTCAATGTCTGGGGCGACGCCGAGGCTTTCCTGCGCGACGCCCCCGGACCCTGGCCGCCGTCGGGCGCGCCGCCTATTCCGGCGAGCGTCGCGGCCATGACAGCGTTGGACCCACCGAAACCGAAGAAACACAAGTCGTCGCAGCGTCAGCGTTCGGGCTTGTGAGCTGAGGCGAGGGGGCGTACACCGCCGCCACGTTCATTCTAGCTGACGCGAGACCGACGGCATGACCTTGTTCGATTCCCCCGATTTCGAGGGACACGAAGGCGTCCACGCTTTCTTCGATGAAAAAACTGGTCTGAAGTCGATTATCGCGATCCACTCGACCGCGCGCGGCCCGGCCGCCGGCGGTTGCCGGATGTGGGACTACTCCAGCAGCGACGCGGCCGTGACCGACGCCCTGCGCCTGTCGCGCGGCATGTCCTACAAGAACGCCATGGCCGAGCTCGACCTTGGCGGCGGCAAGGCCGTGATCATCGGCGACAGCCGCAGCCAGAAGACGCCGGAACTGTTCGAGGCCTTCGGCCGCGCGGTCGACAGCCTGGGCGGCCAGTACTGGACCGCCGAGGACGTCGGCGTCTCGCCGTCGGACCTGGAAAACACCCGCAAGACCACCCGCTTCGTCGCCGGCCTGGAAGGCCACGCGGCCGCCTCGGGGGATCCGTCGCCGGTCACCGCCGAGGGCGTGTTCCGCGGCGTGCGCCTGTGCGTCGAGCGCGCCCTGAAGCGTGACCTGAAGGGCGTCCGTGTCGCCATCCAGGGCGTGGGCCATGTCGGCGCCTATCTGGCCGAGAAGCTGCACGCCGCCGGCGCGGTCCTGACCATCGCCGACGTCAACCAGCAAGCCCTGAACGAGGTCGCCGCCAAGACCGGCGCGACGATCGTCCCGGCCGACGCCATCTTCGACGTCGAGGCCGACGTCTTCGCCCCCTGCGCCCTGGGCGGCGCGATCTCGGCGACGACCCTGCCGCGCCTGAAGGTCAAGGTCATCGCCGGCGGCGCCAACAACCAGCTGGCCGACGCCATGATCGGCCAGACCGTGTTCGACCGCGGCATCCTCTACGCCCCCGACTACGTCATCAACGGCGGCGGCATCATCAACGTGGCCGCCGAGATCCGCGCCCTGGAAGCCGGCGCCGCCTTCGACGGTGAGTGGGTGGCCGGCAAGCTGGACCGCCTGGCCCAGACCCTGGCCGAGGTCATCGACCAGTCGATCAGCGAGAAGCGTCCGGCCAATCTGGTCGCCGACGAGATCGCCCGCGCCCGCATCGCCGCCGCGCGGGGCTAAACCACGACTTCAGGCGTTCTCCAGGGGCAAGTCCCCTGGAGGCGTCCATGTCGCATCTCGACGAACTGAAAGAGCAGCTGGGCGAGGCGGTCGCCGCCCAGGACTTCGACACGGCCGTGCGGCTGCGGGCCGAGATCGACTCCATCCGCCACAGCGCCAAGATACGGGGTATCGAGGACGCGCCTCAGGCCTCGTACTACCAGCGGCGGGAAGAGGACGAGCTCAAGCCGCCGCCCGGGTCCGGCCACTGATCGCCGAGCCAGCGTCCTTGTCCAGCGCCAAATAGACCGGCAAGGCCAGCAGGGTCACCACGCCGATCGCCACGAACGGCATCGTGAAACGGTCGGGCGTCAGCGCGCCGTCCGCGCCGCGCGCCCAGTGCAGCATCATGCCGCCGAAACTGACGCCCAAAGCCAGCCCGACCTGCTGGGAGACCGCCGCCAAGGTCGAGGCCGCCGCCGTCGAGGTTTCCGGCACGTCGGCATAGGCGATGGTGTTGGCGGCGATGAACTGGTTCGAGCGGCAGAACCCGCCCAGGGTCAGGGCGGCCATCATCAGCCACATGGGTGTCGCAGGGCCGAAGAAGCCGGGCGCGGCCGTGAACAGCGCCGTCAGGCTGACGAACACCATCAGCGAGGTGCGGAAGCCGAACCGCTTCAGCCCCGCCGCCGCGAAGGGGCGGGCGACTAGCACCCCGACGCCGGTGGCCAGGGTGACGAAGCTGGCCTTCAGCGGGCTCCAGCCCAGGGCGACCTGCAAGAGCAGCGGCATCAGAAACGGGCTGGCGCCGATGCCCAGCCGCACCAGCGTCCCGCCCAGCAGGCTGGCGCGATAGGTGGGATAGCGCAGCAGGGTCAGGTCCAGGATCGGCCGGCCGGTGCGCTTGGCGATGCGCAGATAGATGACGCCGCAAGCCACCGAGAGCGCCAGCAGGCCGGCTTGGGTCCAGGGCGAGAGCAGGTTGATGCCCGCCGTCTCGGCCACGACCACCAGGCCGCTGATCGCCAGGGCCGACAGGATGAAGCCGGGGGTGTCGAAGCGTCCCAGATCCTTGCGCGGCTCGCTCTTGGGCACGAAACGCATGACCGCGACCATGCCCAGCAGGCCGACAGGCAGGTTGATGTAGAAGATCCACGGCCAGTCGGCGACGCTGAGCACCAGCCCCGCGATCGGTGGACCGATCAGCGGGCCGATCAGGGCGGGCATGGTGAACCAGCCCATGGCGGTCAGCAGCTTGTCCTTGGGTGTGGCGCTGACCACGATCAGCCGCGCCACCGGCGTCATCATCGCCCCGCCGATCCCCTGGAGGATCCGCGAGCCGACCAGCGCCTCAAGGCTGCGGGACAGGCCGCAAAGCGCCGAGCCCAGCAGGAAGACGACCATGGCGCTTAGGAACACCCGCCGCGCTCCAAATCTTTCGGCCGCCCAGCCGCTGGCGGGCGTGAACACCGCCAGGGCCAGGATGTAGGAGGTCAAGGCCAGCTTTAGGTGGATCGGGTCCACGGCGAAGGCTCGCGACAGCGTCGGCAGGGCGGTCGATAGCGCCGTGGAGTCGATGAACTCCATCAGCAACGCGCTGGCCACCGCGATGGAGATCAGGCGGGTGGCGAGCGGGGAGGGAGGCTGATCGGACACAGGGGGCGCTTTACGCCCATGGGGCGGCAGGGTCCAGACGCCCGACGGTCACATCCTTTCAAGACCGAAACAGCGGGGCGCGGTGAAGGTCCGCGCCATGAACCGACGCCAGCTTTTCCTCACCGCCGCCGCGCTTTCCTTGAGTGGTTTGGCGGCTGTTTCCGCCACGCCTGCTTTCGCCGCGATCCGCACCCAGTGGACAGTCAGCCTGTCTGAAGGCTTCGACGCCCTGTGCTTTCTGGGGCCGCTGTCGGGCAAGGACTTCTATGCCCGCTACTACAAGGACGAGCTGGCCGAGATCCTGCCGCGCATGCCCAAGCCCGCCATGGAGGCCATGGCCAGCCTGCAGGCCGAGGCCGACAAGGAAAACCAGCTGCTGGGACCGGGCCTGTGCACTCTGATGTCGGGCGCGTGGCTCGACACGCTGGATGCGGTGATCGCCGCCCTGGACGCGGCCGAGACCGCGATCCTGCCGTCCTACAAGGCCAGCGCCTATTGGGACCAGAAGGACTGGGACCAGTTCATCGCCCGCCGGCCGCGCATCCGACTGGTTCTGGACGGTCTACGTCAAGCGGGCTTCGTCGCGCTGCGCCGCAAGGCGATGGGGCCGACCGCCGACACCCGCCTGCCCGCCCTGCGCCAGAAGTTGGCCGGCTATGACGTGATCGCCGAGCAGGAGCGCCTGCTGGGCCGGCCGCTGGACGCCTCGCTGGAGATCGTCCTGCTGTGGTTCAACAAGCCGCACGGCATCCGCGTGCAGGGCCAGCGCTTCATCACCGGCATCGCCTGGCCCGACGAGATCGTGCTGCGCAACGCCGCCCACGAGGTGCTGCACCCGCCGTTCCCGATGGACTGCCCCGCCGCCAAGGCCGCCCTGGCGATGCTGGAGCAGGACACGCTGCTGAAGAAGATCGTCGCCGAGCACGATCCTTCGTTTGGCTACAACAGCCTGGAGGGCCTGCTGAACGAGGACATGGTCGAGGCGCTGGAGCAGATCGTCAGCGAACGCCTGGGTTTCGCGGTCGAACCGCACCTGCGTTGGGAGAAGGCCGACGACGGCATGCACGTGCTGGCGGCCGGGCTGTACGGCCTGCTGAAGGCTGACGGCTATGACCGGACGGGCGGCAATCTGGAGGCCTGGACGATCGCGGCGGCCAAGGGTGGGAAGCTCGCGCCGGCGAGTTTGCATGCGAAGGCGGCTGAGGTGTTGCGGCGGCCGGTCGATGCGCTGTGGCCGGTGAAGAAGGGCTGAGTATAAGCTTTCCCCCATCACCGATCATCCCCGCGAAAGCGGGGACCCAAGCTGGCTTTCAGGATGGGGGGAGGCCGAGCGATGATCCTCTGACTCGGCTTGGATCCCCGCTTTCGCGGGGAAAGTCGGGTTTGGGGAGGTAGGCCCTACTTCCCGCGCACCGAAACCGTCACCCCAACCACCGTGTCCTTATCGGAATAGTCGATGGAGTTCAGCTTGCGCCGCGTCGCCGTCAGCGACACCTGGCGGTTGTCCTTGCGCCAGCCCAGGCCGATCTGGCGGCTGCCGAAGCGGGCGACCTTGTCCTCGCTGTAGCCGGCGTTACGCCAGCCGCCGAGGGTGTCGCGGATCAGGTTCAGACCATAGGCCTTGCCCGAGCTGGCGGCGAACAGCATCCAGCGGCCGCGCTTCAGGTCCTCGGCCGAGGCGCGGGTCCTGGACACGATGTTCGAGGCGGTCAGGGTGATGCGCTTCACCGCGCTGGACTGCATGCCCAGCGGCGTGAAGGGCAGGGGCTGGTCGTTGACCTCGACCTTCAGGACCTTGCCGTAGGGGCGGATCTCGTGGACGCGGGTCAGGGCCAGCACCGGCGCGCGACGCGGGGCGGGCGCTTCAGCCAGGATGCGGGCGGCCGGACGGACCGACTCGGCCTTGGCGGGGACGGGCTTGGGCGCGGTCTGCTCGGCGACGACGATCGGCTCCGGAGCCGCGACAGGCGCGCCGGCCAAAGCGACTTCCGCCGGACCGCCAGCCAAAGCCACCGTGGCCGCCGCCGACGGGGCATAGGCCTCGACCGACGGAGTGCGCGAGCGCTCGCCGCCATATCGGGCGGTGGCGATCGGGGCGTCCGGATCGTCGATATAGGCCGGCCGGGCCTCGGGGCCGCCGGCCAGGGTCAGGGTCTGGTTGAATTCTTCAGGGGCGCGAGTCGACAGCGCCGTCGCCGATCCCACGATCGCGACGCCGGCCGTCGTCAGCAGACATACGAGCGTGACGCGTCGCATGCTCGAGCAGCTCCCCATATCCCCTAACGTAAATTAACGTCCTGGGGCGCACATGTATAGACGGCTCGCCTGACAACCGAACCGCGAGTGACTGCAAGGGGTTACGCGTGCCGAGCTAGTGGCCTGGCTTGGGCTCGAAGGTCCGTTTTTCCTTCAACTTCACGCAGGCCTGATCCGGCTTCTGGCCGTGTTGAGGCTTGGGTTCGGCCTTGGGGAAGCAGACGTTCTGCATCGGGTCCTGATTTTGGAAGCCTCTGGTCATGGGCTTTTCCTCCCGTACGCCACTGAACTTATCACACCGCATGGTTGATTTCCTCGACCAACCGTACGTCCACGGAAACTTGAAGGCGCGCCGCGCCGGGGTCGCCGATGATGGCGCCCGAGACGGGTAACGCTTGAGCCGGGGTTCGGGTGGCGGCGACGCGGATCAGGTCCGGCGATTCCGCCAGGCCGTTGGTCGGGTCGAACTCCAGCCAGCCCAGATCCGGCAGGAAGACCTCGCACCAAGCATGGGTCGCGCCCGCGCCGCGGATCCCGGTTCCGGGAGAATGGATATAGCCCGTGGCGAACAGGGCGGCGTAGCCCAGGCGGCGCAGGCCCTCGACCATCAGCCAGGCCAGGTCGCGGCAGGCGCCGCTGCGTTTCTGCAGGGTCTCGACGGGCGTCTGCACGCCTTCCTCGAGACGGGTGCAATAGCTGAACTGGCTGTGGATCAGCTCGTTGATCCGCAGCAGGAAGGCCAGGGCCGGCTCGTCCTTGTGGGCTTGCACGCCGCGCAGCCAGCGCAGCAGCACCGCATCCGGATCGTCGGTGACCGGGGCGATGAACGGCTCCAGCGTGGTGCGATCCTCGCGGGAATAGACGATAGGCATCAGGGTGTCGGGGTTCTCGACCCGCTGCGGGACCAGCGGTGCGGGATAGCGGTCGATGACCAGCTCGCTGGCCACCCGCATGGCGTCCGACTTGCCAGTCGGCTCGAAGATGCAAACGCAGTTGCCGTTGGCGTCGTAGCTCCAGCGCGTGGCGCCGGGCGGGTAAAGGCGCAGGCTGGCCTCGACGATGCGCAGGGCGTGGCTGTCGCGCGGACGGATCAGCAGCCGCTGCGGTCCAAACCGCACCGGCCGTTCATAATAGTACCGGGTCTCGTGAAGGATCCGCAGCCGTCCCATGCCGGAGCGACAACGCGCCCGGCATGGTTGAGGTTCCTAGCACTTGAACCCGGCTTCCGCGAAGGCCAGCATGCGTTCGAGCAGAGCCACGACGTCGGACTCGCTGGTCTGGCCTTCCGACAGCACGTTCAGGCGGTCGAACTCGGCGAAGCGGTTGTTGTGCAGCATGCCCAGGGTGAAGTGCAGCCGCCAGTAGACGTCTTCCGGCGACAGGTCGGGGCGGGCGCGCAGCAGGGCGTCGGAGAAGCGGCGCAGGTGCGAGACGTCGGTCTTCAGCACGGTGCGGATCTCGTCGGTGCCTTCGCTGCGGGCGCGGATCAGGAACTGCAGCGAGATGCGGCGCTCGTGGTCCGGGGCCAGCCAGCGCAGGGGCGGGGTCAGCAGGGCGGCCAGGATCTCGCGGACCGGCGGCGAACCGGCGTTCCGGTCGTTGGCCTCGTGCAGCATCTTGGCGCGCTCGCGATTGAGCTCGGCCGTGCGACGCCGGAAGATCTCGAACAGCAACGCGTCCTTGGACCCGAAGTGGTAGTTCACCGAGGCCAGGTTCACGCCGGCGGCGGCGGTGATGTCGCGCACCGAGACGTTCTGGAAACCGTGCAGGGCGAACAGGCGCTCGGCGGCGACGAAGACCAGGTTCTTGGTGGCGGCTTCGGTTTCGGCGGCCTCGACCTCGGTTGAGGTGGCGGCGTCGGTGGTCGGACTCACTACATATTCCCCTTTACCCGTAGGGAAGTCTTACGGGCGTTCGAATTTGGCGCAAGCGTCAATAGAGCCTGCTGTAGCGCGTAACGGCGTTCACGTTTAGGCTTTTCCCGCTTAACGCGCGGAGTGCGACCAATGATCGGCATGCTGACGGCCTTTCTGCTGCTGGGCGGGCAGGCGGCGACGCCGGTTCAGGCTCAGGACGACCAGGCCAAGGTCGATTCCGTAACGATCACGGCCCAGGACCAGAAGACCAAGGCGGCGCCGCGATGGTCGGAACGCATCGAGGGGATCGGCTGGCCGTTCCTGGGCGTGGGCGAGGACAAGGGCATCATCACCTTCGCCAAGACCGGCAAGACGCCGGCGGGCCAGCCATGGCAGCGGGTCTGGGTGCGCCACGAGTTCCGCGCCCCGCAGAGCGAGGCGGGCCTGACCTTCCGCTCCGAACGCATGGCCCAGGACGTTGACTGCCAGGCCCGCAGCTTCCGCAGCCTGGCGGTCTATCGCTATCCCGAGAACAATCTGAAGGGCGCCGAGACGGCCTACGCCTTCGAGGACCGCGCCTGGACCAAGCCCGAGCCTGGCGCCTTCGATGAGAGCGTGGTCGATGCGGCCTGCATGCAGCCGCTGGCCGGCTAGCGGCGCTGGTGCTGCTGGACCTGCGGGTCCACGGCCAGGTTCCACAGATAGACCTGGCGACCCTTCGAGCCTGGCGACAGGCCCCTGAGTTCCTTGACCTGCTCCTTGGTCAGGCGGAAGCGGCGATAGCCGCGCTCGCCCAGGCACTTGGCCAGCGGTTCTCGAAGCTGGCTGGAGATCTGGCGGAAGGGGCGGCTCATGCGGCCGCTGCCCGGATCCGCCGCCTCGATCATCTGGCTGATGGAGATCGCGTCGGAGCCGGCGGGGGTCCCTGGCATGTTGTTCGGAAAGATCAGGTCGACCTCGGCATATTCGACCGGGGCCTCCTGGCCAACCTTGTAGGCGCACTCGACCGCGTCGGTGCGGTACTGCAGGTACGAGATTCCGGTCTTGCCCCAGCTCTCGTCGCCGCGCTGGCGTTGGGCGTGTGCGGTCGAGGCGACCAGCAGGCCGCAGGTCAGGGCAGCTAGGGCAAGATGTCGGCGCATGACTGGATCAACCTTCGGGTGATCCAGTGAGGCTTCAGACGGCCGGCTTCGTCAAGGGTGGCTTGGTTAGGGGCGCCAGGCGCTCGACCGGACGGCCCATGCGGCCGCGCAGCAGCTGGCGCAGCAGCGGACGGGCGACGGCGGTGCCCAGGATCAGCGGCGCCAGGACCAGGGCCAGCAGCTTGCGCTGCGGGCTGTCGGCGCGCTTGAGGAAGTAGCGCACCAGGCCCTTGCCCTTGTGCCACTCGACGACCAGCGGGTTTTCCTTGCTGGTCGAGCCGACGTGGATGATGCGGGCGTTGGGCTGGAACAGCACGCTGCCGCCCTGCTGGCGAGCGCGCCAACACAGGTCGATGTCCTCGACGTGCAGGAAGAAACCTTCGTCGAAGCCGCGCAGGACGCGGAAGTCGGACGCCGACATATAGAAGCAGGCGCCCGAGATCGTAGGGGTGTCCACCGGGTGCGAAGGGGGGGCCTCGCTCTCCCGGTGGATCTCGAAGCGGCGCAGCGGGGGCAGGGTGGCGCTAAGCTTCGAGAGGGTAAGCAGGGTCGTGACCGGCGTGATCTCGCCGCGTCGCGCGCCCCGCTGTTCTGTGCCGTCGGTGTTGAAGACCCGGGCCCCGATCACGCAGGGCGAGGGGCGGTCGCGGGCGGCGTCCACGAGGGCCGCCACCGCGCCGGGGGTCAGGAACGCGTCCGGATTGAGGAAGACGAGCGCGTCGCCCTTCGCCGCGGCCGCGCCCAGATTGGCGGCGCGCGCGAAGCCGATATTGCCCAGGCCCTGCAGCAGCTGCACGCGCGGTTCGCGGCGGGCCAGCTCGCGCAGCCACGCCGCGTCGGCCAGCGAGGAGCCGTTGTCGACGAGGATGAACTCCTCGACCAGCGGCTCGTCCAGGACATGACGCACGCTCTCCATCAGCGCCGGACCGGTCATATAAACGACCATGATCAGCGACAGACGAGGCTGGACGCTGCTCAGGGCGGCGGCGCGGGAGTGGGCGGGGTCGATCGAGACAAACATGTGTTTGTTGCGCTCAAAATAGTTGCATAAAAACTGTATGTGCGGAATTCATGTTCCGCAAGGCCTCTCGATGAGGTCGCAACAGATTGTTGCGTTTTTACGCAATGTGTAACAACTAGGGGAGCGCCCGCAGTTGGGCGCGAAAGCGGCTTAGCGATGTCCAGAACGGCGATGAACCCCGCCAAGGCGGCGTTGACGAAGACCCTCCGGCGTGAAGCGGGGCGGTGGCTTAAGGCCGCACGCGAGTCGGTCGGCTTGACTCAGGCCGAGTTGGCCGAGAAGACGGGCCTGCGTTATTATACCTTCGTGTCCCAGGTGGAGAACGGTCTGGGTCGCGTGCCGATCGAGGCCCAGGCCGTCTGGGCCGAGAGCCTGGGGCTTGAACCCGGTCAATTCGCCCGCACATTGCTGCGGTACTACGAACCTGAGCTGTATCGCCTGTTGTTCGACGGGACGGCCGAAGAGGCCGAGCCTGTCGCCGACAGAGCGGCGCAAGCCTGACGAGCCGCTTGATGGGTGAGATCCTAGCCTTCAGCCCCCGGCCTCCGGCCACCGACTGGTCCGCCAACGAGCGGGGCCTGCTGATGCTGCTCACCCAGCAGCTTGAGTCGACCTATGGCGACATCGACGTCGTGTTCGGTCAGACCGATTCCGGCGATCCCTGGTTCGTCGTCACCGACGCCAACCAGGACGTGCTGGTCCATATCGCCCGCATCGACGGCCAGTTCGTGGTCCACGACGCGGCGATCGACATGTTCCACCAGGTCGGCAGCCTGTGGGGCGCCCTGCGCCAGGTGCTGTCCTCGAACGTCGAGAGCCAGACCGGCGTCGTGGTCGCGTTCAATCCGGCCAGTCGCGAGGCTCAGTCCTTCCTGTCGCTGGTTATCGCCGTTGGTCTCTATCTGGAGCTGCGCGGCGTCGACCTGGGCGAGGCGGGCCGCCTGAACTTCGAGAACCTGCCGCGCATCGACGATCCGGCGATCGAGGGCGTGGCGTCCAAGCTGATCGCGGCGCTGAACCTCGAGGCCGACCGCGGGCACGCCCATACGCCGCCGCAGGCCGCTTCGGCCGACCAGGCCGCCGGCGCCGCGCCGGCGAAGGCCGTGACGGCGCAAGGCATTGCGATCGAGACCGCCGCCCAGGGCCACGACGGCCTGCCGCAGGTCGACGCCTCGCATCTGAACCACGCTTCGTCGTCGTCCACGTCCTCGGCGCCGCTCCCAGAGGCGGCGAGCGGCGAGCGTGAAGGTCTGTACGAGCTGTCGCTGCACAATGCCGACGTCCGTGAGCTGGCCTTCGCCGGCGCCAAGGCGGCCGTGGTTGGCACCAATGGCGACGACGTCCTGCACGGCACGGCCGAAGGCGAAGTGATCGCCGCCGGCGCGGGCAACGACTACATCGACGGCGGCGGCGCGGGCAAAGGCCAGATCGACCGCATCGACGGCGGCGCGGGCGACGACCGCATCGTCATGAATGCTCGTGTCGTGGCCTCGGGCAGCGCCGGCGCCGACACCTTCCTGGTCTCGGCCCAGCAACCGACCGACAAGACCGACGCCCTGCTGGGCGTCGTGCTGGACTACCAGGCCAACAAGGGCGACCACCTGGCCGTGATGGGCAAGGGCGAGATGACCGTGGTCACCACGGCCGCCGTCAACGACGTGCTGGCCGTGCAGGGCGCGACCCTGAACGAGGCGGTCGCCGCCCAGGTGACCGACGTGACCCGGGCCGTGTCGGGCGTTCGCGTGGGCTTCGACCTGGACGGCGACGGGCGCGAGGACGTGTTCATCCTGCTGGGCGGCGCAACGACCGCCACCTTCAAGCTGGGCACGACGATCGCCAACGATCACTTCGACGACGCGAAGGTGGGTCTGGTCGGTCAGTCGACCACCAGCGACATCGCCGGCCATCCGAGCGACTCTTCGCCGACCCGCTAAAGGGGTAGGGGCTTTTAGCCCCTGACCAGCTCCCGCATCGCCTTGTCCAGGCCTTCCAGGGTCAGCGGATACATGCGGTCCGACAGGATCTGCTTCATCACGCCGATCGACTGGGTGTAGTCCCAGTGCCGCTCGGGCGTCGGGTTCAGCCAGATGCAGCTCTGATAGATGTCGGTGACCCGCTGCATCCAGATCGCGCCGGGCTCCTCGTTCCAGTGCTCGACGCTGCCGCCCGGGTAGGTGATCTCGTACGGGCTCATGGTCGCGTCGCCGACGAAGATGATCTTGTAGTCGGCCGGGAACTTGTGGAGGACGTCGAAGGTCGGGATCTTCTCGGTGTGGCGGCGCTTGTTGTCCTTCCAGACCGTCTCGTACAGGCAGTTGTGGAAGTAGTAGAATTCCAGGTTCTTGAACTCGGTCTTGGCGGCCGAAAACAGCTCCTCGCAGAGCTTGATGTGGCCGTCCATCGAGCCGCCGATGTCGAAAAAGATCAGCACCTTGATGGCGTTGCGGCGCTCGGCGCGCATCTGGATGTCCAGATAGCCCTTCTCGGCCGTGCCCTTGATCGTGCCGTTCAAATCCAGCTCGTCGGCCGCGCCGGTGCGGGCGAACTTCCTCAGGCGGCGTAGGGCGACCTTGATGTTGCGGGTGCCCAGTTCGACGCTGTCGTCGAGGTTCTTGTACTCACGCTTGTCCCAGACCTTCACCGCGCGGCCGTGGCGGCTCTTGTCCTGGCCGATGCGCACGCCTTCGGGATTGTAGCCGTTGTTGCCGAACGGCGACGTGCCGCCCGAGCCGATCATCTTGTTGCCGCCCTCGTGGCGCTTGTTCTGCTCGCGCAGGCGCTCTTGCAGGGTTTCCATCAGCTTTTCGAAGCCGCCCAGCGCCTCGATCTGCGCCTTTTCCTCGTCGGTGAGGAACTTCTCGGTCAGGGCTTTGAGCCACTCTTCCGGGATGTCGGCGGCGAGGCCTTCGTTGACGGTCTCCAGCCCCTTGAAGACGTGGCCGAACACGCGGTCGAACTTGTCGAGGTTCTTCTCGTCCTTCACCAGGCTGGCGCGCGACAGGAAGTAGAAGTCCTCGATCCTGCGGTCGATGACGTCCTTGTCCAGGGCCTCCATCAAGAGGAGGTACTCGCGCAGGCTGACGGGAACCTTGGCCTGGCGGAGCTCGGAGAAGAAACGGAGGAACATCGGCGCGGCTTTCGAACGGATGTTCGGATTGTGGAGGTGATCGCGAGCCGGCGCAATCCAGATCCTCCCCCTAGCGGGGGAGGATCACCCCCGCCGCAAAATGAACTCCAGGTCGTTCGTCTCACCAACCTTGAAGAAATACTCCCCGACCTTCTCGAACCCCATGCGCCCATAGAGCTTCTGAGCCCCGAAGTTCTCCGACCACACCCCGATCCAGATCCGGCGCGGCCCCAACCACTCCAGCGCGGTATTCAGCAGCCGCGACCCACGCCCGCCGCCCTGGTGGCTCTTGAGCACATAGATCCGCTTCAGCTCCCCATCACCCGGCGCGGCCTCGTCGTGCGGCAGGTCGCACGGCCCGGCCAGGGCGTAGCCGATGGCCTCGCCGTCCTCGTCCTCGAGCAACCAGGTCGCCTTGTCGGGATGGGCCAGGTCGTTGCGGGTCCGCTCCAGGCCGTAGGCATAGGCCAGGAAGGTCTCCAGGTCCTCGGGCGGATAGAGGTGGGCAAAGGTTTCCGTGAAGGTCCGCGCGCCCAGGCTGGACACGGTGTCGGCGTCTTCAACGGTGGCGCGGCGGAGAGTGTCGGTCATGGCGACTTGGTAGCCGCCATGACCGGACCCTTCAATCAGAAGCCTTCCAGCGCCACCTTGCCGATGGTGCGGGCGCTCTCGACGATGCGATGGGCTTCCAAGAGGTCGGCCGCGCGGATCTTGCCGACTACCTGGGTGAGGGTGGTGCGCAACACGCCCTGGTCGACCAGGTCCGCGACCTCGGTGAGCAGCCTGTGCTGCTCGATCATGTCCGGCGTGCCTTGCGGCCGGGCGAACATATATTCCCAGTGGATCGAGGCGGCCTTCAGCTGCAGCGGCCGGATGTTGAGGTCGCCGTCGGCCTCGATGACGCCGATCTTGCCCTGCAGGGCTATGGCTTCGACGACCTGCGGGAAGTGCTCGGCGCTGTGGGTCAGTACGGCGATATAGGCCGGGGCCTCCAGGCCCAGGCGCGCCAGTTCGTCGGCCAGCGGCTTGGTGTGGTCGAACACCTGGTGCGCGCCCAAGCCCTCGACCCACTGGCGGGTCTCGTCACGCGAGGCGCTGGCCACGACGTTCAGCTTGGTCAGCTTGCGGGCCAGTTGGATCAAGGCCGAGCCGACGCCGCCGGCCCCGCCGATGATCACCAGGCTCTGGCCTTCGCCGCCGTCGCGGGCCACGCCCAGGCGGTCGAACAGCAGCTCCCAGGCGGTGATGAAGGTCAGCGGCATGGCGGCGGCCTGGGCAAAGTCCAGGGTCTTGGGCTTCTTGCCGACGATGCGCTCGTCGACCAGATGCAGTTCGGCGTTCGAGCCTGGGCGGTGGATGGCGCCGGCGTAGAACACCTCATCGCCGGGCGAAAACAGGGTGACGGCCTCGCCGACCGCCTCGACCACGCCGGCGGCGTCGTAGCCCAGGATGCGGACTTCACCGTCGGCGGGCTGGGCGCGGCTGCGGACCTTGGTGTCGACAGGGTTCACCGAGACGGCCTTCACTCGCACCAGGATGTCGTGGCCGGTCGCCACGGGATCGGGCGCTTCCAGGTCGAGCAGGGCGGTGGGATCGGTGGCGGGCTTGAGCTCGCGGAAGCCGACGATCTTCATGATGGTCTCCAGAAAGATGGGCGGTTTCGAACCGCTGCAGGGAGATCGCTCCACGATACGATCTTCGCAAGTACGGTCATTTTCTGTATGTAGTACCCGTTTGTATACCGTGAGGCGGCTATGGACGATCCCAAGGAGTGCGGCGTCGAGGCGGCGCTGGGCCTGATCGACGGCAAGTGGAAGGGCGTGATCCTGTTCCACCTGATGAGCGGCCGCATGCGCTTCAACGCCCTGGCGCGGAAGCTGGGCGCGGTGACCCAGCGCATGCTGACCAAGCAGCTACGCGAGCTGGAGGCCGACGGCCTGATCATCCGCACCGTCTATGCCGAGGTGCCGCCGCGCGTGGAGTATTCGCTGTCGACCAAGGGCAAGAGCCTGGAGCCGGTGATCTGCGCGCTGAAGGCCTGGGGCGACGCCAATGTGCTAGGCTTGGCGACCGAGCCCGAGCGAGAGGCCTGCTGACCGATGACCCTGGCGCTCTACACCCACCTCGACATGCTGGACCACCAGCCGGGCGACGGCCACGTGGAGAGCCCCCAGCGCCTGCGGGCGGTGATCGACGCCCTGAACGATGATCCGAACCTGGAGCAGGAACCGCAGGACGCGCCGCTGGTCGATGTCGAGGACCTGCTGCGGGTGCACCCCAAAGCCTTCGTCGAGGCCGTCTTCGCCGCCGCGCCCAGCAGCGGCCGCCGGGCGCTGGATCCCGACACGGTGATGTCGACCGGCAGCCTGCTGGCCGCGCGCCGGGCGGCCGGGGCCTGCGCGGCGGCCGTGCGCGCCGTGGCCACGGGCGAGACCGAGCGCGCTTTCTGCGCCGTCCGCCCGCCAGGCCACCACGCGGAACCCGGCACGGCCATGGGCTTTTGCATGTTCTCCAACGTCGCCGTGGCGGCCCGCGCGGCCCAGGCGGCCGGGTTGAAGCGAGTGGCGATCGTCGATTTCGACGTCCACCACGGCAACGGCACGCAAGCGGTGTTCGAGAACGACCCGACGGTGTTCTTCGCTTCGATCCACCAGTCGCCGCTGTATCCCGGCACCGGCGATCCGTCGGAGCGGGGCGTGGGCAACATCGCCAACGCCATCGTGGCCCCGCATGCGCCGCGCGAGACCTGGCGGTCGCGATTCGAGGGGCTGATGGACAAGGTCGACGCCTTCGCGCCCGAGTTGGTCATCGTCTCGGCCGGCTTCGACGCCCACGTCCGCGATCCGCTGTCGGCCCAGAGCCTGGAGGAGGACGATTTTGCCTGGGCGACCCGGGCGATCGTCTCGGTGGCCAACGCGCGGGCCAAGGGGCGGGTTGTGTCCTCGCTCGAGGGCGGTTACGACCTCCAGGCGCTGGGGCGATCCGCCGCCGCGCATGTGCGCGCTCTTCAGGAGGGGTGAGAAGACGGAACGGCCACTCGCCGATCGACTTCTCTACAATATGGCCGACGTGACCACCGCCGACCAAGCGTCCCTGCCCGTAAAGTCGGGGACCATCACCCTGGCCCGCCACGGCGAACCCGCCCTGTCGCGCAAGGTCAAGCTCAACGCGCCTGAATATGGTGACTGGTGGGCGCGCTACGAAGTGGGCGGCCTCAAAGAGGGCCAGACCCCGCCGGACCAGCTGATCCAGATCGCCCGCGACGCCGACGTTCTGATCGCCTCGACCCGCCGCCGCGCCATCGAGACGGCCCAGGCGGTGACCGGCGGCCGGGCCTTCGCCACCGACCCGACCTTTATCGAGGCCCCGCTGCCGCCGCCGCCCTGGCCTCTGTGGCTGAAGATGTCGCCCAAGCGCTTGGGGTTCTTCGCCCGCTTCTGGTGGTGGTTCTTCAACAACCACGGCGGCCAGGAGACTCGCGCCGAGGCCGAAGTCCGGGCCGGCAAGGCCGCCGACCTGCTGGTCGAGCTGTCGGACCAGGGCCAGGATGTGCTGGTGGTGGCCCACGGCTTCTTCAACTGGATGATCGCCGACGCGCTGAAGCAGCGCGGCCTGACGAAATTGGTCGACGAAGGCCACGCCTACTGGAGCATCAAGCGCTTCCGTCGCGCCTGATCTCAAAACCCTCTTCCCTTAACCACGCCTTGGCTCTAGGCCGTTGCTCGCATCGGCCAGGGACACTAGGCTGACGCCTGTTCACCTGAGAGTTGAAATGACCGACGCCGTTAACGCCCCCGCAGACATCTCCGCCCTGAGCTTCGAGGAAGCCCTGGCGCAGCTGGAGCGGATCGTGGCCGAACTGGAGTCGGGCCAGGCGCCGCTGGAGCGTTCGATCGACATCTACGAACGCGGCGCGGCCCTGAAGGCCCACTGCGAGAAGAAGCTGGAGGCCGCGCGCCTCAAGGTCGAGAAGATCGTCCTGGGTCAGGGCGGCGCCGTTTCGGCCGAAGCGGCTGAGTTCAACTGATGGCGGCCCCGCGTCCGGAAAACGATCTGGCCAGGCGGATCGTCCAGGCGGCCGACATCGTCACCGTGGCGCTGGACGAACTGCTGCCGCGCGCCGAAGGCCCTGAGACCCGCCTGACCGAGGCCATGCGCTACGCGGCGCTGGGGCCGGGCAAGCGCCTGCGCCCGTTCTTCGCGCTCGAGACCGGCAAGATGTTCGATCTGCCCGAGCGGCCGGTGCTGCGCGCGGCCTGCGCGCTGGAGTGCATCCACGCCTACAGCCTGGTCCACGACGACCTGCCGGCCATGGACGACGACGACGTCCGCCGCGGCCGTCCGACCGTGCACAAGCAGTATGACGAGGCCACCGCCATCCTCGCGGGCGACGCCCTGCAGACGGCGGCCTTCGAGATCATGGCCCACCCCGACACCCACGACGACGGCCATGTCCGCTCGGAGCTGGTGCGCAAGCTGGCCATCGCCTCGGGCGCGCGCGGCATGGCCGGCGGCCAGATGATCGACATTCTTGGGGTCCGCGACGACCTGGGCGCGGTGGCGCGCATGCAGCGCCTGAAGACCGGCGCTCTGATCGCCTTCGCCTTCGAGATCCCGCTGATCATCGCCCGCGCCAAGGACGCCGAGCGCGCCGCCCTGATGGCCTTCGCCCAGGATCTGGGCCTGGCCTACCAGATCGTCGACGACATCCTGGACGCCGAGGGTGATCCCGAGACCATGGGCAAGGCCACGGGCGGCAAGGACGCCGCCATGGGCAAGGCCAACTACGTCACCCTGCTGGGGCTGGACGCGGCGAAAGAGCGCGTGGCGCTTCTTGCCGACCAGACCCGTTCCCATCTCGAAATCTTTGGCGAACGAGCCGAACATCTGCGCGAAAGCGTTGATTTCGTGCTGGACCGCCGCAACTGACCGCGCTTTTGTCAAACATGTCTTCCAAAACGCCACTGCTCGACTCGATTGCTTCGCCGGCCGACACGCGCGGGCTCTCCGTACCCGAGCTGAAACAGCTCGCGGCCGAGGTCCGGGCCGAGATGATCGACGCGGTGTCGGTGACGGGCGGACACCTGGGCGCGGGCCTGGGCGTGGTCGAGATGACCGTGGCCCTGCATCACGTGTTCGAGACGCCCAAGGACATCGTCATCTGGGACGTCGGCCACCAGGCCTATCCGCACAAGATCCTCACCGGCCGCCGTGATCGCATCAAGACGCTGCGCCAGGGCGGTGGTCTGTCGGGCTTCACCAAGCGGGCCGAGAGCGAATACGACCCGTTCGGCGCGGCCCACGCCTCGACCTCGATCTCGGCCGCGCTGGGCTTCTGCGCCGCGCGCGACGCCAAGGGTGAAGACAACAGCGTCATCGCCGTGATCGGCGACGGCTCGCTGGGCGCGGGCATGGCCTATGAGGCGATGAACGCGGCCACCGACACCACCAAGCGCCTGATCGTCATCCTCAACGACAACGACATGTCGATCGCCCCGCCGGTGGGCGGCATGAGCGCCTATCTCGCCAACCTGGTCTCGGGCGGCGCCTACCGCTCGGTGCGCAAGCTGGGCAAGACCGTCGTCGAAAAGCTGCCGACCCCGATGCGCGAAGCCGCTCGCAAGGCGGAAGAATATGCCCGGGGCATGGTCACCGGCGGCACCTTCTTCGAGGAGCTGGGCTTCCACTATGTCGGCCCGATCGACGGCCACGACATGGACGCCCTGGTCAGCGTGCTCAAGAACGTCAAGGCCTTCGGCGACAAGCCGGTGCTGGTCCACTGCGTCACGCAAAAAGGGAAGGGCTACGCCCCGGCCGAGGGCGCGGCCGACAAGCTGCACGCCGTGGCCAAGTTCGACGTGGTCACCGGCCAGCAGCAGAAGGCGGCCGCCGGCCCGCCCAGCTACACCAAGGTTTTCGCCCAGGAACTGATCAAGCAGGCGGAGAAGGACGACAAGATCGTCGCCATCACCGCCGCCATGCCGTCCGGCACGGGCCTGGACCTGTTCGGCAAGGCGTTCCCGCAGCGCACCTTCGACGTCGGCATCGCCGAGCAGCATGCGGTGACCTTCGCCGCCGGCCTCGCCGCCGACGGCATGAAGCCGTTCACGGCCATCTATTCGACCTTCCTGCAGCGCGGCTATGACCAGGTGGTGCACGACGTGGCCATCCAGGGCCTGCCGGTGCGCTTCGCCATGGACCGCGCCGGTCTGGTCGGCGCCGACGGCCCGACTCACGCCGGCAGCTTCGACATCGGCTTCATGGGCGCTCTGCCCGGCATGGTGCTGATGGCCGCCGCCGACGAGGTCGAGCTGGCCCGCATGGTCGCCACCGCCGCCGCCATCGACGACCGCCCTTCGGCTTTCCGCTATCCGCGCGGCGAGGGCCTGGGCCTGGAAATGCCGGCGCAAGTCGACCCGCTGGAGATCGGCAAGGGCCGCATCGTCCGCGAGGGGACCAGCGTCGCCATCGTCTCGTTCGGCACGCGCCTGGCCGAGAGCCTGAAGGCCGCTGATCTGCTGGCCGCGCGTGGCCTCTCGGCCACGGTCTGCGACGCCCGCTTCGCCAAGCCGCTGGACATCGACCTGCTGCTGCGCCTGGCGCGCGAGCACGAGGCGCTGATCACGGTGGAAGAGGGGGCCATGGGCGGCTTCGGCGGTTTCGTGCTGCAGGCCCTGGCCGAGCACGGCGCCTTCGATCGCGGCCTGAAGGTCCGCACCCTGTGCCTGCCCGACGTCTTCCAGGACCAGGACAAGCCCGACGCCATGTACGCCCAAGCCGGCCTCGACGCCGACGGCATCCTGCGCGGCGCGTTGTCGGCCCTGGGCATGGACAATGTCAGCGCGGCGGGAGCTGGCCGCAGGGCTTAGGCCTCGCAGGCCTTGAAGAACGCCTTCACGTGACCCTGGTCGGCAGAACCTGCCGCCAGGTTGTGGCGCTCGCCTTTGGTGAGCAGGGCCAGATCGCCTGATTTCCTGAAACCCGCCAGAGCCGGGGCGCTGGCCTTGCCGCGCGCTTCCAGCAGGCCGCCGTCGCCCATGGCGTTGTCGACCTTGGCGGCGGCGAAGCGGCTTTCCGTGCGGCCGGAGGCCAGGACGATCTCGCCGCCCGACAGGCCGACGGCCGAGACGTCCACCTGGTCCTGGCCGGGCCGGCAGCTGATCATCAGCACCACGTCATCGCTGTTCGGGCGGCCATAGGCCAGGCGCGGCGCTTCCTGCTGGGCTTCCAGATAGGCCCAGCGATAACCGTTCACGGCGACCTTCTCGTGCGCGCAGCCGGCCAGGCCTGCGGTCAGCATTGCGAGAGCGGCGAGGGCGATACGGGACGCCATGGGAAGGTCCTCCTCGCTCGATCAACGCAGCGGGGACCTGAATGGCTCCTGAAACGAAATCGGGCGCGGAGGCTCAAAGCCGCCGCGCCCGTTCAGGCGTTACGCTGCGTCTCGCTTAGAAGGGCGAGAACTTCTCGACCAGCGACTGGCCGGCCGGGGTCTTCTGCACGCGGCTGATGTCGCCGCGGCCGCCGTAGCTGATGCGGGCTTCGGCGATCTGCGTGTGCTTGATGGTGTTGGCCGAGGAGATGTCCTCGGGGCGCACGATGCCGGCCACGGTCAGCTGGCGCAGCTCGGCGTTGGTGCGGACTTCCTGGGTGCCCTGGATGACCATGTTGCCGTTCGGCAGGACCTGGCTGACCACGGCGGCGATCGTCAGGCTGATCTTTTCCGAGCGCTGGACGCTGCCGGCGCCGGCATTGGTGGTGGCCGAGTTGGTGTTCAGGGCGTTGGCCGGGTCGAAGCCGCCCGGCAGCACCTTGCCCAGGCTCGATTCCAGGCCCAGCAGGTTGGGGATGCCGGCCTTCATGTTCGAGGTGCGCGAGGACGCGGTCTGGTTCTTGGTGCTGGCGCTGTCGTCGATGTCGATCATCACGGTCAGGATGTCGCCGACGCGGCTGGCGCGCTGGTCGTTGAAGAAGGCGCGGGCGCCGACGCGCCATAGCGAGTTGGCCGAGGCGGCTTGCGGCGAGGGCTCGCGGGCCGAGACATATTGCTGCTGCATCGGGGCCAGTTCGGCCGGGTAGCCGACGGGAGCCAGGTTCGGGCCCTTCACGGCTTCTTGGACGGTGGAGCAGGCAGCCAGCGGGGCCAGCAGGACGGCGGCGGCGATGATGACGGGGCGACGCATGGGTGAGCTACCTCTTAGCGAGCGGCGAAACGGACGGGTTGCGAACGGGCTTGCAAGCTCCGGGCCTGCGGACCCACGGCGGCGCTACCGGGACCGGTGGCGACAGCCTGAATGACCTTCTTGGAGAGCGTGTTCTGGACGGCGAAGACGTCGCCCGTGGCGGCGGCGGCCATCGCTTTGCCTTGAAGCGAAAGGGAAATTCCGCCTTCGTCATAGGTGATGGTGACCAGGTCGCCGCTCTTGATGACCTGGGCTGCGGCAACATCGCGCAGGGAGACCGCGGTGCCTTCACGCAGGGGGCGCTTGGCCGCCAGGCCGATGACGGCGTCGGAGTCGCGCGGGGCGTCGACCGGGGCGCCGGCCATCTTCACGTAGATCAGGTCCTGCGGCTGGACGATTTCGCCGGCCATCATGCTGCGGGCATAGGCAAGAACTTCCACATTGCCGCGCGCGGCCGAGGCCGAAGCGCCGCCAGCGCCCGCCGAGACGCCGCCGTTGTCGAGGCCTTCGCGGACGATGATGCGGCGGATGCCGTTGCTGTTGGTCCAGTCGAAGCCGGCGCGGCGGGCCGAGACCTGCACCTGGCCGGCGTCGAGCACGGCGGTGGAGCCCATGCGGGCGGCGACGACCATGTTGGCGGCCGGGCCGGACACGCCGTCGAACAGGTCGCCCAGGGTGATGCGGCCGTCGGCGTCGGTGGTGTCCATGCGCAAGGACACCGGCGTGCCGGCGAAGGCGGGGGCGCCCAGCAGGGTGATGACCAGCGTGGCGGCGGCGGCGAAGAGGAGGGTCTTCATGAGCTTACGACCGCAGCTGCGAGGTGGCTTGGAGCATCTGGTCGGCCGTGGTGATCACCTTCGAGTTCATCTCGTAGGCGCGCTGGGCCGTGATCAGCGAGGTGATTTCGGTCACCGCGTCGACGTTCGAGGCTTCGGTGTAGTGCTGCATCAGCATGCCGAAGCCCGGTTCGCCGGGGGCGGCGAGGGTGGCCGCGCCCGAGGCGGAGGTTTCCAGCAGCAGGTTGTCGCCGATCTGCTCCAGGCCGCCTTCGTTCATGAAGTTGGCGAGCTGGATCTGGCCGATGGTCTGCGGCTGGGTCTGGCCGTCCAGCTTCACCTGCACCAGGCCGGTCTTGCCGATGATGATGTCGGTGGCGTTCTGCGGGACCGTGATGCCCGGCTGGACGGTGTAGCCGTCCTCGGTGACGATCTGGCCCTGGTCGTTGGTCGAGAAGTTGCCGGCGCGGGTATAGGCCGTCTCGCCCGACGGCATCAGGATCGGCAGGTAGCCCTTGCCCTGGATGGCGATGTCCAGCGGGTTGTCGGTCAGGGTCGGGGTGCCTTGCTCGGTGATGCGATAGACCGAGCCGGCCTTGACGCCGCCGCCGACCTGCACGCCGGTCGGGACGATGTTGCCGTTGCTGGACGACTGCGAACCGGCGCGTTCCACCTGCTGATACAGCAGGTCCTGGAACTCGGCCCGTTGGCGCTTGAAGCCCACGGTGTTCATGTTCGCGATGTTGTGCGAGATGACTTCGACGTTCAGCTGTTGCGCTGACATGCCCGAAGCGGCGGTGCGGAGAGCTTGCATCGGCTAGCGTCCCTTAATTGACTTTGCCCAGCCGATCGACGGCGGTGCGGGAGAGTTCGGCGGTGTTGTCCATCATCTTGGCGACGCTCTCGTAAGCGCGCTGGATCTCGATCAGCTTGGTGATCTCGATGACTGGCTGGACGTTCGAGGATTCCAGCATGCCCTGGTGGACGCGGGCGTCAGGGGCGGCTGCCAGGGTGGTGTTGGCGGTGTTGCGGTAGAGGTTGTCGCCGTCCTTGGCCATCGAGGCCAGGTCGTCGGGGCGGACCACGGCCAGGCGGCCGACGCGGACCGCGCCTTGCGAAACCGTGCCGTCCTTGCCGATCGCGACCGGGCCCAGCGTCGGGTCGATCGTCAGCGGACCGCCGCCGTCGTCCATGACCAGGGCGCCTTCCTGGGTGACCAGCTGGCCTTCCGGGTTGGTGGTGAAGCGGCCGTCGCGGGTGTAGCGGTCGGCGCCGCCCGCCTGGACGTGGAAGAAACCGTTGCCCTCGATCGCCAGGTCCAAGTCGCCGCCCGTCTTGGTCATGGCGCCTTGTGTGAAGTCGCGGGCCACGCCGGTGTCCAGCACGAACTTGACCGTGGCCTTGCCGTCCAGGGTCTTGGCCGGCTTGCCTTGTTCGGTGGCGACCATCAGGTCTTCGGTCTTGAAGCCCGTGGTGTTGGCGTTGGCGATGTTGTTGGCCACGATGTCGAGCTGGCGGCGCAGCGTCATCTGACGCGACAGGCCGACATAAAGCGCGTTGTCCATGGCGAGTTAACTCGGGCGGCTGGCGCGACAAATGCGCCGCATCCCCAGAAGCAACCTTCGTGCCAGCTCTAAAACGCGTTATAAATCAACAAATAGGAAGGTTAACGCTGGGGTGTTGGGAGGAGTCTGCCGGGCAGATTCAGCCTGCGACAGAATGGCCGCCAAAACACATCGTTAACCATGTCCCCCGCATGTGTACGGGCATAGATTCCAAGGAACCGCGCGCGTGGCCAAGAAACCGGAAAAGGAAGCTCCCGCTCCCGAAGGGGAAGAGGGCGTCGAGGGCGAAGCCCCGGCGAAAAAGAAGCCGCCAATCCTGATCATCGCGATCGCCGCGGGCGTCCTCGTCCTGGGCGGCGGCGGCGCTGCGGCCTTCTTCCTGATGAAGCCCAAGCCGGAGGCCGCCGCTGAAGGCGAGCACGGCAAGGAAAAGAAAGAGAAGAAGGAAAAGAAGGAAGAGAAGGGCGGTCACGGCGAGAAGAAGGAAGGCGAGGGCGGCGCTGCCGCTGCTGGCGGTCCGGCGCCCGTGATCAAGGAAGGCCCCGACGGCGTGGTCTTCTACACGCTGCCCGACATCGTCGTGAACATGCAGACGGCCGACGGCAAGTCGACCTTCCTGAAGCTGAAGCTGACCTTCGAGCTGCCCGACGAGGACACGGCCGAGGCGCTGACGCCGAATCTGCCCAGGCTGCAGGACATGTTCCAGACCTTCCTGCGCGAGCTGCGCCCCGAGGACCTGAATGGTTCGCAGGGCACTTTCCAACTGCGGGTCGAACTGCTGCGCCGGGTGAACCTGGTCGCCGCGCCGGCCAAGGTGAATGCGGTCCTCATCGAGGAGATGCTGATCAACTAAGCCTTCGGGCTGGTTGGGCGAACAAACATGGCGGACGAACTGGACGATCAGGCCGCGATGGCCCAATGGGCCTCGCAGAACCCCCCCGGGGCCTTCGACGGCGGCGGCGACGCTGGCGGCGGCGGCAACGAGTTCGGCGACTTCTCCGGCGGCATGGGCGGCTGGGATGACGGCGGCGGCGAGGCTGGCTCCGAGCGCATCCTGAACCAGGACGAGATCGACAGCCTGCTGGGCTTCGATCTCTCCGGCGACGGCGGCGAAGACCGAACGGGCATCCGCGCCATCATCAACTCGGCGCTGGTCTCGTACGAGCGCCTGCCGATGCTGGAAATCGTCTTCGACCGCCTGGTGCGGTTGATGACGACGTCCCTGCGGAACTTCACGTCGGACAACGTCGAAGTCAGCCTCGACAACATCAGCTCGATCCGCTTTGGCGACTATCTGAACTCGATCCCGCTGCCGGCCATCCTGGCCGTGTTCCGGGCCGAGGAGCTGGACAACTACGGCCTGCTGACGGTCGACTCCAACCTGATCTACTCGATCGTCGACGTGCTGCTGGGCGGCCGTCGCGGTACGGCCGCGATGCGCATCGAGGGCCGTCCCTACACCACGATCGAACGCGTGCTGGTGCAGCGGATGATCGAGGTGGTGCTGCAGGACCTGAAGAGCGCCTTCGAGCCCCTGCATCCGGTCGGTTTCTCGCTGGACCGCCTGGAAACCAACCCGCGCTTCGCCGCCATCGCCCGTCCGGCCAACGCCGCGATCCTGGTGAAGCTGCGCATCGACATGGAAGACCGCGGCGGCCGCATCGAGCTCTTGCTGCCCTACGCCACGCTGGAACCCATCCGGAAGATGCTGCTGCAGCAGTTCATGGGTGAGAAGTTCGGCCGCGACAACATCTGGGAAGGCCACTTGGCCACCGAGCTGTGGACCACCCAGACCGAGGTTCGCGCCGTGCTGGACGAGCAGCAGGTGCCGCTGTCGCGCGTGCTGAACATGCAGGTCGGCGACACGCTGATGCTGAACGCCACGCCCGAGAGCCTGGTCGAGCTGCGCGCCGGGACCATCCGGCTGACGCGCGGCCGCATGGGCCGTCGCAACCACTCGATCGCCATCCGGGCCGAGGCGCCGCTGACGCCCGCCGCCAAGAAGGCCGTGCAGAAGCTGAAATGAGCCTGATCGCCTTCGCCATGAACGGGTTCCTGGCGGTGCTGCTGATCGCGGCGCTGGTCTTCGGCTGGCGTCTCGAGCGTCGCCTGAAGGCCCTGCGCGACAGCCACGAGGGCTTCGCCAAGGCGGTGACCGAGCTGGACCAGGCCGCGGCCCGCGCCGAGCAGGGCCTGGCCGACCTGCGCGCGGCCACCGACGAGGCGGCCGAGACCCTGGCGGTGCGCATCGAGCGCGCCCAGGCCCTGGCGGCCCAGCTGGAAGAGCGGACCAGCCGTCCGCTGCCGGCCTCGACGCCCGCGCGTCCGGAACGCCCCCAGCGCCTGGATGAGCGTCCGGTCAGCGAAGAGCGCTTCGAGCGTCCGGCGTTGACCCGCCGCGAGCCGGAAGCCCCCCCTCAGGCGGAACGCCGGCTGAAGGCTGAAGATTTCGAGCGCCTGCTGGACCGGGAAGACCGTCTCCCGCCGGCCACTCGCCCCAACCTGGGAGGCCCCAGCGCCTCTCGCGAAACCCCGCGTTCACGGGCGCGGATCGATGATGACCTCTTCGACGGACCGACCGATGGCTCGCGTCCCGGAAGCAACCCCAGAGCGCCCCGCTGATGAAGAACGTTCCTCGCATCCTCCCCCTGGTCGGCGTCGCCGTCGGCGGCGTCCTGGCGATCAACGCCATGGCCGGCGCCAAGTCGCTGCCCGACCTGCTGGGTGGGGCCAAGGCTTTTGCTGAAGGCGTCGCCAAGCCGGATGGCAAGAAGGACGCCGCTAAGGGCGGTGAAGAGGCCGCTTCGGCCGAGGGCGCTGGCCAGCCGGCCGCCGCCAACGCCCCGCCGCCCCGCGTCTGCGCCCCGTCGGCCGACGCCCTGGCCAAGGAAGCCGGCCTCTCGCCCGCCGAACTTCGCGTGCTGCAAAGCCTGGGCGCCCGTCGCGGTCAGCTGGACCAGCGCGAGCAGGACATCGACGTCCAGCTGCAGCTGCTGGCCGCCGCCGAGGCCAAGCTGGACGCCAAGATGAAGTCCCTGACGGGCCTGAAGGGCGACATCCAGGGCCTGCTGGGCCAGGTCGACAACCAGAAGCAGGCCGAGGTCGATCGCCTGGTCACCGTCTATCAGGGCATGAAGCCCAAGGACGCCGCCGCCCGCATCACCCTGCTGTCGGACGAGGTTCGCCTGCCGATCGCCGCCAAGATGAAGGAACGGGCTCTGTCGCAGATCCTGGCCAACATGGCGCCGGGCGAAGCCAAGATCCTGACCGAGCGCCTGGCCTCGCGCATGGCCAACCCGGCCGTCGAGAAGGGCAAGGCCGCGATCGCCGACAATGCTGCGGCCGCTCCTGGCGCTGCTGCTCCCACGCAGCAGGCCGATGCCGGCCTGGCCGGCGCCGCGGCGCCTAAGGCCAAGTCGGCGCCCAAAAAAGCCGGCTAAGGGAGGCCCATGACCCTTCGTCAGCTCCTGCGCTCCAGCGTCGCCGCCGCGGTCATCGCGGGCACGCTGGCGCCGTCCGGCTACGCCGCGCCGCCGCCCCCCGCGGCGCGCGGCTCGCTGGACGTGCGCGTGGCGCAGGCGGCTGACTTCTCGCGGGTCGAATTCCACTGGGCCAGCGGCGCGAAGATGGTCTCGCACCGCGAGGGCCAGACGCTGGTCATGCGGTTCAGCCGCGACGCCAATCCCGATCTCTCCAGCCTGAAGATCGCGCCGCCGCGCTGGGTGAAGAACTCCGAAGCCCGCCACGTCAACGGCGTGCTCGAGATCGTGCTGACCCTGACCGACGACGCCGACGCGCGTCTGGGCAACGCCGACGGGGTCGACTTCGTCAACATCTTCGCCCGTCCGGGCGCGCCGCCGGCCAGCCAGACGAGCGCCCAGGCCGCAGCGCCGATCGGCCGTCCCAACCCGATGCCCGCCGGCGGCGTGGTCAAGGTCGAGTTCGAGCGCCAGGACCAGCAGGTCACGCTCAGCTTCAACTGGGCCGCCCCGGCCGGGGCCGCCGTGTTCCGGCGCGGCGAAGCGGTCTGGATCGTGTTCGATACGCCCGCGCGCCTGGACACCTCCAAGCTGCCGTCGTCCAGCGTCGGCTATTCCAAGTTCCAGGTCTTCAAGGGCGCCGACTACAGCGCCCTGCGCATCGTCACCCAGGCCGGCAAGCCCTATGTGGCCGAAGGGCAGGGTGGTCTGTGGAAGATCAGCCTGGGCCCCGGCTCGCAGGAAAGCCCCGACATCATCAAGGTCGCGCGCGACGAGAGCGTGCACCCGGCGACCCTGTCGGCCAGCGTCTCGGGCGTGACCAAGGCGGTCTGGGTCGCCGACCCCGCCGTCGGCGACAAGATGATCGTTGCCCCCGCCCTGGCCCCGTCCAAGGGCCTGCCGTCGCGTCGCGAATATGTCGAGATGGCGCTGCTGCAATCGGTGCAGGGTCTGGCCATCGAGACCTACGCCGCCGACCTGCTGGTGCAGGCTGACGGCGACCTGCTGCGCATCGGCCGGCCCAAGGGCCTGATCCTGTCGCCGATCTCGGCCAACACCCCGCCGGAAGAGGCCGCCGCCGGCGCGCCGCAGCCGATGTCGATGCCGGCCCTGATCGACCTGGACAACTGGCCCAAGACCGGTTCGGGCGGTTTCCTGACCCGCTACAACGCCCTGCAAGGCGCCATTCCCGCCGCGCCGGAAGGCGACGGCAAGGACAGCGACACCGGCGCCCGCATGGCCCTGGCCCGCTTCCTGGTCGGCTCGCAGATGTCGTTCGAGGCCATCGGCGTGCTGAACGCCGCGGGCCGCAAGCACCAGACCCTGCTGGGTGACGCGGAGTTCCGCGGCCTGCGCGGCGTGGCCAAGGTGATGGCCGGCCGCCTGACCGAGGCCGACGCCGACTTCTCCTCGCCGGTGCTCAGCGACGATCCGTCCAGCGCCCTGTGGCGCGGCTATATCTCGACCAAGCAGGGCCAGTGGGCCGACGCGCGCGCCAAGTTCGCAGGCGGCGGCCGAGCCCTGGACCTGTTCCCGCCGATCTGGCGCGCGCGCTTCCTGCACGCCCAGGCCCAGGCGGCGCTGGGCGTCGGCGACCTGACCGGCGCGATGCAGCTGGTGACCAAGGCCCTGGCCGTGCCCAAGGTGCCGGTGCCCGACCAGCTGGACATCCGCCTGACCCAGGCCCGCATCTTCGAAGCCAAGGGCGAGAAGGTCCGCGCCCGCCGCATGTTCGAAGCCATCGCGAAGGCGCCGATCGACCGGCTGGCGACGCCGGCCATCCTGCACGCGACCCAGCTGGGCTACGCCAAGGGCCAGATCACCGCCCAGAAGACCGCCGAGACCCTGAACCAGCTGCGCTATCGCTGGCGCGGCGACGGCGTCGAACTGGAAGTCATCCGGGCGCTGGGCAAGCTCTATATCGACCAAGGCCGCTATCGCGAGGCGCTGGAAGTGCTGCGCTCGGCCGGTCGCCAGTTGCCCGACCGTCCCGAGGCGGTGGCGCTGCAGAACGACCTGTCGAACACCTTCCGGCAGCTGTTCCTGCAAGGCCTGGCCGACGGCATGCAGCCGGTGCAGGCCGTGGGCCTGTTCTATGACTTCCAGGACCTGACCCCGATCGGCGCCGACGGAGACCAGATGGTCCGCAACCTGGTGCGCCGCCTGGTCGATGTCGACCTGCTGGACGACGCCGCCAAGCTGCTCAAGTACCAGGTCGACAACCGCCTGAACGGCGTGCCCAAGGCCCAGGTCGCCACCGACCTGGCCTGGATCTACCTGATGAACAAGAAGCCGGAAGACGCGCTGGAGACCATCAACGCGACCCGGACCACCATCCTGCCGCCGGCCCTGAACGTCGAGCGTCGCCTGGCTACCGCCCGCGCCCTGATGAGCCTGGGGCGTTACGACGACGCCCTGGAGCTGATCGAGAAGGACAACAGCCGCGACGGCCAGGAAATCCGCGCCGAGATCGCCTGGAAGCAGCACGCCTGGCCGCTGGCCGGGGCGATGTACGAACGCTCGCTGGGCGACCGCTTCAAGACCACCGGACCGCTCAGCCCCGGCGACGAGGCCCGCCTGCTGCGCACGGCCGTCGCCTACAGCCTGGCCGACGACGACAAGTCCCTGGCCCGCCTGCGTCAGCGCTGGTCCGGTTTCGTCGACAGCGCCGGCAATCCCGACGGTCTGCGTGTGGCCCTGCAGGGCATGAGCGTCGAATCGCTGTCGGCCTCGGACTTCAGCCGCGTCACCGCCGACAACGAGGCCTTCAACGGCTGGATCGGCCGGATGAAGGACCGATTCCGCACCGGGAAGCCCGCCGGGGCCCGATAGGGCAGGGCGTTTCGCTCAAGCGCTAAATTCGCTGAACTTCGAGGCATGACCCGCCTCTGAGCGCGCCTGCGTCACCGAAAATTCACCCGGCAAAACCCGATTGGTCTTATGGCGGGCTCTAGACGTTTAGCCTAGTTAGAGCCCGCTCACCGTCCCATATGACGGGAGGAGCGTCGAGCGCTTGCCTTTCTGCCGCAGGCATGTCATGACAACGTTGTCATAGGGTGGACGACATTGGTTAAGAAGAAAGAAGACGGCGAGAATGGCCGCGAGGTCCTTGTGCTGCTGGGCGGCGCGGGGGATCTGGCTCTGCGAATGCTTTTGCCTTCGCTCTACTTCCTGGAACTTGATCGACTGCTGCCGCACGACTTGCGGATCATCGGCGTTGCTCGCGCGGATCATGACGCCGCCAGCTACAAGGCCTTGGTTCGTGAGCAGCTGGGCAAGCGCGCGACGGTGGAGGAGGCGGCCTGGAACCGCCTGGCCGCCCGCCTGGACTACGTGCCCGCCAACATCACCAGCGAGGACGACACTAAGAAGCTGGCCGAGCGCATCGGCGCCCACGGCGACCTGGTGATCTTCTTCTCGCTGTCGCCCAGCCTGTACGGCCCGGCCTGCCAGGCGCTGCAAGCCGCCGGCCTGACCGGTCCCAAGGCGCGCCTGATCCTGGAAAAGCCGCTGGGTCGCGACCTGGAGAGCTCCAAGGCCACGAACGCCGCCGTCGCCGCCGTGGTCGACGAAAGCCAGGTCTTCCGGATCGACCACTATCTGGGCAAGGAAACGGTCCAGAACCTGACCGCCCTGCGCTTCGCCAACGTGCTGTTCGAGCCCCTGTGGGACCGCAACACGATCGACCACGTGCAGATCACCATCGCCGAGACCGAGAAGGTCGGCGACCGCTGGCCCTATTATGACGAGTACGGCGCGCTGCGGGACATGGTGCAGAACCATATGCTGCAGCTGCTGTGCCTGGTCGCCATGGAGGCGCCGTCGGGCTTCGACCCCGACGCGGTCCGCGACGAGAAGGTCAAGGTGCTGCGGTCCTTGCGCCCCTTCACCAAGGAGAGCGTGGCCCACGACACCGTGCGCGGCCAGTACGTGGCCGGCGTGGTCGAGGGCTCGGCCCGCGCGGGTTATGTCGAGGAAGTTGGCAAGCCCACCAAGACCGAGACCTTCGTGGCCATGAAGGTGGCGATCGACAACTGGCGCTGGGACGGCGTGCCGTTCTTCCTGCGCACCGGCAAGAACCTGCCGGACCGCCGCACCCAGATCGTCGTCCAGTTCAAGCCGCTGCCGCATAACATCTTCGGCAAGGGCACCGACACCGACCTGTGCGCCAACCGCCTGGTCATCGACCTGCAGCCGGACGAGAACATCGTCCTGACGCTGATGAACAAGCGTCCGGGTCTGTCGGAAGAGGGCATGCGCCTGCAATCGCTGCCGCTGTCGCTGTCGTTCAGCCAGAGCGGCGGCCGTCGCCGGATCGCCTACGAGAAGCTGTTCCTGGACGCCTTCCGCGGCGACCGCACGCTGTTCGTGCGCCGTGACGAGGTCGAGCAGGCCTGGAAGTTCATCGACGCCGTCTCGGCCGCCTGGGCCGAAGCCGGGGTCGAGCCGGCCCACTACGCGGCCGGCACCTGGGGGCCGCAGTCGGCGCAGGGGCTGATCTCGCCCGGCGGCCGGTCCTGGAAGGCTTAAGGTCATGGCCAAGTTCGAAACCTTCGGTTCGCGCGAAGACCTCTATGACGCCGCCGCCTCGATCCTGGTCGGGGCGCTGACCACGGCGGTCGCCACCCACGGCAAGGCGGGCTTTGCCGCCACCGGCGGCACGACGCCGGCCCCTGTCTATGACCGCATGGCCGGCATGACCGCGCCCTGGGACAAGATCACGGTCACCCTGACCGACGAGCGCTTCGTCCCGCCGTCCGATCCGGGCAGCAACGAAGGCCTGGTCCGTCGTCACCTGCTGACGGGCGAGGCCGCGAAGGCTGAGTTCGCGCCGCTGTTCTTCGAGGGCGTCAGCCACGAAGAGAGTGCCCTGAAGGCGCAGGAGGGCGTCGACGCCGCCGCGCCGTTCGGCGTGGTGCTGCTGGGCGTGGGCGCTGACGGCCACTTCGCCTCGCTGTTCCCGGGCAATCCGGTGCTGGCGCGCGGGCTGGACCTGCACTCCGAGCGCTCGGTCCTGGCCGTGCCGGCCGGCGACCCGGCCCCGGACATCCAGCGCCTGAGCCTGACCCTGGCCGCCCTGACCCGCACCGATTTGATCGTGCTGCTGGTGACCGGTGCGGCCAAGAAAGCGTTGTTGGAAGGCGACGTCGATCCGGCCCTGCCGGTCGCCGCCATCCTGAAGCAGGACCGCGCCAAGGTCCGCATCCTCTGGGCGGAGTAAGCGTCATGAACCCGGTCATCGCCGAAGTCACCGCGCGCATCATCGAGCGCAGCAAGGACAGCCGCGCGGCGTACCTCGCCAACATGCAGCACGCGATCGACAGCCAGCCGGGCCGGGCCAAGCTGTCCTGCGCCAACTGGGCTCACGCCTTCGCCGCCTCGCCGGGCGTCGACAAGGTGCGCGCGCTGGACCCGAACGCGCCGAACATCGGCATCGTCTCGGCCTATAACGACATGCTGTCGGCCCACCAGCCGCTGGAAGAGTATCCGGCGCTGATCAAGGTCGCCGCGCGTGAAGTGGGCGCGACCGCCCAGTTCGCCGGCGGCGTGCCGGCCATGTGCGATGGCGTCACCCAGGGCCGTCCGGGCATGGAGCTGTCGCTGTTCTCGCGCGACGTCATCGCCATGGCCACGGCCGTCGCCCTGACCCACGACGCCTTCGACTCGGCCCTGTACCTGGGCGTCTGCGACAAGATCGTCCCGGGCCTGGTCATGGGCGCCCTGACCTTCAGCCACCTGCCGGCCCTGTTCGTGCCCGCCGGCCCGATGACCTCGGGCCTGCCCAACAGCGAGAAGGCCCGCATCCGCGCCCTCTACGCCGAGGGCAAGGTCGGCCGCGCCGAGCTGCTGGAAGCCGAGCAGGCCAGCTATCACGGCCCCGGCACCTGCACCTTCTACGGCACGGCCAACACCAACCAGATGCTGATGGAGCTGATGGGCTTCCATCTGCCCGGCTCGGCCTTCGTCCACCCCAACACGCCGCTGCGTGAAGCCCTGGTCAAGGAAGCCGCGCGCCGCGCCGCCGCCGTGACCAACAAAGGCAACGAGTTCATCCCGGTCGGCCGGATGATCGACGAGAAGTCGATCGTCAACGGCGTGGTCGGCCTGATGGCCACCGGCGGCTCGACCAACCTCGCTTTGCACATCATCGCCATGGCGCATGCGGGCGGCATCCAGCTGACGCTGGAGGACCTGGACGACATCTCCAAGGCCACGCCCTTGCTGGCCCGCGTCTATCCGAACGGCTCGGCCGACGTGAACCACTTCCAGGCCGCCGGCGGCATGGCGTTCGTGATCCGCGAGCTGCTCAAGGCCGGCCTGGTGCACGAAGACGTCCAGACCATCGCCGGTCCGGGCCTGTCGCTGTACGCCCAGGAGCCGCACCTCGAGGACGGCGTCCTGACCTGGCGCGAGGGTGCGGCAGAGAGCCTGGACACGGCCATCGTGCGTCCGGTCTCCGACCCGTTCAGCAAGGAGGGCGGCCTGCGTCTGATGGCCGGCAACCTCGGTCGTGGTGTCATGAAGATCTCGGCCGTGAAGCCCGAGCACCACGTGATCGAAGCCCCGTGCGCCGTGTTCCAGGAGCAGGAAGACTTCATCGCCGCCTTCAAGCGCGGCGAGCTGGATCGCGACGTGGTCGTCGTGGTCCGCTTCCAAGGGCCGTCGGCCAACGGCATGCCGGAACTGCACAACCTGTCGCCGTCGATCTCGGTGCTGCTGGACCGCGGCTACAAGGTCGCCCTGGTCACCGACGGCCGCATGTCGGGCGCGTCGGGCAAGACGCCCGCCGCCATCCACGTGACGCCGGAAGCCGCCAAGGGCGGGCCTCTGGCCTATGTCCAGGACGGCGACGTGATCAGCGTCAATGCCGAGACCGGCGAATTGAAGATCCTGGTGGACGAGGCCGTTCTGCGCGCTCGCACGCCGGCGAACGTCCCGGCGTCCAAGCCGGGCTTTGGTAGGGAACTGTTTGGATGGATGCGCAGCGGGGTCGGCGCGGCCGACGCCGGCGCCTCCGTCTTTGCTTGAGGAAGCGCTAGGTTATGGACGGCAATCACAGCCCGGGTCTGGGTCTCGTCGGCGATATCGGCGGCACGAACGCCCGCTTCGCCCTGGTCGAATTCGACGGTCAGGACCCGCGCCTGATCGAGCCCACGACCTATAAGGGCGAGGACTACGGCACGGCCGAGAGCGCCATCGAGGCCTATCTGCAGAAGGTCGGCGTCCGCCATCCCGACCAGGCGGTGGTGGCCGTGGCCGGTCCGATCGAGCACGGCTCGGTCCACATGACCAACCTGGACTGGCGGATTTCGGAGGACAGCCTGCGTCGCGCCGGCGGCTTCCGGAACGCCAAGCTGATCAACGACTTCACCGCCCAGGCCCTGGCCGCGCCGCGCCTGGGTCCCAAGGACCTGCGCCAGATCGGCCATCTGCCGACCTCTGGCGAAGGGGATCTCGCGATCCTCGGCCCCGGCACCGGCTTCGGCGTCGCCGGCCTGGTGCGTCGTCATGGGCAAGAGATCCCGCTGGCCACCGAGGGCGGCCACGTCGCCTTCGCGCCGCTGGACGAGGTCGAGATCGAGGTGCTGCGCGCCCTGACCAAGCAACTGGACGGCGGCCGCGTCTCGGTCGAGCGCATCCTGTCGGGTCCCGGCATGGAAGACCTGCACGTCGCGCTCGCCGCCGCTGAAGGCCGCAAGGTCGAGACCCTGACCGCCAAGCAGATCACCGAACGCGCGACCGAAGGCTGCGCCGACAGTCTGGCCACGGTGAACCGTTTCTGCGCGGTGCTGGGCTCGACGGCCGGCGACATCGCCCTGACCCTGGGCGCGCGCGGCGGCGTGTTCATCGCCGGCGGCATCGCGCCCCGCATCATCGATATCCTGGAAAAGAGCCCGTTCCGCGCGCGCTTCGAAGAGAAGGGCCGCCTGTCGGGCTTCACCCAGGCGATCCCGACCCACGTCATCCTGCACCCGCACACGGCGCTGATCGGCGCCGCGGTGGCCCTGACGCCCGAGGGCCGGGCGGCCGTCTCCTAGGTCAACGGCGCCTTCAGCAGCGCCGCCTTCCGCCGCGCCAGCAGCTGGCCGCACTGGGCGGCGCTGGGCGGCGTCGTCTTGGCGGCCTCGCGTCCCTTGGCGATCCTGGCGTCGAGCCAGGCCTGGATCGTGTCGTTGATGTCGGGCGAGAAACGGCTCGGATCCCGCAGCTCCGCCAGATAGGCGCGACCCTGGGCGCGGCTGACCCGCGCCTCACACGTGCCGACCGCCTCGGCCAAGTCGCCGCCCGCCAGCACGTACGGCGACTGCCAGCCGGCCCGGCCGTAGGGCGTGAGCTCGCTGTCGACATAGCGCAGCGACAGGGTGCTGATCGCGCCCGCCGGCGATTTCATCAGCACGCTGCCCACGGGATCGTCGACCGCGCGGCGGCAGCGGAAGGACAGTCCGTCGGCGAACTCGCGCAGGGCCCTGTCGCCGCCGGGATCCTTCAGATTGGCCTGGACGCGGTCGCGCGCGGCTTGCGTTTCGGCGGTCTCGCGCGCCTTGGACGCCGCCACCACGGCCTGCGCCTCCTGCGGGCTGGCCCCGATACGCTCGGCGATCTTGGCGATCTCGCGCGAGAAGGCCTGCCCGTCGCGATCGGTCTGGGTGTAGCCGAGGGCCTCGCAGAAGGGCGCGGCGGCGGCGAAGCGCCCCAGGACGTCCAGTCGTCCCATCGTCTGGGGCGTGATGGACGACTGGGCCGCCGCCAGGGACGGGGCCGCCAGGGAGGCTCCGACGACCACAGCCGTCATCAGGTCGCGTGGTTTCATGGGTGGCAGCCCCTCCGTCGCGCGTGATGGACGCGGCGGCGCGATAGCAGGGCGACCGTGGGGCGGTTTTAGGGCGTGTCAGAGGGGGCTCGCCATGACAGCCTTGTCATGGCTAAGTAGCCGCCATAACGCACGAATCGGGGCGGCGAGGGACGGAATTGAGCGCCAAGATCACGATCCACGACGTGGCCCGCGAGAGCGGGGTCTCGATCAAGACGGTGTCGCGGGTGCTGAACCGTGAGCCCAACGTCAAGGCCGACACCCGCGACCGGGTGCAGGCCGCCGTGGCCGCGCTGAACTATCGTCCCAACATCTCGGCTCGCAGCCTGGCGGGCTCCAAGGCCTATCTGATCGGCGTCTTCTTCGACAACCCCAGCCCCGGCTACGTCACCGACGTGCAGCTGGGCGCCATCGCGCGGTGCCGGCAGGAGGGTTTCCACCTGATCGTCGAGCCGATCGACTCGACCGGCGATGTCGAGGACCAGGTCGCCCCGATGCTGGCGACCCTGCGCATGGACGGGGTGATCCTGACCCCGCCGCTGAGCGACCACCCGGTGGTGCTGGCCGCTCTGGAGCGGGAAGGCGTGGCCTATGTCCGCATCGCGCCGGGCGGCGACATCGACCGCGCCCCGTGGGTCAGCATGGACGACCGCCTGGCCGCCTATGAGATGACCAAGCACCTGATCGAGCTGGGCCATACCGACATCGGCTTCATCATCGGCCACCCCGACCACGGGGCCTCGCACCAGCGGCACCAGGGCTTCATCGACGCCATGCGCGACGCGGGCCTGCCGATCCGCGACGACCGGGTGGAGCAGGGCTGGTTCTCGTTCCGCTCGGGCTTCGACGCGGCCGAGAAGCTGCTGGGCGGCGCCGATCGCCCGACCGCCATCTTCGCCTCGAACGACGACATGGCGCTGGGCGTCATGGCCGTGGCCAACCGCATGCGCCTGGACCTGCCGGCCCAGCTGTCGGTGGCCGGCTTCGACGACACGCCGGGCGCCAAGATCACCTGGCCGCAACTCACCACCGTCCGCCAGCCCATCCACGCCATGGCCGGCGCGGCCGCTGACATGCTGATGCACGGCGTCGAGCGGGAGGAGGGCGCGCCGCCGCCGTCGCGCCTTCTGGACTTCGAGTTGGTGGTTCGGGAATCCACGGGTCCAATCTCTTAAGAGGGGGCCGCGTCAGACGCACTTCAGGGATGTAATCGATGTTACCGCAATCATATTGTCCTTGACAGCGCTGTCCGATCGACGTGAGATCGGAGTGATCAAGACGGTCGCCCACGGTAAGGCGGCGTCAGGAGGAAACGCCATGACCTCGCCTGACCGGACCAGCGTCCGTCGCGCCATCCTGTGCGCACGATCACTCCCCTCCAAGCGGCCCTGAACCGCTTCTCTTTCGCTCGGCGCGGTTATCCCGCAAGCGCCGCGTCGAGCGCTTTTCGAGTTCACATGGTCCGCCAGGGGGGCGGGCGTATCCTGGGAAACACCATGTCCGCATACGGCCGTCTCGCCGCCGCCTCGGCGCTGACCCTGATCCTCGCCGCAGGTCTGGCGGGTGTCGCCTCGGCCCAGGCCAACACACAGGTTTCTGGCGCCGCCACGGCCCATCCGGAGATGTGGCCCAAGGCCGCCAGCCCCGCCGCGATCACTGACGCCAAGACCGAGGCCTTCATCACCAAGCTGATGGGCCAGATGACCGTCGAGGAGAAGGTCGCCCAGACCATCCAGGCCGACGGCGCCTCGATCACGCCGGAGGAGCTCAAGACATACCGCCTGGGCTCGGTGCTGGTCGGCGGCAACAGCGCCCCGGACGGCAACGACCGCGCCACGCCCCAGCGCTGGGTCGAGTGGATCCGCGCCTTCCGCGCCGCGGCGCTGGAGCCGCGCGGCGGCCACCAGGAGATCCCGATCATGTTCGGCGTCGACGCCGTGCACGGCCACAACAACGTCGTGGGCGCGACGATCTTCCCGCACAATATCGGCCTGGGCGCGGCGCGCGATCCCGACCTGATCCGCCGCATCGGCGAGGCGACGGCCGAGGAGATGGTCGCCACCGGCGCCGACTGGACCTTCGGCCCCACCGTGGCCGTGCCCCGCGACGAGCGCTGGGGCCGCGCCTACGAGGGCTATGCCGAGGATCCGGAGGTGGTGAAGAGCTATGCCGGCCCGATGACCCTGGGCCTGCAAGGGCCGCTGGTCGCCGGCAAGCCGCTAGGCGCGGCCCACGTGGCCGGCTCGGCCAAGCACTTCCTGGCCGATGGCGGCACGGAAGGCGGCAAGGACCAGGGCGACGCCCAGATCTCCGAGGCCGATCTGGTCCGCCTGCACGCGGCCGGTTATCCGCCCGCCATCGACGCCGGCATCCTGTCGGTGATGGTCTCGTTCTCCAGCTGGCACGGGGTCAAGCACACCGGCAACAAGAGCCTGGTGACCGACGTGCTGAAGGGCCGTCTGGGCTTCCAGGGCTTCGTCGTCGGCGACTGGAACGCCCACGGCCAGGTCGAGGGCTGCACCAACACCAACTGCGCCCAGGCCTATATCGCGGGCATGGACATGATCATGGCCCCCGACAGCTGGAAGGGCCTGTATGACAACACCCTGGCCCAGGTGAAATCCGGCCAGATCCCCATAGCCCGCATCGACGACGCCGTGCGCCGCATCCTGCGGGTCAAGGTCAAGTCGGGCCTGTTCGAGAACAAGCGCCCGCTGGAAGCCAAGTACGAGCTCTTGGGCTCGCCCGCTCACCGCGCCGTGGCCCGCGAGGCGGTCCGCAAGTCGCTGGTGCTGCTGAAGAACGACGGCGTGCTGCCGCTGAAGAGCTCGGCCCATGTGCTGGTGGCTGGCGACGGGGCCGACGACATCGGCAAGGCGGCCGGCGGCTGGACCCTGACCTGGCAAGGCACGGGCAACAAGAACAGCGACTTCCCGCACGGCCAGTCGATCTATGGCGGCATCGCGCAGGCGGTGAAGGCCGGCGGCGGCAGCGCCGAGCTGTCGACCTCGGGTGACTTCAAGCAGAAGCCCGACGTGGCCATCGTGGTGTTCGGCGAGAACCCCTATGCCGAGTTCCAGGGCGACGTCGCCAGCACCGAGTACCAACCGGGGGACAAGACCGATCTCGCCTTGCTCAAGAAGCTGAAGGCCGCCGGCATCCCGGTGGTGTCGGTGTTCCTGAGCGGCCGGCCGATGTGGACCAATCCCGAGATCAACGCCTCGGACGCCTTCGTGGCGGCCTGGCTGCCGGGCTCGGAAGGCGGCGGCGTGGCCGACGTGCTGGTCGGTGATGCGGCCGGCAAGGCGCGCAACGACTTCACGGGCAAGCTGTCGTTCAGCTGGCCCAAGCGCGCCGACCAGGAGCCGATCAATGTCGGCGACGTGGGCTACGATCCGCTGTTCGCCTATGGCTATGGCCTGAGCTACGCCAAGCCCGGCAAGGTGGCGGCTCTGTCGGAGAACCCGGGCGCCACCTCGGCCGCCGTCAATGCCGACCGCTACTTTGTCGCTGGCCACGTTCCCGCGCCTTGGACCTTGAACGTGGGCGGGGCCATCTCACTGAAAACAGTCGACGCGGGCGCTCAAGAAAACGCACGCCAGGCAACCTGGAGCGGCGAGGGGGATGGGACCGTTACCATCGCTGGCCCGCCTGTGGATCTGTCACGCCAGACCACCGGCGACATGGCGATTTCGATCCGCTACAGGGTGGATGCGTCCCCAGGGAAACCGGTTTCCTTAGGGATCGCCTGTGGCGAATCCTGCGGGGCGACGGTAGACGTAACGTCAACGTTGTCAGGTGCGAAACTCGGCGAATGGCGTACGGCCAAGATCAAACTTTCCTGCTTCAAGGCCAAGGGCGCGGACGTGACGCATGTTTCGTCCCCGTTCTCGCTGTCCACCGCCGGACGCATGACTCTGTCATTCACCGAAATCAGACTGGCCTCCAACGAGGGCGACGCCTTCTGTCCGCCAAGCTGACCCAAAAAGAAGGAGCGACGGCATGATCCGCGCCCGTCGCTCTCGCATCGTCGCCACGATTGGCCCCGCGTCGAGCTCGCCCGAAATGATCGTCACCCTGGCCAAGGCCGGGGCTGACGTCTTCCGCCTGAACTTCAGCCACGGGGCGCACGAGACCCACGCGGCCGTCTATGCGGCGATCCGCGAGGCCGAGAAGACCGTGGGGAGGCCGCTGGGCATCCTGGCCGACCTGCAGGGTCCCAAGCTGCGCGTCGGCAAGTTCGCCAACGGTCCGGTGATGCTGAAGCCCGGCCAGGCCTTCCGCTTCGACAACGACCCGACCCCGGGCGACGAGACGCGGGTCCACCTGCCGCACCCCGAGATCCTGACCGCCATGCGGCCGGGCGCCACGCTGCTGCTGGACGACGGCAAGCTGCGCATGGTCGTGACCGACGCCGGTCCGGGCTATGCCAACACCACCGTCTCGAACGGCGGCAAGCTGTCGGAGCGCAAGGGCGTGGCGGTGCCGGACGTCGTCATCCCGATGTCGCCCCTGACGCCGAAGGACCGCGAGGACCTGGCCTTCGCCCTGCGCCTGGGCGTCGACTGGATCGCCCTGTCGTTCGTGCAGGCGCCGGAAGACATGGCCGAGCTGCGCCGCATCGTCGAAGGCCGCGCCGCCGTGCTGGCCAAGATCGAAAAGCCCCAGGCCCTGAAGGTGCTGGGCCCGATCATGGACCTCTGCGACGGCGTCATGGTCGCCCGTGGCGACCTGGGCGTCGAAATGGCTCCGGAAGAAGTGCCGGTGGCCCAGAAGGAAATCCTGCGGGAGGCGCGCGCGCGCGGCATCCCGGTGATCGTCGCGACCCAGATGCTGGAGTCGATGATCAGCTCGCCGACCCCGACCCGCGCCGAGGCCTCGGACGTCGCCAACGCCGTCTATGAAGGCGCGGACGCGGTGATGCTGTCGGCCGAGTCCGCCGCCGGCGAATATCCCGAAGAGTCGGTGTCGATGATGAACCGCATCATCGAGCGCGTCGAACGCGACCCGCGCTGGCCCGAACTGATGCAGGCCGAGCAAAAGCACGACGACGACGACGCCGACGTGCTGGTGGTCGCCGCCGCCGGCGCCGCCAAGTCGGGCTCGACCAAGTGCCTGGTGGCCTTCACCACCACGGGCGCGACCGCCCGCCGCCTGTCGCGCGAACGCCCGCTGCAGCCGGTTCTGGCCCTGTCGCCGGACATCAACGCCGTGCGCCGCATGGCCCTGTGCTGGGGCATCGAGCCGCGCGTCAGCGCTCAGCCGGACAGCCTTGAGGTCGTCACGACGGACGCCTCGAGCAAGGCCTTGGAGCTGGGTCTCGTGGCGCCGGGCGAACGCCTGCTGGTCGTCGCGGGCACGCCGTTCGGCGCCCCGGGCGCGGCGAACCTGCTGCGGTTGGCGCATGCGCCTGCGCCGGCGCGTCGGCGATAACCAACTGAAAGCGGAGATCCCGGGCCAAGGCCCGGGATTTTCTTTATGGGGCGAACGACGCCGGCAGCAGCCGCTGGTAGCCCCGACGCACCGCGCCGTAGCACTCGCAGGTCATGGCCTCGAGGCCCACGCGGTCCAGGATGTCCACCACGCCTCGGCGATAACGGATCAGGCCCTTGGCCTGCAGCGAGCCGGCGACGGCCGTGACGGTGGTGCGCTGGACGCCCAGCATGTCGGCCAGGAACTCCTGGGTCAGGCTGATCGTGTTGCTGTCCAGGCGGTCGTGGCACGACAGCAGCCAGCGGCAGAAGCGCGCCTCGACCGCGTGCAGGGCGTTGCAGGCCACCGACTGGATGGCGTGACCGAACAGGGCCTCGTTGTGACGGTCGACCAGGTCGCGCAGGGCGGCGCTGCGACTCCAGGCCTCGTGCAGAGGACCTGAGGCGATGCGCAGAGCCGAGCCGGGGGCCTGGACGATGGCGCGGCTCAGCGACTGGCGCGGAGCCACGGCGGCCATCAGGCCCAGCGCCCCTTCGCGACCGATGGTGGCGGACTCGATGGCCGCGCCGTTCTCCATCAGCGTCATCAGCGAGATGATACAGTCGGTCGGGAAATAGACGTGATCGATCAGGTCGCCCGGATCATAGAGCAGGCGGCCCTTCTCGAGGTCGACCGTGGAAAGATGAGGCGCGAGCAGGGCCCTGTCTTCGGACGGCAATGCGGAAAGCAAGCGGTTCTTCAAGGTCGCCAACGGCCCAGTCATGACGAATCGAACGCCGTCTCACGGCAAGGGTTGCAAGCTATAGGTGGGACAGCTGGGCCGCGCCGTCGCTTAGCCGACACAATCCAGTCAGGAGCGGAGCAAAAACAAAAGAGTCCGGCGAACTCTTTGTGGGTGTCGATCATTTGACATGCTATCAGTTTGTCGGGTTCCCGACATAACTGCTCAGTCTAGGCGGTCCTCAACCTGAGATCATCTAGGATGGGCAAAGAAAAAGGCCGCCTCGCGGCGGCCCAAGTGAAGGATTCGGTTGGGGGTGACTACTTCGCCTTGGCGAAGGCCGAGGACATCCAGCCTCGGGCGCCGTTCTCGTCGTCGACCTCGATCCAGACGCCGTTGCGCTGGCCGGTCGGATAGACCGCGCCGCCGGCCTTGACCGTGCCGACGGCCGCGCCGTTGGGGGCCACCGTGCCGCGCAGGATGACGTCCTGGGTCGCAGCCAGGGTGGGCAGGGTGGCAGGGTCTGGGCTGGTGGTCGTGAGCGTGGCGGGAACGACGGCGGCGGCCGCGCCGCACTTGCCTTGATACAGGCCGGACATCACGGCCCGGCGCTGCTGGGCGACCTGGATGTTCTGGGTTTCGCGTTGGGCCTTGGCGGCCGCGGCGGCCTTGGCCTGCGCGGCGGCGGCGTTGGCGAACATGCCCAGGCCCGGGACCCGGCCCAGGGCGCCGCTGTAGAGCGCGGCATTGACGCCCAGGCTGGCGGCGGTCTCGGCCCCGCGCGCGGCGCCCTCGGCGCTGGCGATATTGCCGTTGGAGACGCCCATCACCTGGTCCATGCGGACCATCTCGGCGCTGATCTGGTCACAGCTCATCGACGCGTCGGTCGGATAGGTCAGCTGCAGCGTCTGGGCGTGGGCGGTGGTCGCGGCGAGGGCAAGGCCGGCAGCAGCGAAGGTGGCGATAAGCTTGGTCATGATGGCTCCCCTGGACGGAAGCCGTCTTTGAAACCCGCGCTCCGCGGGACCCCCGGTCCGTCAGTTCGAGAACGACGGTATCCGGGGGCTGTAGGGAGGGCCTATCCCCAGGACTGGGGGTATCAGAAGCCCATCATGCGGGCGTAGCGGTCGCGGTGGAAGCTGGCGCCGCCGAACAGGGCCTCGGTGACGCGGGCGCGCTTCATGAACAGGCCGCTGTCGTGGGCGTCGGTCATGCCGATGCCGCCGTGCATCTGGACCATCTCGTTGCTGGCCAGATGGACCAGCTCCGACGCCTTGGCCTTGGCGAGCGAGGCGAGGGCGCGGGTGTCACCGCCAGCGTCGAAGGCTTCCAGCGCCGCCTCGACGCACGAACGGGTGGTCTCGATGTCGGTGAACCACTTGGCGGCGCGGTGTTGCAGCGCCTGGAAGGTGCCGATGACCTGGCCGAACTGGGTGCGGGTCTTGATGTAGTCCAGGGTGATGTCGAAGGCCGCCGAAGCGCTGCCCAGCATCTCAGCCGCCAGGCCCGCATAGGCGCGGTCCAGCACCGGCTCCAGCACCGCCCAGCCCTTGTCGACCTCGCCCAGCACCGCGTCGGCGCCGACCTCGACGCCGTCGAAAGCGATCTGGGCCGCGCCGCGCGAGTCCAGCAGCGACAGATGGGTGCGGGTGACGCCCGGCGCGTCGCCGGGGACCAGGAACAGGGTCAGGCCCTCCGTGTCCGCGCCGCTGGTGCGGGCGACGACGATCAGCAGGTCGGCGGCCTCGCCATCCAACACGAAGGTCTTGGTCCCGTTCAGCACATAGCCAGCGCCGCCCTTGGTGGCGGTCAGGGCCGTGCGGGCCGGGTTGTGGTGCGACCCCTCGTCGATCGCCAGGGTGGCGACGGCCGCGCCGGTGGCGATCTTGCTCAGCCAAGCCGACTTCTGCGCGTCCGAACCGCCCAGGTTCAGCGCCGAGGCGGCGATCATGGCGGTGGAGAGCAGGGGCGAGGCGGCCAGGGTGCGGCCGGTCTCTTCCAGGATCAGGCCCAGGCCCAGATAGCCGAAGGCCGAGCCGTCATGCTCTTCCGGGACGATCACCCCGGCCCAGCCCATCTCGCCCATCTCGGCCCAGGCGGCCGGGTCGAAGCTCTGCTTGGACTTGCCGTCCCGCAGCTTGCGCAGGGCGCCGACGGGGGCGCTTTCGCTGGCCCAGCCCTTGGCGGCGTCGCGCAGCATGGTCTGTTCTTCGGTCAGGACGGCCATCAGGCGTGCTCCCTGGATTGGTGACGGACGGCCCAGTCGAGGGCCTGTTCCAGACGGTCGTTGCCCCAGAAGAGCTCGCCGTCGGCGGTGAGAAAGCTGGGCGCGCCGAACAGACCGCGTTCCTTGGCCTGGCGGACATGGTCCTTCAGCAGGGCCTTGATCGGATCGGACTGGGCGGCGGCCAGGACGTGCTCGGGACCCGCGCCAACCTCGGCGATCAGCGGGGCCAGAACTTCGGGACTGCCGATGTCCAGGTCGTCGACGAAGTTGGCCTGGTAGACCGCGCGGCTGAACGCCGGGGTCCAGCCGTCCTCGATCCCGACCAGCGCCACGCGGGCGGCCAGCAGGCTGTTGCGCGGAAACTGGCTGGGGTGATGCAGCGGCAGGCCTTGCTGGTCGCAGACCCGCTCCAGGTCGCGCCACATGTACTGACCCTTCACCGGTATGGCGTTGAAAGGACTGTCGTTCAGCCCCTGCTGCTCATGGAACAGCGGACCCAGGATGAACGGTCGCCAGGCCACGGCCACGCCCTTCTCGGCGGCCAGCCGCTCGATGCGCATGGCCGCCGGATAGGAGTAGGTCGAGGCGAACTCGTACCAGAACTCGATCATCGGCTTACTGGTGGTCCAGCAGGCCGAGGACGCGCTTGGCGACGACGTTCAGGTTCACCTCGCTGGTGCCGCCCTCGATCGAGTTGCCCTTGGCGCGCAGCATGGCGCGCGGGGCGGCCAGCTCCTCGGCGGCGAAGCCCTGACCTTCCCAGCCCAGGCCCTGGAGACCAAGGGCCTCGACCAGCAGCTCGGTGCGCTCCTGGTTCATCTTGGCGGCGGCGTATTTGATGATCGAGACGGCGGCGCTGGGGCCCGAGCCCTGCTTGGACTCGGTCTCAGCGCGGCGCACGGTCAGCATGAAGGCGTGGGCGTCCATCGAGTGGGCCGCCAGGCGGGCGCGGAAATCGCCATCGGCGATCCGGCCCTCGCTGTCGACGCCGATCTCCTTCTTGGCCGCCTCGACCGGCGAGAGGCCACCGCCGCCGCCGAAGCCCGAGGCGCTGATGTTCTGGCGCTCGTACTGAAGGAGCCGCTTGGCGATGTCCCAGCCGCCGTTCAGCTTGCCGACCAGCTGCTCCTTGGGGACCTTCACATTGTCGAAGAAGGTCTCGCAGAACGGCGAGGAGCCGCTGATCAGCTTGATCGGACGGGCCTCGACGCCGGGCGAGGTCATGTCGAACAGCACGAACGAGATGCCCTCGTGCTTCTTGGTCGTGTCGGTGCGCACCAGGCAGAAGATCCAGTCGGCCTGGTCGGCATAGCTGGTCCAGACCTTCTGGCCGTTGATCAGATAGTGGTCGCCCTTGTCCTCGCACTTGGTCTGGAGGGCGGCGAGGTCGGACCCGGCGCCCGGCTCGCTATAGCCCTGGCACCAACGGATCTCGCCCTTCACGATCTGGGGCAGGAAGCGCTGCTTCTGCTCCTCGGTGGCGTATTCCAGCAGCACCGGGCCCAGCATCCAGATGCCGAAGCTCATCAGGGCCGGGCGGGCCTTCAGGCGGCGCAGCTCCTGCTCCAGCACCTTGTTCTGGGCCTTGGACAGGCCGCCGCCGCCATATTCCTTGGGCCACATCGGCGCGGTCCAGCCCTTCTCGGCCATGCGGTCGAGCCAGAGCTTCGCGTCCGGGTTCTTCCAGACCATCTTGCGGCCGCCCCAGGGGGCGTCGTCCTCGCCCATCGGGGCGTTCAGGGACTTGGGATAGTTGGCCTCCAGCCAGGCGCGGGTCTCGGCGCGGAAGGCGTCGAGCTCGGTTCCCCCGAAATCGGCCATCATTCTTCTCCCTAGGCGGACGTCTGTAGTTGGCGCACACACTACGCCACGCGACGACGGCGGCAAGTCGATTCAAACGGTCGTTCGCATCTTGGCTCGCGACCATGTCATCGTTTGCGCGCTATACGGGGGATCACTGCTGAATCCCGTTGGGGATTCGTCTCTCCGGGATCTGGATGTCCTCGACAGTTTTCAGGCCCGCGGCCCTGGCGATCGCCCCGACCCTGGCGGCGATCCTGGCCGCGTCGGCGGGGGTCATGCTGCTGGCTTCGGGGGCGACGCCGTCCGAGCCGACCCGCTTCCTGCTGCTGCTGGCCTTCGCGCCGGACCTGCTGATCGAGATCAGCCACTTCTTCTCCTCCATCCTGGGCCTGGTTCTGCTGCTGCTGGCGTTCGGCCTGCGCGCGCGGCTGGGGGCGGCCTGGTGGGCGGTGCTGATCGTGCTGGCCGCCTCGGCGGTGTTGGCGATCTTCAAGGGCCTGAACTGGGAGGAGACGGCGATGCTGGCCGTCTGTTTCCTGGCCATCCTGCCGTTCCACGACGCCTTCCCGCGCAAGGCGGCCCTGACCCGCATGGAGATCACCCCCGGCTGGCTGCTGTCGGCCGCCGCGGCCGTCATCGGCGCCAGCCTGCTGGGCTGGTGGTCGTTCAACCACACCGAATTCGCCGACAAGTCCTGGATCCGCGTCCTGCAGGACCATGACGAGGCCGCCCGCGCCATCCGCTCGTCGGTGGCCGCCGCCATCGTGCTGTTGGCCGTCGGCATCTGGCGCCTGATCGCCACCGCCGCCACGCCCGGCGTGGTCGACGACACCGATCCCGAGTTCGACCGCGTCCGCGCCATCCTGGCCAAGGCCCAGGACGCCGAGCCGGCCGCCAACCTGGCTTTGCTGGGCGACAAGCGTTTCCTGTTCTCGGCCTCGGGCGAGAGTTTCCTGATGTTCGGCGTCCGTGGCCGCTCCTGGGTCGCCCTGGGCGCGCCGGTCGGCAAGGACGAGGAGCGCATGGAGCTGTTCTGGCGCTTCCGCGAGCTGGCGGACGCCCATGCCGCCCGCGCGGGCTTCTACGGCCTGGGTCCGGAAGACCTGCCCGACACCGTGGATCTGGGTCTCGCGATCCAGAAGACCGGCGAAAGCGCCGCCGTGCCGCTGGAGGCCTTCAGCCTGGTCGGCCGCCGTCGTGAAGTCCTGCGCCGCAACTGGCGCAAGGCCGGGGAGGGCGGGGCGGCCTTCGAGATCCTGCCCGTGGGCGAGCCGGTCATGGCGATCATGGACGAGCTGAAGTCGATCTCCGACGCCTGGCTCAGCCATCACGCCGGCGGCGAGAAGAGCTTCTCGATGGGCGGCTTCGACCCACGCTACGTGGCCGAGTTTCCCGTGGCGGTGGTGCGCGGCGAGGAGGGCAAGATCGTCGCCTTCGCCACCCTGTGGCTGACGGCCTGCAAGACCTCGTTCTCGATGGACCTGATGCGCTACTCCGACGAGGCGCCCAAGAACGTCATGGACTACCTGTTCGTCGAGCTGCTGCAGTGGGGCAAGGACGAGGGCTACCAGGCATTCGAGTTCGGCATGGCCCCGCTGGCCGGCCTGGAGGATCGCCCCCTGGCGCCGATCATGTCGCGCGTCGGCCGGCTGCTCTATGAGCGCGGCGAGGAGATCTACAATTTCCAGGGCGTGCGTCGGTACAAGGACAAGTACGACCCCGTCTGGCAGCCGCGCTACATTGCCGCGCCCCACAAGTGGGCCATCCCTTTCCTGCTCGCCGACATCGGTTTGCTGTCTTCGGGCGGCATGTCGGGGCTGACGAAACGGCCTAAGAAGGTCCCTGCGACTCCTGCGACCTAGTAGCGCTGCTGGTTACCGGTCTGGACGCCCAGCAGGTTGAACAGGTGCACCAGCATCAGCATCAGGGCGACCACGCAGACCATCATCAGCGGGCGCCACGGGATCATGCGCGGGCCCTTTAAAACGTTGATCGGACGCGCGCCGCGCCAGCCGCAGAACACGGCCAGGAGCAGGAACGCCGCCGAGGCGATGATCGTTAAGGTCAGGTCCATGGCCGCTTCTAGGCCTGCGACAATCGGCCTGGCAAATGGTTAACGCGCGTTAACCCTCTTGCGTTTTAACCACGCTACAGAACCCTGGGACTCCGTTCCGATTCCTCCACAATGAATCGTCTGGCCACTACATCTGGCGTTTTGGTCGCGTTTACACCCCAGGAATCGGTGACTAGCGTTTTCCTCAGATGCGAGGAGATCGATTCGCAATGACTGCGGCGTCGCCATGGAGCGTAAAGGGGATCGACCCCAAGGCACGAGAGGTCGCTAAAGACCTCGCGCGTCGCTCCGGCATGACTCTGGGCGAGTGGCTCAATCGCATGATCATCGAAGGCGATGGTCAGGGTCCGGATCTTAATTCCGGTTCTGAACCCGCGCCGAACCGCGCCTATCTGGAAATCGTCAAGGACGACGCGCCGTCGCGCATCGAGATCGCCGAACACCCGGCGGACGAGGTCGGCCGCGTGGCCGTGGCCCTGGACCGTCTGACCCAGCGCATCGAGGCCGCCGAAGGCCGCAACGCCGCCGCCATTTCCGGCATCGACCACTCGGTCCGCGACGCGCTCACGCGTTTGGGACAATCCGAGCGTGAACAGATCGCCGTCGCCGCCCGTTTCGAAGGGGCTGTGGACGAGCTTAAGACTGAGCAATCCCGCGCCACCGAGCGCGTGCGTCGCATCGAGACCGAAGCGGCTGGCCCGCGTTCGGCCGAGGCCCTCCGTGCGCTGGAAGGCGCGCTGGGTAAGGTCGCCGGTCATCTCTATGACGGCGAGGCCCGCACCCGCGAGGCGATCGCCGCCCTGGAAGCCCGCATCAACGAACAATCTGCCGCTGCTCCTCAAGACCCGTCCGCTCTGGTCGACGCCGTCGTGGCGCGCCTGTCCGAACGCCTTGAAGCCGCCGAGACCCGCACCAGCGAGGCCCTGCGCGAAATGAGCTCGTCGTTCTCGGCCCTGGACCAGCGCATGGGCGCGGTCGAAGGCGCCAACCCGGCCGCCGGCGTGCAAGAGCGCCTGGACAGCCTGGCCGCCACCCTGACCCAGAAGATGGAAGCCGCTCGCATCGAGATGGCCGCCAAGCTGCGCGACAGCGCCGACGGTCGCTTCGACCGCATGGAGCGCAAGCTGGGCGAGATGGCCGCGCACGTGCAGGCCGCCGAGCAGCGCTCGGCCCAGGCCATCGAGCGGATGGGCCGTGAAGTGGTCGGCGTCGCCGACGCCTTCAACCGCCGCGTCCAGGCTGCCGAGCAACGCAACGCCACCGCCATCGAGCAGGTCGGCGGCGAGGTGGCCCGCATCGCCGCCACCGTCGAGCACAAGCTGAACCGCAACGACAGCGTCCAGGCTCAAGCCCTGGAAAAGCTGGGCAGCGAGATCGCCCGCATCACCGAGAAGCTGGCCGAGCGCATCGGCAGCGCCGAGCGCCGCAACGCCCTGGCCATCGACGATGTCGGCGAGCAGGTCGCCCGCGTCACCGAGCGCCTGAACCAGCGTCACGAACGCTCCAGCCAGGAACTGATCGACCGCATCCGCCAGAGCGAGGAGCGCACGCTCCGCATGCTGGAGGAAGCGCGCGAGAAGATCGACACCCGCCTGCACGACACGGCCCGCAAGCTGGAGGCCGCTCCGGCCCCCGCGCCCGTCGCCGCGGCGCCGACCCCGGCTCCCGCGCCGGCCCGCGCCGCGCCGCCGCCGGTCTCGCCGTTCGAAGAGAGCTACTTCAACCAGTCGGCCTCGTTCAGCGGTCACGAGGACGTTGAAGAAGAAGACGTCTTCGCCGCCGCGCCGGCCCCGTCGCGCGCCCCGACGCCCTCCTATGCCGAAGACGTCGCCGAGTTCCCGGCTGTCGAGCCGGAAGACCGCGCCTTCGGTCACGATGACTACGCCCTGGCCGACGGCTTCGAGCCGGAAGCGCCCCGCTACGAGATCGAACCGGAAGTCTCCGACTTCGCGCCCGCCGAGCCCGCCCGTCCGATGTCGACCCGCGACATCATCGAGCAGGCCCGCGCCGCCGCCCGCGCCGCCGCCGCTGCCGACGCCAAGGGCGCTGGCAAGGCCAAGCCGGAGAAGAAGGCGAAAGCCAAGGCCGACAAGTCGGGTTCGTCGCTGTTCAGCGGCTTCGGCTTCGCCGGCAAGAAGACCAAGAACCGCCTGGGCGCCACCGTGGCGACCGTCGCGGTGGCCATCGGCTCGGCGACCGCCCTGGGCGCTGGCGTCGGCGGCCTGTTGCTGCTGAACACCGACGGCGCCGGCGCGCTGCCGCCGCGCGTGGCCAACGCCATCGCCGGTCGCAACGCCGACGTTGAGATCAACGGTCCGGAAGCCGACACCACGCCGGGCGCCCCGCGCGCCGCCGTGGCCCTGACGGCCAGCCAGGCGACTCCGGTCGCCGCCGAGGCGCCGGCCCAGCCGACCGACGAGGCCAAGGCCCTGTTCGAGGACGGCGTCCGCAAGATCGAAACCGGCGACCGCTCCGGCCTGGACGGCGTAAAGAAGGCCGCCAACGGTGGTTATCCGGCCGCTCAGTTCTACCTCTCGAAGATGTTCGAGGCCGGCAAGGGCATGAAGCAGGACATGCCGGAGGCGCGCCGCTGGAGCGAACGCGCCGCCGCCGGTGGCGACCCGCGCGCCATGCACAACCTGGCGCTCTACTACTTCAAGGGCGAGGGTGGTCCGCGCAACGTGACCACCGCCGCGACCTGGTTCCGCAAGGCCGCCGACCTGGGCCTCGTCGACAGCCAGTTCAACCTGGCCCAGCTGTACGAAGGCGGTTACGGCGTCAGCCAGAACCCGGCCGAGGCCTACAAGTGGTACGTGATCGCCGGCCGCGCCGGTGACGCCACCGCCCGCAGCCGCGCCACGGCCCTGCGCGCCCAGTTGACCGCCGAAGCTCAGCAGACCGCCGACCGCTCGGCCCTGGCCTTCCGTCCGCAGACGCAGGTCACGGCCAGCCTGTCGCCCGCCGCCGCGCCGGCCGCCAACGCCAATCTGGGCATGGCCCAGCGAGTGCTGTCGCAACTGGGCTACTACCAAGGTCCGCGCGACGGCGTCGCTTCGCCGGCCCTGCGCATGGCCATCGCCGCCTATCAACGCGACCAGGGCCTGCCGGCCTCGGGCAGCGTCGACGGCGAGACCCTGAGCAAGCTGTCGGTCTACGCGCGCTAAGCACAACGCGTTGACGCGCAAGGCGCGGCCCGGCAATCAGGGTAAACCCTGACGCCGCAAGGGCCGCGCGAGCTTTGCACTTTTACCTCCCCATCGCCGAAGTCTCGGTGAACGCGCTGCTGCTGGTAGTGCTGGGCGGGCTCGTGGGCTTCATCTCGGGGATGTTCGGGATCGGCGGCGGCTTCCTGATGACGCCGGTGCTGGTGTTCCTAGGCATCCCGCCGGTCGTGGCCGTGGCCAGCGAGGCCAACCACGTCGCCGCTTCGTCGGTCTCCAGCGTCATCGCCTACAGCAAGAAGCGCGTCGTCGACTTCAAGATGGGCGCGGTGCTGGCCAGCGGCGGGGCGATAGGCTCGTTCGCCGGGGTCGAGGTGTTCCGCTGGCTGCGCCTGATTGGCCAGGCCGACCTCGCCGTATCGGTCTCGTACCTGCTGTTCCTGGGCGTGATCGGCGCGCTGATGCTGACCGAGTCGGTGGGCGCGATCCTGCGCCGTCGCAGCGGCCAGCCGCCCAAGCCGCGCCGCGATCGCCGGCCGGCCCTGCTGTACGCCTTGCCGTTCAAGGTCCGCTTCCCGCGCTCGCGCCTGTACATCAGCGTCATCCCGCCGATCCTGCTGGGCGTCTTTGTCGGCATCCTGTCGGCGGTGATGGGCGTGGGCGGCGGCTTCATCCTCGTGCCGGCCATGATCTACCTGCTGCGCATGCCCGCGCCGGTGGTGGTGGGCACCAGCCTGTTCCAGATCGTCATCACCACCTCGCTGACCAGCGTGCTGCAGGCCGGCCGCAACCAGACGGTCGACATCGTCCTGGCGACTCTGCTGCTGATCGGCGGGGTGATCGGCGCTCAGCTGGGGGCGCGGGCCTCGGGTCGTTTCCGGGCCGAGGAGCTGCGGGCGCTGCTGGCGCTCCTGGTGCTGCTGGTCGGCCTGCGTATGGGCGCGGACCTGTTCATCAAGCCCGAGGAAGCCTTCGTCATCATGACGGGGACGGCGCGATGATCCCGCTGGTTGACGCTCCACCCGCGCCGGCTGTCTCGGCAGCCCTGACCGACACAGAGATCCGGGTCAGCTCCGGCTTCCGGGGCGCACGCATCGTGCTCTACGGCGCGGTGTTCGATCCCAAGGACCGCCCCAGCGACATCGTCGTCATCGTGCGTGGCCCCGACCAGCCGCTGCGCATCGCCCGCAAGACCCAGGTCGCCGGCCTGTGGCTGAACAGCCGTCCGGTGGTGTTCCATGGCGCGCCCGGCTTCTACCGCGTGGCCTCGACCCGCAAGCTGCAGGACATCGCCGGCTTCGCGCCGCTGCGCCACCTGGGCGCGGGGCTGGAGCACCTGGCCATCGCCGCGCCGCTGGAGCAGAGGGTCGAGACGACCTACGGCGTCCGCGACGTGGTGGTCAGCCGACTCGGGGCTGACTATCTGGACTGGCGACGCGCCGTGCTGCGTCTGAAGGAGAAGGCCGGCCTTTACGCCGCCGATCCGCAAGGGGTCCGTTTTGTGGACAAGGGCTTGTTCCGCGCCCAGCTGGATTTGCCCGCCGAGGCCCCGATCGGTCGGTATTCCGCCCGGATCGTCCTCTTCCAGGACGGAAAGCCGGTCTCGATCCGCGACCGCACCCTGGTGGTCGAGAAGGCGGGGGCCGAACGCGCCCTCTACGTCTTCGCCAAAGATCGTCCGTGGACCTATGGGCTCGTGTCGGTAATAGTCGCGCTCGGGGCAGGGTGGGCCGCTTCGGTGGCCTTCCGAAGGAGTTGAGTCATGAACGAGTCCGCGGGGGTGCGGACGCCGGTGCCGCCGGCGGTATGGGTCTTTGGTCTATCGACCCTTATTCCCTTCTTCATTGCGTCGATGCTGTTCTGCTACGGCCCCGCGCCCATCCAGAAGTCGGCCCTGCTGGGCCTGCTGGCCTATTCGGCCGCCATGGTCTCGTACTTCGGCGGCGTGCGCAGCGGGCTCGAGATCGAGAACGTCAGCCCGCGCTGGTCGGTGCTGGGCATCTCGCTGCTGTTCCCCCTGGCCGGATTCGGCCTGCTGCTGGGCGAGTTGAAGTTCGAGCCGGCCTGGCAGCTGTCGGGCTTCCTGCTGGTCTTCCTGCTGCAATGGGTCTGGGACGTCACCGACCACGACGGCCCCACCTGGCGCCCGCGCATGCGCACCCTGCTGACCGCCGGCGCGGCCATCTCGCTGGCGTTCTCGCTGGAGCAGGCGCTGCATATGTAGGGCGTTCGCGGCCTAGTCCGGCCGCAGCGACTTCATGCCCACCGCGTGAACGCGGCTAGGCCCCAGCGCGCCCGCCAGGAGGGGGCCGGCGAAGAGGTTCGAGAACGCCTCGTCCAGGATATTCAGCCCGCCCGTGAAGGCGCCGAAGGCCGGCAGCACCAGCCTTTGCCCATCGGTGACGAAGCAGCGGCGGCGGGTGGTGGCGTGACCGCTGGCGACCTTGGCGGCGGGATGCAGGTGGCCGGCGACCTCACCCAGCTGGACGCCGGGCAGGGGTTCGTGGCGCAGGGTCAGGCCGGCGATCTGGGCCTCGTCGATGATCTCGCCGGGCAGCGCCTTGGGGCCGTCGGCGTCGTGGTTGCCCACCGCCCAGACCAGTTCACGGCCCACGGCCAGGCCTTCCAGGCGCTTGTAGTCGTCGGGCGCGAGACGCGTCTCGCCGTCGCCGTCGTGGAAGCTATCGCCGAGGAAGATCAGTCGCGCCGGCGAGAGCAGGGCGATCTCGCGGTCCAGGCGGTCCAGGGTCTCGCGGGTGTCGTAGGGCGGCAGCATCTGGCCAAAGCGCGCGGCGTAGCTGCTGCCCTTCTCGAAGTGCAGGTCGGCCACGACCAGGGTGCTTTCGCGCTCCAGCCACAGGGCGCCGGACCAGCGCAGCATGACCTCGACGTTCGAGAGGCCGATCCGCAGGCCGCCGCAGGTGGAGGGGGAGAAACGCGTCACGACATGGCCTCGGCGATCAGGTCTTCCTCGGCCTCGGCCAGGATCATTTCGCCGGCGGCGTCGCCCGGCGCGCGTTCGCGGCCGATCTCCAGCATGATCGGCACGGCGAAGGGCGAGACGCGGTCCAACTGAACGTGGCGGATATGGCCGCGCACGCGGGTCAGCATGTCGCCCAGGCGCGCGATGTCCAGCATGCCGGTGGCCGCGTCATGGCGGGCGCAGCGCAGCATCAGGTGGTCGGGTTGGTGTTTTCTCAGCACGTCGTAGATCAGGTCGGTCGAGAAGGTCACCTGCCGCCCGGACTTCTCGGCGCCGGGATGGCGGCGTTCGATCAGGCCGGCGATCAGGGCGCAATGCTTGAACGCCCGCTTCATCATGAAGCTCTCGTCGAGCCAAGCCTCCAGGTCGTCGCCTAGCATGTCCTGAGCGAACAGTTCGTCGAGATCCAGACCGTCCATCGGCCGCAGCGACCAGATGTTCAGCGCGTAGTCGTTGCACACGAAGCCCAGCGGCCCGACGCCCAGGCGGTCCAGTCGCCGGGTCAGCAGCATGGCCAGGGTGGTGTGGGCCAGGCGGCCGTCGAACGGATAGCAGACCATGTGGAAGCGTTTGCCGCGCTGGAAGGTCTCCAGCAGCATCTCGCCTTCATCGGGGATGGCCGAGCGGATCTTCTGCCAGGCCAGCCATTCCTGAACGTCCGGGGGCAGGGCCTTCCACTCGTTCTCGTCGTGCATCATCTGACGCACGCGGCTGGCCAGATAGGTGGAAAGCGGGAACTTCGAGCCGCCCCAGCTGGGCATCTTCGGGTCGTCGTTCGGCGCGGGCGAAACGAAGGCGTCGGCCCCGACCAGGCTGTTGTAGCGCCAGACCTGGCCGGCGAAGATGAAGGTGTCGCCGGGCGTCAGCTGCTCGAAATAGCCTTCCTCGGCCTCGCCGATCTTGCGACCGCCCATCGGGCGTTTGCCGCCGCCGATGCGGATGTTGATCATGCCAGGCGTGACGATGACGCCGACGTTCATGCGGTGCTGCTGGCGGGCATGGCCGTCACGGGCGGTCCACAGGCCGTCCTGGGTCTGCACGATGCGCCGGAACTTGTCGTAGGTGCGCAGGGCGTAGCCGCCGGTTGAGACGAAATCGACGACGGTCTCGAAGTCTTCCCAGGAGAGCTCCGCGTAAGGCCCGGCCGAGCGGATCTCGTCATAGAGCTCGGTCAGCTTGAAGGGCTCGGAGCATGCGCAGCCCATGATGTGTTGGGCCAGGACGTCCAGGGCGCCGACGCGGGGCGGGTCGCCGTCCAGATGGTTCTCCAGGATCGCGTCGGCGGCGGCGCGGCATTCCAGCATCTCGAAACGGCTGGCGGGCACGAACAGGGCGCGGCTGGGCTCGTCCAGGCGATGGTTGGCGCGACCGATCCGCTGGACCATCCGCGAGGCCCCCTTGGGCGCGGCGAGCTGGATGACCAGGTCCACGTCGCCCCAGTCGATGCCCATGTCGAGCGTGGAGGTGCAGACCACGGCCCGCAGCTCGCCACGCGCCATGGCCGCCTCGACCTTACGGCGCTGCTCGGCCGACAGGCTGCCGTGGTGCAGGGCGATCGGCAGACCCTCGTCGTTCAGCTCCCACAGACGCTGGAAGGCGAACTCGGCCTGGAAGCGGGTGTTGACGAAGATCAGCGCCGTCTGGGACGATTTGATGATCTCATAGACCTCGGCCATGGCGTGCTCGGCCGTGTGGCCGGCCCAGGGGACGCGGCCGCCGGAGACCAGCACCTCGACCACGGGCTGGGCGCCGCCCGAGCCGAGGACGAGGTCGACCACTTCGCCAGCGCCGAGCCATTTTCGAACCAGGTCCGGATCGTCGACCGTCGCCGACAGTCCCACCCGCCGCAGGTTCGGCGCGAACTGCTGCAGCCGCGCCAGGTCCAGCGCCAGCAGGTCGCCGCGCTTGGACGGCCAGATGGCGTGGGCCTCGTCGATGATCACGCAGCGCAGGTCGGCGAAGTATTCGCGCGCCCCTTCCCAGGCGCAGAACAAGGCCAGCTGCTCGGGCGTGGTCAGCAGGATGTCCGGCGGCTTGATCCTCTGGCGCGCCTTGCGGCTCTCGCCCGTGTCGCCGGTGCGGCTCTCGGCCACGATCGGCAGGCCCATCTCGCGGATGGGGGTCAGGAGGTTGCGCTCGACGTCGACGGCCAGGGCCTTCAGCGGCGAGATGTAGAGGGTGTGGATGCCCGCCGGCGTGTTGCGTGGCGCGCGTTCGGCCAGCTCGATCAGGCTGGGCAGGAAACCCGCCAGGGTCTTGCCGCCGCCGGTGGGGGCGATCAACAGCGCCCCGCGACCGGCCCGCGCCTTCTCCAGCATGGCCAGCTGATGCGCGCGAGGGCTCCAGCCGCGGGCGGCGAACCAGTCTCGGAACTTGGGGGGAAGGGCGTCAGCCGCGAGCATTGATCGCGGTATAGCATGTTCCCCTTCTGTTTCGTCCAGCGATTACGGCTCCAGGCCGTAGGTCACCATGACGCGGGCGGTGCGCGTGATCGGCTGGGGCGCATAGTTCAGGGGCGAGGCCAGCGAAACCGCCGGGACCGGCAGGGGCGGCGGCGGTGGCGGGGGCGGCGGCGCGCCGTTGCTGGCATAGCCCATGACCACCGGGCCGGCCTGATTGTCCTGCACGCGAATGATCGGACCCAGCTTCACCCCGGAAGCGGAGGCGATCAGCTGGGCCTGGCGTTTGGCGTCGGCGATCGCGTCGCGCATGGCCGCGTCGTCCAGGGCGCTCTCGTCGGTCACGCCGCCGCCCGAAGCATTGACGTCCACGCCGCCCAGCTGCGCCACCAGCGACGCCGCATCGCCCGCTTTCGCGGCCGGGGTGACGCGAAGCTGGAAGCCCTGGGTGGCGATGCTGCCGACGATCGTACAGTCGCCGCTGGTCAGCTGGGGATAGCCCCGGTTCTCGCAGCCCTTGGCGCGGACCTCGCGAATCTGCAGGTTGAAGCTGCGCGTCTCGGTCGCCGGCTTGCCGGGTAGCTTCGGCAGGCTGGCCTCCAGCCGGGCCTGGGCCGCGGCCAGGGCCTTGACCGCCTCGGGCGAGGTCGCGCCTTCGCCGCGCAGGGTGAAGTTCAGCAGGGCGTAGTCGGCGGGCCGCTCGGCCTTGCCGCTGCCGATGACGTTGATCGTGGGCGCTGGCGCTTCGGCGGCGATCGCCGGCATGGCGACGGCGAGCAGGCTGACGGCGAGGAGGGCGTGGCGCACGGATCGGGGCTCCATTGGAGGTTGCGCGGCGAGTATTCGGTGAGGTCGAAAGGCTTGGCAATCGGGCGCCGCGATATTCGTCGCCGCCTGACGGGCGAGTCCGGTTGCGCGGGCGGCCTGTTTCCGCTGTCTGGCTTGACGCCTCGCTCGTCAGTGCGACGATCCGGGGACGGTGGGGTGCGATGCGTAAGAGACTATTGCCCGCGATGTTGGCTCTGGCGCTGTCGGTTTCCGGCGGTGCGGCCCGCGCGTGGGCGGATGTCGGGACGCCGGAAGCCAAGGCGACCTTCGAGGCGACCCTGCGCGACGCCCAGGGCGGCGACGCCACGCGCTTCGTCGACCTGGCCATGTTCTATCTGGACGGCGAGGGCGTCAGCCGCGACGTGCCCCAGGCCCTGGCCTGGCTGCGCAAGGGCGTGGCGCGCGGCGACACCGACGCCATGGTCGAGTTGGGCAATGTCTATTTCGACGGGGCCGACGGCGTGCCCAAGGACCGGAAAGCGGCCTTCAAGCTCTACAGCGAAGCCGCGCGGCGGGGCGATCCCAACGGCATGTACAATGTCGGGGTCAGTCACGAGGGCGGCGGCGGGCTGCCGGAGAACCCGCGCTTGGCGATGACTTGGTACCTCAAGGCCGCCGACGCCGGCTCGGCGCGCGGGGCCTACAGCGCTGGCGAGGCCTATCTGGCGGGCTACGGGACGCGCAAGGACAACGCCAAGGGCGTGGCCATGCTGCGCCGCGCGATCGAGATGGGCTCGGCCGACGCCATGAACGAGATGGGCCGGCTGCACTCGGACGGCACGGGTGTGAAGCAGGACCACGCCGAGGCGGTGCGGTTCTACAGCGCCGCCGCCAGCAACGACCTGGCCGCCGGCATGTCGAACCTGGGCGTTGTGCATCACAACGGCGAGGGCGTACCGGTCAACTACACCGAGGCCATGCGCTGGTTCCAGCGGGCGGCCGACCGGGGCTACCTCGAGGCCTGGTACGACCTGGGCATCATGTGCGAGCGCGGCCAGGGCATCACGGCCAATGAGGAACTGGCCCTGGTGATGTACCGCAAGGCCGCCCAGAGCGATGAGCCGGAGCTGCGCCGCAAGGCGCAGAAGGCGGTCAACCGGCTGCTGGGCCTGGACGACGAGGAAGACGACGGCGCGATCGGCTAGATACGTCGTTGTTCTTATTCTGTTTCGCGCCGGTTTTTGCTAACAGACTCGCGTGACCGCTTTCCCGCCGACTCTGGACCTGGCTCCCGCCCTGGTCGTCCTGCCCGGGCCGCGCGCCGGCATGGCCGATGGCGGCGGCGAAGGCCGGATGCTGCGTCCGCCGGACGCTCGCGACCTGTTCGAGCACGGCCCGGTGCTGGTGGCCCACGCGGCCATGACCGCCCGCCGCCTGAACCTGTCGCCGCCCTCGCGCCACGCCCGCCTGTTCGACGTGCTGGAGCTCTATACCTTCGTCCGGCCGGCGACCTTCTGCGCGCCCTCGGCCGTGGGCCTGGCCATGGCGCTTGGCCTACGCGAACCGCACGGCGCGGCCGAACAGGCTCAGAGCCTGCGCGAGAGCGCCGACGCCCTGCTGCGCGAACTGGCCCTGACGCCCGTGCCGTCGCGGGAAGAGGCCCTGGCCGTCGCCGAGACCCTGGCCAAGGCTGGCTGGTCGTGGGGACCTGCCGTGATCGGGGCGCTGCGCTCGGTTCAAGCCGGCAACCACTTCCGGGGCTCGGGCCTGGACGTCTGGGCGCGCCTCTTGGAATGGGAAGACCAGGCCCCGCCCGGCGAGGCCGGCTCGCGGCCGATTGATCCCGAGCGCGTCGAGCTGCGCCTGAACGAGCTGCTGCAACGCTCGGGGCTGGAGGAGGTGCGCGAGGCACAGGCGACTTTCGCCAGGGAGGCGTCCTACGCCTTCCAGCCGCGCGAGCGCGAGGGCGAGCCGCGCATGATGCTGGCCGAGGCCGGCACGGGCGTTGGCAAGACCCTGGGCTATCTGGCCCCGGCCTCGCTGTGGGCCGAGGCCAATGGCCCGTCGGTCTGGGTCAGCACCTACACCCGCGCCCTGCAGCGCCAGATCGAGCGAGAGAGCCGGTCGATCTATCCCGACCCCAAGGAGCGCGCCAAGAAGGCCGTCGTCCGCAAGGGCCGTGAGAACTATCTGTGCCTGCTGAACTTCCAGGAGCAGATCAACAGCGCCCAGCTGGGCAATGGCGACCTGATCGGCCTGGCTTTGACCGCCCGCTGGACCCGCGCGACGCGGGACGGCGATATGACCGGCGGCGACTTCCCGGCTTGGCTGCCGACGTTGTCGGCGGTGCCGCCGTCGGCCCAGGCCAGTCCGTCGAATCTGGTCGACCGGCGCGGGGAGTGCATCCACGCCGGCTGCCAGCACTATCGCATCTGCTACATCGAAAAGGCCGTGCGGGCGTCCAAGCGCGCCGACTTGGTGATCGCCAACCACGCCTTGGTCCTGACCCAGGCCGCCTTCGACGGCGCCCGGACGGCGCGGGGGCTGAAGAGCGACGGCGAGACGACCAGTCTCAAGCGCATCGTCTTCGACGAGGGCCACCACCTGTTCGAAGCCGCCGACAGCGCCTTCTCGGCGGCGCTCTCGGGCGCCGAAGCTGCCGAACTGCGCCGCTGGATCCGAGGTCCCGAGGGCCGTGGTCGGCGGGGCAGGGGGCTGGAAGCGCGTCTGCTCGACATCCTGGGCGATCGCGAGGGCGCGCGGGGGGCGATGAACCAGGTCATCCAGGCCGCCGCCGCCTTGCCGGGCGAGGGCTGGTCGGGCCGGGTCGCGCCGCCGGACGGCCAGATCAATCCGATCGGGCCGATCGAGAACTTCCTGGTCGCCGTGATCGAGCAACTGCGGGCCCGCACCAGCGATCGTGGCGGGGCCGACCTCGGCCTGCAATGCGACGCCCGCCCGGCTACCGACCTGGTCCGCGAGCGCGCGCCGGAGGCCGCCAAGGCCCTGGCCGCCATCGAGGCGCCGCTGCTGGCCCTGGCCCGCGCGCTGGAAGACGTGCTGGACGAGGACGCCGAGCACCTGGGCGCCTCCGAACGCGCCCGGATCGAAGGCGCGCTGCGGGGCCTCGACCGCCGCGCCCGCATGACCCTGCCGGCCTGGCGCTCGATCCTGAAGGCCATCGAGGACGACGACGTCGAGCCGACCGAGAGCGATCCCGACTTCGTCGACTGGTTCGAGGCCACCTTCCTGTACGGCCGCGTGGTCGACGCCGCCTGCCGCCGCCACTGGGTGGATCCGACCGAGCCGCTGCGCGCGGCGGTGCTGTCGCCGGCCCACGGGGTGCTGGTGACCAGCGCCACCCTGGTCGACCCGGCTCTGGAAGATCCCTTCGCCCTGGCCGAAATGCGCACGGGCGCCGCGCGCCTGCCGACCGCGCCCAAGGTGCTGCGCCTGGCCTCGCCGTTCGACTACGAGAACAACGCCAAGGCCTATGTCGTCACCGATGTGAACAAGGAAGATCCGCGCCAGGTCTCGGCCGCCATGCGCGAGCTGTTCCTGGCCGCCGGGGGCGGGGGCCTTGGCCTGTTCACCGCCATCCGCCGTCTGAAGGCGGTGCACGAGCGCATCGCCGCGCCGCTGGCCGACAACGGCCTGGCCCTCTATGCCCAACACGTCGATCCGCTGGAGGTGGGCGCGCTGGTCGACATCTTCCGGGCCGAGGAGGATGCGTGCCTCTTGGGTACCGACGCCATCCGGGATGGCGTGGACGTGCCGGGGCGCAGCTTGCGTCTGTTGGTCTTCGACCGCGTGCCTTGGCCGCGTCCGGACGTGCTGCACAAGGCCCGCCGCCTGCGCTTCGGCGGCAAGGGTTATGACGACGCCGTGGCCCGCGCTCGCATCAGCCAGGCCTTCGGCCGCCTGATCCGTCGCGCCGACGACCGGGGCGTGTTCGTCATGCTGGACGCGGCGGCGCCGACCCGCCTGTTCTCCAGTCTGCCCGAGGGCGTAACCCTGGAACGGGTAAGCCTGGTCGAGGCGATCGAGGCCACTGCCGCATTTTTGTCGAAGGATCGGTCTTAAGAACAGCCCAGCTTGTCTCGGGGTTTTTTGGATTGATCCGTTTTCTAAGTTTGATCGTGGTCGGAGCGTTTCTGACGACCAGCGCCGCGCGCGCCGACGAGTTCGTGCGCGGCGATTGCCGGGGCGTCGTCGCGCCTAGCGCCGCCCTGAAGTACGACACCGCTGAGCACGCCCGCTGGTACAAGCGCTTCTGGACCGGCGACTGCGATCACCTGACCCTGTGCCTGCCCGGCGCGCCCAACTGGAACGAGGTGGTCGGCAAGCTGCTGGTCAAGGGCGGTCCCCGCGAGCAGTCGGCCCTGCTGCCCAAGGCCTGCCGCCTGGGCCAGCTGATCGGCCTGGAGTGGTCGCGCGACAAGACGGTCAAGCACATCACCACCAGCGACCTGAAGGTCTTCAACACCATGCTGGAGGCGTCGGGCGACGCCCTGCGCGGTGTCGACCAGGTCGACGCCAAGGCTCGCGCGCTGACAAATACACGCTGACTCAAAGCCGTCGAATTTCTGCAATGGGGACGTCCTAAAAGGGCGTCAGAGGGGGAGGCAGTAAGTCCAGGAGCGTAGCCATGATGACCCGAGACCCCGCGATCGATGAAGCCGCAACGCCCGCGCGTGCGCGTTCCGCCCGCGCTCTGGTCCAGGCGGTGCGCTGGCGCACCGGGCTGTCGCAGGCCGACTTCGCCCGTGTCTTCCATATCGACCGGGCCTTGCTGGAAGACCTCGAGCACGGCGACGCCCGTCCCGACGCGGCCCTGACCGCCTATCTGCGGGTCATCGACCACGCCCCCGAGGTCGTGCGCGAAGCGCTGGATCGCTAAGTCCAGGCGTCCAGTCGCCGTTCGCCGTCGTAGCTGTTCCTGACACAGGAGCGCGCGCATGCGGCAATGGATCTTGGCGACGACGATCGTGTGGAGCCTGGGCGGGCCGGCCCAGGCCTTCGACCTGACGCCCAAGGCGCAGGCCGCCCTGGACCGGGGCGAGGCTCATGCGGAGGTGACGCCCGATCCGGACGGCGTCTCCGGCCGCGTCCGGGCGGTGATCGACATCGCCGCGCCGCCCGAGAAGGTCTGGGCAATGATGACCGATTGCGCGACGGCCGGCCGGATGATCACCAACCTGGCCAGCTGCCGCATCGTCTCTGGCGATCAACGCAAGGGCTGGGACGTGCGTGAGCATGTCACCCGGCGGACCATCATCTTCCCGGGCATGCGGATCGTGTTCCGCTCGGACTACGAGCCGGTCAGCCGGATCCGCTTTCATCTGGTGGAAGGCGACCTGAAGGTCGAGCAGGGCGAGTGGCGCCTGCAGCCGCTGAACGGCGGGCGCGGCACGCGGGTGTTCTACGACAATCGCCTGGCCGTCGACTGGCCCGTGCCCAAGGCGATGATGCGCGAGGCCCTGCGAAAGGACACGCCGAAGGTCCTGATGAACCTCCGGCGCGCCTGCGAGTAGCGGGCCTTAGGCCTGGGCGTCCACGTATTTGATCAGCGTCGCCATGTTGGCGATGAAGGCGCCGGTCGAGATGCCGATCGCCGGATGCGGATCCGGGAACGGCGAGGTGTCGTACTTGTCGCCGACCTTGGTCTCGGAGAAGTCGCCCGGCGTCGGGGTGGCGGGGCCATCGCCGATATAGGGCTGGCTGGTCGAGGTCAGGGGCGTGGGCCACCAGCCCTCGGCGTTCAGCTCGGCCGTCAGCTTGGCGACCTTGGCCGGATCGGCCTGGACGCCCTTGGTCGCCGAGCTGGACAGGTCGCCGCCGACGGTCAGGTCGTCGACCGAGAGATCCTTGACCATGAAGTACTTGGGCAGGGCGCGGGTGCCCTTCAGCGGCGAGTGCTTGCTGGCCTCTTCCGGACCCATGGCCTTCAGCTTCTCGTAGCGCGCGCGCATGCCTTTGACGTCGACATTGCGGAACGACGAGTAGTGGGTGACCGTCTTCTCGGGGTTCTCGTCGGTGTAGTAGCGGCCGTTGACGACGTTCGAGCCGGTGCGGTGCACGTACAGCGGCCGGCCGTTGCCGATCTGGATGAAGGTCGGGTAGCGGGCCTTGCCGGGCATGACGTTGTCGGGCAGGCGCACGCTGTCCAGCCAGTCCAGGGCTTCGGGCACGCGGGCGATGTACTTCGGGTCGCCGGTCAACTGGAAGAAGGTCATCAGCTGCGAGATGCAGCTGGCGCTGGCGTGGGTGGCGAAGGCCTTGGGCTCGTAGGTGCGCGCGCCGGCCGGCTTCAGATCGGCCACGGTGTGCTGCAGGCCCCAGCCCGGCTGCGGCGCCGGCTGCTGGCAGGCGACGTAGCAGTCCATGGCGCGGCGGATCGGGTCCAGGACGGTCTTATCGCCCAGGGCCTGGTAGACCATGATCAGGAACTCGATGTTCTCGCCGACCACGTCATCGTTGAAGGTGATGAAGCTGGTGTAGTCCGGGTTGCCATGGTGGTGGAACTCGTCCTTCAGCGGATAGCGCTGGGGCCAGCCGCCGACCGGATACTGGCTGTCGAGGACGAACTTCAGGGCCTTCTCGAAGGCGGCCTTGTACTTGGCGTCCTTCTTCTCGACGTACATGCGCAGCATGAACTTGCAGCACTCGGCGGTGCCTTCGTCGTCGAAGGTGCAGTTGCCGTAGTAGTGCTGGAATTCCTCGAGGCGCCAGCCGTTCTTGCCGATGGTGTCGTACCACTTCTTCAGCGAGGCCTCGCCGGCCATGTCGCCGATGTAGTTCCAGCCGCCGGCCGGGTTCTGGATGGCGATCAGGGCGTCGGCGGCCTTGCAGGCGGCGTCGTAGTAATACTCGTCGCCGGTGGCGTGATAGGCGTCCAGGAACAGGTGACCGACCGTGCCGGTGCCGGGGGGCTGCACCCAGATCATCGTCGGGAAGGCTTCCATCTCGCCCCAGCGGCGCGAGAAGTCGGGCAGGTAGCTCCAGACATAGCCGCCCTTGTAGGCGGCCTTCTCGACCATGAACGTGGAAGCCTTCTTCATCACGTCCAGCGCCTGGGCCTTGCTGGTCTGGGCCAGGGCCTTGAATGGCAGACCGGCGGCCGCGAACGCGGCGGCGGTGGTGGCCATCAGACGGCGACGGGAGATGGGGCTGAGCGGCATGCGGTAACTCCGGCTGGCGCGGAGCCGTCATCGTACCGGAAGGGGCTGGCCAAGGGATGGGCCTAAGAAGCGTTCCTCCCGGGCCGATCAGGGCCCCGTCGTCTTGTAGCGACGATCTGGGCGCAGCTTGCTACCGGTGTCATTGATTTGACCACCCATTTTTGCGACCGGTCCCATTCGTGGCCTATAAGTGCGGCGGCTCGTCGCAGGGAAATCTTGGTTTCTGGTCGAGCCATTGATCGCAAACGATTTCTAGCTTGACCGGCTCCTCAAAATGGGGCCTGCGACAGGGCGACGCGTTGCCTGCCGATCCGCGTTCGGCGAAAAGGCGTCATCAGTTTTGAGGCGACGCCGCCGCGCTTGAGTTTCAGCGCCGCCGACGCCGTCCTGTTGGGGAACAGGACAACGCCCCCGGACCTTCCAGGTCCGGGGGCGTTTTCATTGGTCGCTATGCTTGCGATTTAACATTCTGTGACAATCGGGCGCACGCCAAACCTTGGTTAATGAACCGTGTGCGTCCAGCGGTCGCATGGTGGTGGCGTTCATGTCCTGTAAACGTTTGCACCATGGGGAACCGAAACGACCACCTGACCGAAGCCGAGCGTCTCGAGCGTCAAGCCGAGATCGCCGACAACGCTCACGCCCGGGCGGCGCTGCTGCGCATGGCCCAGGCCTCGCGCGGGGCGGCGGCCCTCTTGGGCATGTTCGAGGACTCGTATGACGACGTCCCGTTCAGGACTCTGAACAGCTAGGACTCGAGGCAGACGGCCACGCAGCGCTTGGCCAGTTCTTCCGTCGCATCCAGGAACGGCACCGACAGGTCCGCTGCGCCCAGCACCAGCGGCACCTCCGTGCAGCCCGCCACGACGCTTTGCGCGCCCTTGCCGACTAGGCGGTGGGCCAGGGCGGCCATTGTCTCGCGCGAGCCCTCGCCGACATCACCCTGCTTGATGCGATAGAGCAGGGCCATGAACTCGACCTGCTCATGGTCGTCCAGCATCACCACCTCCAGCCCCATGTGCGAGAAGCGATCGCGATAGAGGCTTAAGGCCAGGCTGGTGCCCAGCACGCCGACGACGCTGGCGCCCTTGGCCTGGGCGGCTTGGCCGGCGGTCTCCAGCATGTCGACCAACGGCAGGCCGCTGGCGCGAACTTCCTGCGCATAGGCGTGGGCGGTGTTGCAGGCGATGGCCAGCACCTGGGCCCCGCCGTCGCGCAGGCCGGCCGCCATGGCCGCCAGCACCGGACCGGGATCGGACGTCGAGACATTGCGGTCCGGCACGTGCGGATTGATGTCGACCAGCACCCGCAGGTGATCCTGCTCGCGCTTAACCGGCGTCGCGGCCTGGAGCTTCGCGAGGAAGTCCAGGGTCGCCGCAGGTCCCATGCCGCCCAGAACCCCGAGGATCTTGCTCACAGCGCGGGTTCCAGGATGCTCTGATAGCCGAACAGGCCCTGCGCGCCGCCAGTGTGCAGGAACACGACCCGCTCACCCTTGAACGCGCCCTTGCCGGCCTGGTCGATCAGGCCTTTCAGCGCCTTGCCCGAATAGACAGGATCGAACAGCAGGCCCTCGGTGCGGGCCGCCATGGCCAGGGCGTCGATCACGCCCTGGTCGACCAGGCCATAGCCTTCGCCGACATAGTTGCAGTCGGCCACGACCATCTCGCGGGTCACACGGCCGGCCGCGCCGATCTTCTCGGCGGTCGCGACGGCCAGGTTGAAGACGTTCTCTTCCTGCTTGGCCTTGGGCGCGCGGACGCCAAAGCCCAGGATCGGGATGTCGACCGACAGGGCGGCGAAACCGGCGACCAGGCCCGCATGGGTGCCGGCGCTGCCGGTGGCGGTGACCAGGCGGTCGATCTTCAGGTCCATCTGGTCGGCCTGGACCACCAGCTCACGAGCGCAGTCGACATAGCCCAGGGCGCCGACCGTGTTCGAGCCGCCGCCGGGGATGACATAGGGCTTGCCGTCGCGCTGGCGGACGCTTTCCGCCGTGCTCTCAAGCTCGGCGACCATGTCCGTGCCGCCCGGCACATAGCGGATCACCGCGCCCATCAGCTTGTCGAGCAGGACGTTGCCGTTGCCCATGTAGTCGCTGGCCTTGGAGCCGGTGCGCTCTTCCAGGATCACCTCGGTCTTCAGGCCATAGCGGGCGCCGGCGGCGATGGTCTGGCGCACGTGGTTGGACTGGACCGCGCCTTGGGTGACCAGGGTGTCGGCGCCTTGGGCCAGGGCCTCGCCCAGCAGGAACTCCAGCTTGCGGGTCTTGTTGCCGCCGCCGGCCAGGCCCGTGCAATCGTCGCGCTTGACCCAGAGATCGATGCCGAGCTCCGCGCCCAGGCGGGGCAGGGGCTCCAGCGGCGTAGGCAGGTGGGCGAAGCGGGCGCGGGGAAAGCGGGCGAGGTGCATGGGACGCGGTTCCTGAAGGGACTCGCCGCCTCTGTTAGCACGACGCGGGAAAAGCGCGAGCTAGCGCTTGCCGGCGGCCGCGGCCGCCGCCTTTTGCTCGCGGATCTGCTCGGCCTTGCGCTGGTACTGCGCCTGAACGGCCGCGACCAGTTCGGTGGGCGGCACGTCCTCGATCGGACCGTCATTCCGTCCGCCGGTATTGGCCTGCCATCGATACCAGCCACGCAGCGTGTCGCATTGGATCCTGGGGATGCGGCTGCCCAGCGGCTTGCGGTCCAGGCAGACCACGCGATCCGGATTTTTCTTCAACAGGTCGTTCAGGCCGTCGGTGATCTCCAGCCTGGACGGGACCTCCGCAGCCTTTTTGCCTTCGATCACCAACGGAGAGACGAGGTTGCCGGGCGGTGGCGGGGCGGGGTCCTGGGTGGCCAGCAGGGCCGTGAAGACGAGAAGCAGCATGGCGCTAGCGCTTGCCGGCGGCTTCGGCCGCCTTTTTCTGCTCACGGATCTGCGTGGCCTTGCGGACGTACTGGTCCTGGACGGCGGCGACCAGTTCGGTGGGCGGCTCGGGGTTGATCGCGCCTTCAAAAACGCCGTTCCGAGTCTGGAACCGATACCACTGGCGAAGCGTGCCGCAATTCCAGCGTGGGATGCGCGAGCTGGTCGGCTTCATCATCAGGCAGATCATGCGATCCGGGTCTGTTTTCAGCAGGTCGTTCAAGCCGTCGGTGATCTCCAGCCTGGACGGGACCTCCGAGGCCTTTTTGCCTTCGATCACCAGCGGGGCGACGACGTTGCCGTCCTGCGGAGGACCAGGGTCCTGGGCGGCCAACAGGGCCACGATGGCGAGAAGCAACATGCTGGGGCTTCCTTGAAAGCTTCGCGATGGTGAACCCGGGCGAGCCGTTCCGCAACCTTGAATTTAGCGTGTCGATCTCGCGCGCCTCGCGTGGAATCCCTGTCAGGCCGGGCCTGGACGGTGCTATAATCGGGATCATGAGGCCGGCCCCGAGACCGGCCCAGGGAGGACGACATGAACCGTACGTTCCCGCTCGTCGCGCTTGGCGCGGCGGCGTTTCTTTCCGTTGCCGGCGCGGCCGCCGCCTCGAACATGGTGATCGGCAGCGGCTCTGCCCAGGAGTGCTCCGATGCCGCCCTCAAGGGCCGCGCTGACAGCCGCTCCGTCCTGGCCTGCACCACGGCCCTGCAGGTCGAGACCCTGAACTTCCGCGACCGCGCCCGCACCTATGTGAACCGCGGCGTGCTGCAGATGCGCCAGCGCCAGTTCGGCGCCGCCCGCGCCGACTTCGACCAGGCCTCCAGCATCGATCCGGACCTGGGCGAGGCCTATGTGAACCGCGGCGCGACCTTTGTCGGCGAGGACCGCTATCGCGAGGGCGTCGAGCAGATCGACAAGGGCCTGGCCCTGGGCGTGAAGGATCCCGAGAAGGCGTTCTTCAATCGTGGCCTGGCCAATGAAGGCCTGGGCGACCTGAACGCCGCCTATCGCGACTACAACCGCGCCTCGGAGCTGGCTCCCGACTGGCTGGCGCCGAAGACCGAGCTCGCGCGTTTCACGGTCAAGCGGCCCTGATACGCTTCTGCGCGTCATTGGCCGCCCAAGTCGAAGGTTTGTCGACGAGGAGTATCCGATGACGCGTGGGCTTCTATTGCTGACGGCCAGTCTTCTTTTCGGAAGTCTGGCGGTGCTGGGCGGCGGCGCCTATGCGCAGACCGCGTTGCAGGACCGGTTCATGACCGAGCACGCCCTGCAGGATGCTCGCCGCGACCTGATGGCTGCTCAGACCGAGATCCAGAACGCCCAGGCGCGCGCCGACACCACCGTGCGGCTGCGTGGTCTGGAGGAGCAGGGCGCCGCCCCGAGCCTGCGGCCGCTGACGACGGATGCGGTTCCCAGCCGCGACACCGACCTTTCCGCCTCGACCCAGCAGCTTGAGCGCTTGACGGCGGAAGCTCTGGCCGAGAGCAATGCGCGCATGCGGGCCATCCGGCCGGCCAGCGAACCGAAATAACACCAGACACGAGGATCACCCATGGAGTGGGAAGGCGGCCGTCGGTCCGGCAACATCGAGGATCGGCGCGGCATTGGGCCTGTGGGCGTCGCCGGCGGCGGCATTGGCGCGGTGGTGCTGGCCGCCATCGGCTACTTCGTGTTCGGCATCGATCCGCGCACGACCCTGGAGGCGACGCAAGGGTTGCAACAGCCTGCTCAGCAGGAAGGTGTGCGGGGCGAGGTCAGCGACCGCGACGGCCGGTTTGTCGACGTGATCGAGACCTCCAACCGCGAGGTCTGGACGCCGATCTTCCGCAACGAGGGCGTCGACTACCGGCCGCCCGAGGCCATCGTGCTCTACAAGCAGGCCACCGGCACGGGCTGCGGCACGGGCCAGTCGGCGATGGGGCCGTTCTATTGCCCGGCCGACCAGAAGGTCTATCTGGACCTGTCGTTCTGGAGCGAGCTGGAGACCCGCTTCGGCGCGCAAGGCGAGTTCGCCCGCGCCTATGTCATCAGCCACGAGATCGGCCACCACGTTCAGCACCTGCTGGGCGCCGACCAGCAGGCCCGCCGCCTGGGCGCGCGCGGCGAGGAGAGCGGCTCGGTGCGGCTGGAGCTGCAGGCCGACTGCTATGCCGGCGTCTGGGCGGCGCATGCCAACAAGGCCTCGGGCGGCCAGATCGTCATCAACCGGTCCGACATCCAGGACGGCCTGGGCGCAGCCGCCGCAGTCGGCGACGACACCATCCAGAAGCGCGGCCAGGGCGAGGTGGTCCCCGACAGCTTCACCCACGGCACCAGCGCCCAGCGCCAGCGGTGGTTCACGCGCGGCTTCGACCAGGGCGATCCCGCGGCCTGCGACACCTTCTCGGCGACGCGGCTCTAGGGTTTCGGCGGCCAAAACTACTTGGGAATGTAGGCGATCAGCTGGATCTCGACGATCCCGCCGGGCGCCAGCAGGCCGGTCGTGCCGACGGCCGTCCAGGCCGGGTTCGGACCCTTGATGAACTCGCTCTTCACGGCGTTGATCATGTTGATCTGCTCCCAGCGCGGAGCCGGTTGATCGGGGCCTTCCCAGACGTGGAAGCTGTTGATCATCACCACGTTGTCGAAGCTGGTCCCGGCGGCCTTCAGCACCGCGTCCAGGTTCGCGAAGGTGCGGCGCACCTGTTTCTTGAACGACTCCGGGTCCGTGCCTTCGTCCTTGCCGCGCCCGACGATGGCGCCCGAGACGTACAGCATGTCGCCGACCCGGCGGGCCGGGGCGTACTTGATCTCATCGTAGGATTTCTGGTGCCGCTCGCTGGGGATGATCACCTCGCCGCCGGGGGCGGGGATCTTCTTCGGATAGGCCTCCTGGGCCAGGGCGGGCGTCGCGGCGAGGGCGCAGAGGACGGGCAGGATCAGGCGGCGGATCATGGCGGATCTCCGGAAGAACGTTGGTCTCCCGGATCGCGTGGCTACCCGCCGCCGGCAAGTGAAATAACCGTCACCCGGCGAGTTGAAGCCGAGCCAGCGTGGAGCCTACGATAGGGGCATGGCAAATCGCGTGGACCGAGTGGGTCGCCCTTGGCGTGTGGCTGCGATTTCGGCAAGCGCGGGTTACTTCACGTTCTGCCTGGCATGGTCGGCCGCGATCGCGGTTTTCGAGCCCGAATTCAGCAGCATCGAAAGTCAGGGCTTGGTGTGGATTCTGGAATGGATCCTCAAGTCTCTTGCCTTTGGCCTAGTCTGGCTGGCGGTGGGCTGGATATTCTGGGGCGCGGCCTTTCTGGGCGCGCGAGGTTTGGCGGCTGCCCTTCATCGCCTTCGCGCCTTCCACCTCGCGTGGTTCCTGTTCGCCGGTGAAGTCTTCGGCTTGCTGATGGGGTGGATTTTTTTCTTGGCCTGGGATGTCGGTCCGGACCGCTGGATCTCGCCGATGGTGGCCGGTGCGGTGGCTGGGCCGGCGGCCGCGTTTGCCTCGTGGTTCGCCGACCGCGTCTATCGCGCTTGACCTGTGCGTCAGCGAGCCTAGTGTCCGCCCGTTGTTCACCGGGGGGTCGCTCGCGCGGCTGAGATTGGGCTTTGGCCCTGACCCGTAGAACCTGATCCGGGTCATGCCGGCGAAGGGAGGGAACGCGGTCGCGGCTCGCAGCCCGTCCGTAAACCGACTTAGCGCGACACGTCCGGGTCTCCTTAAAGCCGAAGGAGCGCCCGACTATGAATATCCAGACGACCATCAAATCCGTGGCCGAGACCATCTCGACCGGCCCGATCCCCGGTTCGCGCAAGGTCTATCAGGCCGGCGAGCTGTTCCCCGAGCTGCGCGTGCCGTTCCGCGAGGTGGCTGTCCACCCGTCGGCCAACGAGCCGCCGGTGACGATCTATGACCCCTCGGGCCCCTACAGCGACCCGACCGTCAGCATCGACATCGAGAAGGGCCTGCCGCGCACCCGCGAGGCCTTTGTCGTGGCGCGCGGCGACGTCGAACTGGTCACCGAGCCCCGCCTGGTGAAGCCCGAGGACAACGGCTTCGCCCAAGGCAAGCACCTGGCCCCGGAATTCCCGGACAACAGCCGCCCGATCTATCGCTCCAAGCCCGGCAAGCTGGTCACCCAGCTGGAATACGCCCGCGCCGGCATCATCACGGCCGAGATGGAATATGTCGCCATCCGTGAGAACCTGCGCCGCGAGCAGGACCGCCCGTGCGTGCGCGATGGCGAGGACTTCGGCGCCTCGATCCCCGACTTCGTGACGCCCGAGTTCGTGCGCCAGGAAATCGCCCGCGGCCGCGCCATCATCCCGGCCAATATCAACCACGGCGAGCTGGAGCCGATGGCGATCGGCCGCAACTTCCTGGTCAAGATCAACGCCAACATCGGCAACTCGGCGGTGCTCTCCACCGTCGCCGACGAGGTCGACAAGCTGGTCTGGGCCACGCGCTGGGGCGCCGACACGGTCATGGACCTGTCGACGGGCCGCAACATCCACAACATCCGCGACTGGATCATCCGCAACTCGAGCGTCCCCATCGGCACCGTGCCGATCTACCAGGCGCTGGAGAAGGTCAACGGCGTGGCCGAGGACCTGAACTGGGAGGTCTTCCGCGACACCCTGATCGAGCAGTGCGAGCAGGGCGTCGACTACTTCACGATCCACGCCGGCGTGCGCCTGCCGTTCATCCCGATGACCGCCAAGCGCGTCACCGGCATCGTCTCGCGCGGCGGTTCGATCATGGCCAAGTGGTGCCTGGCCCACCACAAGGAGAACTTCCTCTACGAGCGCTTCGAGGACATCTGCAAGATCATGCGCGCCTACGACGTGTCGTTCAGCCTCGGCGACGGCCTGCGTCCGGGCTCGACCGCCGACGCCAATGACGAGGCCCAGTTCTCGGAGCTGCGCACCCTGGGCGAGTTGACCAAGGTGGCCTGGAACCACGGCGTGCAGGTGATGATCGAAGGGCCGGGCCACGTGGCCATGCACAAGATCAAGGCCAACATGGACGAGCAGCTGAAGCACTGCCACGAGGCCCCCTTCTACACCCTCGGCCCGTTGACCACGGACATCGCGCCTGGCTACGACCACATCACCTCGGCCATCGGCGCGGCGATGATCGGCTGGTTCGGCACGGCGATGCTCTGCTACGTCACGCCCAAGGAGCACCTGGGCCTGCCGGACCGCGACGACGTCAAGACCGGCGTCATCACCTACAAGCTGGCCGCCCACGCCGCCGACCTCGCCAAGGGTCACCCCGGCGCGGCGATGTGGGACGACGCCATCAGCCGCGCGCGCTTCGAGTTCCGCTGGGAGGACCAGTTCAACCTGGGCCTCGATCCGGAAACCGCCCGCAAGTTCCACGACGAGACCCTGCCGAAGGAGGCGCACAAGACCGCCCACTTCTGCTCGATGTGTGGTCCCAAGTTCTGCTCGATGAAGATCAGCCATGAGGTCCGCGACTTCGCGGCCGGTCTCGCGCCGAACAGCGCCGAGCTCGGGATGGCGGAGATGAGCGAGAAATTCAAGGAACAGGGGTCCGAGATCTACCTGAAGACCGAGTAGGCGATTTTCACTGGCGCGGCGGGGGAGACATCTTCACCGTCGCGCCCATGAAACGTCTGAGTCTCCTCGCGGCCGTCGCCGTTGTGTCCTTCGCTGCGCCGGCCATGGCGGAAAGCCCGTTCTGGCCCGTCCAGCCCAAGGGCGGGTCCGTGGCGGCTGAGCTGCGGGGCGCCTGGAAGTCGCGGGGCTATGGCTGGATCGTGCAGTTCGGGCCGGATGGCGCCCAGCTGTTCCAGACCGCGGGCGAGGCCTGCTATCCCGACCCGCGTCGTGAGCCCGATCCCGATGGCGTGCTCAGCCAATGGCGGCCCGAGGGGCAGGGGGCGATCAGCTTGACCGGGGATCCGGACGGCACGCGCTACATGTTCGATCGCCTGCCCAACGTCCCCAACGCCTGCATCAGCGCGGCCGGCTGGACGCCCGACCGCATCGTCGCCTTTGCCGCCGACACCTTCGCCGAGCTCTATCCGCGTCCGGGCATCGACTGGAAGGCGCGCAAGGCCGCTGTGCTGGCCAAGGTCACGCCGACCTCGACCGAGTTCCAGCTGTGGACCGCCCTGGCCGACCTGCTGGCCGGCCTGGACGATCCGCATGTCGAGCTGCACGGCATGGTCGACGGTGCGCGTCGCGACCTGGAGCCCGGCGATGCTCCCACCCTGATGCGCGTGCGCGCCGCCGATCCGGCCGGCGACGAGAAGGCCTGGCTGCAGGCCTATCGCGAAGGAATCCTGACCCAGGTCCTGCAAGGTCGTGGTCGCCAGGCCGGCAACAACCGCGTCTTCTGGGGCCGGGTCGATGACATCGGCTACCTGAACCTGGTGACCATGGGCGCCTTTGCCCGCAACGCCGCGCCAGACGATCCCCGGCCGCTGGACGCCATCCTGGACGAGGCCATCGCCGCCTTCGCCGGGGCCAAGGCGGTGATCGTCGACGTCAGCAACAACCGGGGCGGCTACGACACCATCAGCGCGCGGGTCGCCGGCCGCTTCGCCGATCAGTCGCACCTGGCCTATTCGAAGGTCGGCGTCGGGGCCAAGGCGCCATTGCAGCCCGTGCGGGTCGAGCCGGCCAGCGGCGTGCGCTTCACCGGGCCCGTCTATCTGGTCACCAGCGACGTCACGGTCAGCGCCGGCGAGACCTTCACGCTGATGATGAAGGCCCTGCCCAATGTGAAGCAGGTCGGCGGGACCACGCGCGGCGCGTTCTCGGACCAGATGCCCAAGCCCCTGCCGAACGGCTGGGCTCTGGGTTTGCCGGTCGAGGTCTACAAGGGACCCAAGGGCGAGGACCTGGAGGGCAGGGGACTGGCCCCGGACACGCCGATGGCGGTGTTCCCCGAGACCGACCTGAACGGCGGCCACGCCAAGGTCATCCAGGCGCTGATGCAGAAAATTCGCGAGGACGTGCGCTAGGCTGTCGGAACCGCCGGTCTTCCCGCGTCCTTGGTTCGTCAACGACGACCAATGAGGAGGAACGTCATGGCCTATGTCGATGGTTTCCTGGTGCCGGTCCCCAAGGACAAACTGGACGCCTACAAGGAGATGGCCGAGCTCGGGGCCAAGGTCTGGATGGAGTACGGCGCGCTGTCGTACGTCGAGTGCGTCGCCGACGACGTGCCCTATGGCGAGCTGACCTCGTTCCCGCGCGCGGTGCATGCCGAGGAGGGCGAGATCGTGATCTTCTCGTGGATCACTTACAAGGACCGCGCCAGCCGCGACGAGATCAACGCCAAGGTCATGGCCGACGAGCGGCTGAACGGCTACATGGACAAGATGCCGTTCGACGGCAAACGGATGATCTTCGGCGGCTTCCAGCCGTTCCTGGAGCGCTGACGCGTCCAGGTTGCGCCGCCTGTGGGGACAGCTTCGCGGGCGGCGTCTGATTCCGGCCTCGCCGGACGCCCTGCGGCCCAATGGCGCAGTTTGTTTCCCATTTGTAACATCATTTCCGATGCAACATGTCACTGCTCAAAATGTGACGTTATTTCAATGCTCAGGCCGTGATATCGGCTCTGGAAGACACACCAGTGTGCGCTTTATGCTGCATTGCCTTGTCTTAACGCCGGGGGGCGTTGCGAGGTGGGGCGCAGGCCCGTAAGGAGCGGCAACCCAGCGTTGGCGTCGACAGGTGTCGGCGTCTTCCGTCACTCCTGTTTTACGGGCCTCAATGACCCTTTCGACCGTGCTTCTCTACGGCCTGGCCGCCGCCGCGCTGGACCCCGCGACCGCCGTGAGCGCGCCCTTGGCGCCGGTGGCCGTGGAGCAGGCCAAGTCGCAGGTGAAGGACGAGGGACCCAACGAGGTCGAGGGCCTGACCATCCAGGCCGATCCGCGCGGCAAGGTCGAGGGTATGATCGAGCCCGAGATCGAGCTGAACGAGGCCGAGATCCAGAGCTTCGGCGCGGGCTCGATCGGCGAACTGCTGACCATGCTGACGCCCCAGACGACCAGCACGCGCGGCCGCGACGGCGGCGGCGGGCCGGTGATGCTGGTCAATGGCCGCCGCATCTCGGGCTTCCAGGAGATCCAGGGCATCCCGCCCGAGGCGATCGAGAAGTTCCAGGTCCTGCCCGAGGAGGTCGCGCTCAGCTACGGCTACAAGGCCGACCAGCGGGTCGTGAACATCATCCTCAAGAAGAACTACAACGCCCTGATGACCCAGGTGGCGGCCACGGTCGCCACGGACGGCGGCCGCATCGACCCCAACGCCGGCGCCAACCGCGTGCACATCAACGGCGACAAGCGCTGGAACGTCGACCTGCAGGTCTCGCACGACCCGTACCTGCTGGAGCGGGACCGCGACATCGTCCGCTCGCCGAACGGCCAGCCGTTCGACCTGGTCGGCAATGTCGGCGGCATCGGCGGCGCCCAGCTGGACCCAGCCCTGTCGGCCCTGGTCGGCGGGCCGGTGACCTTCGCCGGCGTCCCCGGCTCGGCCCAGGCCGGCCGCGCCAGCCTGTCGGACTTCGCCGCCAACGCCAACCGCTACAACACCGGCGACCTGACCCGAGACCGCTCGCTGCTGGCCGAGTCGGACAAGGCCACGCTGAAGGGCTCCTACAGCCTGGACCTGAACAAGCAGACCCAGCTGACGATCACCGGCAATCTCGAAGACGGCAGCAGCCGTTCGCTGCTGGGCCTGCCGGGCGTGACCTTCACCCTGCCGGCCGGCAGCCCGTTCTCGCCGTTCTCGCAGGCCGTGACCGGCTATCGGTTCATCGACGCGCCCAGCGCCATGGCCCGTGACGTCGACACCCTGCGCACCCAGGTCAGCACGGCCGCCAACGGCCGGATCAAGGACTGGCGCTGGAACATCACCGGCGACTTCGACCGCACGACGACCGACACCACGACCGGCCGCGGCCTGGACATCAGCGCCTTCCAGGCGGCGGTGACGGCGCGCGATCCGAACGTCAATCCGTTCGGCTACATCTCGCCCAGCCTGTACAAGACCGCCGCGCCCGACACCGCCCACTCGGTCTCGACCTCGGCCAGCGCCGAGCTGGTGCTGAATGGCAACCTGTTCCAGGTCCCGGCCGGAGCGCTGCAGACGACCCTCAAGATCGGGGCCAACAGCAAGAGCCTGGATTCCAAGACCGTCCGCTCGGGCGTGACCACGACGCGCGACATCACCCGCACCACCGAGAGCGTTCAGGGCAGCTTCAGCCTGCCGCTGACCAGCACGCGCCAGAACGTCCTGGCCAAGGCGGGCGACCTGTCGGTCAACTTCAACGCCGGCTATGACGAGTTGTCGGACCTGGGCGGGCTGACCACCCTGGGCGGCGGCGTGAACTGGTCGCCGATCAAGAAGATCAGCTTCATCGCCAGCTTCACCGATGAAGAGGGCGCGCCCACGACCAACCAGATCAACGATCCGGTGGTGGTGACCCCCAACGTCTCGGTGTTCGACTTCACCACCGGCCAGACGGTGATCATCAGCCGCACCGACGGCGGCAACGCGGCCCTGCGCAACGACAACCGCCAGGTCCAGAAGCTGGGCGTGAACTACAAGCCGATCGAGAAGGTCGAGCTGACCTTCAACGCGACGTACACGCGGTCCGAGACCAAGAACATGATCGCCTCGTTCCCGGCCATCACGCCGGACCTGGAGGCCGCGTTCCCCGACCGCTTCACCCGCGACGCTAGCGGTCGCCTGCTGGCCATCGACGCCCGGCCGGTGAACTTCGCCAGCGCCGAGGCCGAGAACATCCGCTGGGGCTTCAACCTGTTCAAGGCGGTCGGCACACCGACCCCGGGCGCGCCGGGGGGCTTTGGCGGTCCGGGCGGTGGTCGCGGCCCCGGTGGCGGCGGCATGATGCGCATGGGCGGCGGCGGTCCCGGTGGTCCGGGCGGGGGCGGCGGCATGGGCGGCCCGCCTCCGGGCATGATGCGGCCGGGGCAGGGCATGTTCCAGCTGTCGGTCTACCACACCTGGCGCCTGACCGATGAGATCACCGTCCGTAAGGGCTTGCCGGTGCTGGACCAGCTGGACGGCTCGGCGCTGAGCGCGCGCGGCGGCCAGGCGCGGCATGAGCTGCAGATCCAGGGCGGCTACTTCAAGGACGGCCTGGGCATGCGCTTCAACGGCGCCTGGAAGGCCTCGACCTGGGTCAATGGCGGCGCGACCGGCGGCCAGACCCTGTACTTCTCGGACCTGGCCACGGTGGGCGTGAACTTCTTCGCCAACTTCAGCGTCCCGGCGCGGAAGAAGGCGGTCGACAAGTTCCCGATCCTGAAGGGCGCGCAGGTGTCGCTGAACTTCGAGAACCTGCTGGACACCAAGCAGACCGTCCGCGACCAGAACGGCGCCACGCCGCAGGCCTATCAGAAGGACTATCTGGATCCGCTGGGCCGCACGGTGCGGATCAACTTCCGCAAGCTGCTCTGATCCGCGAGGGACGGGCCTCAACCCGTCCTTAAGCTGTCAGGCGCACCCTGTGCGTCTGAGCGGTCGCTTTCGGCCGGATCGGAGACCGTCATGGCGATCATGACTTCCAGCACGCGGCGTACGGGCGACCACTTCGAGCCCAGCGACGTCGATCCCCAGGTCCAGCGGCGTCTGCGCGGCTATCTCGAGCAGATCGACTACACCGCGTTCGCCTCGAACAAGGCCGTGCTGGGCGCGACCATTCCCCATGCCGATGCCGAACGCTTTCAGCGTCTGGCGGTCGCCGCCGCCACCGCCCGCGCCAAATGGGTGGCCGAGGCCGCGTCGATGACCGAGGCGGGGGCTTCGCTATCCGAGGCGCAGGTCGCGCGCCTGGCTCACCTGCGGTCGGCCTATGACGAGCTGTCGGCGGTCTATGAGGCCACGCGGCGCATGGTCGAGCGGGGCTACATCCCGTACCGCGCCTCGCAAGCCTAATTTACCCGGATCTTATTGACTCTGCATTTCGTCCGGGTAAAAGGCGCGCCTGAGGAGGCCGTCATGTCCGGACGCAAGGCGCTGCTGCGCGAATACAAGGAACGCAAGGTCGAGGCCGGCATCTATGCCGTGCGCTGCCTGATCACGGGCCAGGCCTGGGTCGGGTCGACGGCTGATCTGTCCACCCGCCAGAACGGCATCTGGTTCTCGCTGCGCCAGGGCTCGCATCGCGAGAAGTCCCTGCAGGCCGCCTGGACCGCGCATGGGGCAGAGGCCTTTGCCTTCGAAGATGTGGAAACGATCGACGTCGAGGGGCTGGACAGGTTCGGGCGTGACAGTCGACTGAAGGAACGCCGCGCCCACTGGATCGCGACGCTGAATGCCACGGGATTGCTGTGATGGATGAGCTTTACGTGGTTTTCCACGGCCAGGATCGCGTGGCTGTCGGCTCACGCCTGGACGTGGCCCTGGCGGCCCAGCGGCTGGCGGGGGAGGCGGGTGTGCTGATCTTCGGCCCCGACGGCCGGGGCGTCGACTTCGACCTCAGCGGTGGTCCGGAGGCTCTGACCGCGCGCCTGGCGCCGCCGGAGGAAGCCCCGCGTGGACGCGGCCGACCCAAGCTGGGTGTGGTGCCCCGCGAGGTGACCTTGCTGCCGCGCCACTGGGACTGGCTGGCCAGCCAGCCGGGCGGGGCGTCGGTGGCGTTGCGCAAGCTGGTCGAGGCCGCCCGTCGCGAGAGCGAAGGCCCCGACCGCATCCGCGCCGCCCGCGAGGCGGCGTATCGCTTCGCCTCGGCGATCGGCGGCGACCTGCCGGGCTTCGAGGAGGCGATGCGCGCCCTGTTCGCCGGCGACGACGCGGGCTTCGAGGCGAAGATCCAGGTCTGGCCGGCTGACATCGCTGCCCAGCTGCGCAACTATGCCGCCGAGGCCTTCGGAGCGGACTAGCCGCCGGACTTGGCGACCACCTCGTCCAGCACCGCCTTATAGGCCGTTTCGAACGGGGCCTTGTCGCTGTCGGGCTTGGCCGGCCACAGCGGGCGCAGGGCGGCGGTGCGGGCGGCGGCGTCGCGCAGCCAGGCCGGATTGGCCTTGGCCAGCTTGGCGACGCGGGCCTCCACGTCCGCCTTGGGGCGGCCGTCATAGGCCAGCAGCGAGCGCAGGGCCCACAGGGCCTGCTCGTCGGCATTGGGCTTGGCAGAGCCGGGCGCGCGGTGCGCCGTCCAGCGGACGGCGTCGACGATCTGGGCGCGGTAGCGCGGATCGTCCCAGGTGCTGGGCGTGTGGCCCAGGTTGGAGTGGTAAAGGCGACCCTGGCCGATCTGGCGGGTCCAGGTGATCGGCACGAACCATGGGCGCTTCAGCGGCGTCTCGGTGAAGTCCAGGGCCTGCAGCACGCGGACCTTGGCTGGGTCATAGTCCGAGTACTGATAGATCTCTTCGGCGAAGGCGAAACGGGCAGGCCAGGCGGTGTTCAGCGGGTCCTTGCCGCCCAGAGCCTGGACGGTGATCGGCGTGCCTTGCGTCCACGGATGGCCGGCGAATTTGCCGTTGATGAAGGCGGTGTAGGTCTGGCCGGGGCCCGTATAGTCCCAGTGGGTGTCGGTCGAGCTGTGCAGGCCGACGAACCCGCCCTTGCCGCTCTCGACCCACTTCTGGATGGCCGCCCAGCTCTCGGCCGGGATCGGCAGCTCGCCGGTGGTGTAGAAGGCCAGGACGTCGACGTCCTTCAGCTTCTCGGGGGTGATCGTGCGGGCGTCCTGGGTCGACTCGACCGTGAAGGCCCCTGACTTGGCGCCGATCTCGGCCAGGGCGATCTCGGACGGCGTCGGGCCGTTGCTGTTCTTGGGGCGGGCGACCGGGCGGTGCACGAAGCCGACGGACTGGTCGAGGTACAGCACCCGGATCTTCGGCGCGGCTTCGGCCACGGATGTGGAGAGCGCGGCGACCGCCGCGATGAGGGTCAGCAGGCGGGCCATTGTTCTTCTCAGTGCTTGGGTTGCAGCAGGTCCCAGCGATTGCCGGACAGGTCCTCGAACACCGCCACCGTGCCGTAGGCCTCGTGGCGTGGCTCCTCCAGGAAGGTGACGCCGGCGGCGCTCATGCGGGCGTGGTCGCCGGCGAAGTCGTCGGTGTGCAGGAACAGCCAGACGCGGCCGCCGCCCTGATTACCGATCGCCGCGGCCTGGTCGCCGACGGCGCGGGCCAGCAGGAAGTTCGTCCCATCGCTGCCGGGCGAGACCACGACCCAGCGCTTGCCGTGGCCCATGTCGGTGTCTTCGACCAGGGTGAACCCTAGCTTGCCGACATAGAAGCCGATCGCCTCGTCATAGTCGGCGACGAGCAGGGACACGAGAGCGACGCGGCGGGCCATTTGCGACTCCTTGTTCGGAGCCGATTGCATAGCATGCGTCAGCCGGTTGTCAGCGTGGTCAGTCTAGAAGCGCGTCCATCCTTCCCGAAGACCAGGAGATTACCCCATGAACCGCGCTCTCATCCTGACCCTCGCCGCGCTCGCCATCGCCCCGGCGGCGTTCGCCGACGCGCCCAAGACCAAGGTGACCGAAGTCGCGGTCAAGGACATCCCCGCTGCCGTGGTGACGGTGGTCAAGGCCGCGGCGCCGGGCATGACCATCAAGGAAGCCGAGCTGAAGGAGCGCGCCGACCGCCGCTACTACGACGTCGAGGGCGTGATGCCGGACGGTTCCGAGATCGAGTTCGACCTGCTGGAGAAGAACGGCGCCTGGGAGATCGTCGAGACCCAGCGCGACATCGCCTGGGCCTCCGCCCCGCAGCTGGTGCGCGACACGGCCGCCGCCTCGGGCAAGGCGATCAAGCCGGTCCGCGTGATCGAGAGCAAGCAGACTGACGGCATGGTGATCTACGAGCTGTTCGCGGCCGGCAAGCCCGACGAGCCCTCGATGGAGGTCAGCCTGAAGGACGGCAAGGCCAAGGTGCTGGCCGAGGTCTGGCCGCACTAACCCCCGTTGTACCCACCGATAATCGGCAGGATCTCGCCCGTGATGTAGCTGGCCGTCTGCGGCGAGGCCAAGAAGACATAGGCCGGCGCGATCTCCTCGGGTTGCGCCGCCCGCTTCATCGGGGTCTTGGCCCCGAACTGGGCGACGTCCGGGCCCAGCTTGTCGGCCGGGTTCAGCGGGGTCCAGACCGGGCCGGGGGCCACGGCGTTCACGCGGATGCCCTTCTCGATCAGATGCGTGGCCAGCGAGCGGGTGAAGGCGTGGATGCCGCCCTTGGTCAGGGAGTAGTCCAGCAGGTCCTTGTTGCCGAGCAGGCCGGTCACCGAGCCGGTGTTGATGATCGAGCCGCCGTTGGGCAGGTGCTTCACCGCCGCCTTGGCCATGTGGAAATAGCCGTAGAGGTTGGTCCGCAGGGTGCGGTCGAAGTGCTCCTCGGTCAGGTCCTCGAAGTCGAGCACGTGCTCCTGGAAGGCGGCGTTGTTGACCAGGATGTCCAGCCGGCCAAACTCGGCCACGGTGCGCTCGACCGCCGCCTTGGCGTAGGCCGGGTCGGCCACGTCGCCGGGCAGCAGGATGGCGCGCCGGCCTTCCTTCTCGACGGCTTCCTTGGTCTCCTGCGCGTCGGTGTCCTCGCTGAGATAGCCGATGGCCACGTCCGCGCCTTCGCGGGCGAATAGCACCGCCACGGCCCGGCCGATGCCGCTGTCGGCGCCGGTGATCAGGGCGACCTTGTGCTCCAGCTTGCCCGAGCCCTTGTAGAAGGGGGCGTCGTACATCGGGGCGGGGTCGAGCCTGTACTCCTCGCCCGGCTTGGCCTGGTGTTGCTCGGGGTAGGGCGGGGCGGGGTAGGGACGGGCGCCGGCCTGCATGGCGTGGCTGCGCTTGTCGTCCTCTTCCTTCGGCTCGAAGGACCGCTGCTCCTTGGCGTCCAGCGGGGCCTGGATGTCGCGATAGGCCTGGGCGACGCGTTCGCCGGTCTGTTCGAACTCGGGGGTCTGGGTCTCGGACATAGCGCGCTCCTGAAGGGCTGAGCCCCGAAAACCACTGGGCTCGCGCGACGTTCCAACCTGCGCCGAATGCGGGTTGCCCGAAAAACGGGCATGGGCCACCCTGCGCGCCTTCTTTGACATTGGTGACGACCATGCCGCGCGACGCGGCCGGAACGGCGCTTCCTCCGAAGCGGCCGCGCGGCCCCATCATGACCGATCTGATCGAACTGCTCCGTTTGGCGGGGCCGGTGATCCTGTCGCGCCTGGGCATCATGGTCATGGGCCTCACGGACGCCATCGTCGTCGGTCACTTCTCGGCCCAGCAGCTGGGCTTCCACGCCATGGCCTGGGCGCCGTCGTCGATCTTCGTGACCATGAATGTCGGCCTGCTGGTCGGGGTGCAGGTGATGACCGCCCGCGCCATCGGGGCCGGCAAGCGGCACGAGACCGGCGCGGTGCTGCGCCGGGGCCTCAGCTATGGCCTGGGGCTGGGCCTGGCCTCGATGGTGCTGCTGGCGCTGTTCGGTTCGCTGTTCCTGCACAGCCTGGGCTTGAAGGATGGCCTGGCCGACGGTGCGACCGTTCCGCTGATCGTCTTTTCGCTGTCGCTGCCAGTCTACGCCATCTCGGTGGTCCTGACCTTCTGGCTGGAGGGGCTGGCGCGGCCAGGGCCGGGGGCGGTGTTCATGTGGCTGGCCAATCTCGTCAATCTGGCCGCCAACCTGCTGCTGGTGCCGGGGACCTTCGGCCTGCCGGCGCTGGGCGCGACAGGCGGGGCCTGGTCGACCTTCATCGCCCGCACCGCCCTGATGCTGGCCCTGGCCATCTACGTCCTGCGCATGAAAGAGGCCCGCGCGCTGGGGGTCTTCGACAAGCCGGCCCGCGACCGCCCGGCCGAGATCGAGCAGCGCAAGATCGGCTACGGGGCCGGCGCGTCGAACTTCTTCGAGGTCTCGGCCTTCGCCGGCATGAACCTGGTCTGCGGCTGGATCAGCGCCATCGCGGTGGCCGCCTACACCGTGGTGCTGAACGTCTCGGCGATTATCTTCATGATCCCGCTGGGCATGGCGACCGCCACGGCCGTCCAGGTCGGCCGGGCCTATGGCGCGCGCGATCCGGAAGGCATGAAGCGCGCCGGCTGGATCGCCTTCGCGGTGATCGGCGTGGTGGGCGTGCTGTCGGGCCTGATCCTGTACCCGACCAAGCACTGGGTGGCCCTGGCCTATACGACCGACCCGGCGGCCCTGCAGATGATCCTGCCGGCCCTGGTGCTGGCCTGCTTCTTCCTGGCCCCGGATGCGGTGCAGGTGGTGGCGGCCCAGGCCCTGCGGGCGCGGGGCGAGGTGTGGGTCCCGACGGTGACCCACCTGATCAGCTACGCCCTGGTCATGGGTCCGCTGGCCTGGTTCCTGGCCATCCCGCGCGGCATGGGCCTGAACGGGGTGCTGATCTCGATCATCGTCACCAGCTTCCTGGCGGCGGCCTTCCTGCTGACCCGGTTCCGGATGCTGGACTGGCGGGACCGGAAGCTGGCGGAAGAGCGGGTCTAGGCCCCCAGGATCCAGCCCTCTTCCGTCTCGGCGGCTGCGACGGCGTCCTCGGGCAGGCTCTTGGGCGCGGCGAAGATCGCGCCCAGCTTGCCGGCTTCGTCCAGCTTGGCGAAGTGTTCGGCGAGACCCCGCACCTGGGCCAGGTCCTTGACCTCGCCGGCGCCCGGCACGGCCTTGATCAGCGACGGATAGACCTCGGCGACCACGGTGGCGACGCCGTCCAGATCGGCCTCGGTCAGGGTCTTGAAGCCGGTCTCGAACGGCCACACCCGCACGGTGTCGCCGCGCGCGTCCTTCAGGCGGCGCACGGCCGGGATGCCGACGATCGCCTGACCGCCGACCGAGCCGTTGTAATAGAGCTTCCAGATCGAGTGCGCGCCCTTGGCGGCCTCGTCAGCGTAGCGGAACTCTGGCAGGTCGTCCGGACCGTGCTCACGCGGGCGCTTGGGCTGCAGGGTCGTCAGGGCGTCCTTGGGCGGGCAGCCCCAGAACGGGAAGGGACCCCCGGTCAGGCGCCGGTTGATCTCCGAGCCGACGCCGAAGCGGTTGTTGGTGTTATCGGCCTTGTCCTTGACCATCTTGGCCAACTGGTCCCAGACCGCGCGCCAGCGGACCTCGCCCGGCAGCGACAGGGCCGCTGAGAGCCCGCGCGGGAAGCCCAGTGGGAAGTCGAAGCCCACCAGGGCCCGCTCATTGCGCTTCTTCAGATCGTCGAGGACGGCGGCCAGCCGGGTCTCGGCCTCGCCGCGCGTGGCGGGATTGTAGCTCTCGAAGGTGAGCCGGAAGCGCACGTCGCGCTTGAGCACGCCGATCCAGATGGAATCCGCGCCCGTGGTCGGCTTGGCCGCCGCGCTCCAGTCGACGATCACATAGGCGCTGAACAGACGCGACACGGCACGCGGCTCCGTCGAGGTGAGGGAAGCCGCGCTTCTACTCCCCCGAGAGCCTCCGGGCCAGCCTAGGAAAGCGCTTGACGCCCTTTATCAGGCGGCGTCGCGCACTTCGTTGCTGGGGCCGATCGGGCTGCCGTTGCGGGCGAACCAGCGGATCGGCGGTTCGCACGACGGACCCAGGGCCGCGCGGACGATGGCCGGCGGGCGGCGCTCTTCTGGGGTCATGAACAGACCGTTGGTCTTCAGCTTCAGGCCGGCGACCTTGTTGGCGCCCAGCATGGTCAGCGGCACGGCGACGATCAGGCCCAGCAGGATCGGGGCGGTCGAGGTGAACAGGTCCGGCGTGAACCAGAACACCGCGCCCAGGGCCAGGCCGGTGGCGCTGATCCAGCCCATGGCGGCGCAGGCCTCCTTGAAGCTGACCTTGTCGGCGTCGCGGCGCTGGGTGGCCCAGCCGCCGACCTTGCCGGCCATGATCTCGATGATCGCGCGGGTCTGGGTGAACATCAGCATCGGGGCGACCAGAGCCGAGAGCAGCATCTCGACGGCCAGGCCGGCGGCCACGCGGCGCTTGCCGCCGAAGCCCTTGGTTTCCTGCTTGCGCGAGAAGACCAGGATCGAGCCCAGGATCTTGGGGCCGAACAGCAGCACGAAGGTGATGATCATGGCCCAGGCGGTGGCCTGGATCTCGCGCCAGTCGATCAGGGCGTGAGCGGCCGCTTGCAGGTCGGCCATGGTGAAGGCCGCCTTCTTCAGCTCGGGCATCAGGGCGCGCGAGGTGATGCCGGCCGACAGGGCGATGAACCACAGCGGCGACAGGGCGTAGCTCAGCACGCCGATCACCAGGTGCAGGCGGCTCATCCAGTGCAGGCCGGGCAGGGCGATCAGCGGCACGTGCTGGACGTTGCCCCGGCACCAGCGACGGTCACGGGTGGCGAAGTCCAGCAGGTTCGAGGGGCTCTCTTCGTACGAGCCTTCCAGGTACGGAGCCAGGTGCACGCTCCAGCCGCCGCGGCGCAGCAGGGCGCTTTCCAGGGCGTCGTGGCTCATGACCTCGCCGCCGAAGGGCTTGGGGCCGCCCAGGTGCGGCAGGCCGCAGGTCTCGGCGAAGGCGCGGGTGCGGACGATGGCGTTGTGGCCCCAGAACGAGCTCTCGGTGCCCGACCACCAGGCCAGACCCGTCCAGGCGACGCGGCCGTACAGGCGCGTGGCGAACTGCAGGGTGCGCGCGAAGATCGTCTGGGCGTTGATGATCATCGGCATGGTCTGGATCAGGCCGGCGCCCGGATGACGCTCCATGGCGTCGGCCAGGCGGACCATGGCCTCGCCGGTCATCAGGCTGTCGGCGTCCAGCACCAGCATGTGCTCGTAGGCGCTGCCCCAGCGGCGCACCCAGTCGGCGACGTTGCCGGCCTTGCGGCCCGTGTTTTCCTTGCGGACGCGATAGAAGACGTTGCTGTGGGCCTCGCGGCGGAAGCGGGCGAAGCAGGCCTGCTCGGCCAGGGCCACCTGGGCGTCGCGGGTGTCGCTGAGGACGAAGATGTCGAAGTGGCGGCTCATGCCCGTCTCGGCGATCGAGGCGTCCATGGCGCGCAGGCGGGCGAAGACGCCGGCGGCGTCTTCGTTGTGCACCGGCATCAGGATGGCGGTGCGGGTGTGCAGCTTGGGCATGGGCGCTTCGCCATCGATGCCCAGCGGATCCTTGGGCTTGCCCAGCAGGATCGCGAAGCCGGCCACGGCGGTGCAGAACCACAGCGACAGGGCCAGGAACAGCGGGGCCAGCAGCACCACGACCACGGCTTCCAGGCGGGTCACGCCGCCCAGGGCCACGGTGTCGAAGGTGGCCTTCCAGCCGGCGAAGCCCATGATGATGGTCGCCACGGCCACGATCCAGCGGCGCATGGTCATGTTGGCGGCGAGCGCCGTGGCTCGGCGCGAGCCGCCTTGCCAGAAGCCCAGCGGCTGGACCGGCATGGCCAGCGGCACTTCAGCCGGGATCTCGACCGTGTCACGGCGAACGACCTGATCGAGGGTGACGCTCGTGGAGGAGCGTACGTCGAAGAGGCTGGAGCGATCGCTCATATCGTCAGATCTCGGACTTTTCCGGCGGGCCGGGCTCTCTCCGCACGCTTCGACGTCTGGAGCCTCTTTCCGCTGGCCCGCGCATCCGCTAGGGACGGGCAGGGCGGTTGTGACAGCTTCGTGACGGTCGAAACCGGCGTGGAGAGCCGCCGGTCATCCCTACAGTAAAACTTCGATCACAAATTCGCTACCGGAAATCACGCCGATTTCGCAGTTGCGAGAAAAAACGTCGGAAACGCGTCGCGCGAGCGGCGCTCGCCGATCTGGGGAATTTCGGTAAGGCTATGAATATTAGGTACTTTGTCGCCGCTGTCGCCGTTCTGAGCTTGACCGCATGCGGACAAGCTTCGCAGGACGGCCGTTCAAAACCGGGCGTGGTCGAGGTCATGCCGTCAACGGAATCGCTACCCGCCTATGATGCGCAGGGAGTGATTTCCAGCCTGGACGGCCAGATTCTCACGCTCGATCACGACGGCGCGAGCGCGGCGGGCCTCAAGCCCGGCCGTAACCAGTTCAAGGTCTATGCGGACGTGATCGCCGAGGCGCCGATCACGCCGGGGACGCGGGTGAAGTTCCAGTTCAAGAAGACGCAGGCGGGGCTCGAGCTGTCGAAGCTCGAACCCCGCGAGTAGGTGGCCGCTACTTCAGCTTCACCAGCATCTTCCCCAGGTTCTCGCCCGAGAACAGCTTCAGGAAGGCGTCCGGCGCGCGCTCGACGCCGTCTTCCACCGTCTCGTTCCACTTGATCTTCCCGGCCTTGATCCACTCGCCCATGTCTTTGGCGAACTGCGGATAGAGGTCGTAGTGGTTCGAGACGATGAAGCCCTCCAGGCGCAGGCTCTTGCCGACGGCCAGGATGATGTTGGAGGGGCCTTCCGGCTTACCGGTCTCGTTATATTGCGAGATCATCCCGCACAGGGCGAAGCGGGCGAACGGGCGGGCGGAGTTGATGGCCGCCTCCAGGTGGATGCCGCCGACATTCTCGAAATAGACGTCGATGCCCTTGGGGGCGACCTTGGCCAGTTCGGCGACGACGTCGGGCGTGGCCTTGTAGTCGATGACGTGGTCGACGCCGATCGACTTCAGGAACGCCACCTTCTCCGGTCCGCCGGCCGAACCGATGACCGTGTGGCCCTTCAGCTTGGCGATCTGGCAGACGACGGAGCCCACCGCGCCGGCGGCGGCCGAGACGAACACCACGTCACCGTCCTTCAGCGCCGCGACGCGCAGCAGGCCGGCATAGGCGGTCATGCCGGGCATGCCCGCCACGCCCAGGAACGCCTGGGGCGGGACGCCCTGCGTATCGATCTTGGTGATCGCCCCCATGCCGGCGGCGGCCAGGGCTTTCGGATTGGCGTTGAAGGCCTCGCGCCAGCCGAACATCGAATTGACGATGTCGCCCGGCTTGAAGTCCGGATCATTGGAAGCCGTGACCTCGCCGATCGCGCCGCCCTGCAGGGCCTGGCCGATCTGGAACGGCGGCACATAGCTGGGGCGGTCGTACATGCGGCCGCGCATATAGGGGTCGACCGACATCCACAGGTTCCGGACCTGGACTTCGCCGTCGCCCGGCGCGGCCAGCTCGACGGTCGCCAGGTCGAAGTCCGAAGCCTTGGGCAGGCCGACGGGACGGCTCTTCAGGCGGATCTCACGCGAGGTGGTCATGGGCTTCCTCCGACAGGCTCTTGGCGAGCGTTGCTAATTTAAACGGATGTTTAGCGCGCCCTTACGGAAGTCTCCAGTGCTTCTAAGCGGTCCCGAAGCGCGGTAGACAGCCGGCATGACCCAAGACCTCAAGGCAGGCGTCGTCGGCGCCGGTGTGTTCGGCGGCTATCACGCCAAGAAGTATGTCGAGCTGGATGGCGTCACGCTGGTCGGCGTCTACGATGTCGACCTGGCCCGCGCCGAGGCCTTGGCCGGTCCGCTGGGCGCCAAGGCCTTTGACGACATCGACGCCTTCCTGGCCGAGGTGGACGTGGTCACGGTCGCCGCGCCGGCGGTCCACCATGCCGCGCCGGCCCTGGCCGCGCTGAAGGCGGGCAAGCCGGTCTATTCCGAAAAGCCGATCGCCGTGACGCCCGAGGACGCCGACAAGATGGTCGCCGCCGCCGCCAAGGCCGGCGTGCCGCTGGCCTGCGGTCATCAGGAGCGCGTCGTGTTCCAGGCCATGGGCCTGTTGGACATTCCCGAGCAGCCCCTGCGCCTGGAAGCCGTCCGCCGGGGCACGCCCTCGGACCGCAACCTGGACGTCTCGGTGGTGCTGGACCTGATGATCCACGACATCGACCTGGCGCTGGCCCTCTGCGAAGGCCAGCCGATCACGGTGGAAGGCGAGGGGGACGTCACCCGCTCGAGCTCGCTGGACTGGGTGAGGGCCGAGGCCACCTTCGACAACGGCTTTGTCGCCATCTTCGACAGCTCCCGCGTGGCCGAGGCCCGCGAGCGGACGATGAAGGTTGTCTACCCCTCGGGCGAGGTCGAGATCGACTTTCTCGCTCGCACCTTCCGCAACACTACCTCGTTCCCGCTGATCGAGAACTTCACCGAGACTTCCGCCGGCAAGGACCCCCTGGGCCTGTCGGTCGCCGGCTTCCTGAAGGCGGTGCGCGGCGAGGCCCCGCGTCCGGTCGTCACCGGCGAGGAGGCCGCCCGGGCGCTGGACCTGGCGCTGGCGGTGGAGTGGGCGGCGGAGGGCTAGGATCGTCGGATGCGGGAAACGTTCTGCGTATACCTTTCGCAGTGGTGGGTTCGGCGAGACGTTTTTACCTGGCTGGACAGGTTTGATCGGATGTCGGCCGTCTTGGACGGCGCACGCTTTCCCGTGAGATCGGCGTTTGAGAGCGACGCCAGGCTGTCGATTTCCGCAGGAGGCATTCCCGAGAACGTCGTGGCGGCGCTCAAAAGCAACGACAAGACCTTGCTGGTGCGGACTGACTTCACGTCAGCCTTGAAGCTGGAATTCGAATACGAAGTCCCTTCGGACGAAGAGCTGAGACGTCAGATCAGCGCATCGGACGGGCGCGACCTCGACCACCTGGCTTTGTGGCGCTTCGCCGTCGAGAGCGAAGTCCACCACGAGGTCGCCATCTTCAATATCGCGATGGACCTGTCGCTGCCCGGATCCAGCTTCCATGGTCTCTATGCCCTGGAAAATCGTGGCGTGGTCACGGTGCACGATAGCAAGAGCGCGCATATCAATGACGATTTTGACTATATGGAAGAACAGGGCCTGGCGCCGCGTCCTGACCTGAGCTTCGAGGCAGTCTGGAAGACGCTGAACTCGACCCGCGGCTTGAGGGAAGGCGTTTCGAACACGCCTTTCGGCAAGATGATCGGCGCGATCACCTACTTCTATACGGAGGGCGGTGACCCGGCCCGTTTCCAGGACGTGGGATGGATCTGCCGCGGGCTTGAAGGCTTCTTCTGCGAGGGATGGGCAAAACGCGCCCAGCAGGTGGAGAGGAACGCGTCCGTTTTTCTGGGGATCGAGAAGAAGCGGGCTCGATCCCTTCTGAAAAATCTCTACGCGGTGCGGTCGCCGCACATCCACGGAAACAGCGACATTTCGAGCGCGTTCGTCGATGTGGAGCCGCACCCAGGCGAGGCCTCCACCGAAGAGTGGAATGCGAAGCACATCGGCGCGTACTTCCTCATCGAGACCGCCCGGGAATGTATCCGGCGTGGAATAGATCGTCAGGCGTTTGCGTAGGTCGCGCGGGAGCATGACGCGCGCTCGACGGTGACGCCCTCAACCTCATCGCCGTCTTCCGCCCGAGACCTGCAGCAGCACGGCGATCATCGCCAGGCCGCCGCCCAGCACCGCCACCGCGCTCCAGCCGCCGTGGGTCCAGGCCGCCGCCGCGGCGGCCGAGCCGCCTGCGCCGCCGAGGAACATCGCGCCCATGAAGAGGGTGTTCAGCCGGGCGCGGGCCTGGGGCTTGAGGGCGTAGACCAGCGCTTGGTTCGAGACCAACGCGCCCTGCACCGCGAAGTCCAACACGACCACACCCACCAGCAGGCCCGCGACCGAATTCCATAGGCCGAAGATCAGCCAGGCTACCAGAGTCAGGATCGCGCCGAGCGCAATGGCCAGGTGCGGGCCGCGCTTGTCGGCGAACTGTCCGGCCAGCGGCGCGGCCATGACGCCCACGACACCGACGATCCCAAACACGCCGGCGACGTCGGCCCCCAGGCCAAAGCGCGGCTCCTGCAGGTGCAGGGCCAGGATCGTCCAGAAGGCGGTGAAGGCGGCGAACAGGTTGGCCTGGGTGAAGGCGGCCAGGCGCAGGGCAGGGTGCTCGACCCACAGCTTGCCTAGCGAAGCGAGCAGGGCGCCGTACGACAAGTCGCTGTCGGGCTTGCTGCGCGGCAGGGTGGCGGCCATCAGCAAGCCGGCGGCCGAGGCGATCGGCGCGGCCAGCCAGAACATCGCCCGCCAGCCCAGGCCCGTGGCCACGAAGCCGGCGACGGTGCGGCTCAGCAGGATCCCGCACAGCAGGCCCGACATCACGATGCCCACCGTGGCGCCGCGCTTGTCGGCCGGGGCCAGATGCGCGGCCAGCGGCACGATCTGCTGGGCGACCGTGGCGGCCATGCCCAGCAGCAGCGAGGCGGCCAGCAGCCAGCCGGCGGTCGGCGCCTGGGCCGCCAGGACCAGGGCGAAGGTCAGCGCCATGAACTGGCCGACGATCAGCGTCTTGCGCTCGACGCGGTCGCCGAGGGGCGCGAGCAGCAGCAGGCCGGCGGCGTAGCCCAGCTGGGTCGCGGTGGGCACGAAGGCCGTCAGCGGGCCGGGCAGCTCGCGCTCGATCAGGCCCAGCATCGGCTGGCTGTAATAGATGTTGGCGACGGCCAGGCCGGCGGCGGTCGCCATCGAGAACGTCAGGCCCCGGCCCAGAGGCGCGGCCTTGAAGGCCGCGCGGGGGATGATGAAGGTCATGGTCGGCTCCAGGGAGAGCAGCGTTCGCTCTCCGTCGGGCCGGGATGTATGGACTATCGATTTCGCGTATAATTGGCCATATTTGATAAGGCGGCCGATCGGATTTCGATATAATGGACCTCGCGGATGTAGGCGTGTTTGTCGAGGCGGCGCGAGCGGGCAGCTTGGCCGCTGCAGCCCGGCGGTTGGGCATCGCGGCCATGGCGGCCTCGCGCCGGCTGGCGGCGCTGGAGGATGAGGTCGGAGCCCGACTGGTCCACCGCACGACCCGCGCCCTGTCCTTGACCCCCGAGGGCGAGGCGTTCCTGCCCCACGCCCAGGCCATGCTGGAGGGCGAGGCGGCGGCGCGGGCGTCGATCCGGCCGTCCAGCGCCGGGGCCTCGGGCATGTTGCGGGTCACGGCCTCGGCGCCGTTCGGGCGCAAGATGGTCGCGCCGATGATCCCCGCCTTCATGCGGGCCAATCCGGACCTGCAGGTCGACCTGCAGGTCACGGACGCCATCACCGACATCGTTGCCAGCGGCATCGATGTGGCCATCCGCATCGCGGTGCTGCGCGACAACTCGCTGATCGCCCGCCGTCTGGACGCCAATCCGCGCAAGCTCTACGCCTCGCCGGCCTATGTGGCCGAGCACGGCGCGCCGAAGGTCCTGACCGACCTGGCCGATCACCAGTGCCTGGCGATCACCGGCGTCAGCCACTGGACCTTCATGATCGGCGACAAGCCGGTCCAGCAGCGGGTGGCTGGACGCTTCACGGCCAGCGGCATCGAGACCCTGCACATGGCCTGCCTGGGCGGCCTGGGTCTGGCCATGCTGTCGGACTGGAACATCCGCGAGGACGTCGCCGCCGGCCGCCTGGCCGAGATCCCGCTGGCCGACGCAGTGCTGGAGTCCTGGTCGATCTGGGCCGTCTATCCCAGCGCCCGGCTGGTGCCGGCCAAGACGCGCCTGTTCATCGACGCGCTGGGCCGGCACTTGAAGAGTCCTACAAACTGACCTGAGCGCCCAGCTCCACCACCCGGCCCGGAGGCAGGTGGAAGAAGGTCGTCGGGTCGGCGGCGTTGCGGGTCAGGAAGGTGAACAGCTTGCGCTTCCAGGCCGGCAGGGCGTCGCTGGCCGTCGACGGCACGATGGTGCGGCGGCTGACGAAGAACGAGGTGCTCATGATGTCGAACTTCAGGCCCTGCTTGCGGCAGGCGGCCAGGGCCTTGGGGATGTTCGGGCTTTCCATGTAGCCGTAGCGCAGGGTGACCAGCGAGAAGCGGTCGTCCAGGGTCTGGGTCTCGATCCGCTCGGCGTCGGGCACGTAGGGACGGGTCTCGGCGACCACCTTCAGCAGCACGTTGCGCTCGTGCAGCACCTTGAAGTGCTTGAGGCTGTGCATCAGGGCCGGCGGGGTGGTGTTCGGGTCCGAGGTCAGGAACACGGCGGTGCCGGCGGTCGAACCGGCCGGGCGGCGCAGGATCATCTCGCGGAAGTCGCCGAACGGCAGGCCGTCCTTGCTGAGCTTGAGCCGCAGGCGCTCGGTGGCGCTGACGAAGATCGACATCAGCAGGCACAGGCCCGCGCCCAGGGCCAGCGGCGCCCAACCGCCGGTCAGCACCTTGAGCAGGTTGGCGGTGAAGAAGGTCAGGTCCAGCGCGAACAGCGGCACGATCAAGGCCAGGGCCGTGACCAGGCGCCATTTCCAGACGTGGCGCACGACGATGTAGGCCAGCAGGGTGGTCACCACCATCGTGCCGGTCACCGAGATGCCGTACGCATGGGCCAGGGCGCTGGACGAGCGGAACGACAGCACCACCAGCACCACGCCGACGAACAGCAGCCAGTTGATCGGCGCGACATAGATCTGGCCGGCCTCGGTCGACGAGGTGATCTTGATGTCCATGCGCGGCAGCAGGCCCAGCTGGATCGCCTGCTGGGTCAGCGAGAAGGCGCCGGTGATCACCGCCTGGCTGGCGATGACGGTGGCGACGCCGGAGAACAGGACGAGGCCCAGGCGCCACTGGTGCGGGGCCATCAGGAAGAACCAGTCGGCGTTGGGCAGAGCGGTTCCGCTGGCCTCGGCGATGGTCAGGGCCTTCGAGGCCAGAGCTCCCTGGCCGAAGTAGTTCAGGGCCAGCATCGGCAGGGCCAGGCCGAACCACGACATCTGGATCGGGCCGCGGCCAAAGTGGCCCATGTCGGCGGTCAGGGCCTCGGCCCCGGTCACGGTCAGGAACACCGCGCCCATCACCAGGAAGCCGGTCAGGCCGTGATGGGTCAGGAAATAGATGGCGTAGGTCGGCGAGATCGCGCCCAGCACGCTGGGATCGTCCTTGATGTGCCAGACGCCCAGGGCGCCCAGGCACAGGAACCAGCAGACCATGATCGGGCCGAAGATGCCGGCCACCTTGGCCGTGCCCTTGGCCTGGAAGCTGAAGAGCCCTGTCAGGATCACCAGGCTGACGACGATGACTTCCTGCGTGCCGAACCAGTGCTCGAAACCCTTCACCGACTTCAGGCCCTCGACCGCCGACAGCACCGAGACCGCCGGAGTGATGACGCCGTCGCCGTAGAACAGCGCCGCGCCGATGGCGCCGAGGGCGAAGATCAGGCCGGTGCGGCCCGCCGCGCCCTGTTGGGCCAGGGCCATCAGCGACAGCACCCCGCCTTCGCCCTTGTTGGAGGCGCGCATCAGGAACAGGACGTATTTGACCGTCACGACCAGGATCAGCGCCCACAGGGCCAGGGACAACACGCCCATGATCTCGGGACGGACCAGCCCGTCGCGGGCGGCCTCGCCCAGCGCGTCGCGGAAGGCGTAGAGGGGGCTGGTGCCGATGTCGCCGAACACGACGCCCACGCTGCCCAGCGCCAACGGCCAGAAACGCGACGCCGCGTGACCGGTGTGGTGGGAAGCTTGAGTTGTCGGGGTGGTTGGTTCGGACGCGGCGAGGGGGTCTTTACCCGCCATGCAAGCACGAGGCTCCAAAGCGCCGGTTCGCGACCGGCGGCCGGCGCTTTACGCCCGTCGCTGCGTCGCAGCAATCGAAAAAGGCAGAACGGCGATAGCCGATCCCGAAAGCGTGATCAGCGCTAGTCGTCCAAGTCGAACGGCAGCTCGTCCTGGTCGCTGGCGGTCTCGCGACGGGCCTTCGAGACGGGTTTGTATTCCGGTTCCGGCGCGGGACGCAGAGCCGGCAGCTCATCTTCGTCGTCCCACGGCGGGTCGTCGAACATGTCGGGCTCGGCCGTGCGCGCCTTGGCCGGAGCCGGAGCCGGCGCGGGCGCGGGCGCTGGCGTGCTCGGGCGCGAGATCGGGCGGGCCGCGCCAGCGCGGGGAACGTTGTCGAACGACGAGCGACGCGACAGCGGCGGCGGGGTGTCGGGCAGGGGCGGAGGCGGCGCCTGGAAGTCGTCGTCCTCGTCCTCGAACGCCTCGTCGTCGAAGTCGTCGACCAAGGGCGCGGGGGCCGGCGTTGGCGCGGGAGCGGGGCGAGTGGCGACCGTCGCCGGCGCCGCGGCCGGCTTCTCCGGACGTGGCGGCAGCGGACGGCGGACGATCGCCTCGCAGCGGGCCAGCCAGCGGTTGGCCTCCTGCACCAGCTCGGCGGGCGAGGCGGTCTCGCGGCGCTGCTCGTCGCCGGGGGCCCACAGGTCCAGAGTGAAGTCAGGGTGGCGCGGGTCGTCGAAGATCAGGCGCAGGGTGACCCGCTCGGCCTGGGGCGCGACGTGGTCGATGGCCCGGCGGCCTTCGCCTCGGAACACCCGGCCCATCACCTGGCCGTCGACCAGCAGCTCGGCGCCCATCATCTCGTCCAAACGATAGACCAAGCACCAGGCGCCCCGGTCCCAGGCCACGGCCAGGAGGTTGGTGGCGAACGAGAAGCCCGCGCCGCGACCCCGACCGCGCGCGACGATCAGGCCTTCAGGCTCGCTTTTCAGCACGTTGCGCAGGGCGCGGCGGATACGTCGGTCCTCGTCGCCGTACCAGATGGCCAGGCTGCCGAGGAACGTCACCGCCGTACCGGCGATGGCGACAAACAACAGGAGACGCGCAAGCTCGCTCATAGTGAGGCTCAGGCTAACGAGAGTCGTGTTTCTGGGACAGGCGGCGGCTAGTCGCGGAAGTGGCCGACGACAGGCACGTGGTCGGAGGGCTTTTCCTTGTCGCGCTCGTCGCGGTGGATGACGACGGCCTCCAGGCGGTCGGCGGCCTGGGGCGAGCACAGCAGGTGGTCGATGCGGATCCCCAAGTTCCGAGGCCAGGCGCCGGCCTGATAGTCCCAGAAGGTGTAGCCGCCCGGCGCGCCGTCGACCTGCATGTAGGCGTCGGCGAAGCCCAGGTTCTTCAGCGCCCGGAACGCGCCCCGGCTCTCGGGCTGATAGAGCGCGTCGCCCAGCCAGGCTTCGGGATTGGCCACGTCTTCGGCCTCGGGGATGACGTTGTAGTCGCCTAGGATGACCAGGGGCTCCTCGAAGGCCAGCAGGCCTTGGGCGTGGGCGTGCAGCCGGCGCATCCAGGCCAGCTTGTAGTCGAACTTTTCCGTGCCGATCGGATTGCCGTTGGGCAGGTAGATACCGACCACGCGGAACGGCGTGGGCGCATTGATCACCGCCTCGACGTAGCGCGACTGCTCGTCGACCTCGTCCTCCGACAGGAACGGCAGGCCCTTGCGCACGTCGTCGATCGGGAGCTTCGACAGCAGGGCCACGCCGTTATAGGTCTTCTGGCCGTGGACGACGACGTTGTAGCCCAGGCGCTCGAAGGCTTCGGTCGGGAACTTCTCGTCGACGCATTTGATCTCTTGGAGCACCGCGACGTCCGGGGCCTCCGATTCGAACCAGGCCAGCACGCCTTCCAGGCGAGCGTTGATCGAATTGACGTTCCAGGTGGCTATACGCATTGACGGCTCCAGACAGCGGCGGGAGGCTAGGGCGCATGACGGGCGCACTCAAGTCGAGCAAACGAACGATCGACAAGAGACAGGTCATCCTGATGGTCGTCGCCACCGGCGCATGCCTAGGCCTGGCCGTGTTGGGCGGCATCCTGGCGATCTTCACGCCGCTGGTCTTCGACCGCTCGGGCAACCTGATGAACCCGGTCGCCTGGCTGGGCTTCGTGTTCGCCGCCTCGTTCTGGGTGGTGTGCCTGCTGGCCCCGCTGGCCGGCTGGATCCTGTGGCGCAAGAACGAGACGACCCTGTCCTGGGCCGCCATGGCCGCCCCGCTGGCCTGGGGCGCGGTAGCGTTGACGCTCTTACAGTTTGTCCCGACCTAGATCGAGAAGCTGACCCCGCAGCCGCAGCTGGACTTGGCGTTCGGGTTGCGGACGCGGAATTCGGCGCCGGCCAGTTCGTCGACGAAGTCGATCTCCGAGCCCTTCAGCAGGGCCAGGGAGACGACGTCGACCAAGGCCACGGCGTCGTCACGCTCGATCTTCAGGTCATCGTCCTCGACGGTATCGACCAGGTCGAAGCGATACTGGAAGCCCGAGCAGCCGCCACCGTCGACGGCGACGCGCAGCATCAGGGGGCGGCCCTCGCTGGCGGCGATGGTCTTGATCCGGCGCGCGGCGTTTTCGGAAAGCGTTAAGTCTGTCTGGGTCATGGCTGTGGAAAAGTCACCTTGCGCTTATATGAGGGTGACGCGGCCTCTACGGAAGAGGTCAAATGGTCAAACGCGATAAAGGCGGTTCATGTCCTCGACCCCGTACTTCGTCCCCCGCGCGCCGTATGCCGAAGATCCCTTCAAATCGAAGGGCCGCCGGTTCCAGGAGGACGAAAGCCGCACCCGGACCCCGTTCGCGCGCGATCGCGACCGCATTATCCATACCTCGGCCTTCCGCCGCCTGAAGGAGAAGACCCAGGTCTTCGTGGCGCACGAGGGCGATAATTTCCGCACCCGCCTGACCCATTCGCTGGAAGTGGCGCAGGTGGCGCGCTCGCTGGCCACGGCCCTGGGCCTGGACAGCGACCTGGCCGAGACCATCGCCCTGGGCCACGATCTGGGCCACCCGCCGTTCGGCCACGCCGGCGAGGACGAGCTCGAGATCCAGATGCGCGAGTACGGCGGCTTCGACCATAACGTCCAGACGTTCCGGGTCGTGACCGAGCTGGAGCACCGCTATCCGGACTATCTGGGCCTGAATCTGACCTGGGAGACCCTGGAAGGGATCATCAAGCACAACGGCCCGGTGACCAACAAGCTGGGCAAGCCGTCCTGGAAGGCCATCCAGAAGTACGACAACGAGTACGAGCTGGGCCTGAACACCTGGGCGTCGGCCGAGGCGCAGGTCGCGGCCCTGGCCGACGACATCGCCTACAACAACCATGACGTCGACGACGGCGTTACGGCCGGCCTGTTCACCCTGGACGAGCTGCTGGACGTGCCGCTGATCGGCCCGATCCTGTTCGCGGTGAAGAGCGAGCGTCCCGACCTCGACCCGCGCCTGACCCATCTGGAAGCCGTCCGCCGCATGATCGGCGCGATGATCGACGACGTGATGGGCGAGACCCTGCAGCGCGCCGCCGCCACCGGCGTGAGCTCGGCCGACGACGTCCGCGGCCTGGACCACGCCCTGGTCGCCTTCTCGCCCGACATGGCCGAGGACCTGGCCCGCCTGCGCGCCTTCCTCTACGAGCGCATGTACCGCCACTGGCGCGTCAATCGCACCCGCAGCCAGGCTCGCCGTATTCTCGGCGAAATGTTCACGCTATTCCTGAGGGAGCCGGAGGTCCTGCCGACCGTCTGGTTCGCCAAGTCGCAGAACCGCGACGAAGCCGGCCGGGCTCGCGTGGTGTGTGACTATATCGCGGGCATGACCGACCGCTTCGCGATAGAAGAACATCGCAAGCTGTTCCACCTCGACGTCTGGAACTAGGCCGTAAGGCTCAAGACTCGGAACGGGGACGCGAGCGGCTTGAAGTCTGCCACCTGAGCGGGGCGGACGCTTCTGAGACGCGCCCTCGAAGGGTAACCTAGGGTCGCGCGCGTCTGATTCGAGGCGTTCGATCCGCGTGCCTGAGTACTTTGGAGCCTAGCTGAAATGTCCGATCCGCACCGCGGGGCCTATACGCCGCCCACCGACGCGCCGCTGTCGTTCGACGCGCGTCAGCCCGTGCGCGGCGCCCGTCCTCTGCCCATGACCCTGATCATCAGCGCGGTGGTGCTGGTGACGCTGGTCGTCGCGGTGGTGATGATCTATCGCGGCGGCATCCGGAATCCGAACGAGCCGCCGCAGGCCGTGGGGACCGAGGTCGCCCAGATGAAGACCCCGCCGCCGGCCGGCAGCCAGCCGCAGGACCCCGCCGCGGGCCTGCAAATCTATCACAACGAGGACCCGCAGCCGTCGGCGACCTTCGCCGCGCCGCCCGAGACGCCGCAGGCTCGCCCGGCCGCGCCGATGCCCACCGCGCCGGTCCAGACCGCCGCTCTGCCGGCCGCCAAGCCCGCGCCGACCGTGACGCAGCCGGCCACCCCGGCCGCTAAGCCGGCCCCGACCATCGAGTCGCTGGCCACTGCCGCCGCCCAGCGGCCGGTCGCCGCCGCGCCCAAGCCTGTCCAGGTCGCCGCCACGGCGCCGGCGCCGGCTCCCAAGCCTGTCGCTACGGTTTCCGGTCCTGCCTCGGTGCAGATCGGCGCGCTGTCGTCGCCCGCCCTGGCCGACAAGGCCTGGACCGAAGCCACCCGCCTGGCCCCCGGCCTGGCCGCCGGCAAGGGCAAGAAGGTCGAGGCGATCGATAAGAACGGCGCCACGCTCTACCGCACCTCGGTCACGGGCTTTGCCTCGCGCGAAGCGGCCAAGGCGTTCTGCGAGGCCATCTCGGCCTCGGGCAAGTCCTGCTTCGTCAAATGAGCCTCCTGATGGGCGCCTCGTCTTCCGCCGCCATCCTCGGCTGCGCCGGAACCACGCTGACGGCCGAAGAGGTCGCCTTGTTCAAGGACGTGAAGCCGTGGGGCTTCATCCTGTTCAAGCGCAACATCGCCGATCCCAACCAGGTGCGCGCTCTGACGGCGGCCCTGCGCGAGACGGTGGGTCGGCCTGACGCGCCCATCCTGATCGACCAGGAGGGCGGCCGCGTCGCTCGCCTGCAACCGCCGCACTGGCGCATCTATCCGCCGGGCCGCGCCTATGGCGAGCTGGTGGCCAACGACCCGCTGACGGCGCGTGAGATCACCCGCCTGGGTTCGCGCCTGATCGCCCATGACCTGCTCAGCCTCGGCATCAATGTCGACTGCGTGCCGGTGCTGGACGTGCCCGACCCCAAGGGCCACGAGATCATCGGCGACCGCGCCTATGGTGACACGCCCGAACAGGTGGCGACCCTGGGCCGCGCGGCGGCCGAAGGGCTGCTGGCCGGCGGCGTCCTGCCCATCATCAAGCACATCCCCGGCCACGGCCGCGCCATGAGCGACAGCCACCTGGAGTTGCCGGTCGTGAAGGCCAAGCTGGAAGAGCTGGACAAGCGCGACTTCGCGCCGTTCCGCGTGCTGTCCGACATGCCGATGGCGATGACGGCCCACGTCGTCTACACGGCCATCGACCGCAAGAACCCGGCCACCACGTCCAAGAAGGCCATCAAGAAGATCATCCGCGAGTCGATCGGCTTCGACGGCCTCTTGATGAGCGACGACCTGTCGATGAAGGCCCTGAGCGGTGACTTCAAGCAGCGCGCCAAGGACAGCCTGTCGGCCGGCTGCGACGTCGTCCTGCACTGCAACGGCGACATGGCCGAGATGAAGGCCGTGATGTCGGGTGTCGGCAAGCTGAGCAAGGAAGCCCGCCGCCGCGCCCAGGCCGTGATGGGCCGCCTGGTCAAGGTTCCCGAGCCCTTCGACGTGGCCGAGGCCCGCGCCCGCTTCGACGCGGCGTTCGACGGCAAATACGCTTGAACACGGGCTTCCAGCCCACTTTCGACTTTGCCGCCGCCGATGAAGCGGCCGAAGACGGCGCGGCGCTGGTCATCGACATCGACGGCTACGAAGGCCCGCTGCACGTGCTGCTGGCGCTGGCCCGCAGCCAGAAGGTCGACCTGCTGCAGCTGTCGATCACCAAGCTGGCCGAGCAGTACCTGGCCTTCGTGCAGCAGGCGCGCCGCGTGCGGTTCTCGCTGGCCGCCGACTATCTGGTGATGGCCGCCTGGCTGGCCTACCTCAAATCCCGCCTGCTGCTGCCCAAGCCCGAACGCGCCAAGGCCGAGGAGCCGCCAGCCGAGGAGATGGCCGCGCAGCTGGCCTTCCGCCTGGCCAAGCTGGACGTCATGCGCAAAGCCGTCGAAGCCCTGAAGGAGCGTCCGATCATTGGCCGCGACGTCTTCATGCGTGGCGACCCTGAAGCCGTAAAGATCGTCTCCTCGACCCGGCTGGAGGGCGACCTCTATGGCCTGATGAGCGCCTACATCACCCAGCGCAAGCGCGAGCACAGCCGCCACTACGCGCCGCGCCCGCCGACGGCCTATCCGCTGGAGGACGCCCGCGACCGCCTGCGCAGCCTGCTGCCGAAGATGGAGGACTGGACGGTCCTCTCCACCATCGCCCCGATCGAGAAGGCGCTGGAGGACGATGACGGCCCCACGCCGGCCTCGTACCTGGCCTCGACCCTGTCGGCCTCGCTGGAGCTGGTGAAGGAGGGCATTCTGGAGGCTCGTCAGCTGGAGCACTTCAAGGACATCTACTTGCGGACGAGAGCGGAGCCGCTAGAGGTCACCGAATGACCGTCGAACTGGAACCGCTCTTCGTCGAGCGCTGCATCGAGGCCCTGCTGTTCGCGGCGGCCGAGCCGCTCAGCGACGTCGACCTGGCCAAGCGCCTGCCGGAAGGCGCCGACATCGCCGCTGGCCTGACGGGTCTTCGGGCGCGCTATGAGGGCAGGGGGATCGAACTGGTCGAGGTGGCCGGCCGTTGGCGCTTCCAGACAGCGGTCGACCTGTCGTTCCTGATGACCGAAGAGCGCGAGGAGCCGCGGCGCCTGTCCAAGGCCGCCCAGGAGACCCTGGCCATCGTCGCCTACCACCAGCCGGTGACTCGGGCCGAGATCGAGGCCGTGCGTGGCGTCCAGGCTAGCCGGGGCACGATCGACGTCCTCTTGGAGCTGGGTCTGATCCGCATGCGGGGCCGTCGGCGCACGCCGGGCCGGCCGGTGACGTTCGGGACGACGGATGCGTTCCTGGAGCACTACGGCCTGGCCAATCTGGGCGACCTGCCGGGCATTGCCGAGATGAAGGCCGCGGGCCTTCTGGAAATGAACCTGCCGCCGGGCTTCTCGGTGCCCGATCCGCTGGGCCTGCGCCCGAACGAGGACGAGGATCCGCTGGACCTCGACGACGGCGAACAGCCAGAATTCGCCCAGGACTTCCTGGGCGAGCCTGAAAAGGCGGATTAGGGCTTAGGCGAAGATGTTCGCCACCAGGCCCTTCTGATCCTTGCGGTTGGGGTCCTGCTCGACCTCCTGCTTGATCATTTCCTTGAGCTTGTCTTCGACCTTCTTGCGCTCTTCCGGCTTCATGGCCTTGAGCTCTTCCTCGGTCACGCCCAGCTTGGCCAGCATCATGGCCCGCATCTTCTCGGCGGGCGTCATCTTCTGGAACTTCAGGAACTCGTCGCGGGCCGACGGCTCGCCGACCGGCGCGTTGGACGAGGTGCTCAGGCCGGGGGAGACCCCGGCGTAGGGGGAGAAAGAACCGATCGAGGAAATCGACATGCGAACGCGCTCCCGGGCACAATGGGTGCGACATTCTGGCAAGAACCGCGCCAGCTGCGCTTAGCTATGCTTTTCAATGGCTTGTGGCGTAAGGGGTTGGTGAAAGCGCTACCAGGCGGTCAACTTGACCGAGCAGAACTTGCCGAGGCTCACGCGACGTCTCGCCCTACTGGCGAACGATGGTCGGCGGCCCCGCGAGCGCCTATATTGTCCGGCATGTTGTAACGACGCGTCACAGCGGCTACAGGGCGCTTGTCGCAAGGAGTCTCGGTTATGGGAAGTTTCGGTCCTATCCACTGGATCATCGTCGCTATCGTGGTGCTGCTGCTGTTCGGTGGCCGCGGCAAGCTGTCGGGCATCATGGGTGACGCGGCCAAGGGCATTAAGGCGTTCAAGGAAGGCCTGAAGGACGACGACACGAGCAGCGAAGTGGCTGACAACAAGGCCAAGGGCGCGCTGCCGCGCACCGAGCAGGAAGCCGAAGAGCTTCGCAAGTCGTAAGGCTTTAGGGCGCGCGGGGAGGGGCTCTTCGCGCGCGACGATCCAACCACGCGGGGGGCAGTAACGCTCCGCCGTTCTAAGGCGCGTCCATGCTACCTGATATCGGCGGCACTGAACTCCTTGTCATCGCCGCCGTCGCCCTGATCGTGGTCGGTCCCAAGGATTTGCCCGTTCTCCTGCGCAAGCTCGGCCAGTTCGTCGGGCGCATGCGTGGCATGGCTTCGGAATTCCGAGCCAGCTTCGACGAGATGGCGCGCCAGTCCGAGTTGGACGAGCTGCGCCGCGAAGTGCAGGCCATGCGCGCCGGCCAGTTCACCAATCCCGTGCAGGACACCGGCGTCGACCGGGTCTTCGCCGACATCGACGCCTCGCTGTCCAGCGGCGCCACGCAGATGCATCCTTATGCCGGGTGCGAGATCCACAATCCGGCCCTGACCACCGACAACGCGATCCTTCCACCGGCCGAGCCGGGCGTGGAGATTGTCGAGAAGCCCAAGCGCGCGCCGCGCAAGAAGGCTGTCGCTGCTGCCGAGCCAGTGGTCGTCGAGCCCACCAAGGCCGCGCCGCGCAAGAAGGCCGCCGCCGCGACCAAGAAAGACATTACCGTCGAAGCCCCCAAGGCCGTTCGCGCGCCGCGTAAGCGCGCCGCCAAGGCCGGCGGCTCGACCGCTTCGGACATCGTCTCGTGAACGATAAAGCCATCGGATACGACACCGAGGACGAGATTGAGTCCTCGCGCGCCCCGCTGCTGGACCACCTGGTCGAGCTGCGCACCCGCCTGATCATCTGCGTCGGCGCCATCGCCGTGGCGTTCGGCATCTGCTTTGCGTTCGTGAAGCCGATCTTCCTGTTCCTGGTCCGCCCGTTCACGGTGGCCGAGGGCTTGAAGGCCGTGCAGGACGCCGGCGGCCACCATGGCTCGTTCGACCTGATCCTGGCCCTGATCGGCGTGAAGAAGGTCCCGGCCGCCTCGCTGGCCCAGATCACCCTGCAGGCCACCGCGCCGCTGGAGCAGTTCTTCACCAACATCAAGCTGGCGGCGTTCGGCGCGATCATCATCGCCTTCCCGATCATCGCCTGGCAGCTGTACCGCTTCGTCGCGCCGGGTCTGTACAAGAAGGAGCGCAACGCGTTCCTGCCGTTCCTGATCGCCTCGCCGGTGCTGTTCCTGATGGGCGCGTCGCTGGTCTATTACGTGATGCTGCCGTTCGTGCTGTGGTTCTCGCTGAGCCAGCAGATCGTCGGCGACGGCGTGAAGGTGGTGTTGCAGACGCGGGTGTCGGAATATCTGACCCTGGTCACGACGCTGCTGCTGGCCTTCGGTCTCAGCTTCCAGCTGCCGGTGGTGCTGTCGCTGGGCGGCCTGGCGGGCCTGGTCACCTCGCAGATGCTGCGCACCGGCCGTCGCTACGCCATCGTCGCCGTCTTCGTGGTGGCCGCCGTCGTCACCCCGCCGGACCCGATCAGCCAGATCACCTTGGCCGTGCCGCTGTGCCTGCTCTACGAAATCTCGATCTGGTGCGTGTGGCTGATCGAACGCCGCCGCAAGCGCGAGGACGACGAAGAAGCCGGCACGGATATCGTGTCGGTCTAGCGACCGTCACGCCGGCGGGCTCGACGGGAAGTATGCTTCCTGGAACCACAGAGGTATAGCGGCCAGCTCGGCCTCGACCGACGGATCCTTGGCGAAGACCTCGATCCAGCCCAACATCACCGCCTCGGTGAAATGGCTCCGTACGGCCTGCATCGCGGCGTCCAGATTGGCCCTGGGAATGAAGTCGATCGGGGCGCCGCCATCGACCTCGGGATAGTTTCCGTTGAAGCAGTGGCTCCAGGCCCATTGGATGTCGGGATAGAGCTTCTCGAACTGGCTTGGTTGCCGCACGGCTCCGACCAGAGCGGGGTGGGCGCCGAGCAGCCAGGACATGACCAGGGCGCGCCAGTGCGGGTCCTCGATCTCGAAGACCGACGTGAGCCATGGACCGATCTCCTCGTGCCGAAGATATTTCAGGCACAGAAACATCGAGGCCGACAGCGGGCCGCTCGCGCTATTCCAGCCCCATATCCCATTCCGGGGCGAGAGGCAGCGGTTCAGGCCCAGTTCCACATTCAGGACACCAACTGGCCAGCGTTCGGCGTCCATCAGGGCGTGTCCCAGCGTCGCCAGGACATCTTCACGAAAGCCCGAATACGGCCCGTCGTCGAGCCCCTGCGGATGGACCGCGAACACCGCGTTGGCCAGATACTCCAGAAGCTGCTCGCGGGTGGGTGACTCGTGAGCGCGAGGAACAAGGCGCGGCAGCAGGTAGAAAAACCAGTCGCGCCATTCGTCCGCCGGGCCGAAGGCGGTCGTCCCGTTGGCGATCTCCGTCAGCGCGGTCATCAGATCCGCGGCGGGAACGAGGTCGAGATCGCCGAGAAGCTCGGTGAAGAACCTTCGCTCTTGGCTCATGAACCAGGCCTCGCCCATGGCGGCGTGCGGGCGGGGAAACGCGTTTCGCAGACGCTCGAGCGCGGTCGGATCGGGGCCCTTGTCGGGACGCCATCGAAAGGCGGTCTTCGCTGAAGGATCCATCACCGCCAACCTGATCTGTCGTCTGCAATCTAGGCGTATGGCGACCCTCTACCAACCCTCAGATTGTGGCGTGCGGCATAGAAAAGGGCCCCGCGGCTTAAGCCGCGGAGCCCTCCGTATTCCACTCAGATAAGCGAGTGAAACTTAGGCGGCGGCGCCCATGCGCGCCTGCAGTTGGGCCTTGGCGGCGCGGACGGTGTCGGTCACGCAGGCCTGGTAGCTCACGACGCTGAAGTTCGGCTGGGCCTTGCAGACCGTGGCCGCGGCGGCGCGGATTTCCGAGTGGATCTGGTCGCGGGTCTTGCCCTTCAGCGAGATGCGGACGACCGAAACGGTTTCGTTGGCGAAGGCCTTGCCCGAGTCGCGAGCGCGCAGCAGCGAGGCCAGCTGGCGGTGAGCGCTGGTGGTGGCGCCTTCGATGCAGTCCTGGGCGTTCAGCTTCGAGCTGTCGGCGCAGACGGTGGCGGCGGCGGCCTTGATGTCGTTTTCGATCTGGACCGAGTTCTTGCCGGCGATCGAGACGCGGACTTCAGCGGCGGCGGTCTTGGCGCCAGCCGGGGCGGCGATGGCGGCGGCGATGGCGAGGGCGGCGAAAGCGGCGAACGTCTTCATGGTGTTTCTTGTTCCTAATGAATGATCGGGAGGGCCGGGGAGGGCCGCTGAAAAAGGACGCGTACTGAACTTGGCGCGGCTTTTCGGGCATCGGGATTAAGCCGTCATGACAAAGCGCGGCTAATTTCCGTTAACAGTTGGATGGTTCGTGCGGATCGGCGCGAAAACAGGGAAAGAACGGCTTTTCAGCCCTGCGTCATGCGGTCGCACGTGTCCCGAAATCGGGTTTTTGCGCAATGACGCCCAGGTTTCGCCGCCGTCGCGCCGGATCACGAAGCCGTTGAGAGCCGGGCAGGCCGCCTGGAAAGCTTGGCGCCCCCGCCGACGCGCCTTAGAGAGGGCGTTTCTCCTGCCTCTTCCGAGCTAGCGTTCGATGCACGACATCAAGGCCATCCGCGACAATCCCGAAGCGTTCGACCTGCATTGGTCGGGCAAGGGCCGGTCGGGCGCGGCCGCCGAGGCCGTGAAACTCGACGCCCAGCTGCGCGCGGCCCAGACCGCCCTGCAGGAAGCTCAAGCCAAGCGCAACGAGAGCTCCAAGCTGATCGGCCAGGCCAAGGCCAAGAAGGACGAGGCGGAAGCTTCGCGCCTGATGGCCGAGGTGGAGGCGCTGAAAGGCGTCATGGCGACCGCCGCCGAAGAGGAAGCCATCGTCGGCGGCAAGCTGAAGGAGCTGCTCGCCTCGCTGCCCAACGTCCCGGCCTCGGAAGTTCCCGTGGGCGAGGATGAGAGCGGTAACGTCGAGCAGCGCGTCTGGGGCGACGCCAAGGCCCTGCCGGCCGGCAAGCTGAACGCGCCCAAGGACCACGTCGACCTGGGCCACGCCCTGGGCGGCATGGACTTCGAGGCCGCCGCCCGCATGAGCGGCGCGCGCTTCGTGGTCCTGAAGAGCCAGATCGCTCGCCTGGAACGCGCCATCGGCCAGTTCATGCTGGACGTCCAGACCGTCGAGCACGGCTACACCGAGATCAGCCCGCCGCTGCTGGTGAAGAGCGAGGCGCTGTTTGGCACCGGCCAGCTGCCCAAGTTCGCCGACGACCTGTTCCACACCGAAGACGACCGCTGGCTGATCCCGACCGCCGAGGTCTCGCTGACCAATATCGTCCGCGAGCAGCTGGTGGCCGAGGAAGAGCTGCCGCTGCGCCTGACGGCCCTGACGCCCAGCTTCCGCGCCGAGGCCGGCTCGGCCGGTCGCGACACGCGCGGCATGATCCGCCAGCACCAGTTCTACAAGGTCGAGCTGGTCTCGATCACCACGCCCGACCAGTCGGAAGCCGAGCACCAGCGCATGGTCGAGTGCGCCGAGACCGTGCTGAAGAAGCTGGAGCTGCCGTTCCGCACCATGCTGCTGTGCACCGGCGACATGGGCTTTGGCGCCAAGAAGACCTACGACCTGGAAGTCTGGCTGCCGTCGCAGGACATGTACCGCGAGATCAGCTCGTGCTCGAACTGCGGCGACTTCCAGGCCCGCCGCATGGACGCCCGCTACCGCAAGACTGGCGAGAAGGGCGGCCACTTCGTGCACACCCTGAACGGCTCGGGCCTGGCCGTCGGCCGCACCCTGGTGGCCGTGCTGGAGAACTATCAGGACGAGGCCGGCCGCATCCACATCCCGGCCGTGCTGCAGCCCTATATGGGCGGGGTCACCCACATCGGAGGCGATGCGTGAGGATCCTCCTCACCAACGACGACGGCATCAACGCGCCGGGCCTGAAGGCCCTGGAGACGATCGCTCGCGCCCTGAGCGACGACGTCTGGATCTGCGCGCCGGAATACGAGCAGTCGGGCGCCAGCCGGGCCCTGACCCTGTCGGACCCGATCCGCGTGCGCAAGCTGGACGACCGCCGCTTCGCCGTCGAGGGCACGCCGACCGACTGCGTGATGATGGCCGTGCAGCAGCTGATCGACGGTCCCGCGCCGGACCTGGTGCTGTCGGGCGTCAACCGCGGTCAGAACCTGGCCGAGGACGTCACCCTGTCGGGCACCGTGGCCGGCGCCATCGAGGGCATGGCCCACGGGATCCGCTCGATCGCCCTGTCGCAGACCATGACCTTCTTCCATGACGAGGTCGTCGCCCACTGGGAGACGGCCGAGCACTTCGGCCCCGGCATCGTCCAGCGTCTGCTGGAGGTGGGCTGGCCGAGCGACGTGGTCATGAATGTCAACTTCCCGGCCCTGCCGATCGAAGAGGTCACGGCGGTCGAGGTGACCCGTCAGGGTTTCCGCGACGGCCTGCTGCGCAACATGGAAAAGCGCACCGACCTGCGCGGCCGCGACTACTACTGGATGGGCTTCTCGGCCAAGGCGTCGCAGCCGGCCGAAGGCACCGACCTGCGCGCCATCTATGAAGGCCGCATCTCGGTCACGCCGCTGCACATCGACCTGACGCACCACGAAAGCGTTCACAAGCTGAAGAGCGTCCTGGGCGGCGCTCCGCCAAAGCTCAAGGTGAGCGAATGAGCGGAAGGACGACCAAGGCCGCCGAGAACGCCAAGGCCGACCTGCCGCGCCTGATGCAGGCCCTGCGCGACCAGGGGGTGACCGATCAGCAGGTGCTGAAGGCCATCGAGACCACGCCGCGCGACCTGTTCACGCCGGACCTGTTCAAGGACCGCTCGTGGGAAGACTCGGCCCTGCCGATCGCCTGCGGCCAGACCATCAGCCAGCCCTATATCGTCGGCCTGATGACCCAGGCCCTGACGGTCGAGCCGCGCTCGCGCGTGCTGGAGATCGGCACGGGGTCGGGCTACCAGACCACCATCCTGAGCAAGGTCTCGCGCCTCGTCTATACGATCGAGCGCTATCGGACCCTGATGAAGGAGGCCGAGAGCCGCTTCAACACCCTGGGCCTGACCAACGTCATCACCAAATTCGGGGACGGTGGTGAAGGTTGGGCCGAACAGGCGCCGTTCGACCGTATTATGGTCACGGCTGCGGCCGAAGATGATCCCAAGCGGCTGCTTTCGCAGCTGAAGCCCAACGGCGTGCTGGTCGCGCCGGTCGGGAAGGGGCCTGTGCAGAGCCTTCGCCGCTACGCCGGCGACGGCAAGGGGGGCTTCCGGGTAGAGATCCTGTGCGACGTGCGCTTCGTGCCGCTGCTGGCGGGCGTCGCCAAGGATCAGTGAGTTTGGAGGTCGCGGCATCCGCGACCTTCGGTGTTAAAGGTTGATTCACCCTGACGAAGCCCTTTGGTGGCTCCGGCGGGAAAGGAGACGTTATGAGGCAGTTGTGGACGCAAGCGGCGGTGATCGCCCTGACGGCTGGAACGCTCTCCGCCTGCGCGACCGACGCGCCGCAGTATCCGGCGCGTGAAGGCCAGGCGCCGGCGACCACGCGTCCGACGCCGAACTTCCCGATCACCCAGGCCCCGGCCCAGCCGCAGGCCGAGGCTCCGGTCCCGACCTCGCCCCCCGAGAGCGAGCGCCTGCCGCCGCCTCAGCCGATCCAGAGCCAGCCCCTGGCCCCGCCGGTGAGCCGCACCGAGCTGCCGCCCGCGCCGGCCCCGCAGCCGGTGATCCGTCCGGTTCCGCCCAAGACCGTGGTCACCACCACCGTCACGGGTTCGGTGGTCACTGTGCCGGGCAAGCCGCAGGTGCATGTGGTGAAGTCTGGCGACACCCTGACCTCGATCGCCAAGCGCTTTGACGTCAACGTCAACGACCTGGCCAAGGACAATGATTTCAAGAAGGGCCAGACCCTGCGCCTGGGCCAGAAGATCACCGGCCCCGCCAGCGAGCAGAAGGCCTATGTGGTCCAGACCGGCGACACCATCTTCGCCATCGCCAAGCGCTTCAACGTCACCGCCGCGGCCCTGGCCGACGAGAACGACCTGAAGACCGGCTCGGCCATCAAGAAGGGCCAGAAGCTGGTCCTGCCGGACGGCTTCAAGGACAAGGGCCCGATCAAGACCACGACGGTGATCCCGGGCACGCCCGGCTCGTCGACCAGCCTGGCCGGCGCCGAGCCCGCCGCGCCGACACCGACCCGTCCGACGCCCTCGCGTCCGACCTACACCCCGCCCGCCGACGAAGAGCCGGCGACCACCCAGGTCAGCACCACCACGCTCAGCGTCACCGGCGCCGTCGTTTCGGTGGCCGGCCCGCGCGAAGTCCACACGGTCAAGTCGGGCGACACCCTGACGGCGATCGCCCGCAAGTTCGACATGAGCATCAAGGAGTTGGCCGACGCCAACGACCTGGACAGCGACAAGCCGCTGAAGCTGGGCGCCAAGATCAAGGGGCCTGCGACGACGTCCAAGGCCTATGTCGCCCAGAGCGGCGACACCCTGACCGGCGTCGCCAAGCGCTTCAATGTCAGCGTCAAGGAACTGGCGGCCGAGAACGACCTGAAGACCAGCGCCTCGGTCAAGAAGGGCCAGAAGCTGGTCCTGCCCGACGGCTTCAAGGACAAGGGTCCGATCAAGACCACGACGACGGTGACCAAGCCGGCGCCGTCCACGCCGTCGAACAGCTATGCCAAGGTCGAGACGCCGACGAGCTCGCGTCCGGCCCCGACGCCGTCCAGCCCGGTTCCGTACCAGCCCAGCGGCAACACCTATTCGCGTCCTAGCGCGCCGATCGCCGCTCAGCCGGTGACGCCGCCGCCGTCGTCGGCCCGTCCGATCATCGAAAGCAGCGCCGCCCCGACCGAGGCCGAGATCATCGCCTCGGGCCGCGGCAAGTTCGCCTGGCCGGTGCGTGGCGAGATCATCTCGGACTTCGGCGCCAAGAGCACGGGCCAGCGCAACGACGGCCTGGACATCCGCGCCGCCTCGGGCACGCCGGTCCTGTCGGCCGCTGAAGGCAAGGTGGCCTATGCCGGCAACCAGGTGCCCAGCTACGGCAACCTGGTTCTGGTGCGTCACGCCGACGGCTGGGTCACGGCCTACGCTCACCTCTCCAGCATCAATGTGAAGATGCAGCAGGACGTCCGTCAGGGCGAACAGCTGGGCGCGGTCGGCGCCACCGGCGGGACCAACGAGCCCAAGCTGCACTTCGAGATGCGTTACGCGCCCACGCCCAAGGACAAGGCCAAGCCGGTCGATCCGGCGCTGGTCCTGCCGCGCTAAAAACAAACGGCCCGCTTCGAAAGAGGCGGGCCGTTTTGCTTTAGAGCTGGCGGGTCATGAAGGCGCTGTTCGGGTCGGGCTTGTAGTCGCCGAACGGCTCGCAATCGGCGAAGCCGTTGCGGGCGTACATGGCCCGGGCGGGGATGAAGAAGTCGCCGGCTCCGGTCTCCAGGCTCAGGCGCGACAGGCCCAGGGCGGCCGCATGGGCGATCAGGTGATCAAGCGTCGCCTGGCCCACGCCGCGCCGGCGATAGGTGGCGGCCGTGTGCATCGACTTGATCTCGCCATGCGTGGCGTCCAGTCGCTTGATCGCCCCGACGCCGGCCAGGGTCTCGCCGTCCCAGGCGGCGAAGAAGTCCAGGCCCGCCTCGCGCATGGCGTCCAGCGGCATGACGTGACAGCTCTCCTCAGGGCCGGTCGAGCGCATGGCCGCGAAGTGGCCGGCCAGCAGGGCGACGACCCGTGCGTCGTCGAAGTCGCCGGGAACGATACGAAGGTCGGTCATGGGCTCAGGTCGTCGTGCTGTTGATGATCAGGTAGCGGGCCGGGACCGCGCCCGGATTGCCAATGCGGGTGGCGTCGACGCCCCGGTGGCGCAGGCAGTCGCCGGGCTCGAGGCGGTAAGTCTCACCCTCGACATCCAAGCTCAGCGCGCCCTCCAGCAGATAGAAGAATTGCTCGCGCCCCGGCGCCTGACGGCCGTCATAGTGGATCTCGGCCCCGGCCGGCAGCTCGCCCAGGGCCAGCTCGGTGGCGTAGTCCTGGCTGGGCGGGGCGATCAGGGTGCGCAGGTAGCCGCTCTCGGGATCGCGCCATTGGGTCGCCAGGGCGCCGCGCAGCAGGCGAGGGGCGTTCTCCTCGACCGCCGCCATCAGCCGCGACATGGTCAGGCCATAGGCGCCGCACAGCCGGCCCAGGGCGTTGGCGGTCGGGCTGGTCTCGCCGCGCTCGATCCGTGAGATGGTGGCGCGGCTGAGGCCCGTCAGGCCGGCGGCGACGTCCAGCGACAGGCCTCGCTCGTGGCGCAGGGCCTCCAGGCGGGCGGCCAGGGCGTGGTCGGAAGGCTCGGCGGCGTCAGATGCGATTCCCATAAGGGGGAATTATTCTCACATCTGATCGCCACGCAAGGGCCGGCCCGGAACTAGGCCGGCAGCTTGACCCCCAGCTCGCCCGCCAGGTCGCGGATGAACTGCCAGGCTACGCGACCCGAGCGGGCGCCGCGCTGGGTCGACCACTGCAGGGCGCGTCGGTCCAGGTCCTGGGCGTGTAGGCCGAACTGCTCGGCATAGCCCCGGATGGCGGCCAGGTAGGTGTCCTGGTCCATGGGCGGGAAGCCGATCCACAGGCCAAAGCGGTCCGAGACGCTCATCTCCTCTTCCGCATTTTCGGCGGCGGCGATGGCGCCCTGGCGCTCGACGTGGTCGCGCGGCATCAGGTGACGGCGGTTCGAGGTGGCCACGAACAGCACGTTCTCGGGCGGACCCGAGACGCCGCCTTCCAGCGCCGACTTCAGGGCCTTGGCCGCGGCCGCGCCGTCCTCGAACGAGAGGTCGTCGCACAGCACCACGAAGCGCTCGGAGCGGGCGCGCAGCAGGTCGAACAGCGGCGGCAGGGCGGTGACCTCGTCGCGGTCGACCTCGATCAGCTTCAGCGCGGGGAACTCGTCGGCCAGGGTGACGAAGGCGGCCTTGGTCACCGAGCTCTTGCCCGTGCCGCGCACGCCCCACAGCAGGGTGTGGTTGCTGGGCACGCCCACGGCGAAGCGGCGCAGGTTCTCGACGAAGCGGGTCTTCTGGCGATCGATGCCGACCAGGCTGTCCAGCGACAGCGGATAGTCCGGCGCGGGTACGAAGGCGCCGCTCTGGGGCTCGTGCCGGAAGAGGCGCGCAGCCGCAAAATCCGGGGCGGGCGGGGGCGGGGGCGCCAGGCGTTCCAGGGCGTCGGCGATGCGGGCGAGCAGAGGAGTGGACGCTTCAGTCATGGGCACGCTGCATACCGGGTGCGCTTGCATTGCAAAAGGGGAGGCGAACGCATAGCTTCCGCCGACTTGGCGCGACCCTATCTAGAGGCGGCGCGCCTAACGGAATTCTCGGAGTCCCTATGAACAACCTGAACGCCCAGATCATCCAGCTCGCCCCCATCCTCCTGATGGTCGTGCTGTTCTACTTCATGCTGATCCGTCCGCAGCAGAAGCGCGCCAAAGAGCACCAGAACATGCTGGGCAACCTGAAGCGCAACGACACTGTCGTGCTGTCCAGCGGCATCATCGGCAAGGTGATGCGCGTCGAAGACAAGGAAGTCGGCGTCGAGATCGCCAGCGGCGTGACCGTGAAGGTCGTCAAGGGCATGATCACCGAGGTCCGCGCCAAGGGCGAACCGGCCGCGGCCAACGACGCCAAGAACTAAGGCGCTTTAAAACCCTGTCTCGAGGCGTTCGTATGGACGCCGCCTGAAAAGTCACTGATCCATGCTGACCCTTTCCCGCTGGAAGATCATCGCCGTTACGCTGTCGGTGATCTTCGGCATCCTGTTCTCCCTGCCCAACGTGCTTCCGCAGAAGACGTTGGACGCCATGCCCGGCTGGCTGCCGCACCAGAAGCTGAACCTCGGCCTCGACCTGCAGGGCGGTTCGTATCTGCTGTACGAGGTCGACACCGACGCTCTGCACCGCGAACGCCTGTCGAACCTGGTCGAAGACGTGCGCCTCCAGCTGCGCAACGAGCAGATCCCGTTCGGCGAGCTGGCCCAGCAGGGCGACGTCGTCAGCGTCCGCATCGGTGACGCCTCGCGTTACGACGACGCGATGAACGTGCTGCGCAAGAACATCGGCGCGCCGCTGGCCGGCGTGATCGGCGGGAAGGACGTGGCGGTCACGGGCAAGGGCGATCAGCGCATCCAGCTGGAATACGTGCCGGAAGCGATCCGCGCCGACGCCGCGAAGGCCGTCGACCAGTCGATCGAGACGGTCCGTCGCCGTATCGACAGCCTGGGCACCAAGGAACCCTCGATCAACCGCCAGGGCGCCAACCGGATCATGATCCAGGCGGCCGGCGAGAGCGATCCCGAGCGCCTGCGCGCCGTCATCGGCAAGACCGCCAAGCTGACCTTCCAGATGGTCGACGAGACGGTCACGCCCGAGGACATGCAGGCTGGTCGCATCCCGCCTGGTTCGGAACTGCTGAAGGGCGACCGTTTCGCACCGGTCTACGTCGTCAAGAAACGCGCCGTGGTGTCGGGCGACGAACTGACCAACGCGACGCAGACCTTCGACCAGAACGGCTCGCCGGCCGTCGGCTTCGCCTTCAATGGTTCGGGCGCCAAGAAGTTCGGCGACGTCACCACCCGCAATCGCGGCAAGCGCTTCGCCATCGTCCTGGACAAGCAGGTGATTTCAGCCCCGACGATCAACGACCCGATCACCGGCGGCAGCGGCATCATCACCGGCAGCTTCACGGCCCAGAGCGCCAACGAGCTGGCCCTGCTGCTGCGCTCGGGCGCCCTGCCGGCCCCGCTGAACATCGAAGACCAACGCACCGTGACCGCCGAGCTCGGCGCCGACGCCGTCAAGGCCGGCTCGATCTCGCTGGCCATCGGCGCCCTGTCGATGTTCGTGTTCGTGATCCTGGCCTATGGCCTGTTCGGCGGCTTCGCGGCCATCGCCCTGGTGATCAACGTGCTGCTGATCATCGGCATCATGTCGATGACCCAGGCGACCCTGACCTTCCCCGGCATCGCCGGCCTGATCCTGACCCTCGCCGTCGCCGTCGACGCCAACGTGCTGATCTACGAGCGCATGCGCGACGAGGCCAACGCCGGGCGAACGCCCATGGCCGCGGCCGACCACGGCTACAAGCTGGCCCTGACCTCGATCCTGGACGCCAACATCACCAGCCTGATCTCGGGCCTGATCATGTTCAGCTTCGGCTCGGGCCCGGTGAAGGGCTTCGCCTGGACCCTGGTGATCGGCGTGTTCACGTCGCTGTTCACCGCCATCATCATCACGCAAGTGCTCATCGGCTGGTGGTTCAAGGCCACCAAGCCGAAGAAGCTGCCGATCGCATAGGAGATCCGACCATGCGTTGGCCCCTCATTCGCTACATCCCGCGCGCGACCCACTATCAGTTCGTGCGCTGGGCTCCCGTCGCGGCCGTCTTCTCGGCCATCCTGATCCTGGGCTCGATCGGTTCGCTGGTCTTCCACGGCCTGAACCTGGGCATCGACTTCAAGGGCGGCGTCGCCCTGGAAATCAACATGCCGCGCCCGGTGCCTCAGGGCGAGCTGCGCACGGCGCTGGACCAGATCGGCGCCCATGACGGCCAGGTCCAGGGCTTCGGCTCGCCGAACGCCGCCATGGTCAAGTTCCGGCCCGCCGAGGGCGAGGCCGCTACGGCCGCGTCCAAGCACGTCGAGACCGAGCTGGTGAAGCGCTTCCCCGACCTGAAGGTGACCAGCCGCTCGGAAGTGGGCGCCAAGGTCTCGGGCGAGCTCCTGATGTCCGGCTTCAAGGCCCTGGGCGTCGCCCTGCTGCTGACCCTGGGCTACATCTGGTTCCGCTTCGGCCTGTCGTACGGCACGGGCGCGGTCGTGGCCGTGATCCACGACATCGTCCTGACCCTGGGCCTGCTGTCGGTGGTGGGCATCGAGTTCTCGATGACCGAGATCGCGGCCCTGCTGACGGTCATCGGCTACTCGATGAACGAAAAGGTCATCACCTTCGACCGTCTGAAAGAGAACCTGCGCAAGTACAAGACGACCCCGCTGCGCGACATCATCGACCTGTCGGAGAACGAGCGTCTGTCGCGGACGATCATCACCGGCACCACGGCCCTGCTGGCCCTGGGCGGCACGATGGCGTTCGGCGGTCCGGTGCTGTTCCCGCTGGTCTTCACCATGGTGTTCGGCATCATCATCGGCACCTATTCGTCGATCTACATCGCCCTGCCGCTGATCCTGGTGTGGGGCGTCAAGCGTGGCGACGAAGAAGCCACGCCGATCAAGCTCGGCGCGGCCTCGCGTCCCTGATGCGTCAGCCGCCGTCCATCGACGCCTGGGGCGGCGGCGGCTTTCGAGTCGCCGGCGACTGGCGGCCCGGCTCGCTGCTGATCATCGACGATCAGCCGCGCGACTGGGCCGCGACCGCCCTGGCGGACCTGACGCCCGAGGCCTTCGCCGAGGTGTTCGCCGCCGGCGGAGCCGTCGAGTTCGTCCTGTTGGGCACGGGCCTGGTCAACGCCTTGCCGCCGCGCCCCATCCGCGACGCGATCAAGGCCGCCGGCCTGGGCCTGGAGTTCATGAGCACCGAGGCCGCCGCGCGGACCTACAACGTGCTGGCCAGCGAAGGCCGGCGGATGGCCGCGGCCCTGATCGCGGTCTGAGATCGCGGTCTGATTTCAAGTCCAGGCGCGGGCGAAGTCGCTGACTTTGCCCGACTCTGCAAACGGTCCTAAGGTCCTGTTCAAGCAATAGGGATCCGAGGGGGAAACCGATGTCTGGACTGCTTTCGAACTTCCGCAACACCATCACCGTAAGCGTCGTGCTGGGCCTGGTGATCATCATCGGCTACGGGCACAGCCCGCACGGCCATGACAGCAGCTACTTCCAAGCCATCTTCCGGCTGCTGCACGTCTGGTTCGGCATCCTGTGGATCGGACTGCTGTACTATTTCAACTTCGTGCAGATCCGGGTGATGCCGCAGATCCCGGCCGAGCTGAAGCCGGCGGTCAGCAAGTACATCGCGCCGGAAGCCCTGTTCTGGTTCCGCTGGGCGGCGCTGTTCACCTGGGTGATGGGCGTGATCCTGGCCTTCAGCCGCGGCTACTTGCTGGAAGCCGCCACCCTGGGCCTGGCCGGCGGCTACACGCCCGGCGTCGACATGGGCTTCACCTTCATCGGCACCGGTATGTGGCTGGCCACGGTGATGTTCATCAACGTCTGGGTCTTCATCTGGCCGAACCAGAAGATCGCCCTGGGCATCGTGGAAGCGGACGCCGACGCCAAGGCCAAGGCCGCCAAGCTGGCCATGCTGTTCTCGCGCACCAACGTCCTGCTCAGCATCCCGATGCTGGCGACCATGGCGATGAACCAGACGCTGTTCGGCTGACGCCGGGCGCGACACGCTGTAAGGGGAGGGCCCGCCAGGTTCGGCGGGCCTTCTTCGTTTTGAGCTCATGGCCGATACCGAAACCCTCGACGACCTCGTCCGCCGCGTCGATCCCGACCGCTGGCTGGCCAGCCGGTTCATCGGCGACGCCGCCGCGCGGGCCGACGTCATCGCGCTGTACGCCATGAACTACGAGCTGGCTCGGGTGGCCGGCGGCGTCACCAACGCGCTGATGGGCGAGATCCGCCTGAGCTGGTGGCGTGAGGCCATGGAAGAGATCGCGGCCGGCAAGGCGCCGCGCAAGCATCCCAATGTCGAGGCCCTGGCTGCTTCGAAGTTCGATCCCAACGCCCTGGCGGCGCTGTCGGAAGCCCGCTTCACCGACCTGGACGAAGGTCCGCTGAAGGACGAGGCGGCGGTGCTGGCCCATGTCGATGGCACGGCCGGCGCGCTGGCGGTGCTGGCGGCGCGTCGGCTGGACCCGAGCGCCGACCCGCACGCCGTGAAGGGCGCGGCGCGAGCGTGGGGGCTGTCCGGCCTGTGGCGGCTGAAACAGTCCGGGCGTGATCGATTGCCGGCGGACTGGACGCAGGCGGACGTGAAGCGTCGCGTCGAGGACCAGCTGAAAGCCGCGCGCGGCGAGGTGAGGGGCCTACCCGTGGCGGCCTTCCCGGCCGTGGCTCCGGCGGCGTTGGCGCGGGCCTATGTGGCTGGGCGTCAGATGGGCGAACTGGAGAAGAAGGCCCGCCTCACCTTGGCGGTGGCGACGGGGAAGCTCTAACCCCCAACCGTTTTCCCGGCGAAAGCCGGGACCCAGATCGTATGGCTGTGAGGCGCATGCAGAAACGCCCGCGATCCTATCGGGGACCGCGGGCGCTCTTGCATCTGGGCCCCGGCTTTCGCCGGGGGAAACGGGATTGGGTTAGATCACTTGCCGGGACGGTTATTCCCCGTCCACTGGTCCAGCCAGTCCAGCACTTCCTTGTGCCACTGCACCGAATTCTGGGCCTTCAGCACCCAGTGGTTCTCGTTCGGGAAGTACAGGAACTTGCTGGGCACGCCCTTGCGCTGGAGGGCGGTGAAGGCGCCCAGGCCCTGTTCGACCGGGATGCGGTAGTCCAGCTGGCCCTGCACGATCAGCTGCGGCTTGGTCCACTGCGCCACGTGATCGACCGGGTTGAACTTGTCGTAGGTCGTGCCCGCTTGCCACGGCGTGCCGCCGTTCTCCCACTCGGTGAACCACAGCTCCTCGGTGGCGTAGCCCATGGCGCGGGTGTCGAAGACGCCGTCGTGGGTGACCAGGCACTTCCACGGCTCGGCCCAGTTGCCGGCGATCCAGTTGACCATGTAGCCGCCGTACGAAGCGCCCAGGGCGCAGGCGCGGTCGGCGTCGAGGAAGCTGTACTTCTGGGTCGCGAACGCCCAGCCCTTCTGCAGGTCCTCCAGCGGGCGGTCGCCCCAGTGCTGGCTGATCGCGTCGGTGAAGGCCTGACCGTAGCCGGTCGAGCCGTGGAAATCGACCATCACCACGGCATAGCCGGCGTTGGCGTAGACCTGCGGGTTCCAGCGGTACGACCAGCTGTTGCTGAACGAGCCCTGCGGGCCGCCGTGGATCAGGAAGGCCACCGGATACTTCTTGGCCGGGTCGAAGTTGGCGGGTTTCAGCACGAAGCCGTGCACGGTCTCGTCGTTCCAGCCCTTGAAATCGAACTGCTCGGGCTCGCCCCAGGCCACGTCCTTGAGGGCCTCGTCGCTGACGCTGGCCACGCGGATCGGCGGACCCTTCTTGGCGGGCAGCAGGAACAGCTCGGACGGGCTTTTCAGCGAGTCGGAGGCGTAGACGATGCCGTTCGGCCCCACGTCGAAGGCGGTGACGTGGCCGTCGCCGGTTAGGGCGGTGACCTTGCCGGTCTTGACGTCGATGGCGAACAGCTTGCCTTGGCCCACGTCCAGGGCGGTGGCGTAGATGGTCTTGCCGTCACGGCTCCAGGCGATGGCGTCGGCCGAGCGGTCCCAGGTCGGGGCCAGTTCGCGCTCGGTCTTGGCCGCCTCGTCCCAGATCATGATCGCGAAGCGGTCGGCCTCGAAGCCCGGGCGCTTCATGGCGCGATAGGCCATCAGCTTGCCGTCCGGGGAGGTGATCTCGACCGTGTCCCAGGCCTTGTTCTTGGCGGTGTAGTTCTCAGGCTTGGCCGAACCGTCCAGCGGGACGCCCCACATGTCGTAGTTGGTGGTCCAGGGCTCGTCCTTGCCGGCGATCTTGGCCGAGAAGATCACGAGCTTGCTGTCGGAGCTGATCGAGAAGTCGTCGTCACCGCCGTAGGGCTTGGTCGGCGTATCGCCGTCGAAGCCCTTCATCAGGTCGACGGGCTGGCCCGCCGCCACGCCGTTGGCGTCCAGGCTCCAGGCGAAGAGGTGGTTCTTGGTGCCGTCGTTCCACGTATCCCAGTGGCGCACGAACAGCTTGTCATAGACCACGCCGGTGGCCTTGGTCGCGGTCTTGGCCGCCAGGCGGGCCTCGGTGCACGACAGGTCGGGGCAGTCGGGGAACACGGCCTGGCCGACGACGATGCTCTTGCCGTCCGGCGCGACCTTGTAGGCCAGCACGTCGAACGGGGCCGAGGTCACCTGGGTCGCGGTTTCGCCGCTGACGTCGGTCTTGAACACCTGCTCGGTCCCGCCGGCGCGGCTGGACGAGAAATAGATGGCCTTGCCGTCGGCGCTCCAACGGCCGCTGGACGCGCCGCCGTCCGAGATCTTCAAGCGGCGCGGGGCCATCTTGGTCTTCAGGTCGGCGACCCACAGGGACATCGCGGCCTTGTTGGCCGGATAGTTCATGGTCCGCACCGAATAGAGCACGAAGCGGCCGTCGGGCGAGACGCGCGGATCGGACAGGCGATCCAGGCTGGCCATGTCCTTGGCGGTGAAGACGTGCGGCTTTTGCGGCGCCTGCGCATGAGCCACGCCGGCGAGGGCGGCTGAGAGGGCGACAGCCGAAGCCGCGAAACGCAAGGTCTTGATCATGAAACCGAAAATCCCGGAAACGGTTATCCCATCTGGCGGCGGAGCCTAGTCCCGCTTTTCGCCACCGGCTAGGGCCGCCGGGCAAGAGATTCCCGACCACGGATCGCCGATCGGCGGTCTGTTTCGGCGTATGCGTTCGCGTGACAAATCCGTAATAAAATCCGTCGCTTAGCGCGTAACAATCCGAAACAGGACTTGCTTTGCCGCGACGCAGCATCCTCCTTACATGCTTAAGCGGGGCGATAGGATAGCCGCAGAGCTGTCCGTCCAACGATAAGGGTCTCTAGTGTCGGCTTCGGGTTATTTTCAGCACACGGTCGCAGGGCCGGTGATCTTTGCGGGGATCGGCCTGCACACGGGCGCGCATGTGCGCGTCGCCGTGCGCCCGGCGGCTCCCGACGCGGGGATCATCTTCGTGCGGACCGATGTGCATGACCGCGACAATCGTGTCCCCGTCACTGCCGAGTCGGTCTGCCAGACGCAACTGGGCACCGTGATCTGCAATGGCGACGACGTTCGCGTCTCGACCATCGAACATCTGATGGCGGCCCTGGCCGCCCTGTCGATCGACAACTGCGTCGTCGAACTGGACGGCCCGGAAGTGCCGATCATGGACGGCTCGTCCGAGCCCTTCGTCCAGATCCTGGACCGCGCCGGCCGCCGCAAGCAGGAAGCCGTCCGCCAATATATCGAGATCCTGGCGCCGATCACGGTCGAGGACGGCGACAAGCGCGCCAGCCTGCTGCCGGCCGATCGTTTCGAAGTGGCCTTCGAGATCGCCTTCGGCTCCAAGGCCATCGGCCGTCAGGCCGTGGATCTGGTCGTCGACGAAGAATCGTTCCGCGCCGAGCTGTCGGACTGCCGCACCTTCGGCTTCGTTCGCGACGTCGAAGCCCTGCGCGCCATCGGCCTGGCCCGTGGCGGCTCGATGGAAAACGCCGTGGTCATCGACGGCGACCGCGTGCTGAACCCGGAAGGCCTGCGTCGTCCGGACGAGTTCGTGCGCCACAAGGCCCTGGACGCCATTGGCGACCTGTATGTGCTGGGCAAGCCCATCCTGGGCCGCTTCGAAGGCGTTCTGGCCGGTCACGGCCTCAATAACGCCGTGGTTAGAGCGTTGCTGTCCCAGCCGCGCGCCTGGCGCCTTCGCGCTCTCGCGTCGGAACTAGCCGAAGCGGTCTAAAGGGGAGCTCCCCGCGTACGGACTTTGCCTTCGCATTTGCGCCTTTCACGGCGTGGTGTAGAAGCCTTGCACGGCGCAGGGGCGCGCGTTTGCTTCGAAGGTGAGAGACTCCGTGCTTCGTAATTTCTCGGGACGTTCGGCCGTCACTATCGCCGCTGTGCTTGCCGCCGTGTCGGTGGCGGGCTGCGCCGGCAAGTCCAAGAAGCCGAGCCTCGCCTACGAAGAGCGCCCCGTCGAGCTGCTGTATTCCACCGGCGCCGATCGCCTGGACCGCGGCAACTGGAACGAGGCCGTCGACTATTTCCGCGAGGTCGAGCGCCAGCACCCGTATTCGGAATGGTCGCGCCGCTCGATCCTGATGACCGGCTACGCCCACTACCAGGGCAACCAGTACAATGAGGCCATCGGCGACGCCGACCGCTTCATCTCGCTGTACCCGGGTAACCCGTCGGCCCAGTACGCCTTCTATCTGAAGGCCATCTGCTACTTCGAGCAGATCGTCGACGTGAACCGCGACCAGGCCGCCACCGAGCAGGCCCTGGCCTCGCTGCGCGACGTCGTCCAGCGCTATCCGAACACCGAATACGCCACCGACGCCCGCCTGAAGATCGACATGGTCAACGACCAGTTGGCCGGCAAGGAAATGGCCATCGGTCGCTACTACCTGAAGAACGGCCAGACCCTGGCCGCGATCGGCCGCTTCAAGACCGTGCTCGAGCGTCACCAGACGACCTCGCACACGCCCGAAGCCCTGTTCCGCCTGGTCGAGGGCTACATGACCCTGGGCCTGCTGGACGAAGCCAAGCGCAACGGCGCGATCCTGGGCTACAACTTCCCGGGCGACCGCTGGTACGCCGACGCCTACAAGCTGCTCAACGACAACGGCCTGCGCCCCGCCGTCGAGCCGCTGAAGGCCGGCACCAAGCGCAATGCGCTGGAACGCGTGCTGACGCGCGACAAGACTACGACCCTGGCGCCCCCCGGCGAAAAGAAGGCCAAGAAGGGCCTGATGGGCGTTCTGGGCATGTAACGACGACAGGATCGGACGTCGGAAACGGCCTGATCCTGTTTTGTTCTGTCTTTGCGCTTTGAAAAACTCTGATTCCCGGCGATCTTGCGTTTCATGCTGATCGGCCTCTCCATCCGTGACGTCGTGCTCATCGAGAGCCTGGACCTTGCCATTGGCGAGGGCCTGACCGCGTTGACCGGCGAGACCGGGGCCGGCAAGTCGATCATCCTGGACGCTCTGGGCCTGGCCACCGGCGCGCGCGCCGACGCCGGCCTGGTGCGTCGCGGGGCCGCCGGCCACGCCTCGGCCACCGCCATGTTCGCCTTGGCGGCCGACCATCCCGCCTTCGCCTATCTGGACGAGAAGGGCCTGGATTACGCCCGCGACGAGGACCTGGTCTTGCGTCGTCAGCTGTCGCCGGACGGCCGTTCCAGAGCCTTCGTCAACGATCAGGCCACCAGCGTCGGCGTGCTCAAGGACCTGGGCGCGCTGCTGCTGGAGGTGCATGGCCAGCACGAGACGGTCGGCCTGCTGGACCCCAAGACCCATCGCGGCCTGCTAGACGCTTTTGGTGGCGTGTCGGTCGGCGCTGTCGGCGCGGCCTGGAGCGGCTGGCGCGCCGCCCGCACGAAAGCCGACGAGCTGCGCGACCTAGCCAGTCGCGCCGCCGCCGAGACCGAGGAACTGACCCTGCGGCTCTCCGAGTTGGACCGCCTGGATCCGCGCGAGGGCGAGGAGACGGCCCTGGCCGACGAGCGGGCGCTGCTCAGCTCGGCCGAGAAAGCCATGGCCGACATCGCCTCGGCTCAGGACGCCTTGGGCGGCGACAACTTCACGGGCAAGCTGGCCCAGGCCTATCGCGCCCTGGAACGGGCCCGCGACCGCGCCCTGCAAGCCGGCGCGCCCGCCGAGGGCACGGCCATGACCCGTCTGTCGGCCGCCTGCGAGGCTGTCGACCGCGCCATCGTCGAAGCGCAGGAAGCTACCGCCGCCATCGACACTGTCGCCGAGAGCTTCGAGTTCGAGCCCGACCGCTTGGAAAAGGCCGAGGAGCGCCTGTTCGCCCTGCGCGGCATGGCCCGCAAGCTGAATGTCCTGGTCGAGGACCTGCCGGCCAAGCGCGCCGAGTTCGCCGCCCGCCTGCAAGCCATCGAGACCTCGGAAGACGCCCTGAAGGTCGCCGACGCCGAGGCCGCCGAGGCCCGCGAGGCCTTCCTCTACGCCGCTGAAGCCCTGTCGGCCGAACGCCGCGCCGCTGGCGACGCCCTGGCCAAGGCCGTCGAGGCCGAGCTGACGCCGCTGAAGCTGGAAAAGGCCAAGTTCCGCGTCGCCGTCGAGCCGCTGGCCGAGGACCGCGCCGGTCCGACAGGCCTGGACCGCATCGCCTTCGAGATCTCGACCAACCCCGGCGCGCCGTTTGGCCCGATGGAGGCCATCGCCTCGGGCGGTGAGCTGGCGCGTTTCGCGCTGGCGCTGAAGGCCGCTCTAGCCACCCGCAGCGGCGGTCCGCAGCCGCTGATGATCTTCGACGAAGTGGATCAGGGCGTTGGCGGGGCCGTTGCTGACGCGGTCGGTCTGCGTCTGAAGCGCCTGGCCGCCAACGCCCAGGTGCTGGTCGTGACCCACTCGGCCCAGGTGGCGGCGCGCGGCGACGCCCACTGGCGAATCTCGAAGTCGGGCGACGACACCTCGACCCGCACCAAGGTCGAACCCCTGACCCCGGCTCAGCGCGAGGAAGAGATCGCCCGGATGCTGTCGGGCGCCGAGGTCACCGAGGCCGCGCGCGCGGCGGCGCGGGCCTTGATGGCATAACCCACACTCCGCTCATCCCCGCGAAAGCGGGGACCCAAGCCGAGTCAGATGTTCGTCCCGAACCGTGCAGCCAGCGGAGAGGCCGCTTGGGTCCCCGCTTTCGCGGGGATGAGCGGTTGTTGGGAACGGCTCTTGATCCACTTTTGCAGCGGCGCATCCACCACGCGCTCGAACACCCAGGCCACGGCGATCGTGGCCGGAATGGCCGCCGCCCACAGCGTCCACTCGGCCGCCGTCGGCAGGCCCAGCTTGGCCTCGGCCATCCGCACCACGCCGAACCACACGGCCGCCGTCAGGGTGTTGGTCAGGAACAGCGAGAAGCTCAGCTTTCCAGCTTGACCCGCCCAAGCCCACGCACGCGGCTTCGAAGCGCCGGCCGCGTAGATCAGGAAGGCCAGCAGGGCCAAGCTGAAGTGGTCGAAATTCCCCAGGCCCTGGATGCCGATGACGATGGCCAGGGTGGCCAGCGCCAGCGGCAGCGCTTGGCGGCGGGCCAGGGTCGTGACCGGCAGGCGGGCGACCAGCAGGCCGATCATGAACAGCGGCACGCCCCGGATCAGGCCGAACCGCAGCGGCAGCTGATAGCTGGGCACGTCGAAGACCATCAGGGCGGTGAAATCGATGGCCACCCAGGCGCAGACGCCCATGGCCAGCAGCTGCAGCGGACGCTGGGTGGCGGCGACCTTGCGCCAGACCATCGGGAACAGGGCGTAGGCGGCGATCAGGGCCGACAGGGTCCAGGTCGGCATGTTCCAGCCCGAGGTCCCCGGCACGAACCAGGCCTGGACCAGGAAGATCTGCGGCAGCAGCTGATCCCAGGCGAACCACTGCGGGTTCTGCGGCGCGAGACCGATGGCCGAGGTGCCGACGAAGAAGGCGACGAAGGCGGCCAGCATCACCAGGTGCGACGGCCAGATGCGCTGCACGCGGCGCTTCAGGAAGGTCAGGGTGTCGACTTCAGCCCCCAGAACGCGCGGACCGTAGGTGCGAGCCAGCACATAACCCGACAGCATCAGGAAGAAGTCGGTCGCCAGATAACCACGCCCAAAGGCCGGCGACAGGCTGAACAGCGACACCGGGGCCCGCTCGGCCACGTGGTAGAGCACAATGAACAGCGCCGCCAGGAACCGCAGGGCGTCCAGCGGACCGTCCCGCGACAGGACAGGCAGGGCGGTATTTGTGCCGGCTTTGAACATCGAAGGCTCCTTCAAGCCTTCGGTCGCAAGCATCGCGCCACGTTGCTAACCTGCCGGAACTTCCCGCCTTCCGGATTCGCCGACGTGTCCCTGATCCCCATCGCCGACCTCACCGAAGCCCAGGCCGTCGAGGAACTGGAGCATCTGGCCGACGCGCTGACCGCTCACGACCTGGCCTATCACCAGCAGGACGCGCCCACGATCAGCGACGGCGAGTACGACGCCCTCAAGCGCCGCAACCTCGACATCGAGACCCGCTTCCCGCACCTGATCCGCGACAACTCCCCGTCCATGCGGGTGGGCGCGGCGCGGGCCGAGCAGTTCTCGCCCGTCGAGCACGGCGTGCCGATGCTGAGCCTGGACAATGCCTTCTCCAATGACGAGGCGACCGAGTTCGACGCCCGGATCCGGCGGTTCCTGCGTCTGTCGCCGTCCGACACCGTCGCCTATACCGCCGAGCCCAAGATCGATGGCCTGTCGGCCTCGCTGCGCTACGAGAAGGGCGTGCTGGTCCAGGGCGCGACGCGCGGTGATGGCCGCGTGGGCGAGGACGTCACCGCCAACCTGCGCACCATCGCCGACATCCCCCACCGCCTGAAAGGCTCGGGCTGGCCCGACGTGGTCGAGGTGCGCGGCGAGGTCTATGTCGAGCTGGCCGCCTTCGCCGCCTTCAACCAGGCCGCCGAGGAGGCCGGCCAGCGCACCTACGCCAACCCGCGCAACTTCGCCGCCGGTTCGCTGCGCCAGATCGATCCCAAGATCAGCGCCCAGCGGCCGCTGCGGTTCTTCGGCTATGCCTGGGGCCTGGTCTCCGCGCCATTCGCCGACAGCCAGTGGGGCGCGCTGGAGAAGCTAGCGGAATGGGGCTTCGTCACCACGGCCCCGCCGGCCAAGCGGGTCGAGAACGCCCAGGGGCTGCTGGAGGTCTACGCCGCGTTCGAGACCCTGCGCCCGACCCTGGACTTCGACATCGACGGCGTCGTCTACAAGGTCGACGACCTGGAACAGCAGCGCCGCCTGGGCTTCGTCTCGCGCTCGCCGCGCTGGGCCATCGCCCGCAAGTTCCCGGCCCAGCAGGCTCGCACCACTCTGGAAGCCATCGACATCCAGGTCGGCCGCACCGGCGCCCACACCCCGGTGGCGCGCCTGAAGCCAGTCACCGTCGGCGGCGTCTCGGTGACCAACGCCACGCTGCACAATGGCGACGAGATCGCCCGCCTGGATGTGCGCATCGGCGACACCGTCGTCCTGCAGCGCGCCGGCGACGTGATCCCGCAGATCGTCGAGGTCGACATCGCCGCGCGTCCCGATCCGGCGCCGCCGCCTTACGAATTCCCCCATGTCTGCGAATGCCCGCTAAAGACGGCCCTGGCCCGCGAGGTCACCGCCTCGGGCCAGGAGTCGGTGGTGCGCCGCTGCACCGGCGAGTTCGCCTGTCCGTTCCAGCGGGTCGAGCACCTGCGCCACTTCGTGTCTCGCCGCGCCTTCGACATCGAGGGCCTGGGCGAGAAGCAGCTGCAGGCCTTCTTCGACGAGGGCTGGATCACCGAACCGGCCGACATCTTCCGCCTGGCCAAGGACGAGGAGAAGCTGGCGGCCCTGCGCGAGCGCGACGGCTATGGCGAGACCTCGATCGCCAACCTGGTCAAGGGCATCGACGCCCGCCGCACCATCGGCATGGACCGGATGATCTACGGCCTGGGCGCGCGCGACATCGGCGAGACGACCTCGACCGTGCTGGCCCGCAACTTCGACCGCTTCGAGGATCTGCAGGCCGCCGCCGAGGCCGCCGCCAAGGGGCTGCCGGGCGAGACCTACCTCGAACTCTCCACCGCCCAGGGCGTCGGCCCCAAGGCGCTGGACCTGCTGATCGAGGCGGGGAAGGGCGGGCTGCTGGCCGACCCCTGGCCGGAAGCCGCCGACCTGGAGATCAAGATCGGCCACGCGGTCCCCAAGCTGACCAAGCCCGCCAAGGCGGCCCTGGCCCAGCGCTACGGGACCTGGGAGGCCTTCGCCCAAGGCTTGGTCGAGGCCGCCTCGGGCGCGCCGGGCGACGACTATCTGCACCTGGCCGCTGTCGACGGCGTCGGTCCGGTAGCCGCCCAGTCGCTGGCCCGGTTCTTCGCCGAAGAGCACAACCGCCGGAAGGTCGACAACCTCGTCGCCGAGCTGGACATCCAGCCGGTCGCCAAGCCCAAGACCGACACGGCCGTGGCCGGTAAGACCATCGTCTTCACCGGCTCGCTGGAGAAGATGACCCGCGACGAGGCCAAGGCTCAGGCCGAGGGCCTGGGCGCCAAGGTCGCTTCGTCGGTGTCCAAGAAGACCGACCTCGTGGTCGCCGGCCCCGGCGCGGGCTCCAAGCTGAAGACCGCTACCGAGCTTGGCATCCAGGTGATGACCGAGGACGAGTGGCTGGAGATGGTCGCCAAATGAAGGTCATCGCGCTGGACTTCGAGACCGCCAACGAGCAGCGGTCCAGCCCGTGCTCCATCGGTCTGGCCTGGATCGAGGACGGTCAGGTGGCGCGGGTCGAGCACCACTGGATCCGCCCGCCCGGCAATCGCTTCGCGCGGTTCAACATCGCCTTCCACGGCATCGGCCCGCAGGATGTCGAGGACGCCGAGGAGTGGCCGGATGTGCTGGCGCGCTTGCGGCCCGAGCTGGAGGGCGCGCTGGTCCTGGCCCACAACGCCTCGTTCGACATCAGCGTGATCCGTCGGTCCTGCGAGCACTACGACGTGCCGGCGCCGGGCTTTGACTATCTGTGTACGGTGCAGGTGGCGCGCGGCGTCTGGCCGGATCTGCCGTCGCACAAGCTGAACGTGGTCTGCGGCCACCTGGGCGTCGACTTCAAGCACCACGACGCGGCCGGCGACGCCTATGCCTGCGGGCAGGTGGCCCTGGCGGCGACCAGCTTGAACAGCCTGGGCCATGTGCGTGAGCTGCCGGGACGCTTAGGGATGAGCCTGGGCCGGCTGGATCACGACGGCTATACGCCCTCGCGCGCGGCGGCGGGCGCTCGCAAAGCCCGCGCCTGGGCCTGAGGCGCATCGCCGCAACCGCAATTCCCGCCTCGTTTTCGCCTTGGCTCTTGTCCTGACTGGATGGATCGCGCAACGAGGGACCCAAACGCGCGTTTCAGCCGCGCACTAGGGAGAAACAGATGATCCGCACCGCCTTGATCGCCGCCGCCCTGACGCTCGTGTCGGGCTCGGCCTTCGCCGCCGACGTCACCGGCCTGTGGGCCACGCCCGGCAACGGCGGCCAGGTCGAGATCGCCCACTGCGGCAACAGCCTGTGCGGCAAGCTGGTGACCTCGGACCACATCAAGACCGACCCGACCCGCAAGGACGTCAAGAACAAGGACGAGGCTCAGCGCGGCCGCACCTTGAAGAACCTGCAGATGCTATACGACTTCACCGGTGGCCCGACCAAGTGGACCGGCGGCAAGGTCTACAACCCCGAGGACGGCGGCACCTATTCGGGCACCATCGAGCTGCTCAGCGCCAACGAGCTGAAGCTGAAGGGCTGCATCGTCGCGCCGCTGTGCAAGACCCAGAAGTGGACACGCCTGAAGTAGGGCGCGTCGACTCGGGGCCAGGTCTGACCTAGCCTTCCCTCAAATCCTTGGGGGAGGTTCCGCATGTACCAGAAGATCGTCCTGGCCTTCGACGGCAGCCACGAGGCGCGCAGCGCCCTGCGTGAGGGGGCGTTGCTGGCCTTGCGCTGCGAGGCCAGGGTCTGGCTGCTCTGCGTGCTGGGCGACAACGCCGCCGTGGCCATGGCCGAGGGCGTGCAGCCCGGCGCGGCCGAACAGATCGCCGCCGCCAGCCAGCAGCTGGTCGACGAGGGCGTCGGCAAGCTCAAGAGCGTCGGGCTGAACGCCACCGGTCACGTCGTCCGGGGCGACCCGTCCTCGGCGATCAGCAACTTCGTCCGCGAGGTCGGCGCCGACCTGGTCGTGCTGGGCCATCGACGCCGCAGCTTCCTGGAGCGCTGGTGGAGCGGCAAGTCGGGCGCCTACATCATCGACAATGTCGACTGCAGCCTTTTGGTCGCCCAGCAGCCGGTCAGCGACGCGGAGTTCGCCGCCGAGATGGCCCTGCACGCGGTCAAGGCGCCGACCTAGAGCGGCGCGCAGACCTCTTCCATCCAGGCGCGGATCTCGGGTTCGACCCGCGGTCCGATCTCGGCCAGCACGCGGGCGTGGTAGGCGTCGAACTGCGCCACTTCCTCGGCCGTCAGCAGGGTCTTGTCGATCAGGCGGCGGTCGATCGGGGCCAGGGTCAGGGCCTCGAAGCGGTGCATCGGGCGGTCGCCGCCCGTGACGTCCTCGGCCGGCATGACGACTTCCAGGTTCTCGATCCGGATGCCGTATTCGCCGTCCTTGTAGTAGCCGGGCTCGTTCGAGACGATCATGCCGGGCTGCAGGGCGATGACGTTCGGAGCCTTGGAGATCCGCTGCGGACCTTCGTGGACGCCCAGATAGACACCGACGCCGTGACCCGTGCCGTGGTCGTAGTCCAGGCCGTGCGCCCACAGCGCCATCCGCGCCAGGGCGTCGATGGCCGAGCCGGTGGTGCCGGCCGGGAACCGCAGGCGGGCGATGGCCAGGTGGCCCTTCAGCACCAGGGTGTTGCGGTTGACCATCTCCGCCGACGGCTCGCCGATCGCGACCGTGCGCGTGACGTCGGTGGTGCCGTCCAGATATTGGCCGCCGCTGTCGACCAGCAGCAGCGAGCCCAGGGCGGCGCGCTCGTTGCTGCGCTCGGTCGGGCGGTAGTGGGGCAGGGCGCCGTGGCCGTTGGCAGCGCCGATGGTGTCGAAGCTGAGGTCCTTCAGCCGACCGGTGGCTTCGCGGAAGCCTTCCAGCTTGGCGACGGCCTCCTTTTCGTCCGGCGGGTTGATCTGGCCTTCGGTGGCCAGCCAGTGCAGGAAGCGGGTCAGGGCCGCGCCGTCGCGCTTGTGCGCTTCACGCGTGCCGTCCAGCTCGATGTCGTTCTTGCAGGCGCGGGGCAGGGTGCAGGGGTCCATGGTCCGCACCACCTTGGCGCCGGCGGCGGCCAGCATGTCGAAGTACCAGGCCGAGGACTGGGTCGGGTCGACCACGACGCTCTTGCCCGAAAGGTCGCCCAGCGCTTCGGCCAGCTTGTCCGGCGTTTCCAGCGACACCTGGTTGCCCAGCCACGCGGGCAAGTCGGCAGTCACCTTGGCCGCCTCGATGAACAGGCGGGCCGTACCATCGGCGTTCAGGATGGCCTGCGACAGCGGCAGGGGCGAGCGGATGACGTCGCCGCCACGGATGTTGAACAGCCAGGCGATCGAGGCCGGGGCGGTGATCACCGTGGCGTCTGCGCCGAAGGCGGCCACCGAGGCGCCGACGCGGGCGCGCTTGGAGCTCGACTCCTCGCCGGCATATTCGACGTGGTGGGGAACGATGGGGGCCATCGGCTGGGCCGGGCGGGCCTCGCCCCAGGCCTGGTCGACCGGGTTGGCGGCGACGGGCTTGAGCACCGCGCCGGCGCGGTGGGCGGCGGCCTTCAGGCCGTCCAGGGCGGCGGGGCTGTGCAGGCGGGCGTCATAGCCGATCACCGCGCCCTTTTCGGCGGTCTCCAGATAGGCGGGCACACCGCCCTCGACGAGGTCGCGGATCTCGAAGACGCCCTGGTCGACCTGGTCGCGGACCTGCAGCGTGTAGCGGCCATCGACGAAGACGGCGGCGCGGTCCTTCAGGATCACGCCGGCCCCGGCCGAACCGGTGAAGCCGCTAGCCCAGGCCAGGCGGTCATTGGCGGCGGGCAGGTATTCGTTCTGGTGCTCGTCCTCGTGTGGCACGAGGAAGCCGTCCAGACCCTGCGCGGCCATGGCGGCGCGGATCAGCGGGACGTGCTTGGGACCAAAGGACGGGTCGGTGGATTCATCGAAGGTCTGGCGCATGCCTCGGATGTAATCCCCCGACCCGAGCCTGGGAAGGGTCGATTATTTCAAGATTACTGCTGGGGCTGCGCGGGCGGGTTGTCCGGCGAGGCAGCCTGGTCGTTGGGGCTGGAGGCGACGCGGTCGGCGGCGTCCTGGGCCGACTGGGCGGCGCTGCGGGCGGCCTGCGCCGTGTCGGCGCGCGCCTGATCAGCCGTGGTGCGGGCTTCGCGGGCGGCGTTCTCGGCGGCCATCTGGGCGTTCTGGGCCGCGCCCTGGGCGCCTTCGACCAGTCCGGCCTGGCGGCCCTGTTCCTGGGCGGCCTGCAACTGGTTCGGATCGTTCGAGGTCGGGCGCATCGCCAGGAAGCCGACGGCGATCACCGCGACGATGGCGATCATGCCGGCGACCAGCCAGCCGCCGACACCGCCGCGCTCGCGGATCTCGACGTGACGCTCGACGGGGCGTTCCTGCGGGGGAAGGTTGGGATCGGTATAGGTCATCGGGGCGGCTCCTCGGCCAATGTCTCTGGCCGAGAAAACGTGACCCCGATGCTGGAGGTTCCTAGGGCCGCTGGAGAACCAGCGTCGCCCAGGCGTCGCGGTGGATGCGCGTGACCACCTTGAAGCCGCGCGAGAGGTAGGCGGCCTTGACCATCCGCTCCTGGGTGCGCAGCAGGCCCGACAGGATGACCGTGCCGCCCGGGACCAGGGCGTGCTTGATGTCCTGGACCAGGCTGATCAGCGGGCGGGCCAGGATGTTGGCGAACACCAGGTCGTAGGGCGCGTTCTGAGCGACCAGGCGGTGACCCAGGCCCGAGGCGTGCACGAAGCGGGCGTTGGCCTTGTTGACCTGGGCGTTTTCCTTGGCGATCCGCACCGACGGCTTGTCGATGTCGGTGCCGACGGCCAGCTTGGTGCCCGTGCGGGCGGCGGCGATGGCCAGCAGGCCCGTGCCGGCGCCGACGTCCAGCACCTTGTTGAACTTGCGCGCCTTCAGCAGACGGTCATAGGCCTGCAGGCAGCCGACGGTGGTGCCGTGGTGACCCGTACCGAAGGCCGCGCCGGCCTCGATGCGCAGGTTGACGGTGCTGGCCGGCAGGCGGCCGCGATCGTGCATGCCATAGACGAAGAAGCGGCCGGCGCGCACGGGCGGCAGGCCCGACAGCGCCATGGCCAGCCAGTCGGCGTCGGCCAGGGTGTCGCGCACGACCTTCAGGTCGTACTCGCCCAGCAGGGCCATCAGGCCCTCGTCTTCTTCCTCGGTCGTCGGGAAGGCGTCGATGCGCCAGACGTTCTTGTCCTCGTCCTCTTCCAGGATCGAGTAGGTCGCGCCTTCCAGGCCAGGGTGGTTGTCGATGGCGTCGGCGGCGGTCTCGGCTTCGACGCGCGTTCCGCGGGCGACGATCTGCTGGGGCGTGTAGTCGGTCATGCGCGCCTGTTAGCCGCAAAGGCGGCGAAAAGCGAGCCTTCAGCGCGAGGTCATGCCGGTGGCCGCGACGTCGGCGGCCTCTGCCAAGACCGTCGGGACGGGCGGCTGTCGCGGCTGCCGGTCCTCGGGCAGGGAGACGTTCAGGATGTCGCCACGCTCGGACGCCCAATGCGGCGCGTCGGCGGGCGGAGGCGGCGTCGCGGGACCATGCTGGGCGACGACATGGGGCGGCACGTCCATCTCCGGCGGCGGCGCATAGGCCGGCTCGTCGTACGAGACCATCTGCACGGGCGGCGGCTGGCTCATCTTCAGGAAGTCGGTGCCGACCACATAGTCAGGCGTCTTGCCGGCCGGCCAGGCGATCGGTTCGGCCTGGGCCTCATAGGCGGCGAGCACGGGCTCCATCTCGGGCGTATAGCCCGCGTCCTGCGGTCCGGTCTTCATGGCGAGACCCGCCAGGATGCCGATGACGGCGCAAGCCGGCGCGCCATAGGCCACCGGGCGGGTGAGGGTGAAGCCCTTCAGCTGGGCCAGCATATGTTCGAGGCGGGCGTCCATGTCGGCATAGCGCGCGAGAGGCCGAAAAGGTTCGCGAGACTCGCCTTAGTGTGAGGGGCGAGGGGACCCCGCATGACCACGACCCGCCCGCTGCTGCGCGAACGCCACAAGCACGAACACGCCCGCGTCACCTATGTGGAGCTGTTCTTCGACCTGGTCTTCGTGTTCGCGGTGACTCAGCTGTCGCATGCGGTTCTGCATCATCCGACGCCGCTGGGCGTGCTGCATGCGGCCATGCTGCTGGCGGCGGTCTGGTGGGCCTGGGTCTGCACGTCGTGGATCACCAACTGGCTGGATCCCGAGCGGGTCCCGGTGCGGCTGATGATGTTCCTGCTGATGGCGGCGGGGCTCGTCCTGTCGGCCGCCATCCCCAATGCGTTCGAGGGCGGCGGCCTGATGTTCGCCGGCGCCTATGCCTTCATCCAGGTCGGCCGCAGCCTGTTCTTCCTGATCAGCACGTGGCGCGAGCCGGCGCATCGGATGAACGTCGCGCGCATCTTCGCCTGGGTGACGCTGTCGGCGGTGTTCTGGATCGCCGGCGGCCTGCTGCACGACGAGGCGCGCCTGATCGCCTGGGCGATCGCCATCGGCATCGACTACCTGTCGGCGCTGGTCGGGTTCTGGACGCCGGGGCTGGGGCGCTCGGCCACCAGCGACTGGGTCGTCGAGGGCGGCCACCTGGCCGAGCGCACCGCGCTGTTCACGATCATCGCCTTAGGGGAGTCGATCATCGTCACGGGGGGCACGGTGGTCGGCATGCCCTGGACGCTCGAGACCGTGGCGGCCTTCGCCACCGCGCTGGTCGGCAGCATCGCCATGTGGTGGATCTATTTCTCGTTCACCGCCGAGGCGGCCAGCGAGGCCATCGCCGAGTCCGAGGACCCTGGGGCGATCGCCCGCCTGGCCTATACCTACAGCCACCTGATCCCGATCGCCGGGATCATCGTGGCGGCGGTCGGCGACGAGTGGGTGATCCACCACGCGTCGGGTCACACGGACGTCAAGGTCGCCGCCGCCGTGATCGGCGGGCCGGCCCTGTTCCTGCTGGGCGTACTGGTCTTCAAGCTGGCGGTGTTCAAGCAGTGGTCGCTGACGCGACTGGTCGGCTTAGGCCTGTTGGCGGCCTTGGTTCCGATCGCGGGGCATGTGAGCCCGCTGGTGCTGTCGATGCTGTCGACCCTGGCGCTGGTGGTGGTCGGCGCCTGGGAGACGTTGTTGGTCAGCCGATCTGGTCGATGACGATGTCGCGCAGCTGGGCGCGGGTCAGGCCGGGCCAGACCCAGTCGGATTGAGCGGCGCGCGTCGGCGCGGTGTTGGTGCGGATAGTGTTGGTCTTGCGGGGCGCGCGCTTGGCGGCTTCGCGGGTAACAGTGGTTTTCATAAAGTTCCAGACAGGGGTCGAGCGTACGCTGGACCCGATATTCCTTAAAGGGTGGAGATAAAGCGCCCGGTGGCCGTTTGCGGCGGTGGGCGGTAGGAGCGCCGTGAGGTTCAGCCGTCTTGGGCTGAAGCGTTTGGCTGCTTCCTGAGTACCATATGGTTAGCCGAATGTCGCGTTCAACCCCTGCGGCATCGGGGCGCGGAGCGGCTGGCTCAGCACTGGCCCCCACCTGACCTGCTTACGCAGGTCTGTCCGCCCCCAAGCGGGGCGGAGAGGAGCTACGCCTCCCACGCCTTGCGTTTCTTCCTCTCCTCCCTGTTAGGGGAGGGGGACCGGCGAAGCCGGTGGAGGGGCCAGCGCCGGCCTCAAGCCTTCTCGACGAAGCTGTCGATGACCTTCTTCTCACCCGCCTTGTCGAAGCTCACCGTCAGCTTGTTGCCCTCGATGCTGCTCACCTGGCCGTAGCCGAACTTGACGTGGAACACGCGGTCGCCGCGCGAATAGGCGCTGCTGGTCGGGGCCGAGACGGCGACCAGGCGGCCTTCGCCTTCGATCGGGGCCGAGCGGGCGGACGAGCCAGAGCGGACGCCTTGCGGGCCGCGCCAGGCGGCGTTGCGTTCGCCGAAGCCCGCCGTGCGTTCCTGGGCGCGTTTCCAGCCGGGGCTGTCGTAGCTGCCGGCCTGGAAGGCGGACGTGCCGGGGTCGTCCCAGCGCGAGGCGGCCGTAGACTGCATGCCGGGACCGCCGCCATAATAGCCGGTCTCGGACGCCGCATCGACGTGGGCCAGGGGCAGCTCATCCACGAAGCGCGACGGCAGCTGCGACGTCCAGCGGCCATAGACTTGCCGGTTGGCCACGAAGCTGATGCGGGCCTCTTCGCGGGCGCGGGTGATGCCGACATAGGCCAGGCGGCGCTCTTCCTCGAGGCCCTTCTCGCCCTTGTCGTCCATGCTGCGCTGGCTGGGGAACACGCCTTCTTCCCAGCCGGGCAGGAAGACCAGCGGGAACTCCAGGCCCTTGGCCGAGTGCAGGGTCATGATCCAGACGGCGTCGCCGGTGGCTTCGCGGTCCAGGTCCATGACCAGCGACACGTGCTCCAGATAGGCTTCCAGCGTGTCGAAGGCGCCCATCGACTGGACCAGTTCCTTCAGGTTCTCCAGCCGCGTCTGGCTGGTCGGACCCTTGTCCAGGCGCAGGGCGTCCGTATAGCCGCTCTCTTCCAGCACCGTTTCCAGCAGGCGCTGGTGGTGCACATTGCCGATCAGCGAGCGCCAGCGGTCCAGGTCGCGGATGAAGTTGCTGAGCGCCGTGCGCGTGCGGGCCGGCAGCTCGTCGCTGGCGATGATCTGGCGGGCGGCCTCGACGGTCGAGACGCCGTTCAGCCGGGCGATCTGCAGCAGCTTCTGCACCGAGGTGTCGCCGATGCCGCGCTTGGGCGTGTTGACGATGCGCTCGAAGGCCAGGTCGTCGTCGGGCGATTGAATCAGGCGCAAATAAGCGTGGGCGTCGCGGATCTCGGCCCGTTCGAAGAAGCGCGGCCCGCCGACCACCTTGTAGGGGATCTGCAGCAGCACGAAGCGCTCTTCAAAGGCCCGCATCTGGAACGAGGCCCGCACCAGGATGGCCATCTGGTTGTACTTGCGGCCGGCCTTCTTGGCCCGCTCGATCTCGTCGGCGATCATCCGGCTCTCGGCCTCGCCGTCCCAGACGCCGCTGACCTTGACCTTCTCGCCGCCCTTGGACGGGGTCCACAGGGTCTTGCCCAGGCGCCCCTTGTTGGCGGTGATCAGGCCGGAGGCGGCGGCCAGGATGTGCTCGGTCGAGCGGTAGTTGCACTCCAGCCGCACGACCTTGGCGCCGGCGAAGTCGCGCTCGAAGCGCAGGATGTTGTCGACCTCGGCGCCGCGCCAGCCATAGATCGACTGGTCGTCGTCGCCGACGCAGCAGACGTTCTGGCGGCCTTGGGCCAGCAGGCGCAGCCACAGATATTGAGCGACGTTGGTGTCCTGGTACTCGTCGACCATCACGTATTTGAAGCGGCGCTGGAACTCGTCCAGCACATCGGGATGGCCGGTGAACAGGCTGATATTGTGCAGCAAAAGGTCGCCGAAGTCGCAGGCGTTCAGGATGCGCAGGCGCTCCTGGTACTGACGGTACAGGCTGATGCCCTTGCCGTTGGCGAACTCGCCGGCCTCGCTGGCGGGGACGCGGTCGGGCGTCCAGCCGCGGTTCTTCCAGTTGTCGATGATCTGCGACAGGATCCGTGGGGTCCAGCGCTTGGCGTCGATGTTCTCGGCCTCGATCAGCTGCTTGAGCAGCCGTTCGTTATCGTCGGTGTCGATGATCGTGTAGTTCGACTTCAGACCCACCAGCTCGGCATGGCGGCGCAGGATCTGGGCGGCCACCGAGTGGAAGGTGCCCAGCCAGCGCAGGCCCTCGGCCTCCGGGCCGATGATGTGGGTGATCCGCTCGCGCATCTCGCGCGCGGCCTTGTTGGTGAAGGTGACGGCCAGCATTTCCCACGGCCGCGCCTTACCGGTCGCCAGGATGTGGGCCAGGCGGGTGGTCAGCACGCGGGTCTTGCCGGTGCCGGCTCCGGCCAAAACGAGCAGCGGGCCTTCGGTGGTCTCGACCGCCTCGCGCTGTTCGGGATTCAGGCCGTCCAGGTAGTTGGGCATGGCATGACCGCCCGTCGGCGGTTGCGGCCGGGCCAGGTCGGAGATGCGCGGAGAGGGGAGGTCGCCCGGGAATCCGGCCGAGTCATCATCGGGATACATGGGAACATATGTAGCACAAAGTGCGCGGGACTTAAGTCCCTAGAGACAGCCGAAGCGGAACCTCCCGGCTCGCGTACCGTTGATCCGCCAACAGCAACAACGCCAGCATGGCGCGGAGACTCTCATGGCCGAAGGTACCAGCAACAGCGGTGGCAACAGTGGCTTGGCGTTCATCGTAGGCGGGCTTGTGGTCATCGTCGCGGTGCTCGCCTTCTTCATGATGTCCGGCGGCTTCACGCAGAAGAAGAAGGTCGACGTGAACATCTCGGCCTCGGCGCCCAAGCTGCCCGACGCGCCGAAACTGCCTGAAGCGCCCAAGGCGCCGGGCGGCTGATCATGGCGCGCACACTCGCTCATAACGACCATGCTCATCGCGGCGACGGTGGCGGCGGCCTGATGGCCGCGCTGCTGGTCGTGGCGGTGCTGGTGCTGGCGGTCTGGGGCGCCTGGAAGCTGGGCGTGATGGCCGGCGACCGTGTCGACCTGCGCCAGAGCATTCGCGACATCCCCTCGGCCCTGCGCAAGGGCCCGAACCCGCAGCCCATGCCGATCCCGACGCAGCGGCGTCCGGCGGTGGAGCAGCGGTAGGGGCTGTCCTCGTCCTTCGACAAGCTCAGGATGAGGACTACTTTTGATGCCGTACCACTAGAAACCTCATCCTGAGCTTGTCGAAGGACGAGGTTTCGCTAGGCGCTGGCTCGCTCCAGCGCGAACACTCGACACGCCGAAGCCAGCGGACGCTCCCCACGTTCCAAGTCGATCTTCTGAATCAGGCCGGCCAGGCTCAGCGCCTGGTCGGTCGCCGCGCGTTCCAGCACGGCCCAGAACTCCGGCTCCAGGGCCAGCGAGGTTGCGTGGCCAGCTAGGTTCACCGACCGCTTCTTCAAACCAGCCAGGGTCTCAATCCTCGCGCTTGGCGCCGTCGAGGTCGCGCTTGAGCTTGTCGGCGCGGGCGACGTCCAGGGTCTTCTCGCCCTTGGTGCGGCCGAACTTGGCGCGGTTCTCGGCGGCGCGGGTCTTGTCGTCGGCTTTCGCCTTGGCCTTGCGGGCCTGGTTCAGGTTGACGATGTCGGCCATGGATCTACGGGGTCTTCTTCTTCGCGACGGGACGGATCACCAGCGTCTCCTGCAGGCGCAACACCTCGTCCTTCCTCAGGACCAGCGGCGCGCGGCCGGGGAAGACGCAGTTCTGCATCGAGCGGTCATTATACAGCATCCAGCGCGTGATCGCTTGGCCGTTCGCCTTGCAGGCCAGGCCCACCGCCCAGGCGGGCGAGGCGGCGTCGGTCCAGGCAAAGCCCATATTGGCCCCAGCCGTGATCGCCGAGCCGTTCGGGACGATGGCCTTGCCGCCCGACGAGAAGGTCAGCTTCTCGGGCTCGACCAGGCGGATCGAGAAGCCACCGAAGCCACGATCGTCCTCGCTGCCGCCCAGGCCCAGGGCGTCGACGCGGGACTTGATCGTCGTATCGAACTCCACGCGCCGTGCGCCGGCCTTCAGCGGGCGCACCGTGACCTTGGTGGTCTCGGTGGCGATGTAGACCAGCTCCGGACCCGAATTGACCATCCAGTCGACATCGACCGTCAGGGTCCCGCCGCCCTCGGCGTCGCCCAGGAATGTCTTCGAGCGGACGAAGTAGGTCAGGCCCTTCATGTACCAGCCGTCGGCGACCGTCTTGCCGTCGGACTGCACCTTCATCCAGGCCCACCAGGCGCCGCGCTGGTGCGGGTGGTCGCCGGGCTTGTCCTCGGTCAGGGCCGTGCCGTCGGGGGCGTAGAGCTGGCCGACATAGTTGGCGCGGCCGGGCTCGGCGGCGGGATCCAGCGGCTTGGTGCGATAGACCAGAACGGTCTTGCCGGCCTCGGTCAGGGTCACCGCGTCGTCGGCGAAGACGGCGTCGACGCGCTTGCCGATCGCGGGATCGGCGAGGGCAGGGCCGGCGACCAGCAACAGGGCGGCGGTGAAAAGGGCGCGGAAGCTCATGCCTCGTCCTCTAAGTTTTCAGGAACGTATCAAGAACAATCCATGCGTGCATGGCAAGCTGAAACTTCACTGGAGACGTGGCCGTTTGATGTCGCGAGGGACCGCGACGGTCCCGCTCTAACCCAGGAGACGACGGATGATCGACCTCTCGCAGATCAAGGAACACCAGGAAGTCGTCGGTTCGGATGGCGGTCATGTCGGCCGCGTGGACCACATCGCCAATGGCGAGATCGAACTGGCCAAGCTGGACCTGGGCGGCGGCTTCAAGCACCACCTGATCCCGCTGTCGTGGGTGGAATATATCGACGATGACAAGGTGCACCTCGCCCTGACCAAGGACGACGCCAAGGCGCAGTGGCGCGAGAAGCACTGAGCCGCGCACGTTCGGTGACCATGAAAGGCCTCCGCCCGAAAGGGCGGGGGCCTTTTGCTTGACCGCCTCCCAGAAGCAGCCGCCTATGCCGGCGCATCAAGCGGGAGGGTTCGATGTACACGCTCTATGGTTCGCCCAGCACGGCCGGCACGGCTATCCACTGGATGCTGCTGGAGCTGAACGTCCCGTTCGAGGCTCGCCTGCTGGACTTCGACAAGGCCGAGCACAAGACGCCCGAATATCTGGCGCTGAACCCGGACGGCGTGGTGCCGACCCTGATCATCGACGGCGCGCCGGTCACCCAGATGGCCGGGATCGCCACTCTGCTGGCCGAGCGCCATCCCGAGGCCGGCTTCGCCCCGCCGCTGGGCACGATCGAGCGAGCAGAGTATCTGAGCTGGACCCTCTGGCTGGCCAACAGCTTCCAGCCCAACTTCCGCGCCTGGTTCTATCCGCACGAACCGGCGGGCGGCGAGGCGCAGGACGCGGTGCAACAGGCGGCGCGCGAACGGATCGAAGCCGGGCTGGCGCGGATGGACGCGCGACTGGCGGATCGCGACTACCTGGTCTCCGACCACTTCACGACGGTGGACCTGCTGGCGACGATCCTGTGCCGCTGGACCCGCAACATGCCCAAGCCCGCGACGGCGTGGCCGAACCTGAAGCGCTACCTCGACACGATCCGCCAGCGCCCGGCGCTGCGCGAGGTCCACGCGCGCGAGGGGCTGACGGACTGGATCAACGGCTAGGGCCTAGCGCCCGCCGCCGGTGATCTCCTTGATCAGCGCCTGGACCGGAGCCTTGCCGCCGTTGTTCCAGACCAGCTTCAGGTGAGCCAGGGTGCGTTCGGCGGCGTCGTCGAACTTCCACTCGCAGTTTTCAAAGCGGCAGTTGTCGAAGATCGGCGCTTCGCCGCCGGAATAGACGAGGCGGCAGCCACGGAACTCGCAAGCAGAGAAATGCTCGCCGTCGAGAGCGACGGTCTCGTGGTTGTAGTTGGTTGAAGTGATCACGAACGCTCTTTCAATTGCCGTCTTGGTCTTGGGGAGGGGTCTCGCCCGGTTGAGCGGCCTGTTTGGCGGCGGCTTTCTCGGCCGCCTTTTCGGCGGCCTTACGCGCTTTCTGACGTTCGCGTTCCTGACGTTCGAAGGAGTAGTTCGGCGTGCGAGCCATGTCGGCGGCCTCCATATGGCCGCCTAGCGCGACAGCTGTTCATTAGCGTGAAATCATCCCGCCGATCCACCCGAGGGGCGGACCGGCGGGCGATGGATGACTATTTTACGCTGGCGCAGAAGCGCTGGATGCGTTGGCAGGCGTCTTCCAGCACGTCGCTGCTGGTGGCGTAGCTGATGCGGAAGAACGGCGACAGGCCGAAGGCCGCGCCGTGCACGACCGCCACGCCCTCGGCTTCCAGCAGTTCGCCGGCGAAGTCTTCGTCGCTCTCGATGACCTTGCCCGAGGGGGCGGTCTTGCCGATCAGGCCGGCGCACGAGGGGTAGACGTAGAAGGCGCCTTCCGGCGTCGGGCAGTGCAGGCCCTGGGCCTGGTTCAGCATCGACACGACCAGGTCGCGGCGTTCCTGGAACAGCTTGGCGTTCGGCTTGATGAAGTCCTGAACACCATTGAGCGCTTCCAGCGCCGCCCACTGCGAGATCGAGCAGGGGTTGGACGTCGTCTGGCTGATCATCTTGCCCATGGCCTTGATCAGCGCTTCGGGACCGGCGGCATAGCCGATGCGCCAGCCGGTCATCGAATAGCCCTTCGAGACGCCGTTCATCGTCAGCGTGCGGTCGTAGAGCTTGGGCTCGACCTGGGCGATGGTGGTGAACTCGAAGTCGTCGAACACCAGGTGCTCGTACATGTCGTCGGTCAGCACCCAGACCTGCGGGTGGCGCAGCAGCACGTCGGCGATGGCCTGCAGCTCGGCGCGGCTATAGGCGCCGCCCGAGGGGTTGGACGGGCTGTTGATGATCAGCCACTTGGACTTGGGCGTGATCGCCGCTTCCAGGGCTTCCGGCGTGATCTTGAAACCGCTCTCGGCGGTGGTCTCGACCGAGACGGGGGTGCCGCCGGCCAGCAGGGTCATGTCGGGATACGACACCCAGTACGGCGCGGGGATGATCACCTCGTCGCCCGGGTTCAGGGTGGCGACCAGGGCGTTGAAGATCACCGGCTTGCCGCCCGGGGCGACGTGGACCTGGCTCGGCTTGTACTCCAGGCCGTTCTCGCGCTTGAACTTGGCGCAGATGGCGGCCTTCAGTTCGGGCATGCCGTCGGGGTCGGTGTATTTGGTCTTGCCGGCCTTGATCGCGTCGATGGCGGCATTCTTGATATTGTCCGGCGTGTCGAAGTCCGGTTCGCCCGCGGAAAGGGCGATTACGTCACGACCGGCGGCTTTCAGCGCGCGCGCCTTGGCGCTGATGGCGATGGTGGCCGACGGTGCGATGCGCCGCAGTGCGGCGGACTCGAGCGACATCTTGCAGAACTCCCCTGGGGTGACTTGGTCTGTTGGAAGGACCGTTTCAGGATTGCGGCGGTCTTTACGCTCCCGCTGGCCATGGCGCAACGCAGCAAGGCCGCGCTCCAAGACATTTTGGCGACGCTTTTGGGGACCGGCGTTCTTGCGCGTCGCCGATCTCCAAGATACCGCTACCATTTGTAGGATCGATCTCCGGCGAACGGGGACGGCCCTCGGGGGAAACGCAAGGCCGCGATGACGGCCAAGGGGGGAGGGAAACCACCATGAAGACGAAGATTCTGTATTTCGCCCTGGCCGTCGTGGCCTTGGCGCTGGGCGCGGCCTCGTCGGGATTCGCCCAGTCGGACGACGGCGACATCCTGCAGAAGGCGATCAACAAGCCGTCGGCCAACTGGACCGTCTATGGGGCGAACCAGAAGAACAGCCCGGTGAAGGACAAGACCGTCGCCGGCGGCGGCGGCATGCGGGTCGAGGTCTCGAAGGCCAGCGACAAGCCGTGGGAAGTCGGCGCCCAGCAGGCGATCACCGGCAAGGTCAGCAAGAACGACGTCATCCTGGTCGCCTTCTGGGCCAAGGCCGAGGCGGTCGACGGCGGCGCGGCCGAGGCCAATCTGTCGGCGGTGCGCGTCCAGCAGGCCGCCGCGCCCTATGACGCGGCGACGCAAGGGGCGGTGAAGGTCAGCGGCGCCGAGTGGAAGATGTACACCGTGCCCGGCCGGGCCTCGATGGACATCCCGGCCGGTGGGGCGAACGTGTCGCTGCACCTGGGTTCGGCCAAGCAGACGGTGTTCCTGGGGCCGGTGTTCGTGCTGGACTTCGGGCCGGACTACGACCTGAAGAAGCTGGCTCAGTAGGGCCGTGCGTGATCCTCGTCCTTCGACAGGCTCAGGATGAGGATCATGGCGGGCTCAGTAGAAACCTCATCCTGAGCTTGTCGAAGGACGAGGTTTCGGACCCGCTGAATTATCGGCTGCGCAGAACCGCCGCGAAGCTCGCCAGGTGACGCGCGATCGCCTGGCGGGTGCGCTCATCGATCAGCTTGCCGTTCTCGAACTTGGTGTGGGCCTGGCCCACCAGAATGTCGCTGAGCGGGGCGAGATCCGCGCCCGTGCGCTTGAGGTTCAGACGCAGGGCGTCCTGGGCGCGGACCGTGCCGGTGATGCCGGGGCTGGCCCCGAGGGCGCAGGCCAGCTTGCCGTCCAGCGGGGCGGGCTTGCCGCGCGAGGCCCAGTCGATGGCGTTCTTCAGCACCGCCGTCAGGCCGCCATTATATTCGGGGCAGGCGATCAGCAGGCCGTCGGCGGCGCGCACGGCGTCCTTCCAGGCGGCTACCGGCGCGGGATCGCCTTGCGCCTCGACGTCCTGGTTGAAGAACGGCAGGTCGCCCAGGCCGAAGACCTCGATCTGCATCTCTTCCGGCGCCAGCTCGCGGGCGGCATGGAGCAGGGCGGTGTTGTACGAGGCGGCGCGCAGGCTGCCGGAGACGGCGAGAATCTTCATCGTGGCTCCATCGCTGAGGCGTCGACCCTAGTCAGGCCCGGTCTCGCGAAGAAGGTAGGAATGGTCGAGCGGCGTTATCCCGCCAGGGCGGCCGGCATCTGCGCGGGCTGTTGGCCGCCCAGATTGGCCTCGACGAAGGCCCAAAGCAGCGCCAGGTCGCGACCCGCGGGTCCGGCCTTTTCCCACTCGGCCACGCAGCGGCCCCGGGCCATGGCCTTTTGAAACGCGTCGCGCGAGCGCAGGCCATGCGGCGCCAGGGGCAGGCCGCAGAAGCGCAGCACCTCGAGAATGTCGGGACAGGCCGCCGGAGAGGCGTCGGGCTTGCTTGTGTGGATCTGGTTGAGCACCAGGAAGCCGCCCTTACCCAGCCGCCGCACGGCCTCCGCGGTGCGCACGATCGGCGCCAGGTCCAGGAACGAGGGGCGTCCGACCACCAGGCACAGGTCGGCCAGGTTCACCGCCTGGGCGACGTCGCCCTCGCACGCCGACGGCGTGTCGATGATCAGATAGTCGTAGCCCTCGCGCATGGCGTTCGATTTGGCGTTGAACAGCTTGCCGCCGCCGCCCTCGAAGAGGCTCGGGCCCGGGGCTGCGCGCGCTCTGAGCGCGTCCGACGCGGAGCGTTGTGGATCGATATCGGCCAGCATGACCTTGCGGCCGGCCAGAAAGGCCATCAGGGCCAGGTTCACGGCCAGTGTCGTCTTGCCCGAACCGCCCTTACGCGACAGTACCGCAATCGTCTTCACGGCTTACTCGCTCCGTCCCCCGGCTCGCGACTTCTAGAGGTCGCAAGACCACCGACGGCGATCATTGTTATGGTGAAGGTGTAAACAGAAACTCAATCTGGGGATTTATTGGCGTCAGGCTCGCGTGGCTGCTTGGCGTCCTCCGAAATCTCGAAGGCAGACGCCTAGACCGCCTGGGCGCTGTGGCTCCGATCCGCTGTCAGCAGCATCGGGGCGATCAGGTCCCACAGGCGCGAGATTTCCTCGGCGGCGGCGCTGCCGGGCTCCCATTCGCACACCGACCGACCATGGGCGACCGACTGCTGGAAGGCGGTGCGGGCGCGCAGGCCGATCGGAGCCAGGGGCATGCCGGTGAAGCGCAGGGCCTCGGCGGCCTTCAGCACGGCCGGCGGCTCGAAGCCGTTGCGGCGCGAGGGGGCCTGGCTGAGGACGATGAGGCCCTTCTTGCCCAGGCGGCGGACGGCTTCGGCCGAGCGGACCACCGAGGCGATGTCCAGGAAGGTCGGGCGGCAGACCAGGATGCACAGGTCGGCGCAGTTGATCGCCTGCAGGCCGTCGGCTTCCGGCGCGGCGGGGGTGTCGATGACCAGGGCGTCGTAATTGCTGTGCTGGGCCTGGACCTGGGTCGAGAACAGCTTGCCGGCGTTGATCTCGGACAGGACCGGACCGTCGCCCGTGCGGGCGCGCAGGGAGTCCGAGGCCGAGCGTTGCGGGTCGATATCGGCCAGCATGGTCCGCAGGCCGGCCAGGTGGGCCGTGATGGCCAGGTTGACCGAAAGCGTCGTCTTGCCGGCGCCGCCCTTGCGGGAGATCACAGCCAGGGTCTTCACGATCAAACTCCTTACCGGGCCAAGGTTTTCTGCCCTTGCAGCCTGTGGATAAGTAACGCTGTCATGTGAAGCTCACGCAACCGAAATGTCGCAGCGCGCGAATCATGTCGTCCCCGGATCGCGTTTCGGGGCTGTGGTCCGAAAAACGCCTCGTTCTCCGGCAGATGTCCGCCCGCCGTTTCAGCGGCGCCGCTTGACCCTGGCCGGCGCCTGCGCGAGGAGGGGCCGTGATCCGCCGCATTATCGACTTTCTCACGAACATGGACGCCCGCGCCTGGCGCACGGTGGCGGTCTCGTTCGTGCTGTTCGGCGGGGTGGGCGTGGTCTTCCTGTTCGGCGCGCAGCTGCTCGGCGTCAACGGCGAGGCAGCGGTCGAGCACTGGCTGGGCGCGGCCAGCGGGCCGTGGGCCCTGCCGGCGGCCGTGGCGGCCTTCGCGGTCATGGCCTTCCTGGGCGTGCCGCAGTTCGTGCTGATTGCCGCGGCGGTCGTGGCCTTCGGTCCGTGGACCGGTTTCGCCTACAGCTGGATCGGCACGCTGGTCTCGTCCCTGGTCGGCTTCTGGCTGGGCCGGGCCTATGGCGCGAAGATCCTGCGCGACTTCGCGGGCGAGGGCGTCAACAAGTTCATGCGGATGATCGGCAAGAACGGCTTCATGGCCAGCCTGATCGTGCGCCTGGTGCCGTCTGCGCCGTTCATTGTCGTCAACATGGCCGCCGGCGTCACGCCGATGAAGCTGCGCCACTTCGCGGCCGGCACCGCCATCGGCATCATCCCGAAGATCGCCCTGACCGCCTTCGCCGGCAATTCGATCGTCCAGGCCATGAAGGGCGGCGGCAAGCAGCACATCGTCATGATCGCCCTGGCCATCGTCATCTGGCTGGCCATGGGCCTGGTCAGCCGCGCCTGGCTCAAGAAGCGTGAGGCGGCGGAAGAGCAGGAGGGCTAAGGCCTGCTGCTTGGTAGGTGGCTTCGCGCCACGCCCTGACGATTTCGCCGAACCAGCGTGTGCGGGTCTCGTCGTCCATGCCGTCGGTCTCCTCGACCCCTGCCGCCCAAGCCTCGATCACGAACGGCATGAAGGTGCGGGCCGCGTGCTTGCACGTCGCGCGCTGGGTCTCGGTTGCGCCGGGCGTAGGGGCTACGAATGGCTCGATCAGTTTGGTCAGCAGCGCCTCAAGGGCCTCTCGCCAGGCCAAAGCCTCCGGTGCGCCTCGCGCATCGCGCAGCAGCAGTAGAGCCAGCTTAGGGTTGCTCCGCGACAAAGCCACCAGCCTCGCGATGCTGGAGCCGTAGCCGCCCCAGGGCCGGCCGGCGTCGGCCTCGATCCGGGCCAGGATGTCGCCGAACAGGGCGTCGATGATGCTCTGGCGCGAGGGATAGAGCCGGTAGATCAGGATTTTGGCCACGCCCATGCGGTCGGCGACGTCCTGCATGGTGGCGACCTGCAGGCCCTTCTCGGCGAACACTTCGACGGCGGCCTCCAGCACCGCCAGCCCCCGCGCGGCCTTGTCGACGCGCGGCTTGGGCTGGCCGGGACGACCTCTCGGAACGGAAACTTTCGCGACGTCTCTCATTGGTGCTATGTAGAATGAAACTATAAAGTTTCAAATAAGAAGCGGGAGGGCGGAATGCGTAAGGGAATGGTCGCGGCCAGTGTGCTGGCCTTGGTCATGGCGACGAGCGCGGCGCGGGCAGGGGATCCGGCCAGCGCGATCACGGCCGAGAAGCAGAAGGCCTTCGCGGCCAGCCTGCCCGTCGAGGACCGACAGGACTTCGACTTCGCCGACAAGGGTTTCCTGGGCACCCGCGCCGATCCGCTGATCAAGCGCGACGACGGCCAGCCGGCCTGGAACCTAGCGGCCTACGACTTTCTCAAAGGCGCGCCGCCGGCGACCGTGAACCCCAGCCTGTGGCGGCAGGCGCAACTGCTGTCCAAGCACGGCCTCTTCCAGGTGTCGGACCGTGTGTATCAAGTGCGCGGCTTCGACATCTCCAACATCACCTTCGTGCGCGGCGACACCGGCTGGATCATCATCGACCCGCTGACCATGAAGGAAACGGCCAAGGCGGCCCTCGATTTGGTCAACGACAAGCTGGGCAAGCTGCCGGTCAAGGCGGTGGTCTACACCCACAGCCACAGCGACCACTTTGGCGGCGTGCGTGGGGTCGTGGACGAGGCCGACGTCAAGGCGGGCCGGGTGGCGATCGTCGCGCCCAAGGGCTTCATGGAGGAGGTCGCCGCCGAGAACATCCTGGCCGGCAACGCCATGAGCCGCCGCGCCCAGTACCAGTTCGGCATCATGCTGCCGCCGGGCGTGGAGGGGCAGATCACCTCCGGCATCGGCCAGACCATCGCCCGGGGCTCGATCACCTTGATCCCGCCAACCGTGATCGTCGACCACACCGGCCAGGAGCTGACCCTGGATGGCGTGAAGGTCCGCTTCCAGTACACACCCTCGACCGAGGCCCCGGCTGAGATGAACCTCTATTTCCCGGACCTGCGCATTCTCGATATGGCCGAGAATGCCAATGTCTCGATGCACAATATCCTTACGCCACGCGGCGCGCTGGTTCGCGACAGCAAGGCCTGGGCTGACGACCTGACCGAGTCCCTGCGGCTGTTCGGCGACGTGTCCGACACCATGATCACCAGCCATGGCTGGCCGCGCTTTGGCGGGGCGGTGGTGCGCGACTTCCTGGCCGATCACCGCGACGCTTATAAGTACCTGCACGACCAGACGGTGCGGATGATGAACCTGGGCCTGACCGGCGACGAGATCGCCGCGAAGATCCAGCTGCCGCCGGCGCTCTCCAAGGACTGGTTCAACCGCGGCTACTACGGCTCGATGAGCTTCAACAGCCGGGCGGTCTATCAGCGCTACATGGGCTGGTACGACGCCAATCCGGCGCATCTCGTACCATCGCCACCGGCCGATGCGGGTAAGCGCTACGTCGCGGCCATGGGCGGGGCGGCCAAGGTCAAGGCGATGGCCAAGGAGGCGGCGGGGAAGGGCGACTATGCCTGGGCCGCGTCCTTGCTGAATCACGCGGTCATGGCCGACGACGCTGACAAGGAGGCCAAGACGCTGCTGGCCGCCGCCTACACGCAGATGGGCTACCAGACCGAGAACAGCCTATGGCGCAACATCTACCTGACCGGGGCCGACGAGCTGCGGGGCGGGGTGCGCAAGCTGCCGGCCTCGATGACGCCGATGGACATGCTGGCCGCCCTGGACAGCGCCATGATCTTCGACGTGCTGTCGGTGCGCCTGAACCCGGACAAGGCCAAGGACGCCAAGCTGAAGATCGTCTTCGCCTTCCCGGAGCGGAGCGAGCGCTTCCTGGTCGAGGTGCGCAACGGCGTGCTCGTGGCTCAGCCTTCGGCGGGCGAAGAAAAAGTCGACGCAACCCTGACGGTGGCGCGGCCGGTGTTCCTGGACTCCCTGTTCCGGGGAACCTCGCTGGTCCCGAAAATCCTGAGCGGGGAGGTCAAGCTTGAGGGCGATCGCGCGGCGATGGGGCGGATGACGGGTTGGTTCGACGCTTTCCCGACGGATTTCCCGATCGTTACGCGCCCGAATTAACTGAGGCCTGGAAAATAATTGCGCCGGCTGCGGCCGATTGGTCCGCCGGCGCAAATTGCTTGCTCGATTCTGGGCTGCTGTGTAGAAAGTGCGCCATGACCGTCGCGCGCAAGCTGCTTCCGCTTCTGCTTACCAGCCCCTGGGCGCTCTAGGGGCCGCGCATCGTCGTGGCCGGGCGCACAGGGGACAGTTGAACCCGCAGCCCGCACGCAGACACCCCATTCGACGAGTATCTCCATGACTTCCGTAGCAAACAGCGCTTCCGACAAGCGCGACAACGTCGTCATTTTCGACACGACCATGCGCGACGGCGAGCAGTCGCCCGGCGCCTCGATGTCGCTGGAAGAAAAGCTGGAACTGGCCAAGATCCTCGAGGAGATGGGGGTCGACATCATCGAGGCCGGCTTCCCGATCGCCTCGAACGGCGACTTCGAGGCCGTCCGCGAAGTGGCCAAGATCGTCAAGAACTCGACCATCGCCGGCCTGTGCCGTGCCCACCAGGTCGATATCGACCGCTGCGCCGAGGCCCTGAAGCCCACGCAGCGCGGCCGCATCCACGTAGTCATCGCCACGTCCGACCTGCACATGAAGCACAAGCTGCAGATGGAGCCGGACGCCGTCATCGACGTGATCGCCCGCTCGGTGACCCATGCCCGCAACCTGCGCGACGACGTCGAGTGGTCGGCCGAGGACGCCACCCGCAGCGACCGCCAGTTCCTGCGCCGCGCCATCGAGACCGCCATCAAGGCTGGCGCCACGACGATCAACCTGCCTGACACGGTGGGCTACACCTATCCGTCGGAATACGCCGACCTGTTCCACTGGATGGTCAACAACGTCGAGGGCGCCGATCGCGTCGTCTTCTCGACCCACTGCCACAACGATCTGGGTCTGGCCGTGGCCAACAGCCTGGCCGGCGTGCAGGGCGGGGCGCGCCAGATCGAGTGCGCCGTGAACGGCCTGGGCGAGCGCGCCGGCAACGCCGCGCTGGAAGAGATCGTCATGGCCCTGAAGGTGCGCGGCGACCGTCTGCCCTACCAGACCGGCATCGACACGACGCACATCACCCGCGCCAGCCGCTACGTCTCGGCCATCACCGGCTTCCCGGTGCAGTACAACAAGGCCATCGTCGGCAAGAACGCCTTCGCGCACGAGAGCGGCATCCACCAGGACGGCATGCTCAAGAACCGCGAGACCTACGAGATCATGACGCCGGAGTCGGTGGGCCAGGCCCCGTCGAGCCTGGTCATGGGCAAGCACTCGGGCAGCCACGCCTTCCGCGCCAAGCTGAAGGACCTGGGCTACGAGCTGGGCGAGAATGCGCTGAAGGAAGCCTTCGGCCGCTTCAAGGATCTGGCTGACCGCAAGAAGCACGTCTACGACGACGACATCATCGCCCTGGTCGACGACGCCCTGGCGCGCGGCTCGGAGAAGATCCGCGTCTCGCACCTGCGCGTGGTGGCCGGCACCGACGGCCAGTCGGCCGAGCTGACCCTGGACGTCGACGGCGTCTCGAGCACGGCGGAAGCGACCGGCGACGGTCCGGTCGACGCGGTGTTCAACGCCATCCACAAGATCGTGCCGCACAGCGCCGCCCTGCGCCTCTTCCAGGTGCACGCGGTGACCGAGGGCACCGACGCCCAGGCCCAGGTCTCGGTGCGTCTGGAGGAGGACGGCCGCATCGCCACCGGCGCGGCCGCCGACACCGACACGCTCACCGCCTCGGCTAAGGCGTACGTCAACGCGCTGAACAACCTCTTCGCGCGTAAAGAGAAGAGCCGGCCCGAAGCGGCGATCGCCAGCGGCTTCTAAACTGGAAAACCCGGCCGGGCGTGCGCCAGGCCGGGTTCCCCACAAGCTCCCAAACTGGAAGCGCGTCGCGAGCCTTTAGGCCGCGCGACGATTGCTGAACGGCCGCGTGGCCAGGATCTCGGCGCTCAGATGCGCCTGGGGCTGCACGTCCATGCCCAGCTCGCGAAGGCTGTCGGCCAGCGCGCGGCGGGGCAGTTCGTCCAGCAGGGCGCTGGCGTCGACCACCAGCGTGCCGCCCGGACGCAGCATGGTGTAGGTCGCCGCGATGACCGCGCGGGTGTCGTGCAGGTTCTGGCAGTCCATCACCAGCAGCACGTCGCTGCGTTCGTCGGCCGCGCCACAGGTGGCTCGGCGGGCGGCCTCGACGCGCTGATAGCCGCGACGCCACAGCTGGCACATGGCTTCGCCCGCGCCGGGTCCGGCGACGGCCACGAAGCACAACGGCGTGGCCTCTGCGAGGTCCAGCATGCGGTCCAGGGCGGGATTGATCCCATCGGTCGGCACGCCCAGCAGGAACTGGGCGGCTTGACGAAGTGGGTGAGGCGACATGGTCGGTAAGCCTTCTTCTGACTGGTCCGCACGGCGGGCCGACCCGGTGTTTGTGCGTCCAAGGCCCGCAAGGGCTCCATTCGGAAACAGGCCCTCGCGCATAAGGGCCGCGTAAGGATCGACGTGATGTTCGGCGACAACGCCCATGCCGCGCCGCCCGCCTGGGCGGCTATCCAGGCCCGCACGGCGGCGCTCGGCTTCGACATGCCCTCCGAGGCCGATAGCGGCGCGCTGCTGCGCCTCCTGGCCGCCAGCAAGCCCGGCGGGCGTATGCTGGAGCTCGGGACCGGCACGGGCCTGGCGACCGCCTGGCTGCTGGCCGGTCTGGACACCGGCGCGCGGCTGGTCAGCGTCGATGTCGACGCGGTGGTCCAGGACGTCGCCCGCGAGCACCTGAAGGACGAGCGCCTGCGCTTCGTCCTGGCCGACGGGCTGGACTATGTCTTGGCGCAGCCGCCGGGGTCGTTCGACCTGATCTTCGCCGACGCCTGGCCCGGCAAGTACGAGACCCTGGACCAGACCCTGGCGCTGCTGAAGCGGGGAGGGCTGTACGTCATCGACGACATGCTGCCCCAGCCCAACTGGCCCGAGGGCCACCAGGCGCGGGTCGACGCCCTGGTCGAACGGTTGGACAATCATCCCGACCTGATCGTGACGCGCCTGGCCTGGGCGTCGGGCCTGATCGTCGCGGCGAGGCGCTGAGCCATGATCTGGATCCCCATCACCATCGTCGCCACGATCTTCCAGGTCGCCCGCAACGCCGCCCAGCGCTCGGTCATGGGCGGAGCAGGGCCCTGGGGCGCGACCCTGGTTCGCTTCCTGTTCGGCCTGCCGTTCGCCGCGATCTTCGCCGGGATCGCGGTGCTGCTGACGCCGGGGCTCGACTTCCATCCGCACGCCAGGTTCTGGATCGCTTGCGTCGCCGGCGCGATGTTCCAGATCTGCGCCACGGCCGCGATGCTGACGGCCATGCACCGCTCGTCCTTCGCCCTGGGCACGGCCTTGCAGCAGAGCGGCCTGCCGTTCGCCCTGGTTTTCGGAGCGCTGGTGTTCAAGGACCATGTCGGGCCGATCGCCTGGGCCGGCGGCTTGGTGGCGACCGCCGGGCTGGCCGCCCTGTCGTGGCCGCGCGGTGAGGTCGTCATCCGCAAGGGCGCGATCCTGGCCGGCCTGGCCTCGGGCGCGGCCTTCGCCCTGTGCGCCAACTGCTTCCGTCAGGCGGCCCTGGCCCTGGACCCCGTCCATCCCCCGGCGGCGGCCTTCACCACCGTGCTGGTCGTCCAGGCCATCCAGACCGTGGGCCTGACCGCCTGGCTGGCCTGGCGCAATCCCGACTCGCTGAAGGCCGTACTGGCCGCCTGGAAGCAGTCGCTGGGCGCGGGTTTCTGCGGCGCGGCGGCTTCTGGCCTATGGTTCACGGCCATGGCCTTGTCGCCCGTCGGGCCGGTAAGGGCGGTCGGCGTGGTCGAGATGCCCGTCGCGGCGCTGGCCGGGCGTCGTCTGTTCAAGGAGCGTCTGACGCTGTTCCAGATGGTCGCCGGCGGCATAACGGCGGTCGGGGTTGTCATGGCCGCGCTCGGCTAGATTTCGCCATGTTCGGGTGCTTGGCGACCTTGGCCGCAAAAGCCTTCGGAAACCGCGCTAATAGACCTTGAATTCAACGCTTTCGCAGGGCAAACGGGCGGGCGTCAGCGTGCTTTTGGCCGTTCGGACGACGGCGCGGCCAGGGGGCGGCGCTCCCGTCGAGCGGCTGGAGAGGTTGACCGGATCGAATCCGCCAAATGCGGGAATCATGTTGTCCTCGCATTGAATTGAAGTAGGAGCCTTTTTCTCTCCGCCGACCCCGTCTTCTGGGCGGATCAGGCTCCTTCTCCTCGATCTGAAGTCCGTAACGCCCCTCATACCCCTCAGTCAGGGTTTTCAATGTTCTCTTCCCTCTTCGGCGTGATCTCGAACGACATCGCCATCGACCTCGGAACGGCCAACACCCTCATCTACATGAAGGGCAAAGGGATCGTTCTGAACGAACCGTCGGTGGTGGCGCTGCGTAATGTCGGCGGTCGCAAGATCGTCCACGCCGTGGGCATAGAGGCCAAGCAGATGCTGGGCCGCACCCCGGGCCACATGGAAGCCATCCGCCCGATGCGCGACGGCGTCATCGCCGACTTCGAAGTCGCCGAAGAGATGATCAAGTACTTCATCCGCAAGGTTCACAACCGCAAGGGCTTCGTGAACCCCAAGGTGATCGTGTGCGTGCCGTCGGGCGCCACCGCCGTGGAACGCCGCGCCATCAACGATAGCTGCCTGAACGCCTCGGCCCGTCGCGTCGGCCTGATCGACGAGCCGATGGCCGCCGCGATCGGCGCCGGCCTGCCGATCCACGAGCCGACCGGCTCGATGGTCGTCGACATCGGCGGCGGCACCACCGAGGTGGCCGTGCTGTCGCTGTCGGGCATCGTCTATTCGCGCTCGGTCCGCGTCGGCGGCGACAAGATGGACGAGGCGATCATCAGCTACATGCGTCGCCACCATAACCTGCTGATCGGCGAAACGACCGCCGAGCGCATCAAGAAGGAAATCGGCACCGCCCGCGCCCCGGCCGACGGCGAAGGCCTGTCGATCGACGTCAAGGGCCGCGACCTGATGCAGGGCGTGCCGCGCGAAGTCCGCATCTCGGAAAAGCAGGCCGCCGACGCCCTGGCCGAACCGGTCGGGCAGATCGTCGAAGCCGTGAAGGTGGCCCTGGAAGCCACCCCGCCGGAACTGGCCTCGGACATCGCCGACAAGGGCATCATGCTGACCGGCGGCGGCGCGCTGCTGCGCGGCCTGGACGCCGAGATCCGCGACCACACCGGCTTGCCGGTGACGGTGGCCGACGATCCGCTGTCGTGCGTGGCCCTGGGCTGCGGCAAGGTGCTGGAGCACCCGAAGTGGATGAAGGGCGTTCTGGAATCCACGCTGGCGTAAGCTAACATTGCTCTAGTGGCGCCTCGGGGGGCGCCGGGAGATACAAGTACGTGCCCTTTCGCGAAGGTCCCCTCGGCGACCTGAAAGTGCCGCTTACCTGGACGGCGGCGGTGGCCCTGATCGTGGCGGCCGTCATCGCCGTCGCCTTCCTGTTGGCTGACCGCCGCGAGACGCTCCAGGAGCAGGCCTATGGCGTCACCCGCCAGACGGTGGACGTCGTGGCCAAGCCGGTCAGCGGCGCCATCGCCGCGCCCGGACGCTGGACGGGCCTGGGCCTCGACTTCGTCCGCAGCTACTTCTTCACCGCCGAAGAGAACCGCCGGCTGAAGGTCGAGCTGGCCGAGATGCGGCAGTGGCGTGACCGCGCCCTGGCCCTGCAGGACCAGAACGAGCGCTTCAAGTCGCTGATGGGCCTGCGCACGGATCCGCCGATCCCGATGGCCTCGGCCCGCGTGGTCAGCGACAGCCGCGGCCCCTTCGCCAACACCCGCCTGGCCGACGCCGGCTCGGAAAAGGGCATCGTGGTCGGCAACCCGGTCCTGAACGAGCGTGGCCTGGTCGGTCGCGTGGTCGGCGTCTCGCACGGCGTCAGCCGGGTGCTGCTGCTGACCGACATCGCCTCGCGCACGCCGGTGATGATCGACCGCACCAACGCCCGCGCCATCCTGACCGGCGACGGCGGCCCAAATCCCAAGCTGGAATACCTGCGTGGCGTCGATCCGATCCAGCAGGGCGACCGGGTCGTGACCTCCGGCGACGGCGGCGTCGTGCCGCGCGGCCTGCCGGTGGGCGCGGCCGTGAAGGGCCTGGACGGTCGCTGGCGCGTGGTGCTGTTCGCCGACCAGTCGTCGATCGACTTCATCCGCATCCTGCTGTTCAAGGACTTCGCCCAGCTGGCGAACGAGAAGGAGCTGCAGGCCAAGACCCTGCCGCCGGTGACAACCGAGGATCCGCAGACCTCGATCCTGTCGGTTCCGAAGCCGGCCCCAACGCCGACCGCGCCTGCGACCACGCCGCCGCCCGCCGCAACGACGACTACGCCGAAACCCGCGACCGCGCCCAAGCCGACCGCGCCCAAGCCGGCTCAGCCGAAGCCGGCTGCGGCTGCTCCCGCACCGACGGGCGCGCCCCAATGAGCATGAGCGGCGGGCGAGCGCTGAACCCCGGACGCTGGCTGGGCGTGCCGATGCTGCTGTGCATCGTGGCCACCATCCTGTTCGCCGCGCCGATCCGCATCTGGGGCCTGCAACTGCCTGAGCCGGTGTTCGCCATGGTCCCGGCCTTCGCCTGGGCCATGATCCGGCCGTCGATCCTGGCGCCCTTCGCCCTGCTGATCCTGGGCCTGTTCCTGGACATCTTCTGGGGCGGGCCGACGGGCCTGTGGGGCCTGTCGTTGCTGGTCGCCTACGCCATGGTCCTGATCCTGCGCAACGCCATGACCGGCCAGAGCCGGCCGATGATGTGGGCCTGGTTCGCCGGGGTCACGGCCGTGACCATGGTCGCGGGCTTCCTCTTCACCATGCTCGACAGCCTGGCCATGCCCAGCCTGCTCGCCGTCTTCTGGCAGTTCCTGGTGACGGCGCTGCTGTTCCCGTTCGCCCACCGCCTGGTCGATCGCTTCGAGGACGCCGACGTGCGGTTCCGGTGAGGCCATGAGCGAACCGTCCATCTTCTTCTTCGAGGTCAACGAGCGTCAGGGGGTCTTCCACCGGCGCGCGTTCCTGCTGGGCGGCTTCACCGGCCTGGGCCTGCTGGCCCTGGGCGGCCGCCTGGCCCAGCTGCAGCTGGTCGAGGCCCAGCGCTACCAGAAGCTTTCGGCCGGCAACCAGTTCAACTACCGCCTGGTGCCGCCGCCGCGCGGCCTGATCCTGGACCGCAACGGCGTGTCGCTGGCGTCCAACCGGCCCAATTTCCGGCTGATGATCAACAAGGACAAGGGCCTGGACGCCGAGGCCGTCCTGACCGACCTGGCCAAGCTGGCGCCGATCGACGAGGCCCGCCGCACGCGCGTGCTCAAGGAACTGGCCCGCGCCCCGCGCAAGGCCCCGGTCGTGGTGATGGAGGACCTCTCGTGGGAGGAGTTCTCGCGCATCAACATCCGCGCGCCGGAACTGCCCAACGTCACCGCCGACATGGGCGAGGTGCGGGTCTATCCGTTCGGCGGCGCTTTCGCCCACGTGATCGGCTATGTGGCCAAGGTCTCTGATCGTGACCTGAAGGCGGCCGAGGGCGACGCGACTCAGGACCAGGAGCTGCTGCACCACCCGGGCTTCCGGATCGGCAAGCAGGGCGTCGAGAAGGCCTTCGACAAGCAGCTGCGCGGCCGCGCCGGCGCCACCAAGACCGAGGTGGACGCGCAGGGGCGCGTCGTGCGCCTGGATCCGGCCGGCGACATCCCGCCGTCGCCCGGCGCCGAAGTCCGCCTGACCCTGGACGCTGACATCCAGAACCGCGCCCTCGAGGTGATGGGCGACGAGAGTGGCGCGATCGTCGTGATGGACATCCGCAACGGCGACCTGCTGTGCATGGCCTCGGCGCCCAGCTTCGACGCCAACCGCTTCGTGAAGGGTTTGTCGGGGGCGGAGTACAAGGCGCTGGCCGAGTACGAGCGCAAGCCGCTGCTCGACAAGTCGCTGACCGGCACGTTCCCGCCGGGCTCGACCTTCAAGCCGACCGTCGGCCTAGCCGCGCTGACCGCCGGCATCGATCCGGAGATCCGGATCAATTGCCCGGGCAGCTGGTACTATGGCGGCCGGGTCTGGCGCTGCTGGGAAAAGGGCGGTCACGGCCCCCAGAACATGCACGACGCCATCAAGAACTCGTGCGACGTCTATTTCTACCAGACCTCGCTGAAGGTTGGCCCCGACGCGATCGCCACCGCGGCGCGGGCCATGGGCTTTGGCCAGCTGTTCGACATCGGCATCCCCGGCCAGAAGAAGGGCAACGTCCCTGATCGGGCCTGGAAGAAGCGGGCGTTCAAGAAGAATCCGGCCAACCAGATCTGGTTTCCGGGCGAGACCCCCAGCTACGGGATCGGGCAGGGGGCCCTGACGGTCAACGCGCTGCAGCTGGCGGTGATGACCGCGCGCCTGGCCAACGGCAAGAAGGCCCTGAACCCGCGCCTGATCAAGTCGGTCGGTGGCGTCGAGCAGCCCAGCGGCGCGGCCGTGCCCGACCTGCCGTTCACCCAGGAGCACCTGGAATATGTGCGCGGCGGCATGGCGGCCGTGGCCAACGACGTGCGCGGCACCGCCTATCGCCAGAGCCAGCTGGGCCTGGGCGATGTGCAGATGGCCGGCAAGACCGGTACGGCCCAGGTGCGCAGCTATGACGGCGTCGCCAACCGCAAGGGCACGGGCACGATCTGGCGCCTGAAGGACCACAACCTGTTCGTGGCCTTCGCACCCTATGACGACCCGCGCTACGCTGTGGCGGTCATCATCGAGCACGGCGGCATGGGCGGCGCCACCGCCGGCGCGCCGCGCGCCCGCGAAGTCATGCGCGTGGCGCTGCTGAAGGATCCCGAGATCCGCGCCCGCATCGAGCGTCCCGCGCCGTTGCCCGAGGTCGCCCCGGAAGACATCATGGAAGGCGTCGCGCCGGAGGATCCCGTCGAGGGCGTCGCGCCGCCGGCGCCGGACGTTGCGCCTGTTCCGCCCACCACCCCGCAGGGAGGCCCCCGATGACCCTGAGCGGCGGCCTGACCCGGCCCGGCGAACGCGATCGTCCGGTCATCAAGTTCATGGAGGTCGACTGGACCTTCTGCCTCGTCCTGGCCCTGATCGCGGGGACGGGCGGGCTGATGCTGTTCTCGATCGCCGGCGCCTCGTGGGAGCCGTGGGCCGACCGGCACCTGCTGCGCTTCGGCGTCTATTTCATCATCATGATCGCCCTGGCCATGTGCGACCTGCGATGGTGGTTCAACGCGGCCTATCCGATCTATGTGGTCGGGGTGCTGCTGCTGGTCGCGGTGGACCTGGTCGGCGACATCTCGCTGGGCGCCCAGCGCTGGCTGCAGGTCGGCCCGCTGCGCTTCCAGCCGTCCGAGGTGATGAAGATCGGCCTCGTGCTGGCCCTGGCGCGCTTTTACCACGGCCTGTCGGCCGATCGGGCGCGGATGTCGTGGTGGCTGCTGATCCCGGCGGCGATGATCGGCGTGCCGTTCCTGCTGGTGGCCAAGCAGCCTGACCTGGGCACCGCCATCCTGCTGGGCGCGACTGGCGGCGCGATCATGATGCTGGCGGGCCTGTCCTGGCGGATCATGGCCGCGCTGGGCGCCATGGCCGCCGTGGCCATCCCGCCCTTCATCATGTTCGGGCTGCACGACTATCAGCGCAACCGCATCCTGACCTTCATGAACCCCGAGAAGGATCCCTCGGGCGACGGCTATCACATCCTGCAATCCAAGATCGCCCTGGGCTCGGGCGGCCTGCTGGGCAAGGGTTTCGGCCTGGGCTCGCAGAGCCAGCTGAACTTCCTGCCCGAGAAGCAGACCGACTTCATCTTCGCCACCCTGGCCGAGGAGTTCGGCTTCGTCGGCTGTTTCGGCGTGCTGTTCCTGTACGGCGCGGTGATCTTCATGGCCCTGCGCATCGCCTCGATCAGCCACAGCCACTTCGGACGCCTGTCGGCCGCCGGGGTGACGGCGACCTTCTCGCTCTATGTGCTGATCAACGGCGCCATGGTCATGGGCCTAGCTCCGGTCGTGGGCGTGCCGATGCCGATGCTGTCGTACGGCGGCACCGTCATGCTGACGGTCATGGTGGGCTTTGGCCTGGTGCAGTCCGTGCGCGTGCACCGCTACACCGAAGTGACCAGCGGCAAGGGTTCGCTGGTCTGATGGCGGAAGGCGAGGCCGAGCTACTGCCCGTCCTCGTCACGCCGCGCCTTCGCCTCCGTTGTTTCCGACCCGAGGACGCGCAGGCCCTCAGCGCCAATCTGACACCGCCGGTGATCCGCTGGCTGACTTCGTGGCCCGATCCGGTCACGATCGAGATCGCCGCAGAACGCATCGCCGAAGCCCGGCAAGGCGCGCGTGAAGGCTGGCATGCGGGCTACGCCATCGAGCGCCTTTCGGATGGCGTGCTGATCGGTGGCTTCGGCGGCGGCGCACCCGACGGCCGGGTCGAGATCGGCTATCACCTCGCCGAGCACGCCCACGGGCAGGGTTACATGCTGGAGGCCGCGACGGCCGGCTTGGCGGCGATGTGGGACATCCTGCCGGCCCAGACGATCGTGGCCCAGGCCCATCCGGACAATCCCGGTTCGCGGGCGATCCTCACCCGGCTGGGCATGCGCCTGACGGGGGAGGGGCCGGCCTACGCTCCGGCGCGGGGGATCTGGGAACCCGGCTGCTTCTACGAGATAAGCCGGCCTTAGCTGCTGACCAGCGCCGCCTCGGTCGCCCGCACCAGCCCGTCGATGACGCCGGGCTCGGTCGAGGCGTGGCCGGCGTCCCAGACGATGTCGAAGCGGGCTTCGGGCCAGGCCTTGTGCAGCTTCCAGGCGCTGTCCAGCGGGGTGACCACGTCGAAGCGGCCCTGGACGATCCAGCCGGGGATGTGGCGGATCTTGTCGATGTTCTTCAGGATCCAGCCGTCCTGGTCGAAGAAGCCCTTGTTCGTGAAGAAGTGGCACTCGATCCGCGCGAAGGCGATCGCGAAGTCTTCTTCGTTGAATTTCGGAGGGCGCGCTTCAGGACCACGAAGGGAGATGGTGTCGCCTTCCCACTGGCTCCAGGCGGCGGCGGCTTCCAGCTGCACGCGGCGGTCCTGGGCGATCAGGCGGCGGTGGTAGGCGGCCATCAGGTCGCCGCGCTCGTCCTCGGGGATCGGGGCCAGGAACCGCTCCCAGGCGTCGGGAAACAGCATCGAAGCGCCTTCCTGGTAGAACCAGCGCAGCTCGCGCTCGGTCAGCAGGAAGATGCCGCGCAAAACGAGGCCCGAGACGCGCTCGGGATGCTTGATGGCGTAGGCCAGGGCCAGGGTCGAGCCCCACGAGCCGCCGAACACGGTCCACTTCTCGACGCCCAGATGCTCGCGCAGGCGCTCGATGTCCTCGATCAGGCTCCAGGTGGTGTTGTCGTCCAGGCTGGCGTTCGGCCGCGAGCGACCGCAGCCGCGCTGGTCGAACAGGGTCATGCGCCACTTGGTCGGGTCGAAGAACCGCCGCATGGTCGGATTGACCGCGCCGCCCGGACCGCCGTGCAGGATCACGCAGGGCTTGCCGCGCGGATTGCCGCATTCCTCGTAATAGATCTCGTGTTGGCCGCCGGTCGGCAGCCAGCCGAACGAGAACGGCTCGACCTCACGGAAGAGACCACGACGGCCGATGGAGCCCATGACGGCGGCGGAAGCGTTACGATCCATGAGACTAACCCTAACGTGGTTTGTATCCGCCTGTGAACGGATCATCGCAAACTCGCGCATCTCCCTTGAGTTGAGCCGATTTGCATCGCACGCTTGCGCGCGATCGGGGAAGCGCATGATCAAACGCAGAGATATGTTGGCCGGCCTCGCGGGCGCGGGTCTGGCGTCGGCGACACAGGCGGCCGAGAAGCCGCGCGAACGCAAGGAGATGCTGGGCGCGCCGGCTCCGGCGTACGAGGTGACGACCTTCGACTTCCGCAACTTCACGCAGGCTCAGCTGGCTGGGCAGGTCGTGGTCCTGAACTATTGGGCGACGTGGTGCATGCCCTGCCGGGCCGAGATGCTGGTCATGGACACCTACATGCGTCGGCGCACCCCGTCGGGCCTGAACATATTCGCCATCGCCACCGAGAGCTCGGTGCCGACCTACAAGCTGAAGCCCTTGTCGGACGCCTTGTCCTTTCCGCTGATCCGCCGGTTGAAGGGCAAGGGCTATGGCCTGATCGGCGGGGCGGTGCCCACGACCTATGTGATCGACCGACAAGGTCTGGTGCGCCACGCCCGAGCGGGCGCCTTCGACACGGAGAGTTTCGACACGCTGATCACGCCGCTGCTGGAGGCTTGAGTACAGAATTTCCGCGAGACGCGGGATGCGAGCGCCGCTTGAAGCGTTATGTTGCGACCATGAATCGAACGCCCGAAGACTATTCCGACGACGAACTGCTCGAGATGCTCAATCCCGCGCAGCTGGCCGAGCTTGACCGCCAGATCGGTGAGATGTTCGGGGCCGAGGGCGTTGACCGGATCGAGGCGCTGTTCGCCATGGCCAATGTCTACAGCCTGCGCGCCGCCGAGCGCGACGAGGTCTCGGCCCTGGCCATGCTGCAGCTGGCGGCCGCCATGCGCCGGCGCGCCGAGCTGATGCTGGCGTCGAAGAACTAGAAGCGCCTTAGGGGAACTTCCGGTCCAGCCAGTCGAGGATCGCCGCATTCACCTCGGCGGGTTTTTCCTGCTGGGTCCAGTGGCCGCTGCCTTCGATCAGCACCTTTTCCAGGTCCGAAATCTGGTCGCCCATGCGGTCGGCCATGGCTGGCGGCAGCACCACGTCCAGCTCGGCCATGATCATCAGGCAGGGGATGCCGTCGATCCGGCGGGGCAGGCTTTCGGCCTTCTGCCAGTTGCGGGTGAAGTTGCGGTACCAGTTGATGCCGCCGGTGAAGCCCGTGCGCGTGAAGGCGTCGACGAAGAAGGCCAGCTCGTCGGGCTCCAGGAACTGGTTGTCGTCGGTCGCCGGGTCGTAGTGAGTGAGCGCATCCTGCAAAGCCAGGCTGCGGCGCTCGGCGGGACGGCCCAGGAACTCGTCCTGGCTGCCCTTGGGCTTGCGCATGAAGAAGCGGATGGTCCGTTCCGGATCCGCGCCCAGCCGCGCGTCGGCCTCGCCGGGCTTTTGGAAGTGGACGATGTACATGTCCTCGCCATAGGCGTTGCGGAACATCTCGATCGGATCCAGCGGCAGGCGCGGGGTGAAGGGCGTGTTCAGGCCGATGACACCGGCCACGCGGTCCGGGTGCAGCAGCGGCATCTGCCAGACGACGATGCCGCCCCAGTCGTGGCCGACAAAGATCGCCTTCTCGACGCCCAGGTGATCCAGCAGACCGACGAGGTCGCCGGTCAGGTGTTCCATGTCATAGGCCTCGACGGGCTCGGGGCCGGGCGTCAGGCCATAACCCCGCTGGTCGGGCGCGATCACCCAGCGGCCGGCGGCGGCCAGGGCGGCGATCTGGTGGCGCCACGAGAAGGCCAGTTCGGGAAAGCCATGGCAGAAGACGATCGGCACGCCCACGCGCGGGCCGGCTTCGTAGTAAGCCATGCGGATGCCGTTGACGTCGGCGTACTGGGGCTCGGGCAGGCCTGGATTCTTGACCGTCATGACCGCTCGTCCTCCCGCGTTTCTAGGTGATTGCTGATCACCGTGGAGCCCGCATCGGGTCCGGGCAAGCGCCATTTGAGGTTTCCGTAGGGGCGAAAAGGCGTAGAAGGCCCCATGACTGACGCAGCTTCGCCGCCCGCCGCCGTTCCGTGGCGTCTCGTCCTGCTTCTGGGCGCGCTGACGGCCTTCGCGCCGATGTCGATCGACATGTACCTGTCCAGCTTGCCGGCGATCGGACGCAGCCTGCACGCGGGACCCGAGCAGACCCAGACGACCTTGGCGGCCTTCTTCGCCGGCATGGCCATCGGCCAGATCATCTACGGCCCGGCCTCTGACCGCTTCGGCCGTCGACTGCCAATGCTGATCGGGATCGGGGTGTTCATCGCCGCCTCGGCGGTCTGCGCGCTGGCCCCCAGCATCGAGATCCTGATCGCCGCGCGTTTCGTCCAGGCCCTGGGCGGCTGCGCGGGCGCGGTGATCGCCCGCGCCGTGGTTCGCGACCGCTTCAGCCACGCCGACACCGCCCGCGTCCTGTCGCTGATGACCCTGATCATGGGCCTTGCCCCCGTGCTAGCCCCGCAGCTGGGCGGCGTGGTGCAGTTCTTCGCCGGCTGGCGCGGCGTGTTCTGGACCTTGGTCGGCTTCGGCGCGCTGATCGCCCTGTGGGTCATGGTCAGCCTGGGCGAGTCCCGCTCGGCCGAGACCGAGGCCCAGGCGCGGTCGGAGAACCCGCTGCGGGCCTATGTCGCTCTATTCGGCATGCGCCGCCTGATGGGCTACGCGATCGCCGGGGCGCTGAACGGGGCGGTGCTGTTCACCTACATCTCGGGCGCGCCGGACCTGGTGATGGGGACCTATGGCCACTCGCCGCTGGTCTTCAACCTGATCTTCGCCTTCAATGCCGTCGGCATCATCGGGGCCAGCCAGATCAACCGGCTTCTGCTCCGCAGAAACCTCCCGGACCAGGTGCTGAGCAAGGCCAGCATCGCCTCGATCGTCGCGGCCTTCCTGCTGAGCCTGGCGGCCTTCACCGGTTGGGGCGGTCAGTGGACGGTGCTGCCGCTGCTGTTCTGCGCCCTGTCGATGTATGGCCTGATGGGCGGCAACACCATGGCCGGCGCGCTCAGCGTCGATCCGCGCCGGGCCGGCTCGATCTCGGCCCTGATGGGCTCGGCCTCGTTCGGGGCGGGGGCGCTGGCCTCGTGGGCTGGCGGCCTGCTGCATGACGGCACGCCGCGGCCGGTGGCCGGGGTGATGTTCGCCTGCCTGGTCGGCTCGGCCCTGGCGATCTTCTTCCTGGCCCTGCCGGGCGGGAAGAAGCTTCAGGCCTGATCGTCGGCGGGCCAGCCGAAGGCTCGCCAGGCCAGGACCGCCCAGCCGGTCATCAGAGACAGGCCGCCCAGCGGCGTCACCGCGCCCAGGATGCGCGGCCCGCCCAAGGCCATGGCGTACAGCGAGCCCGAGAACAGCACGGTCCCGGCCAGGAAGAAGGCCGCCGCCGCGCCCATGCCCTTGATCCCCGCCCGGTGCAGGCCGAAGGCGGCGAACACGGCCAGGGCGTGGGCCATCTGGTACTGCGAGCCGGTGTGCAGCCACTCGACCGGCTTGGGCTGCGACATGCCGTGCGCGGCGAAGGCGCCGAAGACCACGGCCAGCAAGCCGCTGACCGCCGCGAGGCCCGTCCAGATCCGGGGAGTCCAGGCCTTCATCCGCTTTACGTTCCGTCACCGTTGCAATCGCAGAGCGCGACCTTAACGTCGTTCACCTGGACGTAAAGCGACGCCGCTTCCTTACGCAGCAGAGCGCCGCATCGGACAGGGGAGGACGGCATGGCGCTCACCTGGGGCGACGATTACCCGATCCATCAGACGCCCGAGCCCGTGGCCTATGCCGGGACGGATCGGAACTTCTACGATCGTTATTTCTTCAACGGCTACGCGCCGGCAGGCGACGGCAGCGACCTGTTCTTCGCCGCCGCCTTCGGGGTCTATCCGCACCTCAACATCGCCGACGCGGCCTTCTGCGTAATGCGCGATGGCAAGCAGGTGAACCTCCACGCCAGCCGTTGGCTGAAGATGGAGCGGATGGACCTGAACGTTGGGCCGATCAGCATCGCCGTCGAGACGCCGCTGCAGCGCTTGAAGCTGACCGTCATCGCGCCCGAGCAGGGCATCGCCGCCGAGATCGTCTTCGAAGGCCGCGCCTTCCCGATCGAGGAGCCGCGCTTCGTCCGCCGCAACGGTCCGCGCACCTTGCTGGACTACACCCGCCTGACCCAGAACGGCCGCTACGCGGGCTGGATCGAGGTCGATGGCGTGCGCACCAGCGTCGACGGCTTCGTCGGCACCCGCGACCGCTCGTGGGGTGTTCGGCCCGTGGGCGCTCGCGATCCGCAGGAGCTGGCCCCGCCGGCCTTGCCGCAGTTCTTCTGGCTGTGGGCGCCGTGCAATTTCGAGGACGGGAGTCTCTTCTTCCACACCAATGATGACGAGCTGGGCCGGGCCTGGAACCGTCGCGCGGTCTGGCTGGAGGACGGCGGTCGCGAGGACGACTTCGGCGGTTTCGCCCAGTCTGCCTGCGCCATCGCCTGGAAGAGCGGCACGCGCCACGCCTCTGCCGCCACGATCGATCTCGGCGCCGACGGCTCCGTGACCGTCGAACCCAAGACCGAGTTCTTCATGCTGGGCCTGGGCTACAACCATCCCGTCTGGGGGCACGGCCTGAACCACGGCGCGCTGAAGGTCGAACGCGAGGACTTCGTCACCGCCGAAATGGACCGCAAGATGCCGCACTTGCTGCACGTCCAGGCGCTGAGCGACGTGACCTATGTCGATGGCGCGGGCCGCGCGCGGACGGGCAGGGGCGTTTTCGAGCAATTGGCCATCGGCCCGCACGCGCCGTCGGGCTTCGCTTCGATCCTGGACATGGCCCCGTGAGCCTGGCCGAGCGCCTGGAGGCGTACCTCACCCGCACCTGGGACCAGCCGGTCACGGTCGCCGATCTCTCGCGCATCCCCGGCGGGGCCAGCCGCGAGACCTATCGTTTCGCCGCCAAGGTCGGGGACGAGACCCGGCCGCTGATCCTGCGCCGTGACCCGACCGGCAGCCTGATCGAGACCGACCGCAATCTCGAATATCTCGCCCTGGAGAGCTTCCACGACAAGCTGCCCGCGCCGCGCCCGGTGGCCATGGATGCGGAAGGCGCGGAGCTGGAGCGGCCGTTCTTCATCATGGAGCGGGTCGAGGGCGGGGCGGCGGCTTCGCCGTTCACGGTGCTGCCGTATGGCGACCATGCCAGGGCGATCGGCGAAAGTTTCTTCCAGATCCTCGGGATCATCGCCGCCGCCGATCCAGCCAGCTTGCCCCTGGCCAAGGCCGCGCCTGCGCCGACGCCCGAGGACTGCTGGCGCGTGGCCCTCGATCAGTGGTCCGACGTGATCGAGGCCGACGAGCAGCATCCGCAGCCGATCGTCCGCGCCGCCATCCGCGCCTTGCGTCGCAAGCCGCCGCCGCCCGCAACGGCGGTGCGGGTGGTGCATGGCGACTATCGCACCGGCAATTTCCTGCACGACGGGGCGGGCAAGATCCTGGCGATCCTGGACTGGGAGATGGTCCATCTGGGCGACCCGCTGGAGGACCTGGCCTGGGCGATCGATCCGCTGTGGGGCCATTTCGACGCCGCCAATGTCTCGGGCATGATCCCGCGCGCCGACGCCTTGGCGGTGTGGTCGCAGGCCAGCGGTCTGCCGGTAGACGAAGAAGCGCTGTCCTGGTGGTCGCTGTTCGCGGCCGTGAAGGGGCAGGCGATCTGGACCTCGGCGGCCAAGGAATATCGCGACGGCGGCTTCAAGGAGCCGATCCTGGCGGTCTCCGGCTGGTACACCGCCCGCCGCCACGACGAGATCCTGGCGGCCATGCTGCTGCGTCTGGAGGACCTGTCATGACCCCCAGCTTGCCCGACGTCCTGGTCGGCAACTTCCTGTGCATGATGGACCCCGGCCCGCCCGAGCAGCAGGGCGAGTTCATGGCCGGCAAGGTCGCCATCGTCGCCATCCTGTCGCTGCTGGCCGCCCAGGAGACCGAGCGCGGCGTGGCCGCGCGGGTCGCCGAGAACATCGCCATCCGGGCGGTGCTGGACGAGGCGGCGGTCGATTACGGACTGGACGTCGCGGGGCTTCCGTCGACCGAGGGCCTGACCTTCTCGGCCCTGGACCGGGTCAACGCGGCCCTGCGCACGGCGTTGATCGGTCTGCACGAAGAGGTCGAGACGCGGGGCGACACGGCGCGCCACCACGCGATCCTCAGGCTCTACGCCAAGATGGCCGAGCTGCGACGACTGGACCTGCCGCCGCTACCGGGGCGCTGAACGCCCCGGCTACTTGTGCTTGTTGTGCTGGGCCACTTCGTCCGGCTGGATGTCCAGCGGGGCCGGGGCGGCGGCGTTGTAGGCGCCCGTCTGGTGCAGGTCCATGACCACGCTGCGGTGGCCTTCCCAGATCATGTGCAGGGCGACGTACAGCACGATGGCCAGGCCGACGAAGCCGATCCAGCGGTGCTTGTGCAGCAGGTTGGCGATGGCGCTGGCGGCCAGGCCCATCAGGGCGATCGACAGCAGCAGGCCGAAGATCAGGATGCCGGGGTGCTCGCGGGCCGCGCCGGCCACGGCCAGCACGTTGTCCAGCGACATCGAGACGTCGGCGATCAGCACCTGGATGAAGGCCTGCTTGAAGGTCTTGGCCTGGCGGACGGGCGGTTCGGTGCTGTCATCGCCGTCGATCGCGGCCATGGCCTCGGCGTGAGCGGCCTGCTCGCGCATCTCGCGCCACATCTTCCAGCAGACCCACAGCAGCAGGAAACCGCCGGCCAGCAAGAGGCCGATGACGCCCAGCAGCCAGGTGGTGATCAAGGCAAAGCTGATGCGCAGCACGACGGCGGCGCCCAGGCCGTACAGGATGACCTTCTTGCGGTCCTTGGGCGGCAGGCCGCCGGCGGCCAGGCCCACGGCCACGGCGTTGTCGCCGGCCAGGACCAGGTCGATCATCAGGACCTGGAGCAGGGCGGTCAGCGGGCCTTGCAGGCCGCCGAGATTGGCGCTCAGAGCTTCGAACATGCGTCCTCAATGCGGTGACGCGCCCAGCGATGCAAGGCGCAAAACGCCGGGTCAGGCGCAAAAGCAAAGACGCCCCGGATCGGTGATCCGGGGCGTCCGCTTTTCAGGCGCTCGCCTTAGTGGGCGTGCTCGGGTTCTTTCGCAGCATGGGGGGCATGGTGCGGGTCGTGAGCCGCATGGCCGTGGTCGCCGTGATGGGCGTCGTGGCCATGGTCGCCATGCCCGTCAGCCGGAGCGTGGTGCTCGTCATGGCCGTGGCCATGATCGGCCGCCGGGGCGTGAGCCTCGTGACCGTGGCCGTGGTCGTCATGGCCCGACGTGTTGGCCATGAAGGGGTTGGTGTACGAGACGTGCTCGGCCGGCGCGTGCGGCTCGGGATGAGCCTGGGCGTGCAGGTCGTGGCCATGGCCGTGATCAGCGTGGCCATGGTCGGCGTGACCGTGATCGTCATGACCGTGGCCGTGGTCGGCCGGCGCGGCATGGGCGTCGTGATGACCATGGTCATCATGGCCGTGGCCGTGATCGTCATGGTGCGACATGGCCGAGGCGGCGACCGCGCCCACGGCCGCGCCACCGGCGGCGGCCACGAACGGGTTCACGTACGAGACGTGGGCCGATGAGGGCTTGGGATCCTCGAACTCCATCTCGTTGCGGCCGTAGTCGGTCAGGGTGCGGTACTTGCGCTGACGCTCGGCCTTGCGGCGGGCCGCCGAGGCGCTGCGCGAGACGCCGACCAGGATGATCAGAGCCAACAGCACCAGGGCCACGCCCAGGGCGGTCTTGATCGGCACCGAGCCCAGGCCCGGCAGCGAGATGTTGCCGTTCAGGGCGCCCAGGTCGAGCTGGCCGAAGCCCTTCTTGACCTTTTCCGGCAGGGCGGCGACGCGCTTGCTGATCGTGCCCAGGGCGAAGCCTTGCGGCTGCTTGGCGCCGTTCAGCTCGAGGCCGAAGTCCGACTTCAGCTGACCCTTGGCTTCCGGACCCGGCTTGACCTGCCACGCGAAGGTGGTGGGCTCGCCCGGCTTGACCACGGCGGTCTGGCGACCGTTCGGGGTGACTTCATAGCCTTCGCCCGACAGTTCGGCGTAGGCGCTGGTCTTCTTGGCGGCCTTGGTCAGGCCCAGCTTGGCGGCTTCCTGCTTGATCAGGTCGCCCAGCGTGGCCGGCAGCGACAGGGTCACCTGGCCGGGCTGGTTCTTGCCCAGGCTCTCGCCGGCGGCCAGGACGGCGCCGTTGGTGGCTTCAGGCGCGACGGCGGCCTGCAGCTTTTCGAGCTTGGTGGCCGGCTTGGCCGGAGCGGCCGGGACGACCGGCGGCTTGGCGGCCACGACGGGCGGCTTGTTCAGCGGCGTCGCGGGCAGCACCGGCTTGGCGGCCTGCACGGGCGCGGGCGCCGGAGCGACCGTCTTCGGTGCGACGGGCTTGGCCACGATCGCCGGCTTGGCGGCCGGATGGTGGGCGACCGGCGCCGGCTTCGCCGCCGTCGGGATCGTCGCGTAGACGCGGTGCGGCTTGGCGGCCGGGCGCTGTTGCTCGTAGCGGCTGGAGCCCTTCGGATTGGCGATCGGGCGCATGGCCGTGACCAGCGTGCCGTCCGGACGGCGCCAGGTCTTCAGATGCGAGTTGCGCGCGGGCGGCGGAGGCAGGGGCTGCGACGACACGCTGGTGTCGCCGGTCGCGGCCACCGGACCACCCAGCAGGCCGTCCTGGGCCTGGCTGGCGTCCGGCGCCGGCGCGGCGCCCATCAGGTCCGGCGTACCCGCATCGGCCTGCTGGTAGTCGCTGCGCGGCGGCGGCGCACTGGCCTGGTCGCCAGCGCTGCACCCGGCGAGCAGCAGCACACCGGCCGCCGAAGTCGCCAGAGCGGCCACGCGTACATTACGTACAAACATCGGGTCCCCCGATCCCATGTCGAAATTCTCCGCGAGCAGGCGCTCGCGGACCACTGTTCGCGAGAAAAGCACGAGCTTGCGACGAAATCAAAACGGTTAAAGAGGATTCACGAACTCAATTCTTCCCTGAGGCGAACTCTGGACGCCTCGTAGAGTGCGATCGCGGCCGCTGCCGAGACATTCAGGCTCTCAAAACCACCCGGCATCGGGATCTTTCCCAAGGCATCACAATGCTCTGCGACCAGGCGGCGGACACCTTCGCCCTCCGAACCCAGAACAAGTACAGTCGCCTGTCCGTCGAGTACGGCTTCGAGACTTTCTTCGGCTTCGCCGGCCAGGGCGATGGCGCGCCAGCCCAGTTCGGCCAGTTCCTCGAGCGCTCGGGAAAGATTGATCACGCGCGCGTAGGGCACCTTGTCGACCGCGCCGACGGCGGTCTTGGCCAGCACGCCCGACAGAACCGGCGCATGGCGGTCCTGCAGGATGACGCCGGTGGCCCCGAACGCGGCGGCCGAGCGGAAGATGGCGCCGATGTTCTGCGGGTCGGTGATCTGGTCCAGCATGACCAAGAGGCCCTTCGCCGGCGTCCCCATCTCGGCGAGGCTCATGGCCTCGGGCTCATCGATCTTCAGCGCCAGGCCCTGGTGCACCGCGCCCTGCGGCAGCTGCTTGGCGATCTCCTGGCCTTCCATCACCTGCAGGCAGGAAAGCTTCTGGAGATTCGGGGCGAGTCGCTTGGCCCGGTCCGGGGTCGCCAGAAGGCGCTTCGGAGCCGGTCGGCGGGGGTTCGAAAGCGCCGCTTCCACGGCGTGAGTCCCCCAGATCCAGTCCTTGGCGTCACCTTGGCCGCGAGAAAAGCTGTTTTCTTTCCGGGGCTTGGAACGAAAATCGCGTCCGGGTGCAGAAGGACGTTTCCGGTCGTTGCGTTCGGAATGAGAGGACACTATAAGACGCGCTCCGATTTGGGGCCCCAAGGGCTTCTCGGGCCGCCGGCGCTGCTCTTAGCATCGTCCGTCACCGGTCCAAGAAGCTTTTGTTCCAGTTCGAAGTTCAACGGCTTGCTGTTGCGCATTGAACCGGGTAAAGGCCGCCGGCTTCGGAACTCCGTCGCGTGCTTGGGGGAATGTCCCGAGTGGCAAAGGGGGGGGACTGTAAATCCCCTGGCGTACGCCTTCGCAGGTTCGAGTCCTGCTTCCCCCACCATGCACGCGACGAGTTCCGAGGGCAGGGCGTCCTGAACCCAGGACGGGTCCCAGAGCCAGAGACCGGGAGCCGATCGCGACCCCGCTAGCCCTCACTGGGTGATTAGGCGGGTATAGCACAATGGTAGTGCAGCAGCCTTCCAAGCTGAGGATGCGGGTTCGATTCCCGCTACCCGCTCCAGCTCCCCATATGAGTCACCCCAACAACACCCGCCGGCGCGAAGGTAAGAGACGATGGCCAAGGAAAAGTTCGAACGTAATAAGCCGCACTGCAACATCGGCACCATCGGTCACGTTGACCATGGCAAGA
>NZ_JBXAQO010000007.1:0-28477 GCF_058807295.1 Caulobacter sp. GW821-FHT12D05
TACCGATCGACTTGGAAGAGGGGCGAGGAGGCGGCGATATACAGGGCCACCTGGGCGCGCTTGCGGGTCTGCAGGGCCGCATTGCTGTTCTTGACGGCGGCCATGGCGGTCAGGATCGACTGGCGCTGAGCCGAGGTCATCGTGCCATTCAGCATCACCAGATTGATCCGGTCGATGATCTTGCCGTCGTCCGCGCCATAGGCTTCCCACGACGTCCAGTTCGGAACCGTGCCTGCCCCGCGAACCGACTTGAACTCCGCCCGCGTCTCGTCGCCGCTGACGGTCCAATCGAAAATCAAATTATGACGCGCTGCGACTGTGGAGGTGGTCATCAGCTTGCCGACGGGGCTGACTAGCCCCGCCCCTTGCGGCAACGGGAAGTCGTACGAATAGAACCCGAAAACCGATGGCGCGCGGAACGGGGTCTGTCCCAAGGTGTCGCGTGTGACAAGCGCATAGCCGTCGGTCGTGAAGCCGATGGCGCGAGCCAGCGAGGTCGCCAACAGCACCGGCTCCTTCACCTTGCCCGGCAACTGCGAGACGGTGCGCGCTTCGCTGTCCAGATAGATGGCCCGGACCACGGCCTTCATGTCGCCGCGCACGCCCGCGCCGTTATTGGCGAAGACCGCCGCCACGCGCTCGATATAGGCCGGGGTCGGGTTGGCCAGGGTCAGCTGCTGGATCAGGCGCTTGCTGATGTAGGGCGCGGTGTTGGGGTGATTGAACAGGGTGTCGACCACGGCGTCGATATTGGCGTCCTGGGTGGCGTTGGCCGGGACAGTCTTGCCCAGGAAGGTCTTGGCGCCAGTGTCGAAACGGGAAGGATATTGAACCATCGGATTTGACCAATCCAGATTGTTCGTATCGGTCAGCGCGACACCGCCAAAACGCGCGTGCGTCCAGCCGGTGAGTGCGCGGGCAATCTCCTTCACATCGGTATTGCTGTAGGTGGCGATCGTCGCGCCTGTATTGTCGACTTGGCTCGTTCCATCAGGATTCAGCAGGATGGGGCCGACGGTGAATAGCTGCATCAATTCACGAGGGTAGTTCTCGTTGGGCTGACCTTTGACGCTGTTGGCCATATCCAAGTAGTCACCCATGTATGGATTGAGGGTGACTTCTTTGAGGATGTCGCGGTAATTTCCGAAAGCGTTCGACAGCAAGATTTGTTGGAACGTCGCTAGGCCGGCGGAATTGTGAACGCTTGCCTCAGATGCAACGACAATCTGTGACAGGGCGAAGGCGACGCGTTGCCGGAGTTGATCGCGACCGCTCACGGCGTTCACGTAGAAGCGAAGCTGCATAGGCGTGGCTGAGAAGTTTTCGCGCGTACAAGTGACGAGATCGCTGCTTTTCTCGCAATAACTGCCGGGGACGGTCTTGGCGGCGAGATCGGAGTAGCTGCTTGTCGATAGGGCGAACTGTTCCTCCAGCCATGCCGCTGCGGACTTCTTGGCGACAATCGAATTGATCAGCTCTGGCGTCGGGCCAAAAGTCGCCTGTTTGGCTAGGCGCGCGGCTTCATCGGCCTGAATATCGCCTTCCGAAGCCACGGCGACGCCGCGGGCAATGGGGGCGATGGCGCTTTCGGCGTGTTCTCCTACTAGGCTCGCGCCGCCTCCGGGGGTGGATACGAATGCGGCGAGGCTGAGTGCCATCGCGGAGCCGATGTATTGAATACGCATCACAAAAACTCTGGCCTGCCGGCGAGATGAGTTCTGCCGCCTGTCAGGAGGCAATATCATCTGTATCTGGCAAGAGAATGCGACAGGTGATCGCATTTAACAAAGTTTAATTTCTTGAATATTTGCGTTACGGGTAGTTTTTATTAGTAATGAGTTTTACATAATATTTAATATAATTAACAATTCGATTTCGTCCGCGGGGGCTTGGGCCGTGGGGTGGTGGTGCGGAGGGCTAAGGGCGCTCGTTGATGCAAAACGGCATCGGAATCTGCCTAGGAACTTCTTGTCGCCAAGTCCGAAAGCCGGAGCGACGAAGGATCGCTTCGCGCGGCTCGAAGGGGCTTTCACCGCCTCGTTCGGGGCTACAATCCACGGCGACGCTAACGCGCGGGAGGATTGCTTCAGCGTCCTGCAGGATCTCTGATCCGAAGCCCTCTGCCTCGACCCTAAGGAAGCCACTTCCGAAAAGCCGTGCTCGCGGATCGTGTCCGATAACCTCGTGCACGCACTGAAACCTTCTCGCGCCATGTGTCAGGTTCGATGATCGAAGAATCCACCCCTCCTTGGAGAGGTAGAAATCTACGGATCCGACCTCATTCTCCAACGCTTGGCGAAGGACCCTTCCCGCAGAGTGCGGACCGGAAATGAAACGACCTGCAAACTGGTCGATCGTCAAAGGAGATAAGTGCTTGAAAAATAATGGAGGCCCGGCCCGGAATCGAACCGGGGTGCACGGATTTGCAGTCCGCTGCGTCACCACTCCGCCACCGGGCCATCCGGGTGTCGACGCAAATCACGTCGGCGGGGGAGGGCGTTCGATACAGGAGGCGCCCCAGCCCCGCAACTGGCAAAATCAAGCTGGGGGCTGAGTTTCGTTCCGCTAGCGCTGGGTCGTCACCAGGAGCGTGGCCGCGCCGATGGCTCGGGCGCGGACCTGGGCTTCCAGCGGGATGATGGCGCCGGCGGCATAGACGTCGCCGTCCATCTCGAGCACGCCTTCCAGAAGCTGCACGGTGGAGGCGGGGAGGGCGATCGTCTCGCCGGCGGGGGCACGATGCAGGGCGACGTCGAAGCCGACGGTCGAGACCAGGGTCTCGCTTCCGCTCGGCTGGACGCTCTTGCGCGAAGCGATCGAGCGGCCCTTGGCCTTCAGGCCGTCGACCAGGATCTTCACGGCCTGGCTGTCCTTGCGGTGGCAGACGAGGATGGCGTCGGGCTCGGCCACCACCACGATATCGCTGACGCCGATGACGCCGACATAGGGGCCGGTGGTGCGCACCAGGACGTTGGAAGCTTGATGCAGGTCGACGTCACCGTCCTGGGCGTTGCCGGCGTGGTCGCGGACCGAGGCCTCCCAGATAGCGTCCCAGGCGCCCAGGTCCGACCAGGCGAAGGCGGCGGGCACGACGGCGGCCTTCTTGGTGTGTTCCATCACCGCGTAGTCGAGCGAGATTTTCTTGGCTCGGGCGAAGGTCTGGCGGTCAATACGGCCGATGCCGGCTTCGAGTTCGAGCGCGGCGGCGCAGGCCTTGGCGGCGGCGGCGACCGAGGGTTCGAAGGCTTCGAACTCGCCCAGCAGCGTGCTGGCCTTGAAGGCGAAGTTGCCGCTGTTCCAGAGATAGCCTTCCAGCAGATAGCGCTCGGCGGTCTCGCGGTCGGGCTTCTCGACGAAGGCGGCGACGGCGTTGACCGAGCCGTCCAGCAGCGCGTCGCCTGGGCGGATATAGCCAAAGCCCGTGGCGGGCGAGGTCGGCTGCACGCCGAAGGTGACGATCAGGTCGCTCTCGGCGGCCTTGGCGGCGGTCACCGCAGCCTGGCCGAAGATCTCGGGCTCTGCGATGTGGTGATCGGCGGCCAGCATCAGGACGACGCCGTCCGGATCCTGACGCTCGACGTAAGCGGCCGCGGCGGCGACGGCCGGGGCGCTGTCGCGGGCCTCGGGCTCGACCAAGATGGTGACCCAGGTCTCGATCTCAGCGGTCTGCTGGACGACGAAGTCGACCATGGCCGCGCCGGTGACGATGACGGTCTCGGCGACGCCGGGGATGTCCTTCACCCGCAGGACGGTCTCCTGGAAGGACGAGCGTTCGCCGACGAGCTTCAAAAATTGCTTGGGCTGGTCGCTGCGTGAAGCCGGCCAGAGACGCGTGCCTGAGCCACCGCACAGGATCACCGGATAGATCGATGCCAAGATAAACCCCACCACGTTTTAGTCTTTGCCCCTGATAGGGCGTTATTGCGAAGCGGCTTAAAGGCAATGCGTGACGAAACGAAGAGTTTTCGTCTGCTTGGCGTCGGCGCGGGCATCTTCCCGCTGAGTCCGTGAGCAAGACGATCTGGGAAAGCGTTGAATCTTGCGCTATGCCGGACCTTGGCTGGGGCATGCCAAGAATAGGACGATGAGGAGAGGCTGCGGAAATCCTTCACACCATAGAAGGTCCGCGATGGCGCTGAGCGCCGCCTTTCCAGAGAAATAATGAGTTTGCAGCCAATCCATATTCTGATCACCGGCGGGGCCGGCCAAGTCGGCCTTGAACTTCAGCGCGCGACCTGGCCGGCCGATGTCGTCCTTCACGCGCCCACGCGCGATCAGCTGGATCTGACCAGCGCGGCGTCGATCCACGCGCTTTTCGACCAGGTCCCTTTCGCGGCGGTGATCAACAGCGCCGCCTGGACCGCCGTCGACAAGGCCGAGGCCGAGGTCGCCGGGGCCTTCGCCGCCAATGCTGGCGGGCCGGCCTTGCTGGCCGACGCCACGCGCGAGCGCGGGATACCACTGATCCAGGTCTCCACAGACTATGTGTTCGACGGCGACAAGACGCAGCCCTATGTCGAGAGCGACCCGGTCGCGCCGATCGGCGTCTATGGCGCGTCCAAACTGGCGGGCGAGATGGCCGTTCGGCTGGGCAATCCGCGCTCGGTCGTGCTGCGCACGGCCTGGGTGCTGAGCGCCCATCGCGCCAATTTTTTGAAGACCATGCTGCGGCTGGCGGCCGATCGGCCGGCAGTGCGCGTGGTCGACGACCAGTATGGCTGCCCGACCTCGGCGACCGATATCGCGGAGGCGCTGAAGGTCATCGCGCTGCGCATGATCGCCGATGAAGCGGCGCCGACCGGCGTCTATCACTTCGTCAATGCGGGCGAGGCCAGCTGGGCCGACCTGGCGCGGGAGGTGTTCCGCCTCAGCGCGGAGGCCGGCGGTCCGTCCGCCGAGGTCGAGGGCATTCCGTCCGAGCAGTATCCCACGCCGGCGCGCAGGCCGAAGAACTCGCGCCTGTCGACAGCCAAGCTCACCGCCGACTACGGCATTCAGCCCCGCGCCTGGCGCCTCGCCGTGGCCGACATCATCACCGAACTGAACTCTCAAGGAGCCCGCGCATGAAGGGCATCATCCTGGCCGGCGGCTCCGGCACGCGCCTGCATCCCATGACCTTGGTGACGTCCAAGCAGCTGATGCCGGTCTACGACAAGCCGATGATCTACTATCCGCTGTCGACCCTGATGCTGGCTGGCATCCGCGAGGTGCTGATCATCTCGACGCCGCGCGATGTGCCGAGCTTCCAGGCGCTGCTGGGCGACGGCTCGCAGTGGGGCATGGAGATCCAGTACGCGGTCCAGCCCAGTCCGGACGGCCTGGCCCAGGCCTACATCATCGGCGCGGAGTTCGTGGGTAACAGCCCGTCGGCGCTGATCCTGGGCGACAACATCTATTACGGCCACGGCATCACGAGCCTGTTCACCAACGCGATGAAGCGCGAGGGCGGGGCGACCGTGTTCGCCTATCACGTCAACGACCCCGAGCGGTACGGCGTGGTCGAGTTCGACCGGGGCATGAAGGCGGTGTCGATCGAGGAGAAGCCGAAGTCGCCGAAGTCCAACTGGGCGGTGACCGGTCTCTATTTCTACGACGCCGACGTCATCGAGATCGCCAAGAACCTGAAGCCGTCCGCGCGCGGGGAGTTGGAGATCACCGACGTCAATCGCGCCTATCTCGAGCGCGGCGACCTGGCCGTCGAGATCATGGGGCGGGGCTATGCTTGGCTGGACACCGGCACGCCAGACAGTCTGGTCGAGGCGGCCGAGTTCGTGCGGGTGCTGGAAAAGCGTCAAGGCTTCAAGATCGCCTGCCCCGAGGAGATCGCGTTCCAGAAGGGCTTTATCGACGCGGCGCAGCTCGAAGGGCTGGCCGACGCGCTGGGGAAGAGCACCTACGGCGCTTACCTGCGCAACAACGTCCTGAACCGTTCTTCTCACTAGATCAGCGGTTCTTGCCGCTCAGAGTTGAGCCTGGTCCCAAAATTCGGGACTAGGCGCTCCAGCTAGCCCATTTTTTGCCAGCGCTGGCATGAACGCGTTGACACCCATCCGGCTTTGCCGAAGCTTTGTCTCGATCGCGCCGGGATACTTCGGCGCGCGGACAAATCGGGCCTGTGGCGTTGCTGCATGACACCGGTATCAATGGGGAAGGGGAGCTGATGACCAGGTTCATCCTCGCGCGCCGTGTCGCCGCGCCGCTCGCGCCTTCCGCCACCCTCATCGTCAAGGAACCACGTCCCCCGTGGACTTCGGGAGCCGGTTTCCGCCGGCTCCCGTCTCTTTGGCGCGGCGCTCCGCTCGGGAGGGCCTGAAGGTCCCGTCGGGATCGATCACCGCGCCTGTTCGTCGACCACAAAAAGAACGACGGGCGCCCTTTGGGAGGGAAGACCAAATGACTTGCTTGAACTGGATGGCGTCGGCGAACCGAGGGCGTCGCAAGGTCCTGCTGGCCGCCGCCGGGGCGGGGGCGCTGATGTGGAGCCAGGTCGCCGTCGCCCAGACCGCGCCCGCGCCGCAGAGCGACCCGGCCGAGGTCGAGGCCGTGGTCGTCACCGGCTTCCGCAGCAGCCTGGAGAAGGCGCTGGAGGTGAAGCGGGCCAACACCGCCGCTGTCGACTCGATCGTCGCCGAAGACATCGCCAAGTTCCCCGACAACAACCTGGCCGAGGCCATCCAGCGCGTGCCGGGTGTGGCCATCACTCGCGACGGCGGCGAAGGGCGCAACCTGTCGGTCCGTGGCCTATCCGAAGAATTCACCCGCGTGCGCATCAACGGCGTCGAGGCCCAGGCGACCACGGGCTCGAACCGCGGCCGGGGCTTCGACTTCAACGTCTTCGCCTCGGAGCTGTTCAGCCAGATCGACGTGCGCAAGACGCCGTCGGCCGATGTCGAGGAAGGCTCGCTGGGCGCGACGGTCGACCTGCGCACCGGCCACCCGTTCGACTATCGCGGCTTCAAGATGGCCGGCTCGGCCAAGATGGGCTGGAACGATCTCTCCAAGTCCTATGACCCGCGCATGGCGCTGCTGGTCAGCAACACCTTCAAGGACGACACCTTCGGGGCGCTGTTCTCGGTGGCCTATTCCGAGCGCGGCACGCGGCAGAACGGGGCCAGCACGGGTCTGTGGAACCAGGGCAACGCCGACGGCGGCTGGTGCAGCGTCTCGGCCCGTCCGGCCCTGTGTGCTGGCGCCGATGCGACCGACACGGCCACGGCCAGCCTGGCGACGACCCGCTATCCGCGCTTCCTGCGCTATCAGCAATATGAGCTGGAGACCAAGCGCCTGGGCCTGACCGGCTCGCTGCAATGGCGTCCGACCGACCGCACCGAAATCACCTTCGACATGCTGTATTCGAAGTTCGAAGGCTCGCGGAACGAGCGTCAGCTGGAGGCCATCGGCTTCAGCCGCGCCGCCTCGCAGGGCGGCAAGCCCGAGATCGTGGTTCGCGACCTGGTCCTCGATGACAAGGGCACGATGGTCTACGGCCTGTTCGACAACGTCGACCTGCGCTCGGAAAACTACCTCGACAAGTACGATACCGAGTTCACCCAGTGGACCCTGAACGCCAAGCACAAGCTGACCGACAAGTGGTCGGTGAAGGGCCTGCTGGGCTATGTGGCCAACGATTTCGACAATGCGCTGGATTACATCGCCCAGATGGACCGGCTGAATAGCGACAACTATTCGTTCGATTTCCGGCCCAACGGCCAGTACTTCCCGGCCATCAACTACGGCTTTGACGTCACCGACCCGAACGCCTGGTACATCGGCCCGACCCAGACGGTGGCCGGTGGCACGGGGCCGACCGGTCCGGACATCCGGCTGCGCCCCAACTGGAACGACAACAAGTACAAGGTCGCCCAGTTCGACACCGAATATGAGCTGAACGACCACCTGACCCTCAAGGGCGGCGCGAACTGGAAGAAGTACGCCTTCATCGGCCAGGGCCAGCGCCTGGCCGCGGGCGAGGGCAATATCCCGGCCATCCCGGCCGGCTCGACCATGCAGTCGCTGACCGAGCAGTGGTGCGGCCTGCAGGGTCTGAACCTGCCGGCGGGCACGCCCGTCTGCTGGGCCAGCCCGAACCGCGACGCCATAGCCAAGGCCTACGACATCTTCAGCAACAGCGGCCGCTTCGCCCTGTCCAGCACGACCTCCAGCGCCCGCGGCGACAATCGTCGAGTCAATGAAGAGGACAAGGGCGCCTATGTCATGGCGGCCTTCAAGTTCGATGCGCTGGGCATGCCGGTGCGCGGCGATGTCGGCGTGCGCTACGTAAAGACGGAGCAGAGCTCGACGTTCTTCGCCACGGTGCCGACCAGCGTGGATCCAGCCGGCTTCCAGTTGACCACGGTGGGCCGCAGCTACGAAGACACCCTGCCGTCGCTGAACCTGGTGGTCGAGCCGCGTGAGGACCTGATCGTCCGCATCGGCGCGGCCAAGGTGATGTCGCGTCCGGGCCTGGGCAGCCTGTCGGCCGCCACCAACGTCTCGGTGGCCGGCGGCTCGCGCACGGTCACGACCGGCAACCCGATGCTGGAGCCATACCGCGCCAAGACCTTCGACGTGGCGGTGGAGTGGTATCCCAAGCGCGGGGCGATCCTGTCGGCCGCGTTCTTCTACAAGGACATCAGCACCTACATCCAGAACATCACCACCCTGGCGCCGTACTCGACGACGGGCCTGCCGGCCAGCCTGCTGCAGGGGACGGGCGTGACGGTCGACGACCAGTTCACGATCTCGAACGTCATCAACACGCCCGGCGGTCCGCTGAAGGGCATCGAGCTGAACTACCAGCAGCCCCTGACCTTCCTGCCCTGGAAGTTCAAGAACTTTGGCGTGCTGCTGAACTACACCTTCGTCGACTCCAAGATCGACTATTTCCTGACCACGACGGCGGGCGCTGCGACGGTGTCGCGCGACCTGCTGAACCTGTCGAAGAACGCTTACAACGGCACGCTCTACTACGAGGACGGGCCGATCCAGGCTCGCGTTTCGCTGGCGCACCGCGACAAGTACCTGACGGCGGTGCCGTCCTCCTACAATGTCGATGTGTCGGGGCGTAAGCCGACGACCTTCGTGGACTTCTCGGCCTCGTACCGGATCAACGACGCGATCACCTTCAGCGTCGAGGGGCTGAACTTGACCAACGAGAAGGACATCACCTACAGCGACTCCACGGCCGAACGGCTGAGCGACTACTTCCAGAGCGGTCGCCAGTACTTCGTCGGCGTGCGTTACAGCTTCTGATCCAATGGGCGGTCGGCGAGAGCCGGCCGCCCTTTTTCATTGGGGCGACCAGTATGAAGACCGCTTATGGCGCGGCCGCCGCGCTGCTGCTTTTCTCCGCCGGGCCAGTATTGGCCCAGAGCGCGCCGGCCAATGGTCGTGCGGAACTCACCGCCTATATCGACGGCATCGCCCGCGAGCGCTTGAAGGCGCGCGAGGCGATGGTCGCGGGACTGAAATCTCAGGCGGACGCCGAGGCCCGCAAGGCCGCCAACCGCGCCACCATCCTGAAGCTGATCGGCGGCCTGCCCGAGCGCACGCCGCTGGCGGCCAAGACCTGGGGCGTCGTCCAGGAGGATGGCTTCAAGGTCGAGAAGGTCACCTATGACAGCCTGCCGGGCTATCACGTCACCGCCAACCTCTATGTCCCGGCGGGGAAGGGGCCGTTCCCGGCCATCATCGTCGCGCCCGGTCACGGCCTGGACGGCAAGATCGGCAATCGAAACTTCGCGGTGAACCTGGCTCGCGCCGGCATGATGGTGTTGGCCTACGACATCGTCTCCGAGGGCGAGCGGCTGCAGCACTACGATCCCGAGCTGGGCGCCTCCAAGGTGGGGCGGCCGACGGGCGAGCACAGCCTGGCCGCCTGGCAGACCGCGCCGGTCGGCGACCACGTCTCGCGCTACTTCATCTGGGACGCCATCAGGGGCCTGGACTATCTGGCCGCCCGGCCCGACGTCGACGCCCAGCGCCTGGGCGCGTTCGGCTGCTCGGGCGGCGGCACGCTGACGGCGTTCTTGTCGGCGCTGGACGACCGGGTGAAGGCCACCGGCACGGCGTGTTTCGTCACCGACTTCGACCACCTGCTGTCGACCGTCGGTCCGCAGGACGGCGAGCAGTCGATACCCGGCTTCCTGGCCTCGGGCCTGGATCTTCCCGACTTCGTCGAGATGGCCGCGCCGCGCGCCTATGCGGTGATCTCGACCACCGAGGACATGTTCCCGTTCGAGGGGGCGAAGAAGGCGGTCAAGGAAGCGCAGGGCGTCTACGCCCTGTATGGCGCCGAAGATCGGCTGAGCTTCATCCACGGCCCAGGCGGCCACGGCGCCTTGCAGCCGATCGCCTCGGACATCGTCGCCTTCTTCAGCCGCTGGCTGAAGGACGCGCCGGACAAGCGGCCGTTCACGCCGCCGCCGCGCCTCGCGCCGGAGAAGCTGTGGGTCACGCCCACCGGCCAGCTCTCGACCTCGATCGGCGGCGAGACCATTCAGAGCCTGAACGCCAAGCGGCTGAAGACGGTGATCGCGGCCCGGCCGGTGGTGGCCACGACGGCGGATGTCGCGGCCCTGCGCCAGCGATTGGCGACCGACATCCGCGCGGTGACCTTCGCGACGGCTCAGCCTGGCGGTGCGCCGCCTGAGATGTCGGAAGGCGCGAACGGTGCGATCCGGCTGAAGGTCGGTGACGGGCAGTGGGCCGACGCGATCCTCACCAAACCCGACGGTGAAGGCCGCAAGCCCGCCGTGCTGCTGCTGACCAAGGATCCTCAAGCCGTGAAGGCCGAGGCCGCGCGCCTGGCCAAGGCCGGCCACGTCGTCCTGACCCTGGTCGCGCGCGGCGCGGGCGGGACGGAGGAACTGAAGGCCAGCGTCCTGGGCGACTGGAATCTCTTGGCCACCCGCATGCTGCTGGTCGACAAGTCGCCCCTGGGCGTGCGCCTGGACGACGCCGTCCACGCCATGGACTGGCTGGCGGCGCGGCCCGATGTCGACGCCAAGGCGATCAGCGTCTACGGCCTGGGCGCGCTGGGGCCGGTGGCCCTGCACCTGGGGGCGATCGATGACCGGGTCGCGGCGATCTATGCCGACAACAGCCTGACCGCTTTCCGCATGGCCGTGGACCAGCCCATCCAGCGCGAGCTGCCCGAGGTGCTGCCGCCGGGTGTGCTGCGCCGCTACGAGCTGGGCGACCTGGCCCTGGCGGCGTCCCCGCGTCCCGTGACCTTCGCCAATCCGACCGACGCCGTTGGCACGCCCCTGACCCAGGCCGCCTTCGACAAAGAACTGGCCTATGTCCGCGCCGCTGATCGCAAGCTGGGGCAGGGCGAGCGCGTAAAGTGGACCTGGAGGGGCGGCCGCGAGCCGCTGGTGCTGCCATGAACGTTTCTCGCCGTCATCTCCTGGCCTCCGGCGCGGTGCTGGCCGCCGCGCCCGGCCTGGCCCGCGCCGCCGACGACGCCTGGAAGGAAGCCGACGCGATCCTGGCGCGCATCAGGCCGCCGACGATCCCGCGTCGCGACTTCCCGATCACCAAGTTCGGCGCCAAGCCGGGCGGCAAGGTCGACTGCACCAAGGCCATCGCCGCCGCGATCGCCGCTGCGGCCAAGGCCGGCGGTGGTCGCGTGGTGGTCCCGACCGGCGTCTGGCTGACCGGCGCGGTCCATCTGAAGAGCCGCACCGAGCTGCACGTGGCCAAGGGCGCGACGCTGAAGTTCTCGCGCGATCCGGCCGCCTACCTGCCCGCCGTGCTGACCCGGCATGAGGGCGTGGAACTGATCAACTATTCGCCGTTCATCTACGCCTTGGACCAGCACGACATCGCCTTGACCGGCGAGGGGACCTTGGACGGCCAGGCCGACGCCGACCACTGGTGGAACTGGGTCAAGCGCAAGCCGCCCGGCGTGGTCGATGACCGCAAGCGCCTGACCGAGATGGCCGAGACCGGCGTGCCGGTCGAACAGCGGGTGTTCGGGGCCGGCACGACGATCCGCCCGATGTTCGTCCAGCCTTATCGCTGCCGGAACGTGCTGATCGAGGGCCTGACCATCGTCGGCTCGCCGATGTGGGAGATCCATCCGGTCGCCTGCGAGAACGTCATCGTCCGTGGGCTGCAGATCCACAGCCACGGGCCCAACAACGACGGCTGCGATCCGGAGTCGTGCCGCGACGTACTGATCGAGAAGTGTGTGTTCGACACCGGCGACGACTGCATCGCCATCAAGTCGGGCCGCAACGCCGATGGCCGTCGCCTGAACCGGCCGACCGAGAACGTCATCATCCGCGACTGCGAGATGAAGGACGGCCACGGCGGCGTCACCCTGGGTAGCGAGATCACCGGCGGCGTGCGCAACGTCTTTGTCGAGCGCTGCAAGATGGACAGCCCTCGCCTGGATATCGCCATCCGCTTCAAGAACAACGCCATGCGCGGCGGCACGCTGGAGAACATCCACGTCCGCGACATCGCCGTCGGCCAGGTGGCCAAGGCGGTGATCACCGTCGACTACAATTACCAGGAGGGCGCGAACGGGCCCTTCACGCCGGTGTTCCGCAACCTGGTGGTCGAGCGCCTGGTCAGCGGCAAGAGCCCTCGCGCGCTGGACCTGCAAGGCTTCCCCGCCGCGCCGATCCGCGGCGTGACGCTGAAGGACTGCGTGTTCGACGGCGTCGCCCAGCCCGACATCATCAAGCACGTCGAGGGCCTGACCTTCGAGAACGTGCGCATCAATGGCCAGCCGGCCACGCCGCCGGCATGAACAAGTTCAGTGAGTTAGAGACGCCCATGACCCAAAGCCCAGTCTCCGCCACCCGTCGCCTGATCGTCGGTGGGATCGGCCTCGCCGCCGCTGCCGCCGCTCTGCCGGCTCAGGCTCAAGCTACGAAGGCCAAGACACCGACCCGTCCGGTGCTGCCGGCGCGCAAGCTGAAAAACCCGCTGGTGTTGGATCCCCGCGACTTCGGAGCCAAGGCCGACGGCGTGACCAAGGACACGGTCGCGATCCAGACCGCCCTCGACCGCTGCGCCACGCTGGGCGGTGGTGAAGTGGTGTTGAGCGGCGGGACCTTCCTGACCGGCGCCATTCGCATCGGCTCGCGCACGACGCTGCGCATCGACAGCGGCGCGACGCTGCAAGGCTCGCCGGATCTCGCCGACTATCCGGTGGTGCAGGTGCGCTGGGAGGGCCGCTTCGTGCCAGGCTATATCGGCCTGGTCTGGGCGCGGGAGGCCCACGACATCGCCCTGACCGGCAAGGGCCAGATCGTCGCTTCGTCTGCGATCAAGCGGCGGATCGAGACGGCCACCGGCTATCGCCACCCCGCGCTGCTAGAGTTCGTCGAGGTGAAGGGCCTCCGCGTCACCGACCTGCGCACCGAGCAGAACGACATGTGGTCGATCCATCCGGTCTATTGCGAGGACGTGGTGTTCCGCGACGTGATCGTGCACGGCGGCGCCGACGGCATCGACGTGGACTCGTGCAGCCGGGTGCTGATCGAGCGCTGCGACTTCGACGTGGCCGATGACTGCATCTCGTTGAAGTCCGGTCGCGGCCTGGAGGGCAACATGATCGCCCGGCCGACCGAGGACGTGACCATCCTGGACTGCGTGTTCCGCGACCGCCGCTGGGCCTGCATCGGCATCGGCAGCGAGACCTCGGCCGGCGTGCGCCGGGTGCTGGTCGAGCGGTGCAAGTGCCTGTCGGCCTACACCTTCGCCATCTACATCAAGAGCCGGCCGGGGCGCGGGGCGTTCATCGAGGACATCGTCATGCGCGACCTCGAGGTCTCGAACACGGGGCAGGGCTTCCTGCGCCTGAACTTCCTGGACAGCGGCAAGCAGGACCAGTTCCCGGTGCCGGGCAATGCCGGCATCCCGACCGTGCGCAACATCGTCTTCGAGCGCATCAAGGTCACCGACGTCCCGGTGCTGGTCGAGGCGGTGAACGTCCACCCCGACAAGCCGGTCGACGGCTTCGTGCTGAACGGGATCACCGGCACGGCCAAGCGCGGCATCCGCCTGGCCAACCTGCGTAACGTTGACCTGAAGGGGATCAACGTGACGATCGCCGAAGGGCCGAAGCTGGCGACCAACAACGTCACCGGACGCGGCCTGGAAGGCGCGGTGGCCGGGGATCCCACGCCGCGTCCGGCCGACGTGGTGGCGACCGAGCCGGCGTACCGTTTCGGCCAGGTCAGCGGCCGGCCCAACTAGGGAGAGACGATCATGCGAGACCTCCACCTGAACCGGCGGGCGCTGACGGGCGCTCTTGCGCTAAGCCTGGTCGCTGGCCGCGCCTTGGCGCAGGCCGCGAAGCCGGCCGACGCGACCTTGACCGGCACGCCCGCCGCGCCGGTGATCATCCCTGCGCCGCCGGAACCAGCGGGTCTGCTGTCCAAGGAAGTGGTCGAGCTTTGGCCGGTCGGGCGCGTGCCCGGCTCGGCTGGCGTCACGGCTGTGCGCCAGGTGCTGGAACGCGGCTCGCCCGCCGCCCACGACCGGGCGGTGATGCACGTCTCGCGGCCGATCCTGGAGGTTTTCCGGCCTGAGAAGCCGAACGGCGCGGCCATGGTGATCCTGCCGGGCGGCGGCTACATGCGGCTGGCGGTCGACAAGGAAGGGGCGGGCGGCGCGCGCCGGCTGTCGAAAGCCGGAATCACCTGCTTCGTGTTGAACTATCGCCTGCCCGTCGACGGCTGGGCGGATGGTTATGACGCGGCGCTACAGGACGTGCAGCGGGCGGTGCGCTTGATCCGAGCCAACGCCAAGACCTGGGGCGTCGACCCCAGCCGCATCGGCGTCATGGGCTTCTCGGCCGGCGGGCACCTGGCGGCCGCGTCCCTGACCCGCCACGACGCCAAGGTCTATGAGCCTATCGACGCCGCCGACCAGCAGTCGGCCCGACCGGACGTCGTCATGGTCGGTTACGGCGTCATGACCGCCACCGCGCGGCCGGGCATCGCCACGGTCAGCGCTGAGACCGCCAAGCCGCTGAACGAGCGCGTCCGCAAGGGCCTGCCGCCGACCTTCGTCGTCCATGCGGCGGACGACCGGACCGTGCCGGTGCTCAACAGCCTGACCCTGTTCCAGGCGCTGAAGACCGCCGAGGTCCCCGCTGAGCTGCATGTCTACCAGGAGGGCGGCCACGGCTTCGGCTTCAGCCTGCCGGCCGATAACCCGGCCTCGCGCTGGCCCGACGCCTTCGAGGCCTGGCTGCGTCGTCTGAAGTTCATCTGAGGGAGAGTTCGGGTCGTCGAACCGGCGGGGTTCGACGACCACTCGCGTCGCGCGCCATGCCCCACCGACATTCAGCGCGCTGCTGAGCGCGGTTGTCGCTCAGAGGGAGGGGGCTGTCATTGATCGGAAATCCACGTTTTATTGCCTGCTGGTCCTGAGTCCCGTCCGTAGAGATGTCCTTGTCCGCTTCCGCCTTGCGTAGAGATGTCTGGCTGCTGGACGCCAAGGACCAGGACGACGCTTTCGAGCAGTACCGCAAGGGCTGCGCGCACCTTTTCGACATCACGCTGCAGTCGCCCGAGGCGACCTTCTTCAACAGCCTCGAGGCCTATCACCTGGGTGTGGTCGTCCTGGCCAAGTGCTCGGGCGTGCCGCAGCGGTTCGAGCGCAAGCTGTCGCACATCCTGATCGATGGCGGTGACACGGTCCTGGTGGTGGTCGAGCTGGAGGACAGCGGCTGGCGTGGTGACTATGACGGCCGCGCCGCCGGCGGCCACATGGGGCCGATCCGACTGATCGATATGGCCCGGCCATACGAGATGACGACCGGGAGCTATCGTTCGCTGTATGTGATGGTCCCACGCGCCTTGCTGGACGGACAAGGCAGCCTGGATTTCCACGGCCTGGTCTTGTCCGACGACAGCGTCAGCGGACGTCTGCTGGGGACGCACATCCGGACCCTGGCCGACGTGCTCGACCACATCACCTCGGACGAGGCGGAGGCCGGCGCCAAGGCCACGGCGGCGCTGATCGCCGGCGCCATCGCCACCCACGCCGCGCCCGCCAATGGCGAGCATCGCCCGGTCGAAAAGATGCTGCTGGCCTCGGGACGCCAGTTCATCGAGCAAAACCTGGACGACGTCGAGCTGTCGCCCGAAGCCGTCCGCCGGCGCCTGGGGGTGTCGCGCAGCCTGCTCTACAAGGTGTTCGAGCCCCTGGGCGGCGTCAGCGCCTTCATTCAGGGGCGGCGCCTGGACCAGGCCTTCGACGCCATCCTGCACGACCGCGCCGAGCAGCATACGCTGGGCGAGATCGCTTACCACCATGGCTTCCGGTCCGACGCCCACTTCAGCCGCGCCTTCCGCGGGCGGTTCGGCGTCACGCCCGGGCGTCTGCGCCGTGTGGGCGAGGCGGCGCGGCAGGAGGGGCTTTCGGCGCTGGAGCGGCCGGACGATGTCTGGACCTGGCTGCGCGGCCTTTAGGCCGATCGGCGTCACAGGCGCCTATGGCGAAGCTTCTTATGGTTAAGCTTCACGCATAGAGAGAGTGGGATTGCCTTACGCGGCCTCGGCGACGTAGGGTCCGCGCCCTCTCGTCACCCCACCGACGAGCACCTAGCCGGCGGCGTTCATTGAGTGCTGCCGGCCTTCTCTCCCTCTCCATCCCCTTCGAATCTCACGGTAGGCGCCAAACAAAACGCGCCGCCTCCGGGAGGAGAGGCGGCGCGAGTCGAACCAGGCGGGGAAGTAAAGAAGGACGCCTGGGAAGTCCGGGGAGGACGTTCGGGTTAGAAGTTGTAGCGGAGGCCCACGATGAACTGGCGGCCGCTGTGGGTGTAGACGTTCAGGCGGTCGGTATAGCCGACGTACTGATCGTTGAACTCGTCGGTCAGGTTCACGCCCTCGATCGACAGCTTCAGGTTCTCGCGGATGTTCCAGCTGGCCTGCATGTCGACGTTCAGGGTTGAGTTGGTGCCCGCGATGAGGTTGTTGTCGCTGGCCGGAACCTGGGTGAGGTAGCCGCCGCGATAGGCCAGCGAACCGCGGACGCTCCACTTCGGGGTCTCGTAGTAGAGCGTCGCGTTGGCGGCGTGCTTCGACAGGCCGATCAGGTCCTCGATCATGACCGGGCCGCCCGCCGTCGTCGTGGTCGGGTATTCGATCTTGGAGGCGACGTAGGTGTAGTTGGCGATGACGCCGAAGTGGCTCATCCAGCCCGACAGGAAGGTGAAGGGCTGCTGGGCGTTCAGCTCGAAGCCCTTCAGGTTGCCGCCCTTGGTGTTCATGGGCTTGGAGACCTGGAACACCATGTCGGGCGTGGCGGTGGTGCCGGCGATCAGCGAGTCCGGCAGGCCCAGCGTGTTGTAGACGCGCGACTCGCTCAGATTGGCGACGAAGGTGTCGATCTTCTTGTAGAAGAAGCCCGCGGCGAACATCGTGCCCGACGACGGATACCATTCCAGCGACACGTCCAGGTTCTTGGACTGGGTCGGGTTCAGGTACGGGTTGCCCGAGCTGTAGCTGCGGTTCGAACCCTGCACAGACACGTCACCGCCAGGGGCGAGTGAGCCGATGCCCGGGCGGGCGATGGTCTTGGCGGCGCTGACGCGGGCCACGAAGGTGTCGGTGACGTCGGCGGCCAGGTTGAACGACGGCAAGGTCAGGTCGTAGTCGCGCTTGACGTCGACGCGCTGGATCACGCCGGCGACGGCAGCGTAGCCGGCCGACTCCTGCTCGGTGTGGACGCGGCGGATGCCGGCGTCGCCACGGAAGGGCAGGCCCAGCGCCTCGAAGCGGAACTCGGCCTGGACGTAGGCGCCGGTGTCCTGCTCCTCGACCGCGCCGTACTGGCCGCGGGCCGAGGTGTTGTTGGTGCCGGTCAGGGCGTAGATGCCGGTGTTGCTGTAGATGTTCAGCAGGGCGGCGTACTTGTCGATGTCAGGCACCAGCCAGGCGGTGGCGTTTCCGGCCGGCATGTTCAGGCCCTTGCCGAAGCCGCTGAACACCGTGGACACCGAGGCCAGCTCGGCGGGGGTCAGGGTCTGGCTGACGGTCTCGGTGGTCCGGTACAGGCCGTAGCTGTCGTACTCGAACTTGCGCCAGTCGACGCCGGCCTTGAGCTTCAGGTTCTGGTTGGCTTCCCACTCGCCGTAGATCTTGGCGGTCGAGAATTGGTTCTCGACGAAGGTCGGGCGGATGCGGACTTCCGAGGTGCCGTTGATGGCCGACCAGTTGGCCGGATCGGCAGCGTCGAAGTTCAGCAGGATCTGCGGGGCGCGCGCCTTGCGGAAGTCGTAGACATAGTTGGCGCTGTTGGCCCGGTCGAAGGTGACGATCGTCGAGACCGGCTGGGTGAAGGTCGAGTCCGCGTAGCCGGCCAGGGCGCCGATGACCACGCGGTCACCGAAGTTGTGCTTGGCCGACAGGGTGAACTGCTTGAACTCGGTGTTCAGCTCGTCATAGGCCGACTGGGTGCGCAGATCGACATTGTCCATCTTGGCGTAGACCAGGTTGCCGTTCTCGACGACGCCCTCGCGAATGATGGTCTGCGGCTTGCCGGTCGTGGCGCGCGACAGGCCGATGGCTTGCAGCTGGGCTTCTTTCCGCTCGCCGGCCAGATAGGCGTACAGGGCGTCGAAATTGATCTCGGTATTGGCGTCCGGCTTGTACTGCAGCGAACCGGCCAGGCCCGTGCGCTTGTTCTTGATGTCGTAGCTGACGTAGGCCGGGATCCGCGGCGCGAAGATCGCCTTGGTCGTGTCGGTTTCGTTGATCTGGGCGAGCGTGTAGCCGGAGAGCGTCGAGGCGGCGTTGAAGCCGCCGTTGCTGCCGCCGGTGGACCAACGGGTGATGTTGGCGCCTTCTTCCTTCAGGTGGCGCTCTTCGTAGGCGGCCGAGATCAGCACGCCCAGCTTGCCGTCGAAGAAGGTGCGGCTGGCCAGGGCCGAGACGCGCGGTGTGGTCTTCTCGGCGAGGTCGTTGTAGCTGGCGCCGGCCGACAGCACGAGCTGGGGCTTGCGGCTGTCGAAGGCGCGCGAGGTGTTCAGGTCGACAGTCGCGCCCAGCGAACCCTCCTCGACATCGGCCGAGGCGGTCTTGCGCACCGCCAGGCTGCTGAAGAGATCCGAGGCGAAGACGTTGAAGTCGAAACCGCGGCCGCGGTTGGTGCCGCCGCTGTTGGCCGTGCCGCCGGTGGTGGAGATGGCCTCCATGCCGTTGATGCGGACGCGGGTGTATTCCGAGCCGAGGCCCCGTACGGTGATCTGACGGCCTTCGCCGTTAATGCGTGAGATCGAGACGCCGGGGATGCGCTGCAGCGATTCCGCCAGGTTCAGGTCGGGGAACTGGGCGATGTCCTCGGCCTTGATGGCGTCGACGACGCCGCTCGAGTTACGCTTGATGTTGATCGCGCTTTGCAGGCTGGCGCGGAAGCCGGTGACGACGATAGCGTCGACTTCATCGGCGGCGGGGGCGGCCGGAGCGGCGTCTTGTGCGAAGGCGGCGCCCGCCAGGGTCAAGGCCAGAGCGGAAGCGCTGAACGCCAAGGCGGCGCGCGCGGGTTTGCGGTTGATCGACATCATCCCTCCCAGTGCCCGCGTGTCGCGGGTCTCTTTCGATCCGAAGGCGGCCGAACCACCTTCTTTGTTGGCTTCAGGATAGGAACGGGTTTCCGTCGAGGGCCAATCTCAATCAGGTATGGACTGATGCGCGTTCGGCACGGATCGAGGGTGAGGCGGCCTCCGAAAACGCAATTCAGATGCGTTTTTCAGGATTTCGGCCCGAATGACCTCTCGGAAACGGGTGGTCCGGACATGTTTCGATACACGAACCGCCTCGATCCATGTCGCCCGTGGATCGGTCGATAGGCTAATTGACTTAGACCTGGGGAACGGGCGCCTCTAGCGTCACCCTGGACGATGCCGGCGACAGATCGGCTGACAAGGGAAGGGACGTGTATGACCGACACCACCAAGCGGACGCGGGTGCGCTGGCTGATCATCACGGTCCTGTTCATCATCACCACGATCAACTACGCCGACCGCGCGACCTTCTCGATCGCCGGCCAGTCGGCGTCGAAGGAGCTGGGCCTGGACCCGGTGGCGATGGGCTACATCCTGTCGGCCTTCGCCTGGGCCTATGTCCTGGGCCAGATCCCTGGCGGGGCGCTGCTGGACAAGTTCGGCTCCAAGAAGATCTACACCATCGCCCTGATCGTCTGGTCGGGCTTCACCGCCTTGCAGGGTTTCGCGGGCTTCTTCACCGGCCTGATGGCGGCCAGCGTCCTCTTCGCCATGCGCTTCGCGGTGGGGCTCGGAGAGTCGCCGTCGTTCCCGGCCAATGCGCGCATCGTCGCGGCCTGGTTCCCGGGTTCTGAGCGGGGCACAGCCTCGGCGATCTTCAACTCGGCCCAGTACTTCTCGCTGGTCGCCTTCGCGCCGCTGATGGGCTGGCTGGCCCACAGCTTCGGCTGGCGTTCGGTGTTCTGGGTGATGGGCGTGGTCGGCATCCTGGCGGCGCTGGTCTTCGTCAAGCTGATCCACAGTCCGCTGACCCATCCGGCCGTCAACAAGGCCGAGGTCGACTATATCGAGGCCGGCGGCGGCCTGGTGCGGATGGAAGAAAAGAACGCGGCCAACGGCGCGGCCTTCAACTGGGCCAACGTCAAGCAGGTGCTGTCCAGCCGCATGCTGCTGGGCGTGTATCTGGGCCAGTACTGCATCAATGTGCTGACCTATTTCTTCGTCACCTGGTTCCCGATCTACCTGGTCAAGGAGCGCGGCCTGTCGATCCTGCAGGCCGGCTTCACCGCCGCCCTGCCGGCACTGTGCGGCTTCGCCGGTGGCATCCTGGGCGGCATGATCTCGGACGGCCTGCTGAAGAAGACCGGCAATCTGGACATCGCCCGTAAGACGCCGCTGCTGCTGGGTATGGTGCTGGCCACCTGCATCATCGTCTGCAACTACGTCGAGCAGGAGTGGCTGGTCATCGTGATCATGGCCGCGGCCTTCTTCGGCAAGGGCGTGGCGTCGCTGGGCTGGGCGGTGGTGGCCGACACCTCGCCCAAGGAGATGGCCGGCGTCACCGGCGGCATCTTCAACACCTTCGGCAATGTCGCCGGCATCGTGACCCCGATCGTCATCGGCTACATCGTCAAGGCGACCGGCTCGTTCGACGGGGCCCTGATCTTCGTCGGCGCCCACTGCGTGATCTGCATCCTGGCCTATTTCCTGATTGTCGGGAAAATCCAGCGTCTGGAACTGAAGGCGGCCTGAGTAACATGACGACCCGACGTTCCGTCCTGGCCGGCGCCTCGGCCCTGGTCTTCGCCGCCCTGGCGCGTCCTGCCTCTGCCGCGCCGATCCTGTCAGTCTCGACGCCGATGGCGCCGCCCGAATGGGCGCTGCTGCAACGCGAGCTGCTGAAGGCCAACGAGGAGGCCTGCGCGGCCTTCTTCGCCCGCTATTTCGACGATCGCGGCTGGCTGCGGGCCGTCGAGCGCTGGGGCGCCAATGACGGTCCCGACGACGCCATCGAGAACGTCAACGACTGGCCGACCCTGCACGCCCTGGGCGCGGGCGACCAAGTCCTGGCCATGGCCAAGAAGGCCTTCGACGGCAATGTCGCCCAATACACGGCGGCTAAGACCGTCGAGGTGCCGTTCGCTCGCGAGGGCATGTACTTCCGCGAATTCCCGGTCATGACCGACTGGCAGCACCTGTCCGAGGGGCTGTCGGTGTTCAACCTGCTGGGCCTGTCGGACCCCTACGACGCCCGCTATCGCGACCGCGTGAAGCGCTTCTCGGGCTTCTATACGGGCGAGGACAAGGCGGTCCCGAACTACGACCCGAAGCTGAAGATCATCCGCAGCATGATCACGGGCAGCAAGGGGCCGATGCTGCGGCAAGCCACGCCGCTGGACTGGGCCGGCGACCGGTTCGACCCGACCCATTTCTTCATGGAGCACGGCGAGACCACCTACCAGCAGACCCTCGATCACTATGCCGAGTATGGCGACGTGGTCGGCGATGCGCCGCTGAACCTGCAGGCCACCAGCCTGGTGCTGAACGCCTACATGCTGGACCACGAGCCGAAGTACCGCGACTGGATCGTCAGTTACGTCGACGCCTGGATCGATCGCGCCAAGGCCAATGGCGACGTGCTGCCCAGCAAGATCGGCCTGGACGGCAAGATCGGCGGTCCCAAGGGCCAGTGGTGGAGCGGGACCTACGGCTGGGGTTTCAGCCCCGTGGCGCCGCCGACCGGCAAGCGCGAGGACCGCAACCGCGTGCCGCGCGCCGTGGTCGGCTTCCTCAACGCCTACCTGCTGACCGGCGACGACAAGTACCTGGACGTCTGGCGCCGCCAGAACGACGTGATCAACGCCCAGAAGAAGACCGTCGACGGCAAGGTCATGACCCCGCGCATGTACGGCCCCAAGGGCTGGTACGGCTATGCGCCGGGCGAGTACCGGCTGAACGGGCTCGAGATCTGGTACATGTCGCAGAAGGCCAGCGACCGGGCTCGCGCCGCCGACCATCCGTGGGTCTCGTACCTGGAAGGCAAGGACGCCGGCTATCCGGTGAAAGCCTTGCGCGCCGACCTGGAGCGGGTCCGCGCCAAGGCTCAGGCTCAGCGCGAGGATAACACCTCGCCCGATACCCGCTTGGCCGACGCCACCCTGGACATCACCCCGGCCAGCGTCACGGCGCTGATCCACCTGATGGAAGGCGGCATCAACATCGCCCGGCCGGCCTGGTCGGGGACTTCGCCGTCGCAGGGCGGGGCGCTGCGCTATGCGCGCCTGCGCTGGTTCGACCCCGAGCGCCGCCGCGCCGGCATTCCGCCGGACGTTTCGGCCCTGGTCGAGAAGTTGGGCGAGGACGAGACGGTGGTGACCCTGGTCAACACCAACCAGGTTTCCGCGCGCACCGTGACGGTGCAGGGCGGCGCCTATGCCGAGCACCAGATCCTGAGCGCGGCGGTGGGCGAGGGGGCCGCGGTCCCGGTCGACTCTTCGGCATTCACACTAAAGCTGGCCCCCGGCGCCGGGACACGGCTGACCTTCAAGATGAAGCGCTATACGAACGCTCCGACCCTGAGCTTCCCCTGGGACAGGGCCTAGTTTCGTAAGGAGAGACCGATGATCGGCACGTGGGCCATGCTGGCGCTCGCTCTGGCGCAGACGCCTGACCCGAAGCCGATCGCGGCGGTCGCCGCCGGCGGTCCGGCCGCCACCGGGGCTGAGACTACGCTGCTGCTGGTCGACCGCGAGGCCGATGACGAGGCGCAAGGCTCGCTGCGCTGGGCGATCGCGACCAGCAACGCCGAGCCCGGCCGCTACCGCATCGAGATCGCCGCGCCGACCATCGTGCTGAAGTCGGCCCTGCCGGCGATCAAGGGGCCCGTCTCGATCGAGGGCCAAGCCTTCGCCCGCTTGGGCGGCCACAACATTGTCGATGGTTCTGGCTACCTGCCGCGCGACCTGAAGTCCTGCCCCGGCATGGTCCCGGGCCAGTACGGCACGAATGTCCGCACGGCCAGCAATCCCGGCTTCGCGCTGGTCGACACTAAGGGCGTGACCTTGCGCGGCCTGGAGATCCGCAATTTCTGCATCGGCGTGCTGATCCTGCGGACCTCGAACGCGGTGGTCGTCGACAACCGCATCGTCCGCAACATCGGCGGCGCTGGCGTCATGCTCAGTGGCGACGACGGCAAGGGTGGCTCGACCTCGAACACGACCCTGGACAACAAGGTCCTGCGCAACACCTTCTTCGAGAACGGCGACGGCCTGGAACTGACGCGCGGCGCGGCCTTCAACCTGATCGCCGACAATGTCTTCGACGGCGGGACCGACAATCTGGAGCCCTCGCAGGGTATCGAGATCCTGTGGGGCAACGACAACACCGTCGTGCGCAACCGTTTCCTGCGTTACTCGGACGGCCTGCAATCGAACTGGGGCGCGCGCAACTACATCGGCGCCAACGTCTTCGAGGGCAACGCCTTCGGGATCAGCCTGACGGGCGCGGGCAACATGGTCGTCGGCAACGAAATCCGCGGCAATGGCATCGGCATCGCCGTGCGTCCGGAAGCCAAGGTCGCCGTCAACCGCATCAGCCAGAACAGCATCGCCGGCAACGGCCTGCCGATTATGCGCTGCTCGGCCGGCGGTTCGTGCGATCCCAAGATGGTCCGGGGCGGCATCATCATCGGCCCGCCGGGACTAGAGCACGGCAGCTTCGTCGGTTCGCGCGGCATGGGCGTGGTCTTCGACAAAGCTGGGGCGGCGACGATCTGCCTGAACCAGGACGACGCGCCGAACTGCCACGCCCAGCCGCAATTTGCCCTGGCGCCGCCGACCCTCTCGGCTGTGCAGCGCGCCGCCGGCAAGCTCTCGGTGAAGGGGACGCTGCAAGCGCCGCCCGCCAGCCTGGTCACCGTCGAGGTCTTCGCCAGCAAGGCCGGAACCGCCGAGGGCGAGCGTTATCTGGGCGCGATCCAGGCGGTCACCGACGGCGTGGGCAATGCGGCCTTCGCCGGTGAGGTCGAGGGCGCGGCGGCCGGATCGGCCATCACCGCCACGACGACCACGGCGGCGGGGGCGAGCTCGGCGTTCTCCAAGCCCGCCAGCCTGCACTAGGTCCCTTCCTTCAGGAACGGCGCGGCCGAGAACAGTTCGCGCTCTTCCTTGCGCGGGTCGTCGACCATCTTCGAGATCTCGTTGAACAGCAGCGTCGGCCGGCGGGGCAGGGTGTATTGCTCCCAGGCCGGGATCGCCGCGCCGTTCGGGTTGCCCGTCCGCGCGAAGTTGACGAAGGCCCCGCTCATCTGATCGCGCACCTTCTGGGCCGCTGGCCCCGTGCCCGTCTTCGACTCCTTGGCGTCCAGCGTGCCGAACACCAGCGGGATGTCGTAGGTGTGGTAGGCGCCCATCTTCGGATCGGTCTGAGCGCCGAAGTCCAGCTGGTACATCCAGGCCGGCGCGCCGATCTTGGCCCGCTGCTCGGCCTGGATCAGGTGGCCCGGCCACGAGCGCCCGGCCGTGGTGATGGCGAAGAAACAGTCCGACGGGCTGTAGTTCGGATAGAGCAAGCGGTACTTCGCCACCAGGTATTCCGGTGACATGTCCAGCACCAGCTCGTTGTCCAGCTTGCCTGGCAGCTCCTCCCAGGTCAGCTCGAAGTTCTTGGGATCGCCGCCCAGGAAGGCCTTCGTCTCGTCGTGGGTGTTGCCGATGATCATCGGGATATGGCCACTCTCGCGCGGCGCATCCGGATAGAACGGGTGGCGGGCCAGGACGCCGTGGTCCAGCACCGACCAGAAGATGATGTTGCCCTTGCGCTCCAGCGGGTCCTTCATCTTCAGCGCTGCCACCAGCTGGGCGGCGGGCAGGGTCTTCAGCGCCTCGGTCTGGTCGGGCTTGAGGCCCAGCTTCTCCATGAAGGCCTTGGCGCGGATCGTGGCGTGGATAGGGCCCATAGCCGTGACGTGCTGGCCGCTCATGGTCGCGACCTTGTGGTACAGGCCCGCCGCGCGCGGCATGGCCATCAGGGTCACCACCTTGCCGCCGCCGCCCGACTGGCCGAACGTCATGACGTTGCCGGGATCGCCGCCGAACGCCGCGATGTTGTCGCGCACCCATTGCAGAGCCAGGATCAGGTCGAGGTTGCCGACATTGCCGCTGTCGGCCAGCTCCGGTCCGCCCAGCCGCGCCAGATAAGCGTAGCCGAAGCAGTTCAGGCGGTGGTTCACCGTCACCACCACCACGTCATAGGTCTTGGCCAGCCAGGTCCCGTCATACAGCGGGCTGGAGCCCGAGCCGTTCGCGTGGGCGCCGCCATGGACGTAGAACATCACCGGTCGCTTCTTCCCGTCGGCCACGCCCGGCGTCCAGACATTGAGGAACAGGCAGTCCTCGCTGGTCCCTTCGTCGGCCTTGCTCTGGGGAGACGCTGCGCCATAGGCCAGAGCGTCGGCGATCCCCTTCCAGGGCTGGGCGGCCTGCGCCGGCTGGAAGCGACGCGCCGAGGTGTCGGCCCCGTAGCGAACACCCTTGAAGACCTTGATCCCGTCGACCTGCGCCCCGCGCACTCGGCCCGCCGTGGTGGTCGCCACGGGTGCGGCGACGCCGGCGGCATTGACCCGCGTGGCGACGGACAGCGCGGCGGCTCCCGCCAGGACGGCGCGGCGATCGAGGGTCATCTTGTCTCTCCCAAACTCTATCGTTGGGCGTCGGCCCGCCGTGGGAGAGATCACGCGCTGCTAGCGCGCGTCGGTTCCCGCCGGCGAGGCTTCGGCCAGGCACAGGTCGATGAAGGTCTGCAGGATCGGGCTCTCGTTGTCCTTGCGCCAGGCCATGTAGAGCTCGACCGGGCGGTCGGGCGTGGTGGCCACTGGGCGGAACTGCACGTCGTCGAAATGCAGGCTCATGGCGGCTTCGGGCACGATCGCCGCGCCCAGGCCGGCATGGACCAGGGCCAGCATCGAGTGGATCTGGGTGACGTGCTGCACGTAGTTGGGGCTCACGCCGTTGGCGTCGAACAGCGTCGTCAGCATGTTGTAGAAATAGCCCGCGCCCTCGGGCGAATACATGATCAGCGGCTGGGCGTCGAAGTCGGCCAGGGTGAGGGTCGCCTTGGCCAGGCGCGCATCGCCGGTCGGCAGGGCCGCGACCAGGGGCTCTGACAACACGCGGGCAGTGGCGAACTCGGCCCGTTCCATCGGCGGGCGGACTAGACCGATATCGATGCGGCCTGTCAGCAGGGCCTCGACCTGCTCGCGGGTGACCATCTCGCGCAGGGTCAGGTCGGCGTTGGGCAGGCGAGCCTTGGACAGGATCACCAGCTGCGGCAGGAAGTTGTAGCCCGAGGCCGCCGTGAAACCGATGGCGATCTGGCCGGCCTCGCCGCTGGCGATGCGACGGGTGGCCAGGGCGGCGCTCTCGGCCAGGCGCAGGATGCGGCGGGCTTCCAGCAGGAAGGCGCGGCCGGCGGGGGTCAGGCGGACGGAGCGGCTGGTGCGGTCCAGCAGGGTGACGCCCAGGATCCGCTCCAGCAGTTGGACCTGCCGGCTTAGCGGTGGCTGGGTCATGTTCAGCCGCTGGGCGGCGCGGCCGAAATGCAGTTCCTCGGCCGTGGCGACGAAGCAGCGCAGTTGGCTCAGTTCGAACATCGGAAACCGCCCATCGACCACACCCTGGAGGCGCGACGCCAGGCGTTCGTTCGGACCGATCGCCAGCGTCTTCTTGCCAGGGAGAGGCGTGAACGCGTTCATGGGATGTGTAAAGCGGGTCGATGCGCCGGACGCATCGACCCGTCTGTCCTCTAGCCGTTGGCGGCGCGGCGCTGGTCGCCGGCGTTGGCGCGGGCGATCAGGCCCTGCAGCTCGCCGAACTCAGCCGGGGTCAGCTCGGTCAGCGGCAGGCGCACCGGACCGGCGTCGCGGCCGATGGCTTTCATGCCGGCCTTCACGATCGAGACCGCGTAGCCTTTGCCGCGATTGCGCAGGGTGATGTAGGGCAGCACGAAATCGCGCAGGCCGGCCATGACGGTGTCACGGTCGCGGGCGCGCACGGCCTTGTAGAAGTCCAGCGCCCACTCCGGCATGAAGTTGAAGATGGCCGACGAATAGGTCGTCACGCCCATCTCCAGATAGGGCAGGGCGAAGGTCTCGGCCGTCGGCAGGCCGCCGATATAGGTCAGGCGGTCGCCCATGCGGGCATAGACCCGCATCATCAGTTCCAGGTCGCCGACGCCGTCCTTGAAGCCCACGAGGTTCGGATTGCGGTCGCACAGCTTCTCGAGGGTGTCCTCGTTGATGATGGCGTTGTCGCGATTGTAGACGATGACGCCCAGCTTGGTGCTCTTGCAGACCGCCTCGATGTGACCCGCCAGGCCTTCTTGCGTGGCGTTGGTCAGGAAGGGCGGCAGCAACAGCACGCCGTCAGCGCCGGCGGCCTCGGCGTCCTTGGCCAGGTCCGTGGCGATGGCCGTGCCGTAGCCGGCCCCGGCGATGACCGGGATCTTGCCGTTGGTCTCGGCGACGGCGGCGCGGACCACCTGGCCGACTTCGGCGGGACGCAGCGAGAAGAACTCGCCCGTGCCACCGGCGGCGAACAGGCCGGCCAGCTCGCGTTCCAGCATCCAGCCGCAGTGCTCGCGGTAGGGCGCTTCCAGGAACTGGTGATCGGCGTCGAAATGGGTGACGGGAAAAGACAGCAGGCCGCCGCCGAGCTGGCGGGCCATTTCCGTCGGCGACATTCGGCTCATGAAGTCCTCTCCGAGCGGCGGCCTCGTCTCGGGTCTTTCCGGGAGGCCGCTTGTTGATCGTCACGGTAGAGAGGGCTTTGGTCGCGGTCTAAGCCAAAGGCGCTATGGACCGATACAGAATTTGGCTTGATCGAAGTCGGGCGCTGGCCGGTGCATGCGACCAGCGCCTCGATGTCTATCCGAACAGCGGCACGGGGCCTCGGCCGCCGCCATTCCAGTTGGCCCAGTTGGGGAAGATGTAGGGCAGGTCGG
>NZ_JBXAQO010000008.1:0-2030 GCF_058807295.1 Caulobacter sp. GW821-FHT12D05
CTTCTTTTCTTAGAAAAAAGTTCTTGACTGGTTTCGGTGACTTCTTTAGAAGCTGCCGGCTCTGCCGAAGACCTCCGGGTCGGTTGGCGGTGAGGTCAGAAAGTTTTGAAAAAAACGATTTGACACGGAATTCGAGGTTCGCTAGATAGCCGCCTCCGCCGACACCGGGCGCTAAACGGTGGGGTCGCTGAAGCGGCTCGGGTCTTTGACATTGTTGATTTGGAAAGAGAAACGCAGGCGGCGGCGCTCTGGCGGTAGACTTTAGGTCTACCTTCGACGCTGACAAATGCGGTCTCTTGAAGACACCATTTATACCGCAGCTGACTTCGGTTGGCTGCAGTGTGATGGGAACTCGTCAAGATACTATGCAAACCAGATACCTGATCCTGGGTTTTCCCCCGGGATTGGAAGTCTGATGTCAATGTCAACTCAACCTGAGAGTTTGATCCTGGCTCAGAGCGAACGCTGGCGGCAGGCCTAACACATGCAAGTCGAACGGATCCTTCGGGATTAGTGGCGGACGGGTGAGTAACACGTGGGAACGTGCCCTTTGGTTCGGAACAACTCAGGGAAACTTGAGCTAATACCGGATGTGCCCTTCGGGGGAAAGATTTATCGCCATTGGAGCGGCCCGCGTCTGATTAGCTAGTTGGTGAGGTAAAGGCTCACCAAGGCGACGATCAGTAGCTGGTCTGAGAGGATGATCAGCCACATTGGGACTGAGACACGGCCCAAACTCCTACGGGAGGCAGCAGTGGGGAATCTTGCGCAATGGGCGAAAGCCTGACGCAGCCATGCCGCGTGAATGATGAAGGTCTTAGGATTGTAAAATTCTTTCACCGGGGACGATAATGACGGTACCCGGAGAAGAAGCCCCGGCTAACTTCGTGCCAGCAGCCGCGGTAATACGAAGGGGGCTAGCGTTGCTCGGAATTACTGGGCGTAAAGGGAGCGTAGGCGGACTGTTAAGTTAGAGGTGAAAGCCCAGGGCTCAACCTTGGAATTGCCTTTGATACTGGCAGTCTTGAGTACGGAAGAGGTATGTGGAACTCCGAGTGTAGAGGTGAAATTCGTAGATATTCGGAAGAACACCAGTGGCGAAGGCGACATACTGGTCCGTTACTGACGCTGAGGCTCGAAAGCGTGGGGAGCAAACAGGATTAGATACCCTGGTAGTCCACGCCGTAAACGATGAGTGCTAGTTGTCGGCATGCATGCATGTCGGTGACGCAGCTAACGCATTAAGCACTCCGCCTGGGGAGTACGGTCGCAAGATTAAAACTCAAAGGAATTGACGGGGGCCCGCACAAGCGGTGGAGCATGTGGTTTAATTCGAAGCAACGCGCAGAACCTTACCACCTTTTGACATGCCCGGACCACCAGAGAGATCTGGCTTTCCCTTCGGGGACTGGGACACAGGTGCTGCATGGCTGTCGTCAGCTCGTGTCGTGAGATGTTGGGTTAAGTCCCGCAACGAGCGCAACCCTCGCGATTAGTTGCCATCAGGTTTGGCTGGGCACTCTAATCGTACTGCCGGAGTTAATCCGGAGGAAGGCGGGGATGACGTCAAGTCCTCATGGCCCTTACAAGGTGGGCTACACACGTGCTACAATGGCGACTACAGAGGGCTGCAATCCCGCGAGGGGGAGCCAATCCCTAAAAGTCGTCTCAGTTCGGATTGTTCTCTGCAACTCGAGAGCATGAAGTTGGAATCGCTAGTAATCGCGGATCAGCATGCCGCGGTGAATACGTTCCCGGGCCTTGTACACACCGCCCGTCACACCATGGGAGTTGGCTTTACCCGAAGGCGCTGCGCTAACTCGCAAGAGAGGCAGGCGACCACGGTAGGGTCAGCGACTGGGGTGAAGTCGTAACAAGGTAGCCGTAGGGGAACCTGCGGCTGGATCACCTCCTTTCTAAGGATGCTTCTCCAGCCTCTCACGAGGTTATTGAAGCTCCAATTAGTGCGCTTGACGCACACAAATGAGCGGATCGCCGCCGTCTTCGTTTCTCTTTCCACTCCTTGATGA
>NZ_JBXAQO010000008.1:2128-4628 GCF_058807295.1 Caulobacter sp. GW821-FHT12D05
ACCGTTAGGTTGTCGAGGCGATCGCGAGCCCTGGAGCGGGTCCTTAACCGGACCTCATCTGAGCGGCCTATGGGCCCGTAGCTCAGTTGGTTAGAGCGCACGCTTGATAAGCGTGAGGTCATAAGTTCAAGTCTTATCGGGCCTACCACTCTTTCCACATACGGATCCGCACTCTTCTGAGTGTTTCTGGCGACCAGCTCCTGATGGGCAAGCAACTCACACCGAGTGTGAGGGGCCATAGCTCAGTTGGTAGAGCGCCTGCTTTGCAAGCAGGATGTCGTCGGTTCGAATCCGTCTGGCTCCACCATTCTCCCTGTCATCGGACAGGTCGAGAAATCGCGATCGAGGAATGATCAAGTTTGCACTGGCTCTTGGAGCCAGCTGCGAAATGACATTGTGAAGGCAGGGTTCCTCCGCCAACCGTAGCTCACCCCTGGGATACGGACCTGGTTTAAGGATGGACTTAAGAAGACATCATTGTCTGACTAAAGGTAGAGCTCATGTTCGATCTCTTCTCACGTGAGTGACAAGAGACGATTATGCATGGGTTTTGCTGAGAACGATCAAGCGCATAAGGGCTTCTGACGGATGCCTTGGCATTGAGAGGCGATGAAGGACGTGGCACGCTGCGATAAGAGCCGGGGAGGCGCGAGCACCCTTTGATCCGGCTATCTCCGAATGGGGAAACCCACCTTTATGGTCACCCAACTTAGTCTCAGCTTCGGCTGGGGCCAGGATTGGTTGATCAGAAGAGGTATAATGACCTGAATACATAGGGTTCATTAAGCAAACCCGGGGAACTGAAACATCTCAGTACCCGGAGGAAAGGACATCAACCGAGACTCCCGTAGTAGTGGCGAGCGAACCGGGACCAGGCCAGTGCTGTCGTGACATAAAGCTGAATGTGTTGGGAAACACAGCCATAGTGGGTGATAGCCCCGTAAGCGTCAAATAGCGACAGACTCGAGTAGGGCGGGACACGTGAAATCCTGTCTGAACATGGGGGGACCACCCTCCAAGCCTAAGTACTCCTCAATGACCGATAGCGAACAAGTACCGTGAGGGAAAGGTGAAAAGCACCCCGACAAGGGGAGTGAAACAGATCCTGAAATCGGAAGCCTACAAGCAGTCGGAGCCACCGCGCGTGGTGACGGCGTACCTTTTGTATAATGGGTCAGCGACTTCATGTGCCGTGCAAGCTTAAGCCGTTAGGTGTAGGCGCAGCGAAAGCGAGTCTGAATAGGGCGAATAAGTACGTCGCATGACGACCCGAAACCAGGTGATCTATCCATGAGCAGGTTGAAGGTAAGGTAACACTTACTGGAGGACCGAACCGGTGAATGTTGAAAAATTCTCGGATGACTTGTGGATAGGGGTGAAAGGCCAATCAAACCTGGACATAGCTGGTTCTCCGCGAAAACTATTTAGGTAGTGCCTCGGACGTATTCCTTGGGGGGTAGAGCACTGAATGGATGCGGGCGGCGCGAGCTGTACCAATTCTAATCAAACTCCGAATACCCAAGAGAACTATCCGGGAGACACACGGCGGGTGCTAACGTCCGTCGTGAAAAGGGAAACAACCCTAACCATCATCTAAGGCCCCCAAGTACTGGCTAAGTGGGAAACGATGTGGGTTTGCTTTGACAACCAGGATGTTGGCTTAGAAGCAGCCATCATTTAAAGAAAGCGTAACAGCTCACTGGTCAAGCGAACCTGCGCGGAAAATGTAACGGGGCTTAAGCCAGTCGCCGAAGGTATGGGTGTGCGTAAGCACGCGGTAGCGGAGCGTTCCGTAAGCCGATGAAGGTGAGGCGTGAGCCTTGCTGGAGGTATCGGAAGTGAGAATGCTGACATGAGTAGCGATAAAGAGGGTGAGAGACCCTCTCGCCGAAAGCCCAAGGGTTCCTGCGTAAAGCTAATCTGCGCAGGGTTAGTCGGCCCCTAAGGCGAGGCCGAAAGGCGTAGTCGATGGGAATCAGGTGAATATTCCTGAACCAGTTGGAAGTGACGGATCTGGTAAATTGTCGGGGCTTATTGGATTGCTCCCGGCAGTGAACAGGTCCCTGGAAATAACTCCAACGGAGACCGTACCCGAAACCGACACAGGTGGGCAGGTAGAGTATACCAAGGCGCTTGAGAGAACTGTGCTGAAGGAACTCGGCAAATTGCACGCGTAACTTCGGGATAAGCGTGACTCTTCTTTGGGCAACCAGAGAAGAGTGGCACAAGCCAGGGGGTAGCGACTGTTTATCAAAAACACAGGGCTCTGCGAAGCCGCAAGGCGACGTATAGGGTCTGACGCCTGCCCGGTGCCTGAAGGTTAAAAGGAGGGGTGCAAGCTCTGAATTGAAGCCCAGGTAAACGGCGGCCGTAACTATAACGGTCCTAAGGTAGCGAAATTCCTTGTCGGGTAAGTTCCGACCTGCACGAATGGCGTAACGACTTCCCCACTGTCTCCAGCACAGGCTCAGCGAAATTGAATTCCCCGTGAAGATGCGGG
>NZ_JBXAQO010000009.1:0-1194 GCF_058807295.1 Caulobacter sp. GW821-FHT12D05
GATGGCCAAGGAAAAGTTCGAACGTAATAAGCCGCACTGCAACATCGGCACCATCGGTCACGTTGACCATGGCAAGACGACGCTGACGGCCGCGATCACGATCACGCTGGCGAAGTCGGGCGGCGCGACCGCCAAGAACTACGCCGACATCGACGCCGCGCCGGAAGAAAAGGCCCGCGGCATCACGATCAACACGGCTCACGTCGAGTATGAGACGGCCAACCGTCACTACGCGCACGTCGACTGCCCCGGCCACGCCGACTACGTGAAGAACATGATCACGGGCGCCGCCCAGATGGACGGCGCGATCCTGGTCGTGTCGGCCGCCGACGGCCCGATGCCGCAGACCCGCGAGCACATCCTGCTGGCCCGTCAGGTCGGCGTGCCGGCTCTCGTCGTGTTCATGAACAAGGTCGACATGGTCGACGACGAAGAGCTGCTGGAGCTGGTCGAAATGGAAGTGCGCGAGCTGCTCAGCTCGTACCAGTTCCCGGGCGACGACATCCCGATCACCAAGGGCTCGGCCCTGGCCGCCGTGGAAAACCGCGACGCCAAGATCGGTGAAGAAGCGATCCTGGCGCTGATGGCTTCGGTCGACGCCTACATCCCGCAGCCGGAGCGTCCGGTTGACCTGCCCTTCCTGATGCCGGTCGAAGACGTGTTCTCGATCTCGGGCCGCGGCACCGTGGTCACGGGCCGTATCGAAAAGGGCATCGTCAAGGTCGGCGAAGAAGTCGAAATCGTCGGCATCCGTCCGGTCCAGAAGACGACCTGCACGGGCGTCGAAATGTTCCGCAAGCTGCTGGACCAAGGTCAAGCCGGCGACAACGTGGGCGTGCTGCTGCGCGGCACCAAGCGTGAAGACGTCGAGCGCGGCCAAGTGCTCTGCAAGCCGGGTTCGATCACCCCGCACACCAAGTTCGTGGCCGAAGCCTACATCCTGAACAAGGAAGAAGGCGGCCGTCACACCCCGTTCTTCACCAACTACCGTCCGCAGTTCTACTTCCGCACGACCGATGTCACCGGCATCATCAAGCTGAAGGAAGGCGTGGAAATGATCATGCCGGGCGACAACGCCGAGCTGGACGTCGAGCTGATCACCCCGATCGCCATGGACCAAGGCCTGCGCTTCGCCATCCGCGAAGGCGGCCGCACCGTCGGCGCCGGCGTCGTGGCCAAGATCGTCGAGTAATC
>NZ_JBXAQO010000010.1:0-968 GCF_058807295.1 Caulobacter sp. GW821-FHT12D05
ATGACCGTCTCTCGTCGTGAACTCCTGCGCCTGACCGCCGGCGGTTCGGCCGTCGCCGCCCTGGGCCAACTCGGCCTCTCCAGCGCCCTGGCCGCCGATACCTCGGGCTATCGCGCCATGGTCGGGGTCTTCTTGTTTGGCGGCAACGATGCCTGGAACATGGTCGTGCCCAATGATGGCCGCTACGCCGACTACGCCAAGCAGCGCGGCTCGGGCATTGCGTTGGCTCAGTCGAGCTTGGTGCCACTGACCGGCACGGCCTTTGGTCTGCACGGGGCCATGGCCGCCCTGAAGCCCGCCTGGGACGAAGGCGCGCTGAGCGCGGTGCTCAACACCGGCACCTTGTTCGCGCCTCTGACCAAGGCCCTCTACACCAGCCGCCCGGACCTGCGCCCGGTGAACCTGATGTCCCACGAGGACCAGCAGAACCAGTGGCAAGGCATGCGCACCCGGGCCACCAACAACGACGGCTTCATGGGCCGGATCAACGACCGGGCCCAGGCCGCCAGCCTGCCGCCGCTGATCTCGATCGCCGGTTCGAACCTGTGCCTGATCGGCGACCGCACCGCGCCGCTGATCCTGCCGTCGTCGGGTTCGATCGTGCGCAATGGCTACAACGCCACCAGCACCGATGCTGCGGTGAAGGCGCGTCAGGCCGCTTTGGACGTCTTCGCCGACGCTTCGTCGTACGGTGCGATCACCGACCTGACGAGCAAGGGCATGAGCAGCGCCTATGCCCAGGCCGTGGCCGCCAACACCATCATCAGCTCAACCACTTCGGCCGTGGACAAGTATTTCGTCCACCCGACCACGGGCGCAGCCCTGACCTCAGACATCTCTCGCCAGCTGCTGCGCGCGGCCCGAATGATCGAGGCCCGCGGCACGCTGGGTCACGCCAAGCAGACCTTCTTCGTCAGCCAGGGCGGTTACGACACCCACACCAACGAGTTGGCCGCCCACAACGGCCT